>CALUXS010000004.1 GCA_944324805.1 uncultured Acholeplasmatales bacterium | reverse complement strand
GTAGTAGGTACATATCCTGTTACAATTAAAGCTAAAGATAAGTCAAATAATGAGATATCTAAATCAGTTAATATTATGGTAGAAGATAGAATGGCACCTGATGTTATTTTAAATGACTATTTTATTGTTTTGGAAAAAGGTGTGTCTTTGACAACTGAACAAATTAAAGAATATGCAGCAAAAGTTTTAGGAATAACAAAAGAGTCAATAACTGATGTTTTAGGTGAGTATGATACGTTTAATGTAGGAGTTTATAAATTAAATGTAAAAACGATAACAGGAGAAGATTATTCGTTTGCTATTAATGTGACTATGAATGAATCGTTAAAACGTGAGATGAAGTGGTATGAGTATTTATATGAATGGTTTACAATTTTATTTAATTTAAATGATGACTATAAAACGGATTCTTTTTGGGATTTTAAGACGAGATGGAATAGTATGGTTGAGGTTTATAAAACAGGAATAATTGTTGATTCTTCATTAGGACAATCTACAGTTGAAACTCCTATTTTAAACTATATTTATTCTAATGAAATATTAATTGAAGATTATGTGATTAAATTTTAGTTATATGGGGTTAGGGTTATAAAACCCTATCCCCTTTTTTTATGGATGGTGATTAATTTGAAAAAGATTTGTTTGTTATTTATTATGTTATTATCTATTGTTGGCCTTTGCTCTTTTGATACTAGAGATTATATTAAGTTAGATAATGGTGATTATGTTATTGATGAAAAAACAGGCAGTGTTTGTGAAGAATTGACAAGCTATGGCTTTGATTTAGTTGCTTATCAAACTGGTTTTTATTTGTCAGATAAAGCATTTATGTTAAGCGAATCATATAAATTAGATAAACTTTATTTTTATGTTTATGTAACGGATGAAAAAAGAAATTTTAATAAAATTGATATTGCTACTAAGTATTCTAATGGTGGTAGTGTTGATGTAGATGAAAATACATATTCTTGGGAAACTTATGATATTTTATTATCTTCGTTTTCTCCAAATGAAAAAATACGTAAGTATGAAGTTATTGGATTAACTCCATTAGATAATCCTAATCGTAGTTATGCAGTTCGTCAAATATATTCAGCAGATGATGTGCTAGGTGTTGGATGCACTTATATTTGTAATGGTGATCAGACACAAGTACTTCGTCAAAATATGATAACAATAACTGATAAGGTTGTTTATTTTAATCTTTTAAATTTAGAGGGGTGGATGAAACCTAAAATTTTTTATTATTGTGCTTTTAATTTAAATGTTGAATTGAAGAATATTACTAGAATAAGAGTAGTATATGATACATATAAATATGTTATGACAGAATATCCGACGATTTGGGATTCTCCAGAACATAATGATCAAATGGTGGTTAATTTTGGTGATAATTCTTTTGATGGTATTAATCATTTTTTAACTAATTTTAAAGGAATGGATTCATTTTGTCCGAATTCTTTAGTTGAACCTACTATTGAAAAAGATGTAGAACAATTAATAGATGCTGGTGAGTCATATGAATTTAATAGTTATAATGGATGGTTTAGAAAGAAAACTTATAAATGGGATTCTATAATGGATTTATCTTCATATGAGTTTGAAAATCCTAATAAAGATGTAATTGATAATTATCAATGGGCGTTTATGTTTGGATCTAAAGATGGTTATGAATTAACAAGAATGGCAGAGGCACATCATAGTGATATTGGTGATAAAAGAAGTCAATCTGTAGATAATTTTGTTGATATAAAAGATTTATCAGTTATGGATATTTGGTATGAGGAACAAGGAGAAATAAGACATGCGATAGTTGCTGATAGTTATACTTCGTCAAGTGGACATGCTGATATTCATAATCCAAATGATGATGGATTTTTGCAACAATTAAAAGAATTTATTAATTGGGTTGGTAAACATTTTTTAGAGATTATTTTTTCTATTATTGGTTTAGTAATTGGTTTGCCTTTACTTATTACTTTGTTCCCTTATATTATTAAAATAATTGCATTAATAATAACATTAGTTTTTAAAATAGTATTTAGTCCAATTTTGTTGATATCTTATTTAATTAAAAAGAGAAAAAGTAAAAAAGTGAGTGATTTTAATGATTAATAAAAATTATTTGTTAAATTATAGTAATTTAATATTATTTTCATTAATTATAATTTTTTTAACTTTTTACATATTTCTTAAAATAAAACATAAAATAAAGGATTACCACTTGGATAAAACACGTGATTTTGTTAAGAATGAATTAAAGTATTTGGTCACAGTTTTTGCTAATGTTAGAGCTGGTAAAACGTCTACTGTTAATGGTTTGGTGCATGTTAAGGAACGTGAACTTTATGAGACTTGTTTGAATCAAATGCTTGAAACTATTGATTTTCTTCCGCATGTTGATTTTTTTAAATTAAATCAGGCTTTAGACGAAATATGTGTGAGTGATGATTCGTTTTATCAAGAATGGCATAATATGACGGTTAGAGCTTTTGAACTATGTAATATTAAAGATGGTATTGTGAATGATTTTATTAATTGTAAGAGTGTTTTTGAAATCATTTATAAGTACATTGAGTGTTATTATGTCGTAATGTATAGAGGTATATATGTTTATTCTAAGAACTGGCGTTATAGTTTTGCATCTGGTATGCATTCTAGGTATTTGTCTGATAATACTATGAACATAAAAGATGTTTGTATTACACATGAATTTTATCTTCGTAATTGGTCGGTAGTAATGGAAGATGAGTTATCCCTTATTAGAGGTAAAATTCTTTCTAATTCGAAAATGGCTAAAGATACTGGTAAAAAAGAACTTAAAGCGTTGTGGGGACAAATATTTGAAGAAACGGTTTTTTACTTTTCGATAAAGCAGCGTAATGACGATGAGATATCTTCTGATCGTGCGTTGTATACTAATTATGTTTCAATTGAAAGAAGGAAAATTATTACTGATTATTCTCTCTTTATTAAATATTTTGAATTTAGAAAAAAACTATTGGAGTTAAGATATCGATTTTGTTATTTTTTCAAATCAAATATTGTTAGAAGTATCAAGAAGAAGTATGGAAAGTTTGATTCCTATAAATTTACTGTTAGATGTAAATATAGATTCAAAGCTAAGAGATTTGATAATGCTATTAGGTTCTTTAAAAGTCTTGCTGTTGTTAAGCTTAAAATTATTGGATATACAAGGATTGAAGATGTTGGTAAAACTGAAGCTGGTGAAGAGAGGATAATTTATCTTCCACTTAGAGAAACAATAGGTAATTATGATACGCATGATTATCGTTTTATTCGTGATATGTTAGATAAAATGAGTGATGTTTTATCTAGCAAAGAAAATAGTTATTTTAAGACCGATGCAATTAAAAATAATATGGCAAGTTTTTTGTTTGAGCATCAAGAGGCGGAATAAAATGGAGTGGAATTTTGATTTATTAACTATAATTTTTTTAGTATTGTTATTAATTATTTTTATTTTTCTATTAGTTGATTATTTGAAGTTTAGAAAATTTATAATGGAAAATAATGAACGTGAAAGGTTGTTTACTGATGAACAATTTAAAAAATATATGGAGAAATTAGAAGAAACTCCAGTAGAAGAAGAAACGATAGAAAATGAAGATAATACTAATGTAGATTTTGATTTTTAAGGCGTTTTTGTTAGAGTATGAATAAACTATCGTATGTGTGTTTAAAACGTTATATAGGTCTAAAATGAGGTGATTTTATGAAAGGTTTAAAAATAATATTAGAATTAGTTTTTTACGGGGCAATAGTTGCAGCTATTGTTATATCAGTTAATTTATTGTTAAAGGATAAATCTAATGTAATGCTTTGGTCATTAGTGATAGCTTTAGCTATTATGGTTATTCATCAATTAAAAGATGATTTGACTTTGTGGTTTGCTCCTAGAACTAACGTTAAAAAATATAATAATAGGTATTGACATTTTTAGCTGTATGGCGTACGCGTATGCGTGCACGCATGTGCACGCGTGCGCGTCTTGTCAATAAGCCATATATTTCCGACGTTTTAGTATTTTAGGAGTAAGTAGGGGTTAAATTATGAAGTTTAATAGATATGCAAGATACTATTTATCTAGTTTATTAACAAATGATGTAAAGCATCAAATGTTATCATTTTTCTATCGTTCGCAAAAAGCTAAAACTAGAGATTTAATTAATTATGTTGAAGTTAAAGTTAATAGTCATATGCAAAGGTCTTATACAAAGGATCCATCACTAAGAAAACTATTAGGTGAGGTACAGGCTTTAGAAATAGGTTCTATTGATTATGAAGATAAGTTGTCGAGTGAATGTATTAGATATCTTAATAAGTGTTATCGTGATAAATATTTTGTTGATATAGATAATGATGTTATAGCTAATAAGCTTGATAGTCCTGAGTATGATAGATATGTAAATGATAGGCTAAACGATATTAAGCAATATTGTTTATCGCATTTTATAGATATAGCTTTTAATGAAGATGGTTCTTTGAATGCTGACTATTTGAATATGGTATTTAATAAAGGTGCAATATATAATTATGACAAAAAAATAGTTGAAACGATATCTTATGCTATTGCAGAAAATAAAGAAGATATGCTTGAATTAGATTTAGATGGTAATATAGTTTTAGCTGATTGGGCTTATCAAAAATATATAGTTAATTATGAGCCATTGCCACTAACTACAAAAGAAAAGATTAGGAAATCTTTAGATAATACTTATCGAACATTTATTGATTATGCCAGGTGTAATTTAAGTCTTTTTAAATACTTTGTCACTTTGACATTTGCTCCAATAAGTGAAAAAGAAAAGCATTTAGAAAATAATGCTAATCGCAAAAAGGATGAATATGATTTGAAGTTTCAATATGTAGAAAATGCATCTTGTATAGAAGAATGTTCAGGTTTTTTATCTAATTTTTTTGATAAATTTAAGAATAAGTTAAAGCGCCGTGGTTATCAGTTGTATTATTTAGGTGTTCCTGAGTTTCAAAAGAATGGAGCGATACATTATCATTTTTTAATGAGCGATATACCAAATGATTTGTTGTATAAAGTTCCTGCATGGTTAGATCGTGATTATTTAAATGGTTATAAGTGTAAGGATGGAATAGGTTTAAAGTCATGGACTTATGGTAAAAGTGATGTTGAACTTATAGAAGATAAGTCAAGAACTACAACTTATATTAGTAAGTACATGATTAAATCTTTTAATGAAATATCAGATACAGTTTATTTAGAACGTTTAAATAAGCAACGTTATTATAAAAGTAATAATCTAATTAAACCAAAGGAATTAAATGAGGATGAATATGAACTAATTAGAGAAGAAGTAGAAAACAATTATATTAGTGTATATACAAGTGAGAATAAGAATATTTATACAGATAATGTAGTTGTTAAAAAATTATATCAATTGAATGACATTTAAAAATTTGTTATAATAAAGGTGGGATGTAAGGTGAATTTGAGAAAGCAGAGACAGTTGTATAATAAAATGAATAGTGTTAATGCTAATAAGAAAAGTATTAATGAGTTGTTAGGAAATATATCATTAAATGTAAAAGAAATAAATGTGAATACAAGGAATAAAGTAAGTATTTTAAAAATTTTAATTTCAGTAATTTTAACAACAATATTTTTAGGTATTATATATTTTGTAATTGCTAAATTAAAGTTAGGTTTTTCTTATTCTTCATTGACTTCTTTCTTGTATAATCCGTTGTTATTGGTTTTATTACCAGGTTGTTATTTTTTTATTTACTATTTGATAGAATGTATTATTTTTAATTTTGGAGGTAGAAGACATGTTTTTAAGAAGAATATATGATTTTTTTGATAAATATTCTATTGTTTTTGCTATTTTAGGTTTATTAATAATAGGCGTTCTTATGGCATTGGCTGGTATATGGGGTTATGAGGAAAGTTTTCCTCATTAGTGATTTGATAATTTGTTTATAACTTAAAAAAGGATGTTAGGTAAAATCTAGCATCCTTATTTTTTCCAATAATTGGAAAAAAATTAAAATAAAAAGTAAACCACCTTATTAGCGTATTGTTGTTTGTTATAATCAGTTTGTAATATGTAAGTAGGGGGTAATCCTATGGATTATGGATTGAAATTATTTATTGTATATTATAAATTGTTAATTGATAGAATGATATATCCCTAAGGAAATGTATTTACTTTATGGAATAAATGCTAGACAGCTCCAAGATTATGTTTCTTTATTTAAAATAGGAATATTGGAGTTTGGAATCTATAACATAGAAGTAATATATAGAAGAAGTTTAAAAGCATATGTATGTTATATAAATGAATAGTAAATAACCTTAATAATGTTGTTTAGTTTTCGCCAGCTAGTCCTGCCACTATGAAAGTTAAGACCTTCGAAAGAAGGTCTCTTTTTTTGTTTTAAAATTTATGAAATATATAGATATAGATTTTATTTAAGATTATAAGGGATATTACTAAAAACTTTTAATATGGTTATACAATTCAAACTATTATTGAATTTATTATTGTATTAGTTAACGAAATAGTATATGTTTGCTATAATACTAGTGAAGGGATTGTATTTAATTTTAAAATTTGAATAAATTATTAAGTGGCGAAAATACAATAGTTAAACGAGAAAGGATGTTATATAAATGATTTTGATTCCTAAATACTTAAGATGTATAGCAACTAAAATAAAAGAAAATAATGAAAGATTAACAATGTCTATTTGTTGTGATTGCGGAAATGATAATTTTATTCTTTTTAAGAATATCCCTAAAAAAGCTATTTTGTCTAATGATAAAAAAAGATTGATTAAGAAATCAGAAAAATGGTGGCATGATGAATATGATTCTTACATTGAATGGCCAATTTGTGGAGCATTTTATGAATATCCTGAATTAGGCTATAGAGAAGTATTTGTTTATAATAAAAGAGGGATTGAAGATAGAGAATTTGATAAAGAACTTGATAAAAATCGAGTAGTTAAATATTTTAAATTGAAATATGGAGAATTTCCGTTAAGTATTAAAGAAATAAATGAAATGAATCCTAAAGATTATACAATTATTATTTATGCAAAATGTTCAAAATGTGGTAAAAAACATCTTTTATTTGACAGTCGTATTCATGGATGTGATGCAGTAGAGTTTAGTTTAAATGAAATACTAGATTATGAATTTAAAGAAAAAGTATTCAATAAAAATGTAGGTAAATCATATAAAATAGAAATTTCCATAAAGAATTATTGGGGTTTTGATGATATAGAAAGTAACGGAAATGATGGATTAACAATAGATGATTATTCAATTTTGTTTAATCATATAGCTATAAAAGCAATTGATGAAGAGAAAAAAATCAAAGTTTATAGTGAAGAACTTGGATAATTATTAAGTTAGAATACAATTTAATATAAAAAACGAACCTAACAATAAGGTCCTGAGAATTCATATAATGCTTATTTGTCCTTGGTATGTAGTTCGTTTTTGTTATTATAGTTAATATTTAAATATTGTCTTTTTTAATAAAGAGTACGTTAAAATTTATTCCATAAATGATAAGATAAAATATTTTTATAGAGAGCAGAAAAAAGATTATATTGAAACTAAAAAAATGGAATTATGATCATTGGGAAAAAAACAAAAAGTAAAAACGAATAAGTGATAGTAATAGTTTTATCAAAGAATAATTTTATTCGGTTTAAAATGATTCGGTTTTATCCGAACAAAACTTGAAACATAATTTAGATTATGCTATACTTAAATCAGGCTGGTGATATTATGTTTTTTGGAAGAGAAAATGAAAAGAAAAAAATCCTAAGTATTTTAGTTGAAAATTCAATGCAAGTATGCCTCGTATATGGACGCAGAAGAGTTGGTAAAAGCGAATTAATTAATCATTGCTTACAAGAAACAAATAAAAAAAATATATATTTCGAATGCAAGCAAACAACTTCTACTAATAATGCATTAAGTATTTGTGAATTAATTGAGGAACAATTTGGTATACCATATCAAAATGATGATATAGAAAAAGTACTAACTTATTTATTCAAAATAGCATATAGTGAAGAATTAGTTTTAGTTTTAGATGAATATCCATATTTAAGAGAAGTTGTTAAAGGAATGGATAGTATTATTCAAAAATTAATTGATGAAAATAAAAATAAGTCAAAAATAAAATTGATCTTATGTGGTTCTTATATTGATATTATGAAATCTTTAGTTGAGCATGATAATCCTTTATATGGAAGATTTGATTATATCTTAGAACTTAAACCGATGAACTATTATGAGTCGCAATTGTTTTATGATGATTATAGTTATGAAGATAAGGTTAAGATATATAGTGTCTTTGGTGGTATACCTTATTATAATCGTTTGATTAATACTAAAAAAACAGTTGAAGAGAATATAATTAATTTGATAGCTTCAGATGGAGCTAGATTGGAAAACGAAATATCAAATTTTTTATATGGTCAAATGACTAAAATTAATAATGCAAATCAAGTTTTTGAAACACTTGCTAAAGGATATAAAAAATTCAAAGATATATTAGATCATTCACATGTTTCAAGTGGTCCAACTTTAGTAGATGTGCTTGATAAATTAATTGATATGGGTGTTGTAATGAAGATATCACCTATAAATGATAGTAATAATCGTAAAAAGATTAGCTACTATATTTCAGATAATTTGTCAGATTTTTATTATAAATATATTTATCCTAATAAGTCAAAATTGAAGTTTTTAGATCCAACTGTTTTTTTCAATAAATTTATTAAAGAAGATTTTGAAACAAAGTACGTTCCTCATAAATTTGAAGAGATAGTAAAAGAATATTTGGTAAAAGAAAATTTAAAAGGAAATATCAACCCTCCGTTTTTTGAATTAGGAAAGTATTATTATGATGACGCTAAAAATAAAACGAATGGTGAATTTGATATTGTTACGTTAGATGAATTAGGTTATATTTTTTATGAGGTTAAGTTTATTAATCATAAATTAAAATTGTCTGACATTTTAAAAGAAATAGAACAGGTTAAGCAAACCGGACTTGAGTGCTATAAATATGGTTTTGTTGCGAAAAGCGGCTTTTCGTTTAAAAGTGATGAGTATATTCTTCTAAATATAGATGATATATACAAGTAGAAAAATAATTATAAACAAAGGTGTGAGAATTATTTCACACCCTCTTTTAATTTGGTTTTATATATAATCTCTAGCATTGACTCCTTTTCGTTCTAAAAATTTTGTTGTGTAATAAGATAAAATTTCATTTTCCAATGAGTATGTTTCATTAGGAAAAACCAATTCAACTTTTGTCACAACTATTTCGATATCTTTTTGACAATCGATATCATCAGAAACGATAAAGTCTTTCATAAAATTTAAAAGATTATATTTTCCCAAAGGAATATATTTAAATCTTCTATCTACGTCTAATGAATAACTTTTCTCTTTTTTACCTTTAATAAAAAGATCAAAGTCAATATTAACGTATGCACCTTCTAAAGATGCATAACGAATTTCTTTAGTATTTTTAAAACGAATAATTGCTCTTATCTCTTTCATAATTTACCTCTCGATTTGTATTATTGTATTTAAATTATAGTTCTTTTATTCCAAAAGACAAGAGTGAGTCAAGACATAGACACGTCACTGACTAGACTAGACAAAGACATAGGACAAGTCATGACAAGGAAAGACTTTGACGTGGACAAGACTAGTCTAGACTATGACCGACATTAGACAGGACGGATGATGACTAAATAAAAGTATTTAACTTTTAACTTGAAGTGTTTAACTTTAATAAATCAGTGTTCAAGTTTGTATAAAAAGTGTTCAACTTTAACAAATAAGTGTTCAAGTTAGTATAAAAAGTGTTCAAGTTTGAATAATTAGTGTTCATCTTTTAGTAAAAGTGTTCAACTTTAACAAGAAAGTATATAAGTATAATAGGAAATGTTTATTGTTTTAAATAACAAATAAAGACATTTTTATTTCAATGCACATACAAAAAGTATATAATGTAAGTACAAGAGGTGATGGTAATGCCACATAAAGCAAATTTAACTATGAGAATAGATGATGAACTAAAAAAAACAAGTATCAGCTTTATTTAAAAGTCTAGGATTAGATATGACTACAGCTACTACTATTTTTTATAAGCAAGCTCTTAGATATAATGGTTTACCATTTGAGGTTAAATTAGATGGTTTAAATCAAGAAACTTTAAAAACAATTGATGATGCTAGAAACAAAAAGAATTTAAGTAAAGAATTCACAAGCGTAGATGATTTAATGGAGTCTTTAAATGCTTAACATTAGATATACTAATAAGTTTAAAGCCGATTATAAGCAAGTATTAAAGAGAGGGAAAAAAGAAGACAAATTAAGAAAAGTCATCGAATTATTAGCAAATAGAATTATTGAACCTGATTAGTTATTGATTTATGAAATAATTGATGATGAACTAATATTAAATCTATAGTATTACTGATTGTGTATTTGTATAACTATAGATTTTTTATTTTTGCGAT
Source organism: uncultured Acholeplasmatales bacterium (assembly GCA_944324805.1). Classification (GTDB taxonomy): domain Bacteria; phylum Bacillota_I; class Bacilli_A; order Acholeplasmatales; family Anaeroplasmataceae; genus CALUXS01. The sequence continues at coordinate 173,821 of CALUXS010000004.1, read as the reverse complement.
AAAACTATTCTTATACCGCGACATTAAATAAGTACGAAATCTTTTTGCCAAAATAAGTGTTTTTCAATTGTTGAAGCAATATAGAATAAGAGGTGATTACTTGAATTACAATGATTTTAAAATTATGCATAGTGAGATTATTGCATTTTTTCAAATTATAGAAAATGATTTAAAATGGATATATTCTTTAATGCATGTTGGAAATATAGAAAAAAATTATGATGCTCTAGAAAATAAAAATCTTGGTTACATAATCAAAAATTTAAGAGAATTAGATTATTCAGATAATAAACCAGTAATGTAAAATTAAAGACCCTAATTTAAAATGCAAAATTTGCCTAATTTGCTTGCTATATGAATTAAATTTTGTAATTTTATTGAAATAATAGCTTATATTTGATAAAATATAAGTGAAATTAAACAACCTTGATAGTGTTTATAAATTACCTAAGGATTTAAATAAATTACCTAGGGATTTAATATAAATAATGATACTACTCTCTTTAGGTAAAACTATAGGGAGTTTTTTGTTTATATTTCATACAATGTAATAAGGAGGTATTAATCATATGTTTAAAAACAAAACAATCAAATTATTTTTAATATTGGGTGTGATTCTCTTTAGCCTCGTAGGAATGGTTAGCTGCACAAATAATGGCTATGGATATTTTTTTCATTACGATGTTGAAGGAGGTAACGGAGAAATCCAAATCTATGATTCGATCTCTGAAAACAGCATTTGGAGATGTCGTGATGAAGACAGCCCCATTTGCGAATTGAATTGTAACAATAGTTCAAGAGTTGCTAAATTATTAGGAGGAAAAAATGGGAGTCGAACAATGACTTTTATTGCCATCCCAGATGATGGGTATGTAGTTAAGGAATGGATATTTAACGGAAAAATAGTTGACGGAAATAAAACAAATTCATTTGTGGCTGAGGTGACAAGTGAACAAGGATATAATGGAGTAGTCATCGTTAGATTTGAATTAGAAAAATAATTATATCTTAATGAACGCAGCAAAAAAACTTTTTATGTCACTAATCACAGTTACAACATAATATTACCAATAACTCTAGATGAGCCATATATTGTCGTTAATGCGCAAGAGGTTCCTTCAGTGGAAATTAATCCACAAAATTACATAGGATATGGATGCGTTAATGGAGAAGATTTAAAAGAAAACATAAATGGAAATGAAATTAATACAATACCAGAATCATTGACTGGGTTTGGATGCAGTTCTAGTTGTGGGGCGAGTAGAGAAAACGGTTATTCATCTGCATACGAGTCTGGTTGTAGAAATTGGCAAATAATGCCGATTATTAGTCCCTTATATAAATATTGGATAGATGAATCATCGTTGGCAGGTTTAACAGATTCTCAAAAAAATACATTTATTACGAATGTGGATAACGCAGTTAAAGAATGGAATAGTGTTAGACTTGCAGATTATGATGGACCAATAGTTAATTTACAAAAATGCTCAACCAATGGAATTGATGTTGTCCCTATTAGATATTCCCCTTCACTAAGTGGTACAATAGGACAATTTAATCCAGTCCCACTTTTACACGAAATTAAAATTAAATATTACAATGATTATGATACAATTATGTATGAGTTAGGTCATATGATAGGATTACAAGATTTAGATATGAACAATGGCCCTTGGACACACATATCTCTTATGGGATATGCTGGAGATGATGATTTACATTATCAGGATATACAGGGGCTAGCGGTTGCTAACAACAAGCATATATTTCATGATTATCGTAGATATTGGTATAAGAATGGAATTTATACATATGTGTGTTTCTATTGTGATGCTAGCGATTTTGTATTGACATCTTGGAGTGGTGGCTCACATTTAGTAGAATCTGCAAGTTGTGCGCATGAATATGAATTTTTAGCAAAATCCCAAGATAAACATTGGTATAAATGTACAAAATGTTATAAAGTAGAAACCAGCACTCACGCATATACACATTCATACGAACAAGTTAATGCATCAAAGCATAATGAATACTGTGTATGTGGGAATTTCACAGTTAATTATCACGATTTTGAATTTTGCAGATGTACAAAATGTAACTATTTTAAAGGTCATTCATATGATTATTCATATTCATGGGTGAGTTACACAAACCATTACGGCTATTGTCATTGTGATGAATTTCAGCTACAAGGTCATGCAGTTGCAAGTGGGTCATATAATACTGGGCAAAGATTTGCAACTTGTTTACTATGCGGAGGAAGTGCTGAAATGGGATTTGTTCAATTAACTATTAATTCTTCAGCAGTTACAAAGGTAACAATCAATGGAAGCTTTATCTTACCAAATGGTGTTATAGTATTAGAAGATGAAGATTTAGATGCTTATTTAAATGGGACTTTAGTATTTTATGATAAAGATAAAGTACCAGTGCTTCAATAATATAATTTATAGTTAGTTATTTAAGGTGCTTCATTGAATAGATGTGGCACCTTTTTATAACTTTTTGAGATAAGTAACTATTTTAATTGGATTTTGACTTATAAATTAATTTCTTAACAGGAGGTCATGATTATATATTACACATCAGAAGAAGAAAAACAATTTAATTTAAGTTGTAATCGTGATGAATATAATTTATATACAAAATTACTTTCTAAGATTTAAAACTACAATTAATAATATAACAATTTTAAAACTCTCACAAAATGTGAGAGTTTTTTCTTGTTTATTATTATTTTTGAATTATTGAAAAAGAGATTAGTTCATGGTATAAATGAAGTAGATATAGATGGTCTAACATCTTTAAAATCGGGCGCTTTCAGGACGGGCGAAGAAACACACATGAACCTGATATGGCACAAGTAGCCGAGCAATACTTGGAATAACGAAAATATAATTTTCTACCTAGGTGTGACGGGTGTAGCTTCTGAACCGACAGAGAAATTAGACATTAAAAGGAAGAACAAATTAGTAATCTTATTTTTGAAGATGAAAGTGTTTCTTCCTTTTTAAATTTTTTTACTTGACTTTATGTATAATAAAACTATAAAAAGAGTGTAAATAAAATATAAGAGGAGAAAAAATCTTACATTTAGTTTAGTAATATTAAAAGTCAAATAAAACTTTTAAATTCCTGTAATTTTTTACTGTTTTGTTTTACTTTATTTTTCTTCCTAAAAAACTTGACTTTTATTAAAACAAAACTATAACAAAAATGTAAATAATATCTGATATATTTATTTACAAAATCAGTTCTCTTAATTTTGAAAATTTGCAAAAGCGTTATATAAGTAATAAATACTTGTATGACGTTTTTTGCTTATTGAGAAAGAATAAAATCTTTAGGGAAAAGTTAGGGAAAAAATAATATTATGATTTTTAAAATGTTAGTTATCTATTAATAATATATTGATCATCTAATATGATTAATATATTGGAGTCCCTAAATAATTCCCTAAAAATAAAAAAAAGACTTAAATAAAGCCATTTTTAAGGTTTATTCTATCCCAGCTAGTCCTGCCAAAATTTAATTGTAATTAAGCCAAAAAAATCGTTGGTGTGGATTTTAAAGCTTAATTTTGCGTGAGAGAGTTGCTGCTCCTTCACGCTTTTTTTATGCAATTAAGAGGGTTATAAATAGAATTATCATTTTCAAGCTTTTTATTAGTTAGATGAACATATCTTTTAGTCATTTCAAAAGTTTTGTGTCCTAAAAGTAGTCGAACTGATTCTAAGCTTGATCCATTTTCTAATAACATAGTGCCATAGGTGTGGCGAAGTTTATGAGGACTAAGAATATCAATTCTTAGTTCTTTTTTTATTCTTGAAAAAAACGAATCAACAAAAGAAGTACTGAATTTTTTATGATTAGCTGAAAATAGATATCTTCATTATCGTTAAGTTTATCTTTGATTATATCTATTGATTTCTGATCTAGTAAATAAATGTATCTTGGATTAGCTGTTTTTGTTTTTTCAAGGTATACACGTTTTTTTAGTTAAATCAATGTTTTCACATTTTATATTAACTAATTCATTTCTCCTAAGTCCTATAGATATCATAATCATAAAAGCTAGATAGTTTAATTTGTTTTGCTTACTTTGATTCAGATAGATTTAAATTACCTTTTTAGAAGGAGTGAGTATGAGTGATAATTTATTAAATAGTTTGAAAGGAATGGAAATTTAAACAGTAGCAAAAGCACAGTCGTTGTTAGGAAGAAATGTTTATTATTTTGATAAATCAAAAAATGAAATATTAATTTTAATAATAAAACAATTTATATTAGAAGACAAATGTGTTTATTTCGTTGCGTGTACAAAATGTATTTTAATAGTGTTTTAAAAGATCCTGCTATTGATTACAAGAGTAAATTACATTCGATTGAAAGTCTTAATGAGTTAAATTCACTTGAAAAAGATGGAGATGTTAATAAAATTTTTATTCTATCTGATAAATTACTTGGTAATAATAAAGAACCTAATAAAGCAAGAAGAGTTTTATGTGTTGAACAAGATCCTAATAATAATGTTGGTGTATGTAAGATAATGCCAAATAAAAATAGAATGACAATTTATAGTGATTTGAATTCTAAATTTCCTCATGAGTTGGAATTGGAAGTGTATAGAAAACACCAAGAAGATTTTAATGGTAAAAAAACAGGTGATACTATTAGTGTAGATGATATGTATGAACGTATAGATTTTGATAATCCTGAACGTTATAAGTTAAGTGATGTTGAGTTAAAATATGTTCAAAATCATAAATTCAATTTAGGTAAATAATAATATAAACAAAAAAAGGTGTCAATCGACACCTTTTTCTTTTAATCATTCACTGCCTTAGGTATATTCCTAAAGTCCATAAGTATTTCACCAAATGGAGCAGGGCAAGTACATTAAGTGACTTACCAAAACACTATGTCTGTTGGTCAAATGTTATTTTACATTCGACAAGCTAATAAGCTTAAACACTCTTGTTCCTAGACATATGTATTTTATCATTTTCTATTGTATTTGTAAAGTGGTGATTATATATATTAATCCCCCCATAAGCTTTAGCGTTGGGGGGTACAGTAATTACCCCCCTATAAATACATAGAAAGTAATAATAATGGCTTAATAAGGCTAAAAGTGGAAAATGGCATTTTATGGTTTTATGTATTTATAACCCCCCATAAAAAAACAGCTCATCTTTTTAGAATGAACTGTCTTTTCGGTAATAATATTGTCTATAATTATTATAGACTATTGCGATTAAAAAAGCAAGCAGGCCATTAAATAAAAAAAGAAGAACTCTACTAATTGAAAAGTAGAAGTTCTTATATTATAATAGTGCTAGTTTCTCTTGAATTTTATATGTATTATAAAACCAAGAAAAACTAGTGTTATTGAGAAGAAGGACAACTTGGTGGAGTTTGTTCTTCTTTTTTTATATAAAAATAATAACAAAATGAAATATTATGAAATAAATAATTAACCATATTATAGACACAAAAAAATAAAATAATAAAGTTAGCAAATCAAGAACAGCAAAATTAAAAAAATGATTTATAATAATCTTAAAATAGGAGGATATGATGTGAAATATGATCAAATAATAGATGATAGTATTCTTTATATTAAAGAGCATATAAATGAAAATTTAACTGTACAAGATATTGCAAATTATGTTGGGTATTCTGTCTTTCATTTTTGTAGAATTTTTTCTTTAATAACAAATCTTACAGTAATGGAGTATATAAGAAAATATCGTTTATCACTTGCAAGAAGTGAACTTTCAAGTGATAAAAAAATTATAGATGTTGCTTTACAGTATGGTTTTGAAACTGCTAGTGGCTTTTCTAAATCATTTCGTAAAGAATTTGGTTATACACCCACTTCATATATTGTTAGAATGAATAATACAGATAACACATTTGTTAAAAATATTAGTGAAGTATTATTGCCACCAAAAATTATCAAAAAAAAATCTTTTAAATTGGCAGGATATGGAATTTATACTAATATCGCAGAACAAAAAATAGAAGATGTTTCAGCATATTGGGACTCTTATCAAGGAATTAATCTTGAAAATAGATTATATGAACAATTAAAACCACCCAAACATGGAGAAATAGGAGTATGGATTCCATATAAAAAGAGTGAAAAAGGGGTTTATCTATTTGCTGTTATAGTTGAAAATTTTGATAAGGTAACTTCTGATATGTTGGTTGTAGAAATTCCTGCTGCTACATATGCTGTCTTTACAACTCCTCCTGTAAATAATTTAGATACAGCAACTATGTATGATAAAGATCCTCTATCAATTTCAGTTAAAGAAACATGGAAATATATTTTTACTGAATGGTTTGGTAAGTGTCAATATAGTATTGATGAGACAAAATATGCATTTGAGTTATATGATGAACGATGCCATGCATCTAAAAAAGCAGTTATGTCAATTTATGTACCTATAAAAGAAAGGGAAAAAAAGTGATGAATTATTATGAAAAATTATTATGGGAATTTATGTACTGAGATGTATGAAATATTACATGAAAAGGCTCCTCAAGATGAGTTAGATTTCTATCTTTCTTATGCCAAAAAAGGAAATAAAATTTTAGAACCTTTATGTGGTAGTGGACGTTTTTTAATTCCATTTATAGAACGCGGCTTTGATATCCACGGGATGGATTTATCTAGTGAGATGTTAGGAAAATTGAAGCAAAAAAAACCTAATGCAAATGTTGTTCATGCGGATATTTTAGCCTATACTTCAAAGCAACTATACGATTATATTTTTATTTCTTCTGGTTCAGTATCTTTATTTACGGATATAGATTTATGTAAAAAGATTTTAGGCAAGTTAAAAAAAATGTTAACTCCAAATGGAAAACTTGTTTTTGCAGTTGATACTATTGCTGATAGATGTCCTGATAATGATGACTACAAAACATCAGTTTCTGTAAAAACAAAAGATGGGTTTGATTTAGTATTAAAAAGCAGGAACTATTATGAAGAAGAAACTCAAACACAGTTTTCTACATCTATTTATGAATTATATGATGGAACTAAGTTATTACAAACTGAGTTTATGGATTTTCAACTTCATCTTTATAAATTTGGAGAAATGGAAGCATATTTGAAAGAGATTGGTTTTAAAAAAGTCATTACATATTCTTCTTTTCAAAAAGAAGTTGTTACAGGAAATAAAAATAAGATGTTTTTATATGAGTGTTATTAAATACAAATGATAATTTATTAGATATTCACCAATATAAATAAAGTTTATTGATAGTATCAAAATATAATAGATAATGTATTTAGATTTTTATAAATGCATAATTTATAATATGATTACAAAAGATGGTTATGATATTAACATATATTGCATTACACATAAATTAAGCTTATAATTTAATTATAATAAGTTATTGTAATTCTAAATAAAACAAATTTAACTATAAGAATAGATGATGAAAAATAAGTATCAGCATTATTTAAAAGTCATAAAATTATTAGCAAATAATTAATATTAATGTTTAGTTAGGCTAATCAAAGCCCTAAATATAGAATCATTTATGGGAGGAGTTTTTGTTATGAAACATAAGTACTTATTTATTTTTTTAGCGATATTGTTAGTACTATTATCAATGATTATTTTTATTGTTGGTAATAGAGGGACTAGTATTTTATTACATACTTTAATTGTAATTGATATATTAGTTGGTTTGGTTTTAAGTATTATATTAAATATTAAATATTTCAAAAACAAAATGTATATTTCTAGTATTATATGTATTTGTTTGACTTTATGGTTTGTTGTTCTTGTATCTGATTATATTTCTTCATTTTATTTAACAAAAAGTATTTTAGGTGGAATATCTATGTTGATATATCCTATATTGAGTTTTACTTATAGTCTACCATTTTTAGTCATTGTAGTAGCTAATACTCTTTTTAGTTATAAAAAAATTGAAAGCATTTATAATAATTAAGAATGGCTAATAATAAAAGAAAAATCTTCCTTAATCTCGACACAAATAAGAGAGGATAGAGTTTGTTTGCAGCTGTATTGGCTTATTAATATATGTGGCAACTATAGTAAGTGTAATTATATTTCTAATAGTTTATTATCATGAAAGTTAAGATCTTCGCAAGAAGGTCTTTTTGTTATTTTTAGAAAAATATTTTATATATTATTAAATAATATATAATAAGTCTTAGTTTTATTAATATGACATTTTTTTAAAAAAATGACATTGACATTTATTTTTTTAAGTATTAACATTAAGACAAGAAATGCTAAGAGAAGGAAAAGTAGCTATTAATTTTCTTTTTAGAGAGTCTTTGGTTGGTGAAAAAAAGATAAAGAAAACATAGTGAAACACACCTTTAAGCTATGATGATGAAAATAGTAGTTATCATCGGGGGCGCCCGTTAAAGCGCTAGAGTATGATTGTACTCGATGAGGTTGCTATCGTGAGGTAGTGATGAAAAAAGGTGGAACCACGTGAGATTTACTCTCGTCCTTTAGTTATATACTAGGGATGAGAGTTTTTTTATTTCTTAGTTTTCTTAAAAAGAAAGGTGGAATAAATATGAAAAAAATTTTTGCATTAGTGGTAGTTTCTTTATTAACATTAGTTGGGTGTGGTAAAAAAAGCACACTTGACTATACAGAATTAAAGGAAAGAGGCTATATTGTAATGGGGTTAGATGATACTTTTGCCCCAATGGGATTTAAGGATGAAACAGGTGAATTACAAGGTTTTGACATTGATTTGGCAAAAGAAGTGGCAAATATTATAGACGTAGAAATTAGATTTCAAGCTATTGATTGGGAAATGAAAGAAGAAGAGTTACGTCAAGGAAATATTGATATGATTTGGAATGGCTATTCTATTACAGAAAGTAGAAAGGAAAAGGTATTATTTTCAGATAGTTATTTAACTAATAAACAAATAATAGTTGTACTTTCTGATAGTACGATTGAAACTAAAAAAGATTTAGCAGGAAAAAGTGTAGCGGTACAAAAACAATCTTCAGCTTTAGAAGCATTAAAAAGTGATGAAGAACTTTATGCTAAATTATCTGGAGGTAATGCAATAGAATTTGATACTAACAATGAAGCATTACAGGATTTAGAAATAGGTAGAGTTGATGCTGTAGTGGCAGATGAGGTTTTAGCTAGGTACTATATAAATCTTAAAGGAGAAGATAAATTTAGAGTATTGAACGATGATTTTGGTTCAGAGGAGTATGCAATAGGCCTTAGAAAGGATGCATATGAATTAAAGGAAGCTATTGACAATGCTTTGAGTACTTTAAAAAGTAACGGAAAATACGATGAAATTTACGATAAGTGGTTTTAATTATGGTAGAAATATTTGTATATATACTAACGGGATTAAAAACAACTCTTTTATATTTTTTTGTTACACTTTTATTTTCTATTCCTTTAGGATTATTGATTGCAACTATTAGAAATACTAAAAATATTGTAGTTATTAAAATAATTGATACTTATGTCTTAATAATGAGAGGAACTCCATTGTTATTGCAATTAATGGTATGCTATTTTGGGCTACCATATATGGGAATAGTTTTTGATAGATATACAGCATGTTTTATTGCCTTTATTCTAAATTATGCAGCATATTTTACAGAAATATATAGAGGAGGAATAAACTCAGTGGCTAAAGGGCAAATGGCTGCTTGTAATGTATTGGGTTTTAGTAAAGCATATAGCTATCGAAATATTATATTGCCACAGACAATAAAAAATACTTTACCTATGGTTGGTAATGAAATAATAAACTTAGTTAAAGATACTTCTTTAGTCTATGTGTTAGGCATAGCAGATATTTTAAAGAATGCTAAAGCTATCGCAAATGAAAAGGGATCATTATTTCCTTTTCTAATTGTAGGTATAATTTATCTTGTAATAATTTTTATAATAACAAAGATATTAAGAAAATTAGAAAAATCATATAAATACTAGGTGATAACAATGTTATTAGAAGTTGAAAAAATATCTAAATCATTTGGGAATAAACAATTATTTAAAGAAATATCATTTAGAGTAAATGCAGGTGAAATAGTTCAAATATATGGAAAAAGCGGAATTGGTAAGAGTACTTTATTAAATATAATTTGTGGTCTTGAAAAAGCAGATAGTGGTAAAATGGTTTTGAATGATGAACTAGTATTTGATGTTGAAAACAAAAAATATAATGAAAAAAGTATTAGAAAAAATATATCATTAGTATTTCAAGAAGCAAATTTATTTAATAATAAAACAGTACTAGAAAATATTATTATGGCGCCATTATATCATAAACTTGATACGCGTGAAAATGTTATTAATGAAGCTATTAATTTGCTTAAGAGACTACAAATATATGACAGAAAGGATATTTATCCTGAAAAACTAAGTGGAGGTGAAAAGCAAAGAGTAGCAATTGCTAGAGCTTTAATTTTAAAACCTAAAATTATTTGCTTTGATGAACCAACTAGTGCATTAGATTATGAAACTAGTCTAGAGGTTATAGATCTTATAAAAAGCATATCAGCGACAAAAATAGCTATAATTTTAGTGACTCATGATGATAAGGTTGCAAGCTTATTAGATTCAAAAAGGATTGATTTAAGCATAAAAAAATAATTATACTATGATTTCCATAATGCATCTTAAAATGTTTTTGTAGTAATTTGATTAAATGTATGATAATATAACACGTAGTTATGGTTGCTTTAAAAAAATTAATAAGATGTTTAATGAAAGGCAAAGGAAAGAGTAGTAATGAAAAAAATTTTTTTAGTATGTATGGTTTTATTAGGCATACTTTTTAGTAATGTAACTCTTAGTAAAGCAGCTAGTGAACAAATTTCAACTTTAAATGTATCTAGTGGTAATGAAGAAGATATTACAAGTAAATACAAAGTAGAAAAGATAGGTAGTTCAGTAGTAAAAACAACAATTTTAGAATCAGGGAACTATATAATTGAGGGGACTAGTTCTGGTGAGGTTAGTGAAAAAATAGAGGTAGTTGGGGGAATTGATGCCACTATAACTATTAAAAATGTTAAACTATTTTATAATAGTACTTCAGCAGGTTCACCAATTTATATTAATCCTACATCAAATGTAGAGCTAATTTTAGATGATGAAAACTCTATTAGGGCTCCACAATATTATCCAGCAATTGGTTTTTATGGTCATGAAACTACAGGAACTTTAACAATATCTGCTACTAATGACGGAAAACTAAAAGCTTATGGCGGAGGCGGAGATGCCTCAGGAATAGGTGGTGCAAGTAAATTTGCAAGAGATGAAAATTCTAGTAGGGATTCAGGAAACATTATAATTAATGGCGGTAATTTGTACGTAGATTCATTAGGTAAAAGTGGGGCAGCAATTGGTTCGGCTAGTCCTAATGGAAAAATAGATAAAATAGAAATTAATGGTGGAACAATAGAGGCAGTTGCAGGAGGATCTCCTATGGCTGGGGCAGCAATTGGAAGTGGTAGCGAAAGTACTGTAAATAGTATCGTAATAAATGGTGGAAATATAATCGCTAAAGCTAATTATTACTATGGAAAAAATTCTGATTCTGCAGCAATTGGAAGTGGAGGTTATGGTCTTGTCTCTAATATTACAATCAATGGTGGAAATATAACTACACTAACTGATGAGGGAGTAGGAATCGGTGGAAGTTATGGAAGTAAAGCAATTGAAAAAATAGAAATTAATGGTGGTACGATTACTACTAATTCGACATCAAGTACTATAAAAAATACAATTGGTATGACTGATGGCTCAAGTAATGCTGTGGAAAATATAGAAATAAATGGCGGAAGTATCAAGACAAAGGCATTTTCATCTCCTATTAAAAATAAAAATAATGACGATTTAACACTTTTAAAACTTGAAAATATTAATTCTATTAATAATGTTGCTATAGATGGTAATAGTATTAATGTTAATAGCCTTCATGAGGGTGACTCATCATTATATCTATATGTAAGCAAAAATGATCATAAAATATCAGTTACAGCAAATGAAGAAAAGAAAGACTATATAGCAACATATAACGATACAAGTAATAGTTTTACTGTTAAAGAAGATTCAATTAATTTGCCTTGGGAGGAAATAAATTTTATCCCTACAATAACAGCAAACGATATTGAAATAAAAGTTGGTAGTGAATTTAATGAAGATATTGCCAAAAAATACGCTACCGCTTTTGATCAGGAAGAAAATGATTTAACAGATAGTATAACTATTATTGATTATAATGTTAATCCAAATATAATTGGTAAATATCAAATTACCTATTTTGTTAAAGATAGTAAAAATGCTTCATCGAAAAAAACAATTAATGTAACAGTTTATGATGATTTTAGTAATATTAATTTTATACCAACTCTAAGTGGTAACAATAAGAGCTTTAATAAAGGAACTAAAATAACGGAAAAGATGCTTCTAGAAGGGATAGAAGCAAAAGATAAAGAAAATGGTGATTTGACCGAGAGAATAGAAATAATATCTAATGATATTGTAGAAGATGTCGTAGGTACATATCATGTCACATATAAAGTATTAGATAATGACCTAGCAAGTGCTACATTAACCATTACTGTTGAAATTCTTGAGGTTTCTTTACCAAGTAAGCCTACAATTTTTGCTGATAATATTACATTAGAGCTAAATTCAAAGTTTGATAATGAAATAGCCAAAAATAATGTAACTGCGAAAGATGGTAATGGTAATGATATTACCAATCTTTTAAAGGTAGTAGAAAATGATGTTGACACAACAAAAGAGGGAAAATATAAGGTTACATTCGAGGTGTCTGATCAATTTGGGCAAACAACTAGAAAAACAATAGAGGTTAATGTAATAGGTATTAATAAGCCAATAGATAATAATATTAATTATAAAATAATTGCTTATGCTACAATAGGTATTATTTTTATAGGCATAATTGGTGGGTATACATACTATTTTATTAAGAGAAAGAAAAAATAAATGATAAAGGCCATTTTATTATGGCCTTTTTGTTTAGATATTTGACAAACTAACACTATTAGTTTATAATAACTAATGGTATTAGTTTTGAGGTGCGTAATATGAATTCTAAAGGTTTATCACGAGAAGTTATTGTAAAAGAAGCTATAAATTACATAAGAGAGTCAAATCAAGAAATTATTTCATTGCATGAAATAGCAAGAAGATTAGGAATAAAAACACCATCTTTATATAACCATATTAAGAGTAATAAAGAGCTACAGTATGATGTTTTTAAGTATGCAATAAATTTATTTGTTGATAACCAAAAAGAAGCTATAAAGGGATTAAAAAAAGATGATGCCATAAAAGCATTCTCTAATGCATATTACAATTTTGCAAAAGAAAATAAAGGATTATACAAACTAATTATGTCAATTCCTTCAAAGGATGATGAATATGCTAAAGAAATTGCACTACCATTACTTAATATAGTAGTTGAAATATTGAAAGAATATGAATTAACAGATTTTGAAATTGCACATTGGCAAAGAGTTTTTAGAGCTATTTTACATGGATTTATTTCAGAAGAAGAACTAGGCTATTTTTATTTCTATGGTGATATAAGTTTATATGATAGTCAAAACCTGGCTATCCAATGCTTTCTAGATGGTATAAAAGCTAGAAAGCATTGAAATTTATTTAAAGGGGTTAAAATATGAAAAAAAATAGTGAGTTATTCACAACAATGCCTGTAGGTAAAGCTATAGCAAAGCTAGCTATACCTACAGTTGTCAGTCAAATTATTGTTATCTTATATAGTTTGGCAGACACTTTTTTTATTGGGCAAATTGGTGATCCAAACCAAATAGCAGCCTTATCAATAACATTTCCAATCTATACACTTTTAACTGCGGTAGCAAATTTATTTGGTATTGGAGCAAATAGTGTAATATCTAGGTGTTTGGGAAAAAATGATGAGAATACAGCAAAAAAAGCCTCATCGTTTTCCTTTTGGGGAAGTATAATAATTACACTTTTTCTTTCTATAGCCTTGGCTATTTTTATGAAACCAATTTTAGTTTTCTTTGGTGCTGATAGTTACACATTAGGTTATACATCAGACTATCTTTTTTGGGTTTTTGTAATTGGCGGAATTCCTACGGTTGCAGGGCTTGTATTAGGACACTTAGTAAGAGCAATTGGAAAAACAAAGGAAGCAGGAATTGGATTAACATTAGGTGGAATTCTTAATATAATACTTGATCCTATTTTTATTTTTGTTTTTAAAATGAATGTTGCCGGTGCAGCAGTAGCTACAATGCTTTCTAATACAATTTCATTATTTTATTTTTTATTTATCTTGTTTAGAATTCATAATAAAACAGTTATAAATATTTCTCCTAAGAAGTTTACATTAGATAAAAAAGTGTCATTAACAACATTATCGGTTGGCTTTCCTGCTGCTTTATCAGTACTTTTAGTGTCAGTATCAATAGCTCTATTAAATGGATTATTATTAAAGCATGAGGGAGGTAATATATTATCAGCTGCTTATGGAGTAACCTCAAAATGTGGAACTATTGCTCTACATATAAGTATTGGTATAGCACAAGGTGTAATGCCTCTAATTGGTTATAGTTATGGAGCAAAGGATCATAAGCGTGTTCATGAAGTATGTAAGCTATCATTTATTATTCTTTTAATTTTTTCTATTATATTCTTACTAGTTGTTCAGTTTTTCCCAATGCAAATAGTTAGCATCTTTATTAATGATAGTGTCTCAGATACTATGGAAGAAGCTCAAAAAACAATTGAAGTTGGAACAACATTTATGCGTTGTTGGTCTTGGTGTGTTGTTGGTATGAGTCTTTTCAATATGTATAATTCTATATTTCAAGCAGTTGGAAAATGGAAGGTTTCATTATTACTTGCTGTGGTAAGATTAGGAGTTATTTTTACTATTTTGTGTTTTGTATTAGATGCTTTGTTTGGAGTTTATGGTTTAATGTGGGTTCAAGCTATAACTGATACATTATCATGTTTATTAGCAGCAATTTTATATGAAATTTTCAAACGAAACATTATGAGGCAAGCAAAATTAGAAGCTAAAAATGTAATTAATGCATCAACGAATAGTAATTTTATTATTACAATAAGTCGAGAATTTGGAAGTGGCGGAAGAACTATAGGTAAAGAAGTTGCTAATAAATTAGGTATCAATTGTTATGATAGTGAATTGATTGAAAGAATTGCAAACGAAAGTGGTCTTGCAAAAGAATATATCGAAAATCATGATGAATATACAAAACCTGATAGTGTTTTAGGCAGTATAATGGCAACAAGAGACTATGATGGTTATTCAATTACAGATACGATGTGGCGTGCTCAAAAAAAGGTCATAATAGATTTGGCAAATAAAGAATCTTGTGTTATTGTAGGTAGATGTGCAGATTTTATTCTTAAAGATATCAATAATTGTTTAACGGTTTTTATTTATGCTCCAATAGAAAAAAGAGCTAAAAGGATAGTTGAAAATTATGGTGAAAGAAGTGTTAATATTATTGATAGAATAAATGAAAAAGATAAAAAGAGAAAAAATTATTATGAATTATATACAGGAAATAAATGGGGACAAATAGAAAATTATGATCTTGGATTAAATAGCGAAAAAATTGGTATAGATGGATGTTCTGATATAATAGTTAATCTATATAAAAGTATTAAAAAATAAAAAAATAGGAATGCAATGATGATATTTGCATTCCTATTTAAGTATAATATTAGTTTTCTTTTTTGAAATATCCGATTAGTAAAAAAACTATTGCAACTGTAAATCCCAAATGTGCTATACCTGCAAATCCTGAGACAATTTGATTTATTGTATTTGATAAATCAACAATTGTAACATCTAAAATTCCTCTTATTAGAAGCATTAAACATACAAATGGCATAAAAATTTGATATAGCAAATGGTATAAATTTAAAAATTTATTTTGGCGTTCCTTTAATTCTAACTCTAAAATAAAAGGAATAACAAAACCTAAAACGATTAGGTGAGTGTGTACAAAGGCAAGTGCCGTTTTACCGCTGAAATTATTAAACTTTGTAAATTCACGATAAAAAGCACCAAAAATGATACCTAATACGAGGTAGATTAAAGCTATCTTTTTATATTTTTTCATCTTGATTTTCCTTTCTCATACAATTAAATCCTATTACAACCGTCCATACATAGGCACAAGTTTTGGGGATCATTAGCATACCAATTAGAGGGTATTTATCAGCAAAAAGAACTACAGGTATGTAAAATAAGAAGCTTAATACAATAGTTAGCCACATAAATTTGTAATTTTTATCCTTGTTATCTTTAGCACTCTTGAAAAATAAGATGATTATTAATAATCCAATCATAGCAAAAGGTATATTGCGATAAATACCATAGCTTAATGGTTGATTACTGCTAGTCCAATTGTTACCTGGTAAAAGACAAAGAACAATTCTTATTAATGCTAGTAAGTAAAAAGCTATAGTTAGGTAATGCTTTCCATTAATTTTGTATCTAATTCTCCAAACATGATATAAAATTAAATAGAAAAATGTCATAGTAATAGAAGTAATGAATTTTCCTAACCCTAGTGCAAAGGTATAGTCTTCAAGACCTGTTGTTAGTAAGGCATAAGCACGTGGTACTAGATGAAAAGAATCTCCTAGTCCTAATGTGATTGCCATTACACCAAATAATTTAAATTCTAATTTTTTTCCTTTTATTAGCATAATGATACCTAATGTTATTACACTTAATAAATAGACAGTATCAAAAGCTGTTTCTACAAATGCCTGCATAAATATCTCCTTTCAAAATGAACTTTGTTCATTTTTGTTCAAAAATAATATCCCACACGGGATATTAATAGACCATATTAGCAACTAGCTTTTCAAAGACATTTTTTTCAATATTTTGCTTTAGTAATAAAGAAGTAAATAAATCGAACAAATAATCAATAAATTTTTCTTTAGGAAGAATTTGATTGAATTTTTCTTCGTTGACCTTATTGTCAGCACATAATTTATTTAGAAGGATAAGCTTAATTTTAGAAAAGTAACTTTCCATTGCCATTTTACCATCATTTAAGTTTTCCTTACTAAAAGCTAGTGAGTGCAAAGACAATAGGCCAGGATATTTTTCTCCTTTTTCTTTAGCGCTAGCGTAATATTTGCCGACAAATTCTGGAAAACTATTAGCGTTTATTTCATCTATAGAAAATACATCTTCAGCAATTTTTTGAATAGTACTAATAACTAAGTCAGTCTTAGAAGAAAAGTAGTTATATATAGATCCTAATGCAACATTAGCTTTTTCGCTGATGTAACGCATATTAATGCTTTTTAGCCCTTCATTTGCAGCAATATCTTTAGAAATTGCTAATATATCCTCACGCGATGACACACGATGATTCATATTACCTCCAAAATGAACGATGTTCAACTTCAATTATAGCATCTTAATTTTTATTGTCAAGTTGATTAAACTATTTATTATGGTTCTTTTGAACGAAAAATGTTTATTTTGTTTTTTTAAAGTGATATAATTACAATGATTCATAGTGCCTTGTGAGGTGATAAAATGCGTCAGGTAATCTTGCTTAGTAATAACAATAATTTACAATATAAGATTAATGCGCTTTTTAATGGTGAAGACTATCAACTTGAAGCAGTATACTTACCGATAGAAGAGGCCTTAGTTAAACTATATGGTAAGCAAGTTGATGTGGTAATTATAACCCAAAGTCTCATCCAAGGTAGGAGCCAAATACTAGATAGACTTGTGGCTTCAAAGAGATATTTTGTGGTTTTTATTTGTAAAACCTTAGAGTATGGTCTTCTTTACAATGTGTTAAACGAACCAAATTTTATATTAATGAGGGAAGATAATTTAGTTGGTTTAACGGATATCTTGAATTATGCGTTTAAAATTAAGGATAAGCTTTATGGCATGGAAAGAAAAGTCCAACAATTAGAAACAAAAATTCAAGACGATAAAGATGTCAATCAGGCTAAATTACTCTTAATGAAAGAAAAACAAATGTCTGAGGCCGATGCTCACAAGTTTATTATTGATAATGCTATGAAATTAAGATTAACTAAGGGTCAAGTGGCAAGAATGATTAAGGAAAGGGTGATATTGTGATTGCCAAGACAAGAGAAATAGCGGATGTACTTAATCTTACTAAATCTCTTCCAACAATTAGATATACTAAACCAAAGCATGTTTATGTATCAATTACAAATGCTAGATGTGCTAAAGCTGATGTATATGTAAAAACAGGAGATAAAGTTAAGATAGGTACAGTTCTAGGAAAAAGATATGGTGGATATTTTGAACAAAATATGCATTCAACTGTTAGTGGTACTGTAACAGGTATTGTTAAGAAATTCCATCGTACAGGTAAGCTTCTTGAGTTCATTGAAATTGAAAATGATTTTAAGGATGAAAGAGAAGAAAGTATCTATGAGCGTAGTGAAGAAGAAATAGCCAAGTATACAAGAGAGGATTTTATTGAAAGAATTCGTGAGAATTCTGTTGTCGGACTTGGTGGTAGTTCATTCCCTACATATGTTAAGTTCCAAACTAAAGATCCAATTGATACTATTATGATTAATGGTATTGAATGTGAACCTTACCTAACAACAGATCATCGTATTATTATGGAATATCCTGAATTAATTATGCAAGGTATAAAATATTGCTTACAAGCTTTTACTGCTAAGAAAGCATATATTTGTATTAAGAAAAAATATGATGATTTATATGAAGTTTTAAGTGCAGTAATTAAGAAATATCCTGAGTTACCTGTTGAAATTAAGAGAGTTGGTAACTATTTCCCTCAAGGATGGGAAGTTGAAATGATAAAAACTGCCCTAGGTATTCATGTAAAACATGGAGAATTACCATCTAAGTATGGAATTGTTAACTTTAACGTTTCTACAGTTGTTGGAATTTACCGTGCCGTAAAGTTTAACACTCCTGTAATAGAAAGAAACTTTACTTTGACAGGTGATGGAATAAAATATCCATCTAACATTAGAATTAGAATTGGTACTCCACTTGTTGAGCTTGTAGAACTATGTGGTGGTTATGATGGAGATTGTGACAAGGTTCTAATTATGGGTGGTCCTATGATGGGTGCAAACCTTGTTAGAGATGATGCTGTATGTACAAAGACATGTACATCTGTTATTGTTTTAAAAGATAAGAAGATTAAAGAGGAACCATGTATCCGTTGTGCTTCGTGTGTTTATTCTTGTCCTTGTGGTTTACAACCTGTTTTAGTTATGAATGCTACTAAAAACAAGGATGTTGACGCTCTTAAGAAATTAAGAGTTGATGAATGTATAGAATGTGGTTTATGTGGATATACATGTACCTCTAAGATTAATTTAACTGACTATATGCGTCAAGGCAAAAGGTTAGCTAAATAAGGGAGGATTAGTAAAATGAATTTTGTAAGACATACAAGTCCTTATATCCGTAAGAATGTATCTGTAAAACGAATGATGCTTGATGTAATTATTGCATTAGTACCTATTGTTTTATTTGCTACAATTCAAAATGGATGGAATGGAATTTATGTGATTTTAACTTCAGTACTTACAATGCTTATTGTTGAGTTTGTTGCTGTTGCTTTAATCAAATGGCCTGATGGAATGCCTAGAAAAGAATTGTTTTCTAAGACAGGATTCAAAAGAGTATTAGAAGGATTTACAATTAATAATATAACTTGTCCTATTATATCAGCACTTATTTATTCATTGTTGCTTCCTGCAGCAACACCAGTATATGTTGTAATTGTTGGTGCCGTTGTTGGTATTTTATTTGGTAAGTTAGTATTTGGTCCTTATGGAAATAATATTTTTAATCCTGCTGCTGTTGGTTTTATTTTTGTTAAGCTTTGCTTCTCTAGTCAACTAGATGCTGCAATCATTAATCAAACTAGCCAAATTTTTCCAGGATTAATCCAAAATGATGTAATAGCTGGTGGAACTCCACTTGGTCAAATGGCAGGAAATTTAGGTAACTTTGCTAATGCTATTACAACTTATAGTCTCCAAGATTTATTCTTTGGTCAAGTTCCAGGAGCTATGGGAGAGGTTTGTACATTATTAATTTTAGTTGCTTTTGTTTATCTAGCAGCTAGAAGAGCAATTGATTTAAGAGCAAGCTTATCAATGATTTTAAGCTTTGTTATAGTTGTAGTTTGTGTTGGTTTTGTTTTAAATTCTAAAAATGGAACTAATGTATTAGACTTCACATTATACCAAACAATGGCAGGTGGTTTATTATTTGGTGCGGTATTTATGATTACTGACCCTGTAACAAGCCCTGTAACTAAATTTGGTCGTGTTGCATATGGTACATTTGCTGGTTTATTAGCTGTAATGATCCGCTTCATTGGTGCATATCCTGAAGGAGTTGCTTTTGCTATTTTACTTGCTAATATGATTGCTTCAGCATTAGATTACTTTATGCAAGGTAAGAAGAATACATATACTTGGCCACAAATCGTTGGTGTTGTTGTTGCTTTAGTTATTGTTTGTTTAATTGTTTGCTTCTCTGTAAATGGAGATGTAAGTGCAGTTACAAACTATGTTTTAGGAGGCTTTTAATATATGAAGTATTTAAAGATTTCCTTGATATTAACTTGTATTTGTTTAATTTGTGCTTTAGGTGTTGCAGGAGTTAATTATATTACTGCCCCAATTATTGAAGAAAATCAAACTAAAGCTAAATTAGAGTCATATCAAACAATATTCCCTGATATGAGTTTTGAAAATAGCGAAATCATCGTTGATGGTTTTAAATCTAGTAGTGTAAAAGAACGTGTTAATGTAAAGGATGCAAATGGTGAAGATTTAGGAACTGCCTTTGCACTTACAGGACAAAACACATATGGAAAGATTAGTTTAACAGCTGGTATGGACGCTGAAGGAAAGTTAATTGATGTTGTTATAACAGAAAATGGCCAAACTGGTGGTAGAAATACAATGATTGCTGAATATGTAGATGGCTATACTTCAGGAATGACTGCTGAAGATGTTGCAAATCGTCCTGTTTATGCCGGTGCTACATATGCATCTAATACTGTAAAAAGTTTATTAGCTGCAGCTTTTGCAGAACTTGGTATTATGTCTGATATCCAAAAGACTTTAGTTGGAATTTTTGGTGAGACTGTTGATATGGGTAAATCAGTTGAAGATGATACTTTCATTTATCCACAACAAATTAATCTAGGATATACTGTAAAAGATGCAAACGATAGTTTATTAGGTTATTACTATGAGGTTAATGGAACTAATCAATATGGTAACATTAAACTTGGTATTGCTTTAAATCCTGATTATTCATTAAAGAACTTAGAAACATTTGAACTTAACCAAACAGGTGGTAGAGGTGAAAGTGTTACTGAATTCATCAATACAATTGAAGTAGGTTCTAATTATGATGCAATTAATAATCTTGATGTTGTAAGTAAAGCTACATATGGATGCAATACTGTTAAAAACGCAATTATGATTGCAATGGCAGAGGCACAAAATAAATTTGATGAAGCTTTAGCAATTAGAACTATGTTCCCTACATATACACGTACAGAAGAAAAAGAAGCAACTGTTAAGAATGTTGATAAATATTTAACAGTTTATGCAAATGGACGTAATGGAGAGACAGAAGTCGGTTCGGTTGTAGTTTCAAATGGCGAGAATAATTATGGAAACATTAAATTGTTTGTAGGTATTAGTTCTAGTGATACATTAAGTTCTGTATTCATTATGGAAGCTAATCAAACAGGTGGTAGAAATAAGTCATTATCTGATTTCATTGGTGGAAAAATTACTAGTGGAATGACTGGTGAAGAGATGTTAGGTGCTGATGTAGTTGCCGATGCAACATTTGCTTCAAATACTGCTAAGGAGATTATTGCTAATGCATTTGAACAAGTGACTGGTACTAGACCACAACTTGGTTATGATGAACAATATAAGTCAATGTTTGAAGGTGTTGATTTAACTAAGAGTAAAGATTTCAATTTAGAAGGATTAGATAGTCAATTTACAGAAGGTAAAGAGTTATATAATTCAGATGGAACTTTACTTGGTTATGCTTTTGTATTAACAAGTACAGCAAATGACCTTGGTGGTACATTAACATTAATGGTTGGTGTTCAAACAAATGGTAAATTACAAAAGGTAATAATGCTTGCAAATAATCAAACTGGTGGCTTTGGTAGTCATTTAGATGGTTATGAGGATAAATTTACTCCAGGTATGTCAGCTACTGATGTTGATGGTGTTGCTAATACTGGTGCTACTCTTGGTTCAGAACAATTTAAAGCCTTGATTAAGTTAGCTTTAGGTGCTGTTAAAACATATGATGATTTCTATGCACAAGCATTTGAAGGTGTTGATTTAACTAAATCAAAAGCAATTACATCTTTCGCAAATAAACAAATAATTGAAGGTAATGAATTATATAATGAAAAAGGTGAGTTACTAGGCAAGGCATATATTATTCGTTTAGAGAATGCTTATGGTTATAACGTAATGCTAGTTTCAGTTAAGGCTGATGGAACATTAGGAAAATTAATAGATGTTGAAAATAATCATGCTGATTTAAATAAGGTTGCTGGATTCTTCCCTGAAGGCACAACATTAGATAAAATTTCTGAATGTGTAGATAATAATTGGGGAACTGAAGCCGGTGGTTCATATACTGTTGAAATTGCTGCTTTAGGTATTAAGATTGCTTTATCTGAAGCAAGTACAGGTATAAATGATGATGTTCGTTATGAAGCTTTAGCAAAAGAAATCTTCCCTTATATGGTTATGAAACATTCTACTGTTTTAGATAAGTTTACTAATAGTAGTTATACATATGGTGATAATGTTAAAGCAAATATTGTTTATGGTATAAAAGTAAATGGTACTAAAAATTATGTTGATGCTAGTGAAATCGGTTATGCTTATGTAATTGAATTAACTAATGGTGATATTAATATCTTAGTTATGATTGGTGTTGATACAGAAGGTAAGATTGTTAATAGCAAGTTATTAAGTTATGAAACAATCAATTATGTTGATCAAACAGCATTCAAAGATTCATTACAAGGTAAAGTTGAAGCATACTTAACTCAATTTAATGGTTTAACATTAGGACAAGTTTATGGTTTAGCTGAAGCTGATACAGCATATTATGCATCACGTCTTGTAAAACTTGGCTTTATTCTAGCATTAAATGAAGCTAATAATGCTAAAGTGAGCGGATATGATGTATGGAGTGATGAGGAAGCTTATCGTTTAGGTTTCTACAATGTAAATTTATTAAAATCAAAATTAGTTCAAACAACTAATCCAAATATCAAATCAGCATTAGAAGCTTATGATAGTAATGGTACTAAATTAGGCTACATATATATTGTTGATTTACTAGGTGTTTACTCACACAATTATGTTATGGTAGTCTTATCAGAAGATGGCAAGAAATTAGTTAAACTAGTAGATTTAGAAAATAATCATGGTGCTCTATCAAGTGTATCAAGTTTATTCCCTGCAGGTTTAACATTATCAAAAGTTGAAAGTATTTCTTACGATGCAATTACTGATGCATCTTATACAATTGAACAAGCTAAATTAGCTATTAAGATTGCAATGATTGATAAGGCTGCAAGCGATAATTCTAGCGTAATTTATGAAGCAGCAGCAAAAGAAATCTTCCCATTCATGGTAACAGGACGTTCACAAGATGTTGCTAATATAACTGATTCAAGTATTACATATGGCTTAAAGGTATATGGTGTTTCAGGATATGCTCCTGGTCAATTCCTTGGCTATGTTTATGTTGTTGGTGTAAATAGTTTAAAGGTAATGGTTGGTGTTGATACTGATGGAAACTATTACGGATATGAAGTTCTTGAAGGATCAACTGAAGCAATTACAAGCTTCTTTAATGCAGTAGAAGTAGGTACTACATTAGAAGCAGCTAATGATTTAACTGGTGATGCAGATGCTAAGAATGCTTTAATCAAGGTTTTAACAGAAGCACAATTACATTTGAATTTAACTCCATATGATGATCAAATTTCAATGGCATTTGAAGACTATGATATTAAAAAATCAACATTAATTACAAGTTTTGTAAATAAAGATGTTGTAACTGGCGTTGTAGTTAAAAATAATGGTGGAACTTCTTTAGGTAAAGCCTATGTAATTAGGTTAGAAAATGCTTATGGGTATAATGTTATGTTAGTTGCATTAGATAATGACAACAAATTTGTCAAACTAATAGATATTGAGAATAATCACGCTAATTTAAACGATGTAGCAGGAGAGTTTACAGTTGGTGGTGATTTCAATCAAATTGCTTCTGATGCACTTGATTCAACTGCAGGTGGTTCATTTACTATTGAAGTTGCTCGCTTAGGTATTCAAATAGCTATGAGTGAATCAGTAGCAGATTTACAAAAAGAAGTAATATACGAATCTGCTGCAAAAAAGGTTTTCCCTTATATGGTTATGAAACATTCAAGTAAAATTGATAATTTTAGTAATGAACAAATTATTTTTGGATATAATGTTTATGGAACTCTAAATTTCCAAGATAATCAATACATTGGTAAAGCCTATGTTGTTACAGGTACAAATAGATTTGGTTCTATAACTTTAATGGTCGGTGTAGATGCTACTGGTAAATTAGTTAAGGTTTCAGTTATTGAAATAAAACAAACTGGTGGTAGAGACCAAATGTTAGATGGCTATGAAGATAACTTTACTGCTGGTATGGATAGTTCAGCAGTAGATGGTGTAGATGTAGTTTCTAACGCTACATATGGTTCTAATCTAATCAAAGATTTAATTAAGATTGCTTTAGCAGAGGGAGGTAACCAATAATGGAAGAAAAAATGTCTGTAAAAAAGAATTTCTTAAAAGGTATTATTAGCGAAAATCCAGTATTCGTTGGCCTACTTGCTATGTGTCCTACTCTAGCCACAACTACAAGTATTGAATCAGCGATTGGTATGGGTGTTTTATTCACTTTAGTTTTGATTTGTTCTAACGTTTTAATTTCTTTACTTAGAAATATTATTCCAAGCCAAGTAAAGATTCCTTCATATATTGTTGTAATTGCAACATTTGTAACTATAGTAAGAATGCTTTGTCAAGCATTCTTACCAGAGTTATATACAACTCTTGGTGTATTTATTTCACTAATCGTTGTTAACTGTATTATATTAGGACGTGCTGAAGCATTTGCTTCAAAGAATGGTCCATTTGCTAGTTTTATTGATGCTGTTGGTATGTCAATCGGATTTACATTAGCATTAGTAGTTATGGCATTCTTCCGTGAATTATTAGGTACTGGTGGTTTTACAATCGGTAAGGTATTTACATTTATTCCTGAGATGTCTTGGACACCACTTGCTACATATAAAATTGATTTATTCACACAAGCTCCTGGTGGTTTCTTAACTTTAGGTCTAATTTTAGGATTCTTAGCTTATATGAAGAACCATAAAGAAGAAAAGAAGGTACGTGAGCAAAAGGCTCGTATCGAAGCCTTAAAGAAAGAAAAAGCAGCTAAATTAGCTGCTCAAAAGGCTGCAGAAGCAAATACTGTAAAGGAGGCTGCTTAGTATGTTGGTTTTTGTATTAGCAATAATTAATGCTATGTTAATTAATAATGTTACCTTGAGTCGTTTCTATGGTATTTGCCCTTTCTTAGGTGTATCTAAAAAACCTACATCAGCTTTAGGTATGGGTGCTGCAGTAATTTTCGTTATTATGATTGCTTCAGCAGTTACATGGCCAATCTATAATTATATTTTAGTTCCTGCTAAAATTCCTTTTATGGATACATTAGTATATATTTTAGTAATTGCATCATTAGTTCAATTAGTTGAAATGTTCATTAAGAAATATAGTCCTTCTTTATATAAGGCACTTGGTGTTTATTTACCTCTTATCACAACTAACTGTGCTGTATTGGGTGTTGCTCAAGAAAATACTAATAATGCTTATACATTTGCTGAATCAATGGCTAATGCAATTGGTACTTCACTTGGTTTTGCATTAATTATCTTTATTTTCTCAACAATTCGTGTTCGTTTAGATGCAAGTAATCTTCCTAAAGCCTTTAAAGGAATTCCTGCTGCTTTAATTACAGCTGCAATTATGGCAATTGCCTTTATGGGTATTAAAGGAATGATTGGATAAAATGAACATTACATTAATAGTAGCAATAGTTATTATCGTATTATTAATTGGACTCTTTTTCGTTAGCTTTGTAATGAATAAAAAGACTCCAATTCCAGAAAATTGCCGCCACTTAGCTAATGAAGAGGCATGTGAGGCATGTAATATGTATGACTGTGCTTTTAACAAAATTAATGAGGTTATTAAGGAGGAAAATAAGAAATGACAGAGCAATTAATGAAAATATTATGGGCTGTGTTAGTATTAGCTATACTAGGTTGTTTGTTAGGCTTAGGTTTAGCAATTGCTGATAAGTATTTATATGTAAAAGAGGATACAAGAGTAGCTGATATTACTGCAATGCTTCCAAATGCGAACTGTGGTGCCTGCGGTTACCCTGGTTGTGCTGGTTATGCTAATGCTATCGTAAATGAAGAAGCTCAAAACTGTTCTCAATGCAAACCTGGATTAAAATCTGGTGTTGCAGAGAAGATTAGAAAGTATTTAGATGAACATCCAAATGAGGATGGTTCAGTTAATAAAGTTAAGTTAAAATAAGAATAAGGCCGTGAATCATCACGGCTTTATTTATCAATTTATAGGTGATTTAATGCGTAAGTTATTTATTACTTTACTTGGTTTAGTTTGCTTATTAACAGGTTGTATGTATGATACTAATAATCCAAGCGATAAACCTACTGATTATGGGAAACTATATTCAGGTGCGTTTAATTCAATGGGGACAGCCATTAGTTTTCAAATGTATGCAAGTAGTCAAACTGAGGCAAATAAGATATTTGATGGAATAAAAAATATTTATAATACTTATGATAAGATTTCAGACGATGGTTTTGATGTATGGTTTGGACAAGATGATTCATCAGAGCTAGCACAACTAAATAAAAATAGAGAATTAGAAGTTTCTAATGAATTAAAAGAATTATTAGAATTTTCAGTATTAATGCAAGAAGAAACTAATGGTTACTTTAATCCTTTTATGGGTAACTTGAATCATGAGTGGAAGGAATATCTTGAAAAAGGCCCTATGGGAGCTGCCTTAAAACCAACAGACACGGAAGTTAAGTTTTATCTAAACGAAGCTAATAATACTAGTCTTACTATTGAAGGTAATAAAGTAATTATCAATGGTGATGGTAATATAGATTTAGGTGGTGTAGCCAAAGGATATGCCACTAATAAAGCGTACGAATATTTAAAGCAAAATAATGTTAAATATTACCTATTAAATGCTGGTAGTTCAAATATTTTATTAGGAGAAAAGCCTGAGGTTAAAGATTATAATGTTGGTATATCATATGTATATGGATATCCTAATGAAAATCCTAAATTAGAAGTAAAGGATGGAACTATTTATATTGATGAAATAAATACTAATGTTAAAGCATCAAATAATGCTAAAATATTAGTTGGAAAAGATGACATTTTAGATGTAGATCCAGCAGGTAATGACTATTATTTTAATATAGCAAACGCAACATTATATGAATTTACATCAGATTATTTTAAAGTTGTTTATCAAGCCGTTTTAACAACAATTAGTGAGTCAAATATAGGTGTGTGTACATCATCACCAAGTGAACAACATTATTATGATGGAGATATGATGGTACACCATTTGATAAACCCTAAAACTGGTTATCCTGCTGATATTAGAGATAGTGTAACTATTTTAGGCTCTGATAGTGGTAGATTAGATGCTTATTCAACAGCTATTTTTTCAATGAGTGATGAAGAAGCAATTAGTTTTTTAAAGGAAAAACAAATAAAAGGTATATTTTCTAAAGAAGGTAAAATTGTATATAAGTCAGAAGACGATGACACTATGATAAATTATGGGAAACTATATTCAGGTGCGTTTAATTCAATGGGGACAGCCATTAGTTTTCAAATGTATGCAAGTAGTCAAACTGAGGCAAATAAGATATTTGATGGAATAAAAAATATTTATAATACTTATGATAAGATTTCAGACGATGGTTTTGATGTATGGTTTGGACAAGATGATTCATCAGAGCTAGCACAACTAAATAAAAATAGAGAATTAGAAGTTTCTAATGAATTAAAAGAATTATTAGAATTTTCAGTATTAATGCAAGAAGAAACTAATGGTTACTTTAATCCTTTTATGGGTAACTTGAATCATGAGTGGAAGGAATATCTTGAAAAAGGCCCTATGGGAGCTGCCTTAAAACCAACAGACACGGAAGTTAAGTTTTATCTAAACGAAGCTAATAATACTAGTCTTACTATTGAAGGTAATAAAGTAATTATCAATGGTGATGGTAATATAGATTTAGGTGGTGTAGCCAAAGGATATGCCACTAATAAAGCGTACGAATATTTAAAGCAAAATAATGTTAAATATTACCTATTAAATGCTGGTAGTTCAAATATTTTATTAGGAGAAAAGCCTGAGGTTAAAGATTATAATGTTGGTATATCATATGTATATGGATATCCTAATGAAAATCCTAAATTAGAAGTAAAGGATGGAACTATTTATATTGATGAAATAAATACTAATGTTAAAGCATCAAATAATGCTAAAATATTAGTTGGAAAAGATGACATTTTAGATGTAGATCCAGCAGGTAATGACTATTATTTTAATATAGCAAACGCAACATTATATGAATTTACATCAGATTATTTTAAAGTTGTTTATCAAGCCGTTTTAACAACAATTAGTGAGTCAAATATAGGTGTGTGTACATCATCACCAAGTGAACAACATTATTATGATGGAGATATGATGGTACACCATTTGATAAACCCTAAAACTGGTTATCCTGCTGATATTAGAGATAGTGTAACTATTTTAGGCTCTGATAGTGGTAGATTAGATGCTTATTCAACAGCTATTTTTTCAATGAGTGATGAAGAAGCAATTAGTTTTTTAAAGGAAAAACAAATAAAAGGTATATTTTCTAAAGAAGGTAAAATTGTATATAAGTCAGAAGGAATAAAATAGAATGAAAATAAAAGTGGCAGATATCATTCTAATAATTATCCTCACATTAGGAATAATAGGTGGTATGATTTGGTTGTATTTTCCTAAGAATAATAACTATTCTAGTACATATGCTATTGTTCTTCATAACAATGAGGAAATATTAAGAATTGATTTTGAATCCTTAGATGAGACAACTGAATATATAATACAAGGTGATGTATCAGAAATGACAATTATGGCTAATAAGAGTGGAGTTTGGGTAGCCAAATCAGAGTGCTATGGACATGATTGTATACATATGGGAATAACTAATTCTCCTGATAAAATAATTTCTTGTCTTCCTAATGACGTAATTATTAAAATAGTAGGAGAAGGAGAAATTTTATCATGAATACAAGAAAGGTTGTAACCTTATCTCTATTTTTAGCTATTTCAGTTGTTGTTTCTTATGTAGAATCATTTATTCCAATTGGTATACCTGGTGTAAAACTTGGTTTAGCAAATGTTATAATTTTAGTTCTTTTATATGAAGATTCAATTAGAGATGCCTTCTTTATTTTAATTGCTCGTATATTTATAGTTGGGTTTATACGAGGTACATTCCTTACACCTACTTGGTATATGTCACTTGGTGGTGGTATGAGTGCTTTTATAATGATGATGATTTTTTCTAGAATAAACATCTTTTCTTCTATTGGTACATCAGTTATTGGGTCAGTTTTTCATTGTGTTGGTCAAATTATCATTGCAATGATTTTACTTACAACAGTTGGTGTTATTTATTATTTACCATGGATTGCACTTTTATCAATGCTAACAGGGATTTTTAGTGGTTTTATGACCATCGTTTTACGAAAACGCTATAAAGATTTTATGCGTTGTTAAGCGTTTTCATTTTGACATTGATATTTGTTTTTGCTAATATCTAGTTAAGCAATGGTGCTTAATATAATACTAAAAAATGCAAGGTCGCAATGTTTTTTTGCGACCTTATTTTTTTAGGGAAAGAGGAAAGAATGAAAGGGTATACTAAAGAAGACATTAGAAAGATTTGTAAAGAGGAGAATATTCATTATATTCGTATGCAATTTACTGATATTCTTGGAACAGTAAAGAATGTAGAAATTCCTATTACTAGATTAGAGGATGCATTAGATAATAATGTAATGTTCGATGGTTCTTCAATTGAAGGATTTGTACGTATTTATGAAGCTGATATGTTCTTACATCCAGATTTGGATACATTTTTAGTTTTAAACTGGGAAAACAATTCATATGGCAAGGTAGCTAGATTTATTTGTGATGTTTATCGCCCAGGAAAAGATGGTAATCATATACCATTTGAAGGAGATCCACGTGGAGTTCTAAAACGTAATTTAAAGCGTATGAATGAAATGGGATTTAAAGCATTTAATGTAGGTTTAGAACCAGAGTTTTTCTTATTTAAATTAGATGCTAATGGTAAGCCAACATTAGAATTTAATGATAATGGTGGATACTTCGACCTTTCTCCAATTGATTGTGCTGAAGATTGTCGTCGTGATATTGTTGCTGAATTACAAAGAATAGGTTTTGTTGTAGAAGCTGCTCATCATGAAGTTTCAAAATCACAACATGAAATTAATTTCCGTTTTGATAGTGCACTAGAAGCATGTGATCATGTACAAACATTTAAAATTGTAGTTAAAAACGTTGCTCGTCGTCATGGTTTACATGCAACATTTATGCCAAAACCAATATATGGTATTAATGGTTCAGGTATGCATGCAAACTGCTCATTAGTTAAGGATGATGGTAAAAATGCATTCTATGATCCTAATACAACAAATGGTTTATCTGAATTATGTAACAAATGGATTTCAGGAATTCTAGCTCATGCAAGTGGATTTTGCTTAATTACTAATCCAATTGTTAACTCATATAAGCGTATAGTTCCTGGATTTGAAGCTCCTTGTTATATTTCTTGGAGTGATAGTAATCGTTCAACAATGATTCGTATTCCTGCTGCTCGTGGTATGAAAACAAGAACAGAGGTTAGAAGCGTTGACGTTGCTGCAAATCCATATTTAGCTATGGCAGCAATATTAGCTGCTGGTCTAGATGGAATAGCAGGTAATTGTAAGGATATGCCACCAATTTATGATAATTTATTTAAAATGTCAGATGAGCAAAGAGAAAATATTGGTGTTTATAGCTTGCCTGCAAATTTACATGAAGCTATAAAAGCATTCCAAAAGGATGATTTAATTAAAAAAGCTATGGGCGATCATATTTGTGAGAAAATAGTTCAAGCAAAGAAGATTGAATGGGATGAATATCGTCGTCAAGTAACTGAATGGGAAATTAAGCAATATTTAATGCGTTATTAATAAATAAAATAATTATAATAAATCCTTGAATTATGACAATAAAATTGGCCTAATTCAAGGATTTTTTGTTTCTAATTAGTCAGCATTTCCAATATTATGTAAAATATTTTTTTTGAAAAAAGAATTGTATTGACGATTTTTTGTTGTATAATAAAAATAAAAGAAGCGTTTTACATAGGAAAGGGAGCATTAATTGCTTTAATGGTGGATTATGGAAGGAAGTGTAATTCAACGCATTGCTAGTATTAAGCCTTTTTCTACAAAAACTGAACGAATTGTTATTGATAAACTAGAAAAAATAGATTTTAATGAAATAATCTATATGTCAATAACAGAACTAGCAATGAAATTGGATGTTGCAGAGGCAACAATCCTGCGTTTTTGTAAAAAAATAGGCTATAAAGGATTCCAGGATTTTAAACTGGCATTAAGTAAAGATTTGGCTAGTGAAACAACAATAAGTGACAAAGAGGAAAATTTTTTATTAAATAAGATATTAGCTGGATTAGACTTTACATCAAAAAATTTAAATAAAAAAATGTATGAAGAGGCCGCCAAAAAAATATTAGCTGCAAAAAGGTTATGTGTTTTTGGAGTTGGAAATTCTGAAGTTGCTGTTCATTTTTTTGAATTAGTTTTATTGAAACTAGGAATCTCAGCGTTTACTTCATCAGATAGTCATCTTCAAAACATTTTTGCAAGTAGTTTAAATGAAAATGATTTAGTTGTATTAGTTTCAGTTAGTGGAGGAACCTTAGATGTAATTGATTTGGCTGAGGTTTGTAAACAAAAAAATGTCCCAATAGTTGTTGTTACTAATTATGAGAAGTCTCCTTTAGCAAAATATGCTAATTATCTTTTTGTATCAAGTAAAAAAGAAGCAGCATATGAAGGAGGAAGTTCAGCTTCAATCATTTCTCAAATTTACATTTTTGATATGCTTTATCAAGCTATGCTAAATTATTTAGGAGAAGATGTGACAAACAAATTTATTAGTTCAGAAACAGTATCTAATAAGGCAATCTAAAGAAGAAAGTCAAAACTTTCTTTTTTTTATTACAAAATGAAAAATATTTTCTTTTTTATATTGTAAAATGAAAAAAATGTGATATACTATACTTGGTAAAAACGATTACAGATGGGTATGGGTGTAATTATGTTTAAAAAAATTTTATATGCAATATTAATGATTATTTTATCATTTATTGTTATTTCTACAGTATCAGTTTATGCTTTTATTAGTGCTGGTAGAAACATTCCTAAAAAGGCAATAAAAAATGGTAATTATGATCAGGTTATGGAAATGTATGTAGCAGGTTTTTTTACAGAACCAGTCTATAAATTTGAAATTCCCAATTTTGGAAGCGCATACATATATAATTCGGTTGAAGAATACGAACAAGATGGAATTGTTAAGGCTGATTTGGCGGTAGAAATTGTCTTATTTCCATCAATAAAAATTGAAGATGAATTAAAAGAAATTAAAGTTTGTTATGAAAATGGAGATATTGAAACATTTTCTTATCGAGTTATGGAAGATGATAAACTGATTAAAGATTACTGGAAATATTATCTAAACCTAGGTTTCGTTCCTCGTACGATTTATTATCACGATTTAGGTAGTAATGTAAATACAAGCGTGGATGAAATTATTTTTTTAGATAAAAATGAAAAAAATATTCTTCAAATTGATTTAAAAGAAAAATTATTTGATACATTGTTTTTAAATAATGTAGGTAATGAAGTCTTAGCAAACTATGAAATTGCTTCTAACATTTCTAGTAAGCTTGAAGAATATAATAAAGAAACTGATTCTTCTAAAAAAGAACAGCTATCAGAAGAATTAAAAGAACTAAAAAATATATATAACAAAAACTTAAATGAGATAATCGATAAGGCTAAGGAACAAAATTATCATTTTTCAGCCACAATAGGAAATATTGTTAAAGATGCTGGATTCCTTACAAAAGTTATTTCATCAATTTTAATTTGTGCAGTTGTAAGCGTTTTAATAGGCTATTTAATATTTAGAAAGCATTAGGAGGGTAATATGGCAAATGTAGTTTTTAAAAATATTAATAAAATTTATTCAAATGGAGTTCAAGCAGTTTTTGATTTTAATTTAGAAATAAAAGATAAGGAATTTATTGTTTTAGTAGGCCCATCAGGATGTGGCAAATCAACGACATTACGTATGATTGCAGGGCTTGAAGAAATATCATCTGGAGAGCTATTTATTGATGGTAGAAAAATTAATAATGTGGCGCCTAAGGATCGAAACATCGCTATGGTATTCCAAAACTATGCTTTATATCCTCACATGTCAGTATATAAAAATATAGCCTTTGCTCTTAAATTGAGAAAAGAACCTAAAGAAGAAATAGACAGAAAAGTAAAGGCTGTAGCTGAAAAGTTAGGATTAACAGCTTATCTAGATCGTAAGCCTAGAGCATTATCAGGCGGTCAACGTCAGCGTGTTGCATTAGGTCGTGCAATTGTTCGTGATGCAAAAGTATTTTTAATGGATGAACCTTTATCAAACTTAGATGCAAAGTTAAGAGTGCTTATGCGTTCAGAACTAATTAGATTACATAATAGCTTAGGAGATACAACAACAATTTATGTAACACATGATCAAACTGAAGCTATGACAATGGCAACTAGAATTGTAGTAATGAAAGATGGATACATACAACAAGTCGGAGCACCTGAAGAAATATACGAAAAACCTACTAATATGTTTGTTGCGGGATTTATAGGAACTCCTGCTATGAATTTTATTGATGGTGTAATAGATAAAAAAGGTTGTTTTACAACATCAGATGGTAATAAATTTATAATCCCAGTTGATAAATTGGAATTCGTAAAAAAAGAGAATTTGATAGAAAAACCTATTATTTTAGGAATTAGACCAGAAGATATTTATGCTGGTGAAATAGTAAAACAAAAATTTGATAAATCTAAGTTTAATGCTGTTGTTGATGTTGTTGAATTATTAGGAGCTACAAAGAATGTTTATGTAAATATAGCTAATACTAATTTATGTGCAACTATTAGTCCACAAATTAAGGTTAATTTTGGTGATCAAATAGAGTTAGCTTTCGATATGGAAAAATGTCATATTTTTAATCCAGATAATCAAGAATGTATTACTTCAAAAAAATAGAAAGGATGGAAATTTTAAATGAAGAAAGGAATACGTTTATTTTTGGCAATTCTAATGCTTTGTAGTTTGACTTTAGGTATTGTTGCCTGCAAAAAAGATGATTCAGGTCCAGGACCAAATCCTGATCCAATTCCTGAACCAGGTGAATATCAATATGATGGAACTTTAACAAAAGGTCCATATGTTGTTTACAACCAAGATGGTTCAAGAGAAAAAGAATTTGACAATATGTTTTTGGCTATTCAATATGCAGGACAAAAATCATTAAGTTCTAATAAGATGTATGTATTAGATAGTAATGATTTGAAGATATTCCAACGTCAAGCAAAAAATCAATGCTTTATGTTTGATGGTGAATATTATGTAGGTATTGCATCTGAATCAGATGCTAAAGAATGGGGATTAAAGAAATCTCGTAGTTATGTTTATAATGGTTGGGGTCAAGGATATGTACAATTAGGACGTATTATGTTTGAAGGCTCTGCTACAAATGTTGATATACCATTTGAAATTTTTTCAGGAGCATATAACTATATGTATTCAAAATCTGGTGAGCTTGTAGCTGATGAATGGGTGAAGCAAGGCTTTGGTTATTTTGAAACAACAGTTCGTTTATCAGAAGCACATTATATGCCAAGCCAAGATGGAGAAGGTTGGAATGCATATGTATTTATTAATGTTGCAGGAAAGCATAATTGTGATTTAGGTGTAATTGGCAATTTGTTTGGTGATGAAGTAAGATGGCGTTTATGTAGAAATTGTTCACATCCAGATCATCAACAAGGAATTGGCGGACCAGGCTTCAATGTAATTAACCCAAATGAAACTGTAACTTCTATGAAATATAATGAGGAAACAAAGGATTATACAGGAGCTGATGATTTGAAATTCCAAGTATTAGCTACTAAAGATACATATAAAATAACAATAACTAATTTAACAACAAATAAAGAATTTGTTATTAATGAAGAACATGTTGGTTCAAATAATGATAGTACACAATACTTAAGATTCCTATTAGCAGCTTCATATTGTCCTGTTGTAGGAAATGCATGGAATGCAAGAAGTGGTGCATATTTGAAAGATGTAATTTTTGAAGATTCTCATATTGCAAGATATAACGATGAAAATAATTATCCTGAAAGTACATTTGAAGAATTTTATCCTGGTGCTGATTCATTCCACTATGGATTTACACAAGGTGCAGATTGTGCAAGTGCTTTATTCGGAATATATGATAAAGATGGCACTTATGCAAATGGAGCAACCTATAAAAAAGGTATGAGATGGATTAATTTTAGTAGTTTTTATGATGGTAGTCATCATAATTCAAAATAATAACGGAGGATTTTATGAAAGAGTTTAAAAAAATTTTAACACTTGGGCTAGTTGCGACTGCAGCATTTGGCTTTGTAGGTTGTAAAAAGGATGAAGGAGGGAAAACTCCAGAAACTCCTGAAGAAAAACCTAGTGAGGTAGTAAAAACAAGAGTTGATAATAGAGAAGATGCATATATTGCTCATTTAAATGATAAAACAGAACTAGGAAAATACAAATCATTATATGAAGCAATTGAAGCTACTCTAATGGAAGGTGATAGAGGAGCTTATGTTACGGTTGTTGGAAATGATGAACAAAAAGTATTTGTCAACTTTGATGGTTATGCAGCTGATTCAAAAGATATGTTTTGGTATTACTCAAATGGAAATCAATTAGCTGGATATTCAGCATGGAAGCAAGATTATTCATCAAAATTAATTAACACAGACTATATTACTGTAATGAATGAATATGCAAATTATGGCGCTCCATATATGAATGGACATAAGGTAGTAGGTGTTGGTAGTGAAAATGGTTCAACAGTTGTTCCGGTATGGAATACTTTCTGGGATATTGAATCATCTGCTACAGTTGATATGATTCCTTATTCAGGAATTACTAAAGAGGTTTATGATATTGAATTATCAAAGGCAGAAATTTCTCCTGCATATGATGGCAATACAGAAACAATGGCCTTTGTTGGTTTCTTAACAGTTGACTCATATTATATGAATCATATGGGTATTAGATGCGATACAAAAACAGGAAATTGGTATTACTATACAGGTAATTCACAAAATCAAAGCAGTACAACAATTGATGTTGATAAGGAATCTTTCATTATGGGTTCTACTTGGAATGAAGAAAAGCAATGCTTTATTCCAAATCATGATGTTAAAATGACACTTGAAACAAAAATGGTTACTAATGAAGATGGTGATGAATATTTAGTTAATAGATTAACTATTAATACTGGTGAAAAAGAGATAGTTAAGGATTTTGAGGATTCAGCATTAACTCAATGTGGAACAATTCGTTTCTCAGCAGGTCTAGATATCGTATCTGATGCATCTGTTAAAGATTATATGAATGGTTCTTATTTTAAAAATGTTGTTGTAAAAAGTGCAACAGGTTATGCATTTGAAGATGTATTAGCAGATTATGGTGCATTAAATGTATTAAATGCTGGTGAATATAACTTGTTAAATTCAAGTGAAGATAATCCAGCCCGTTATCAAACTGTATTATATACACCTTCAATTGTAAGTGCTGAATTTAATGGTAGCGATGTATATAATTTCTCATATGATATAGCAGCTAATAAAGAAGAAGTTTATGCACCTGCAGTACAAAGCGTTTATGATCAAATTAAAGCATTACCAACAGAAGGATTTACTACAGAAATAAAAGAAAAATTAGTAGATCCAGCAGCCAAAGATTTTGATGCTTTAACTGAATGGGGACAAGCAATTTTCACAAAAGTAAACGATTCATTATACAAAAAATTACAAGATGCTATTAAAGCATGTGAAGGGTTAAAGTAAATCAAAAAAGGAGTCTAGTCTTAAACTAGATTCCTTACCCTTACTAAAGTTCTAATAAATTGGTGCTTTAGTAAGGGTAAAAAAAGAAAGGAAGGATATAATGAAAAAATATTTTAAAAAACTTTTAGGAGGCACATTAGGAATAGCAAGTATTTTATCTTTAGCTGCATGTAACATTCCTAAGCCGGGACAAGATGAGATTAATTGGGATGTTGACCTCAATAATAAAATTGAATTGAAGGCAATATATCCAAACTCTGGATTATCGAATGAAGAATTTAAGAATTCTTATACGACAAAACTTTATGAAGAGATAACAGGATATAAGGTTAATTATGAACAAATATTAGATCAAGATAATTCAAAGGTTATCACTAATATAATTGCCACAAGAGATCCTTATCATGTTCTAAAGTTAGATACAGGTACATATGGCACCTTACAGGAACAAGATGCATTTTTACCTTTAAATGAATTATTAGAACGTTATGGCCAAAATATTTTAGAAATAATTCCTAAGGAAGCATGGGCTTCAGCGACTGCAGAGGATGGTAAGATCTATGGTATTCCTGAAGTTGGTTTTTCTGGTATGCTTAGTTATGCTTTAGCTTGGGATATGACACAACTAAAGGCCGTTGGAATCGATAAAGTTCCTTACACAATAACAGAAGTTAATGATGCTCTTTATAAGCTTCAAGCAAAATATGGTAGTGATTCTTCTTATCATGCCTTAGCAATGCAAGGATCACAGGCTGATATAGAAGTATTATCTTCAGCATGGGATTTACCTGATGATTACTTTGTTGATGAAAATAATGAGATAAAAAGTTATATCTACCATGAAAATTATCAAGATTACTTGTTATATTTGAACCAATTACAACGCGATTCAATAATTTCAAAAGAATGGCAAGGATATACACAAACTAATATCTTAAACAATTTTGTAAATAGCAAAATAGGATGTGGATATTTACCATATTGGAATGCTAACACACTTTATGAATCACTTGCTGCAGTTAAAGGAATAACTGTTGAAGAAGCACAAAAGATGGTTGGAATTCAATTATATTGTTTAGGTGATGGCAGTTTTGGTAGTGAAGTTCAAAGTGAACCTAAATTTAAAGCAAGTGTTCAAGTAGCATATTTTAATGCGATTCCTTCATATATGGCTAAAGATGCTGTTTATATTATGGATTGGTTAAATAAGAAAATAACAGATGAAGCATATGATTTATATGTTGCAGGTAAAAAGGGTGTTCACTACGAAGAATTAACAGAAGCAGAGGTTAGTGGTGGAGTTCCTGAGGGATATTTCAAGGTTGAGCTTCCTGATCGTGTTGTTTATAGAAAACCAACTGAGAAGTTCGAAAAAGAGGTTTTGACAAATTCAATGTATGCTAATGGTACTAATGTTAATGTTGCTAAAGCAAATTGGCCATTACGTGAGAGTATTTATAATGCTTGGGATATTTTAGTTGATGAAACTAGTCCAAATGCTATAAAAAATCCATTCTCTTTTGCACCAATAATTAAAAACTGGTCAAACGTTGAAATGAGTGCTAGATCATATATTCTAACATTAGAACAAGGTATTGTTAATGCAAAGGATGTTGAAACAGCTAAGCGTGGTTTTGAAACTCAAAAAACTAACTATGAGAAAAAATTCTGGAATGATGCTAATCAATATATTCAAGATTGGTGGAAAAATAAAAAATAAGGAGTTAAAGTAAATGGAAGAAAAAGAAATTAAAAAGCCCAAAAAGGGCCGTATTAGGGCTTATTTTAAAAATGAATATGCTAAGCTAAAGAAGCATAAAGCTATTGCTGCATTTATTCTTCCAGCATTTATTATTTCCTTTGTTTTAGGTTACATTCCTATGCTTGGTGTCTTATTTGCTTTTAAAGAGGAAGTTAGAGCAAGCTATTGGTTATACGACACCTTGACAAGTGGATGGACAATTCAAAATTTTATTGATGTTTTTGCAGATGATGCTTTTTTAGTAGCTTTATCAAACACACTTTTAATTAGTATATTAAAATTAGTTATTATTTTCCCTTTGACTATTTTGGTAGCTATTATGCTAGCAGAAATAAAAAAACCATGGATTTCAAAACTAATTCTAATCGTACTATGTTTACCTAATTTCTTGTCATGGCCTGTTTGTATAGGTATATGGCAAAATATTTTAGGTCTAGATACAGGTGTAATAAATAATGTGATAGCTAAATTAGGTGGAGAAAGAATATATTTTTTCAATGATTGGTATATGTTCTTAGTAATTTTCCTAGCCGCCTGGAAAGGACTAGGATGGGGAAGTATTTATTATTATGCCGCTATTGTTTCAATAGATAAGTCATATTATGAAGCTGCAACTATTGATGGAGCAAATAAAATACAAAAGATTAGATATTTAACAATTCCTTCAATACTTCCTATTATTGCATTAATGCTAGTAATGAACATCACATATATTTTAGATGCTGGTTTTGATCAGGTATATTCAATGTTACAGTTAGTAAGGTCTTCTACATATGATAAGCAAATTTTAGGAACATACATTTTTGATTTAGCAATGCAAAACTCTAATATACCATTTACTGTTGCTTTATCTGTGTTCAATGGTTTATTTGCCTTATTCTTAATGCTTGGTGGAAATACTTTAGTCAAGAAGACATTAAAAAGAAGTTTATGGTAGGTGGTTTAGATGACAAATATATTTAAACGTAATGAAAATAAAATAAGACAACCTAAGACAGATTATATAATTGATGTTTTCATTTATATTGCCTTCATAATAGGAATGATTTTAGTTATTTTACCAATGCTAAATTTGTTTGCTCTTTCATTTTCAGAAGGAGAGGTGAACTCTCAGGTCACATTCTTACCTAAAGTTTCTTCAGAAAATGGAGCTGTATTTGGATTTAGCTTTAGAGCATTCGCATATGTTTTTGAAGATGGTGGATTTTTAAGATCAGTAAAAAACACAGTTATTTTAGCAATATCAGTTACGATTCTATCTAACGTATTTATGGCACTTGCGGCATATCCGTTATCAAAGCCTGATTTCCCTTTTAGAAAGTTCATTTTGACATTCTTTATTATTACTATGTTGTTTTCAGCTGGTGTTGTTCCTTCATATTTATTGATGTCATCACTAGGATTAACAGAAAAGATTTTAGGTGTTATAGTAATGAGTAT
This sequence comes from uncultured Acholeplasmatales bacterium, assembly GCA_944324805.1. Classification (GTDB taxonomy): domain Bacteria; phylum Bacillota_I; class Bacilli_A; order Acholeplasmatales; family Anaeroplasmataceae; genus CALUXS01. Next base: position 133,006 of record CALUXS010000004.1, on the reverse strand, counting down.
AAGTAATGTTTTCAATATGCTATTATTTAAAACAACTTTTGAAGGATTACCAAAAGAATTAGAAGAAGCAGCCATTATCGATGGTGCAGGTAGCTTACGTTTATTCTTTAATATAATAATTCCAATGGCAATTCCTACATTTGCTACATGTTGTTTCTTCACAATTGTTGCATGTATAAATAGCTATGGTGGTGCATTGTTGCTAATTAGAACAAACGATGGGGCTAAACCAATGGCATTATACATATATGAACTTTTGAATATTGGTTCATCTGGTATAACAGATCCATTCTATATGATGAATCAACAAAATATTCAAGCAGCAACAATTGTACTAAGTATAATACCAATTTTATTGATTTATCCATTTGTATTTAGATACATTAAATCAGGATTAACAATTGGTTCAGTAAAGGGATAGGATATGAAAAAAGAATTTGATTTTGCTAACTTTATATCACTTGCTCCTTATGCTAACGATGTTAAGTGGTATGATCCGTGGGATGATGTTTTTGGACATTTTGGATCAGATCAGTTTTCAAATAAACATTTAACACGTTTTTCACCTAAAGAAATAAGAAGTGTAAAAAAAGTTTCTGAGGCAGTTGCATTTTTGGCTAAAAATACAGCAGGCCTAGAATTAAGATTTAAAACTAATTCAAAAAGAATTATGCTAGATGTCATATTACCTAGTTCACCTAATATGGGACATATGACAGGTGTTGGTCAGTCAGGATTTGATTTATATACATATGATGAGAAAGAAAAACGCTATATTTTCCATTCTAACACAGTTTTTTCTCCTAAAAAAAATAAGTATCAAATGCAACTTTTGTGGTATAACGATGGAAAAATGCGTGACTATATTTTGTATTTTCCTCTTTATATGGGAGTTAAGGTTGTGAAAATTGGCTTTGACTACGATAGCATAATTGAACCTAATAAGTATAAAAATACAGGTAAAATAATGCTTTATGGAACGTCTATAGGACAAGGTGGATGTGTATCTCGTCCTGGTATGCTTTATACAAGTATATTAAGTAGAAAGCTTGAAAAGGAATTTTTAAATTATAGTTTTTCAGGATCTGCATTAGGAGAATCCATAATAGCAAAAATATTAGCTAAAAGAGAAGATATTGATTTATTTATTATTGATATTCAAGCAAATGCAGGGTGTACTAGTAAACTAGAGGATAACTTAGAAAATTTCATTGATATTTACCATAATGAACGTCCTAATGTACCTATATTATTAGTGACACAAATTCCATTTGCAATGGATATATATGACAAGGATAGAACAGAACTTAAGCTATATTATAAAGAGTTTATTAATAAGGTAGTTCGAAAATATAAGAGAAAAGGATTAGATATTTGGTATTTAGATGGTGATAAATTCTTTAATAATACCGAATTAATTCACTTTACAGAATATACAGTTGATGGAGTTCATCCTACCGATGCTGGAGCAATTTTAATTGCTAATGGCTATTATAAAAAAATAAAAAAGGTGTTGAAAGATTGTGAATAAAGTAGTTTACTTACCGCTTGATGAAAGACCATGTAATTATAAATTTCCTAGTTTATTTTTAACAAATGATTTAGAAATTGTTAATCCTCCTATTGAAATATTAGGAAACAAAAAAATACCTGGTGATGTGAATAAAATAGCTAATTGGCTAAAGAAAGAGGCCAGTGACGCTAAATATTTAGTAGTGTCACTTGATATGTTAATCTATGGGGGAATTGTCCCTTCAAGATTACATCATGATAGCTATGATACACTCATTGAACGCTTAGAAGTAATTAAAGAAATAAAAAAAATAAACCCACAATTAATAATTTACGCATTTGAATTAATTATGCGTTGCCCACAATATTCATCAGGCGATGAGGAACCACTTTATTATGAAGATTATGGAAAAGATATCTTTACCTATGGAGTTTATTTAAATAAAAAGCAGGATGGAATATTAACTCCTGATGAAGAAACTTTATGGTCAGATATCAAAAACCGAGTACCATTAGAGGTACTTAATGACTATATTGAAAGAAGAAACGTAAACCAAAAGGTTCTTTCTTTCAGTCTAAGATTGATATGTGATGGCGTAATCGATTTTTTCATTATCCCACAAGATGATTCAGCCTATTATGGCTTTACTACGTTAAATAAAAGAGAAGTAAAGAAAATAATTGAAGAATATAAAATCGAAAATAAGATTTTAATGTATCCAGGAGCTGATGAAATAGGGATGACCTTGCTTGCAAGAGTGCACAATAGCATTCACAATTATAAACCATCAATTTACCCAATATATGCTTCAAAAAATGGAAAGAATGTAAAACCATTATATGAGGATAGACCCGTAGATGATACTATCACATATCAAATTTTAGCAATAAATGGAATCAGAGCTAATAGTATTTTAGAGGCAGATTTAATATTAGCTATCAATATAGGATCTGGCATGAATGATTATAATGAAATTCCTAATCCTATTTATTATGAAAAAGAACGTAATTTAGATGATTTTATAACAAACATAAATAATTTAATTAAAGAAAATAAAGAAGTGACAATTGCCGATATTGCTTATGCAAATAAAGGTGATTTGGATTTATATAGATTGTTTGAGGAAAAAGATTTATTATTTAAAATTTCAGGATATGCTGGCTGGAATACTTCCTCAAACACAATTGGAACAGCATTATATATTGCTATTTGTAGTCATTTTTCTAAAGATTATTTGGCAAAGAAAAAATGCTTAGCGCATCGTTATGTTGAAGATGTGTTTTATTGTGGCATGGTAAGATTAGATGTTACTAAAAATCTTTATAAGTATAAAATGAATTTCTTTGATGTAAAAGAGGAAAATGGCTTAGTAGCAAGAATTGTTGAAAAAGAATTAAAAGAGAAAATTGGACAATTTGCCAAAAAATTAGATGCTGAAATTTTAAAAATAAGTATCAAAATGCCATGGCGCAGAATGTTTGAAATTGACTTATCACTTGAGGTGAAAAATAATGAAAACAATTGCAATTGATATTGGCGGAACCACAATTAAAGGAGCACTATTTTTAAATAATAATATTATCAAGGAAGCAACAAAACCCACAATGGGTAATACTAATAGAGAAACAATTTTAGCAAACATAAAAGCAGTTATAAATGAGCTTTTCTCATCAGATGTTATAGGTATAGGTATTTCTTCAGCAGGAAATATCAATCCTGATTTAGGATTGTGTACATATGCAACTGATAATTTAAAGGGTTTTACGGGATTAAATATAAAGAAAACTATAGAAGAACAATACAAAGTAGAATGCGCAGTAGAAAATGATGCAATTTGTGCTTTGTATGGTGAAATGATAAATTATCCAACCATAAAAAATATTACTATGTTAACACTAGGTACGGGAGTTGGTGGTGCTGCTTTAGTTGATGGAAACATACTTCATGGTTCTAAATTTACAGGAGCTCGCTTTGGTCATTTGATTATTGAAAAAAATGGTAGATTATGTAATTGCGGACAAAGAGGTTGTATTGAACAATATATTTCTGCAACAGCACTTATAAAAGAGGCTAAAAAGCATAACATTAATGTTAATAGTGCAAAAGAGGTTTTTTTACTAGCTAGTAATGGCGACTCTAAAGCTAAAGTAATAGTCGATGAGTTCCTTTGTTATCTAGAAACTGTTTTAACAAGTATAAATTCTTTTATTTCACCTGAAGTAATTATTCTAGGTGGGGGAGTTAGCCTAGCTAACATAATAAAAGAAAAAAATAAAATTGAAAATGTTAGATTTGCAGTATTTAAAGATAAATCATCTTTATATGGAGCAAACTATTTAATAAATAAAGCTTTAGAAAAGAGGGTGTAGATAGTGTCTAGAGATTTACAAAAAGGCTTAATTGTTTCTTGTCAGGCATTAAAAGAAGAGCCATTATATGGCGGTGATACTATAGCCAAGATGGCAGTTGCTGCTAAAGAGGGTGGAGCAGTAGGAATAAGAGCTAATACAGTAAGAGACATTAATATGATTTATAAATATATTGATGGAAGCTTACCAATTATTGGAATAATAAAAAAGGATTATCCAAACTCTAAGGTGTATATAACTCCAACAATTAAGGAAGTTAAACGTTTAATTAATTCAAAATGCGATGTTATCGCCTTAGACGCAACCTTTCAAGTTCATCCTAATGAGACAGTTGAGGAAATAGTTAAATATATTAGAGAAAATAGTAATAAAAAAATAATGGCAGATATTGCTACTATTGCTGAAGCAAAAAGAGCAGAAGAATTAGGTTTTGATTATATATCATCAACATTATCTGGTTATACCGATGATACTAAAGGAATTGAACTTCCTAATATAGCTTTAATTGAAGAAATGAAAAAAGAAATAAAAAATTCAATTATTGTAGCTGAAGGTGGAATTAAACAAAAAGAAGATTTAGAAAAAATAATTAATATTGGTATTGAATATGTAGTTATAGGCGGCGCTATAACAAGACCTAAGAAAATCACAGAATTCTATGCAGGAGCCTTTAGTTCTCATGAATAATGAATGGTGGAAAGAGGCTGTTGTCTATCAAATATATCCAAAAAGTTTTTGTGACAGCAATAATGATGGTATAGGAGATCTAGAAGGAATAATTTCTAAATTAGATTATATTAAAAATTTAGGCATTGATACAATTTGGCTTTCTCCTATATATGAGTCTCCGATGGAAGATAATGGGTATGATATTTCAAACTATTATGAAATATCTAGTCTTTATGGAGATATGAATGTTTTTGATAGGTTAATCAAAGAGGCTAAAAAAAGAAATATAAAAATCTTATTAGATTTAGTAGCTAATCATACATCTACTAAACATAAATGGTTTTTAGAAGCAATTAAAGATAAGAATAGTAAATATCATGATTATTACTTTTTTAGTAAGACAAAGGATGAAAAAAAATCATCCTTTGGTGGTGAAGCGTGGGAATATGTTCCTAGCCTAGATGAGTATTATTATCATTATTTTGGTGTAGGTCAAGCAGATTTAAATTGGCAAAATGAAAATGTTCGTAAAGAAATAGTAAATATAATGCTATTTTGGCTTAATAAAGGCGTTTCTGGCTTTAGATTAGATGCTATAGAACTTATTGGCAAGGATCTAAAAAATAATGTAATTGCTAATGGAGAAATTTTACATAGTTACCTAAGAGAAGTTATGGAAGAAGTAAGAAAAAGTTATCCCGATTTCTTCACAGTTGGAGAAGGTTGGCCTAATGTTGAAATTATGCTTAAATATACTGCTAATGAGCGTAAGGAAATAAATGAGTTATTTCAATTTGAAGTCCCAACATACACTTGGAAAGAAGGACCATTAGGAAAATTCTCTTGTGTAAGACGAAGTAATTTAGAATTAAAAGAAGCCTTAAATAAATGGCAACAGGGGATACATAATAAAAGTTATTTACCATTATTTTGGGAAAATCATGATTTGACTAGAAGTGTCAATCGTTTTGGATCTTTAATATATCCTGAAAGCAGTGCAAAGGCTTTAGCAGCAATCTTATTTTTAGAAGAGGGTACACCATTTATTTATCAGGGTGAAGAACTAGGATTAGTAAATACGGTATTTGAAAATTTAGATGAGATCAAAGATATTGAAGCTAAGATGCTTTATAAAGAATATGTTGAAGAAAAAAAGCTATATACTGATTTAGAATTTTTGAAAATGCTTAACGTAGGATGTCGTGATCAAGGAAGACTGCCAATGCCTTGGAATTCTTCTTTAAACTTGGGTTTTAATGAGGGATTTAAGACATGGATTAAGGTACCAAATGAATATGAAAAAATGGTGGCAAGTTCTCAAATTTTAGATGATAATTCCGTTTATAGCTTCTATAAAAAATTAATATCGCTTCGAAAAGGAAAATTTAAAGAAATATTAATCAATGGTAGTTTCAAATTGTTAGATTTTTCTAGCACAAATATAATTGCATATCAAAGATTATTAAATGATAAAAAACTAGATGTTATTGTTAATTTTTCAGACGAAGAAACAAAGATTGAATTAAAAAACTTAAATATTATTTTAGGTAGTCATAATAAAAAAATAAACAAAGAATACACATTAAGTCCATATGAGGTAATTGTTTTATCAAGCGAGGTGTAAAAATGAAAAATATCAAAGTGGGATTAATAGGCTTCGGAAATCGTGGTAGTTTATATGCTAAATTTATAAAGGAAAATAGTGAAAGAGCTACTCTAGTAGCAGTTGCAGATTTTAAAATTAATGATGCAGACGTTAAAGAACGTTTAGCTGAATATGATGTTTCAAATAAGTTTGTAAGTGGTGCAGATTTATTGAATGCAAAATTGGATTTAGACTTATTAATTATTTCATCAATGGATAAATATCACTATCAAGAGGCTAAAGAGGCTATTGAATTAGGATATAACATTTTATTAGAAAAACCTATTTCTACGCATGTGAATGAAATTAAAGAATTAGAGGCTTTAGCTGACAAAAAGGGCGTAAAAGTTATTGTTTGTCACGTTTTAAGATATACAATTTTCTACAAACAAATTAAGGAATTAATAAAAAGTGGTAAAATTGGTGAAATTGTTAATATAAATGCTACTGAAAATGTCGCTTTTTGGCATGAAGCTCACAGTTATGTTAGAGGTAATTGGCATAATAGTAAAGAATCAGGACCTCAAATTTTGACTAAATGCTCACACGATATGGACATATTAGCTTGGCTTATGGATAAACCAATTAAGAAAATTAGTTCATTTGGTGATTTGTATTGGTTTAAAAAAGAAAACCAACCTAAGAATGCTGCTAAGAGATGTTTTTTATGTCCATTAAAAGATAAATGTGATTTTAACTGCTATAAATTTTATATGAATAATAGAGAGTGGTTAGTTCCATTTATTGGACGCGATTTGTCAGATGAAAAAATTGATAACTTTTTAAAGACAAGTGATTATGGTCGTTGTGTATACGATATGGATAATGATGTAGTAGACCATCAAATTGTCAATATTTGCTTTGAAGATAATACGACTGCATCATTAACAATGAATGCATTTTCTAGATGGTGCTATCGTGATATTAAGGTCTTTGGAACAAAGGCTGACATCATCGGAAACTTTGAAGAAAGAAAGATATATGTTAACTATTTTGATGGCACTAAAGAAGAAATTGATATAAATAAACTAACTACTGATTTTGAAGGTCATGGTGGTGGAGATAGAATTATGGTCAATGAGTTGTTAGATTATCTATTAAATAATAAGAAAACTGATAGTCTTACTCTTTTACATGATTCAGTTATTTCGCATTTAATGAGCCTAAAAGCTGAAGAGAGTCGTTTAAAAGATGGTACAGTTATAGATTTTAATGAATAGGGTGAGACAATGGATTTTTCAAAATTAACAACTTATGGAAGAACATATGTATCTAATGACTTATTACATTTTAATTTTTCACATTCTGGATTTGGCTTTTCTTTTATTGGAAGTAAATTAACACTTACTTTAATTTCAAAATTTGAAGGCGATTCATATCCAGTTATAACTATTTATAAAGATAGCATTAGGACAGATGTAGTAATAGATGAGTTAACTAAGGAAGTAGAAGTTACCTTTTCTACTTTAGATTATCATGAAGTAAGAGTTTATAAGCGCACTGAATCTAGTGTCTCTAGTATTGCTTTAAAAATGATATCTGAACAAAACTATAAGCCTTTAGTAGAAAGTCATTGTTTAAAATTAGAGTTCTATGGTGATTCATTAACATGTGGATATGGTAATTTAGGTACTAGTAAGGACTTGACATTTAAAACAATTCAAGAAAGTGTAATAGATGGATATGTAGGACTTACAGCTAAGAGCTTAAATGCGCTAGTAAGTGTTGTAGCTGTTAGTGGTTATCCATTCTATCATGGTATATGGAATATGAGCGAGCCTGTAGAAAGTGTATGTGATTTAGTTTCAAAGGCTGATTATATTCCTAAGATGCCATTAGAAAATCTACCTAATTGGGATAATTCAAAATATATTCCTGATTATGTTATTGTTAATTTAGGAGCTAACGACGATGGCTGGTTTAACTATGATGCCCCTTGGATAAAAAGTGAAATGAGCTTTAATGAGATTTTGGCATTAATGGCAGTTGAACATAATAATTTGAAAAAGAGAATTAAGGCATTTTTAAATGATTTATTTTCTAAATATCCTAATACAAAAATTATCTTTGCTACTGAATTTGTACCACTTCATTTTGCAGTTAGAAAAGCTATTTTAGAAGTAATAGAGGAATATAAAAATAAAAATATTTATTTACTAAAGTTTGATATGAGTTCATGTAATGAAATGGGAGCTAATCATCATCCTGGTTATAAAATGCATGAATTAGCTTCAAAGCAATTGGTTGAATTTATTAACAAGCTTAGATAGGAGGAAATTATGAAAAAGGTCGTACAGTTGGCATTAATTGGATTAGCCTCTTTAGCCTTTGTGAGTTGCAAAAAAGACATTCCAAGTCCCGATCCAGACAGTGATAAATGTAATTTATGTGAATTAACTGAGGCAGCTACGAAGATTAGTTATGGTGAATTAGGCAGTTTTACTCCAACACTCTTTGATGAAAATAGCTATAAAGTAGCTAAGAAGACAACTTTAGCAGATGGTGCTTTTATTGAAACCTTAAATTTCAATTTAAACAATGGAAATCATGTAATCGCACAAGCTATTAATGTTGATCTTAATAAGGTTTCTATTGAAGCAGGAACAAAGAATGATTCTGTCGGTTCAATAAGTAAAGCAACGCCATATGATATGCTAACAGCGTATGAAAAAAAGCATGAAGGAAAGACGGTATATGCAGCAGTCAATGCAGATTTCTTCGGTTCATTTCCTGTTAATGCTTTTGTAAAAAATGGAACAATAATAAAAGAAAGTCATAATGATAACGGAGTCTATGACTATAAAGATCCTGCAGCTGATTTACCAGCATCTATGCCAATGTTATTTGGAATTTCTTCAAGTGGCAAACAAGCTCAAATAGGGCCAAGCGTTGATGGTAAAACAGTAAAAGAAACAGTTCAAACTAGATTCATTTATGAGATTGCATTTTTAGATGAACCTGATTTAAATTCAACTAGTAAAATTACTTATGATAGAGTTGATTTAAACGAATCTACAACAGGAAAAACTACTATTAATATTATTGATAATAAACGAGTTACATTGCGTGATGGTAAGCTATTGAAGATTGAACGTTCACATTTAAAAAGTGGTGTAGTAAAGCACGGAAAAATCTTAGAAATTAGAGATGCTCATAAGGAAGAGGAATTAGATGCTGATAGCAACTATTTATATGTTATGATTCCTGAAAATGTAGAAATTGAGGCTAAGGTTGGTCAATATGTTGCTTATTACAATAGTTCTGAAGGAGAAAAGTGGCAACATTATGAAACAGTTTTAGGAGCTCGTCAAGCATTGGTTTTGGATGGGAATATTGCTAGTACAGTCACAAAAGAAAACTCAAATGGTGCACAAACTACAGATATCCCTCGTACGTCAGTTGGAATTAAGCCTGATGGTACAGTTGTTGTATTTTCAATTGAAGCTTTAAGATATGGTCACAAGAGTACAAGTGAAAGTGATAGCTATGGTGTAAATTTACCTGAGCTTGCAGAATTAATGCGTTATTATGGCTGTGCAATGGGTGCTAACTTTGATGGTGGTGGTTCATCACAATTATTAGTAAAGGAGCCTAATAAGGAATTAGCTGTATGGACACGTTCTTCAGATTTTGGAACCTACACATTAAATGAGTCACGTCAGGTAATTAATACCTTATTAGTAGTAGAAAAATAGGATGATATACAAGATAGATTTTATAAATCCAAGTAAGGATGATAACCCTAAATGGCAGGATATACCTGGCTTTAGAGGACAAGATCAGCTTTGTGTTTATACATTTTCTTATAAAAATAAAACTATAGACAATTATACAGGAACTAATCCATGGGGAATGGAGGCTGCAGTTAATTCTTTAGGGTATGTAATAGAAATAGCTGATAGAGTAAAAATTCCAAATGATGGTTTTGTGGTTTCAGGTAATGGTAAAGCTATGGAATTTATAAAAGAAAATGTTTATGTAGGAACAAAAATAGAACTTGTTGAAAAGAACCTTGTTCTTACAAATGACTTTAATCATATAAAAAAATGTGAATTAAATTATAATTATAAGCTTTTGAAAGATAAATATGAAAAAGCAGTAAAAAATTATGAAATATTTGATCTTGAAGTTGTTAAAAATGGAATTAAAGAAATAGAATTTTTAATGACACAAGATGAAGTAGAATATCAAAAAATAAAAGAAAAAATTGAAGTATTTTTAAATAACCTTTCTTCTTCCCCTACAATAGCTAGTACTAATGTTTGGGCACGTCCCCAATCAAAAAGCCTTGCTGAAATTGAGGCAAGGCTTGATAGTCTAGCTTATGCAAAAATAACAGGAATATATTTAGAATGCTTCTACAATGGTTCTGTTCCGTATCCATCTAAAATCACAGATTATTCAAGTGAAGTAAAAGGTGGTGAATATGGAATTTATGGGAATGATTATTTAAAAGCTGTAATCTCAGAGGCACATAAAAGAAATATTGAGGTACACGCTTGGGTAGAAAATTTTTTTGTTGGTGAAAACAAAAAAGATTGGAAATCATGGTACGATGATTCGTGGCATATGGTTAATTATGATGGTTCTACCTTTCAAGGACCTGGGGATGGTAATGCCGAATTAGTTGAAAATGGCTTTATATTTTTAGATCCTGCAAATCCAGAATGTCATGCCTATATTTTAAGTATATATGAAGAAATGTTGTCAAGATATAACTTTGATGGCATACATATTGATTATATTAGATATCCTCATGGCAATTATAAATTAGAAACTAGTAATGGCTATACTAAGTATGCCATTAATGAGTTCATGAATAAAGAAAAATTAACTGGTGATATTAGAGAACTAGTAAAGAATGATGAAATATATTTAAAATGGCAAGATTACCGAATTAGTAAAATTAATCAGCTAGTAAAAGAAATAAGAGATTTAGTTAAAAAAATAAATAAAAACGTTTTTATTTCGATGGCGGTTGTTGATGATATTTTGTATGCGAAGAAAAATAAAATGCAAGATTGGGTACCATGGGTAAATGAAGGACTAATAGATTTTATTTTCCCAATGGCTTATTACATTGGCGAAAGTGAAGTTAAAAAGTCTACTAAAAACTTAGTAAGAGTAGCAAGTGATAATGCCTTCAGTTATACGGGAATAATGCCTATTCAAACAGGAACTAATACAGCAACAATTCGTAAGCAAATTGATGCCTTATATGAGAGTGGAGCATTAGGATACGGAATTTTCCAAATAAATAACGTCTTAGAAGGTAAAGAAAATCTTGATTATTTACATAACTATAGCAATAGAAATATCTTAGCCAGCCCACATGATAAAATTGAAAGAATAATCGAGGCTATAAAACTGGATTTAAATTTAAAATCAAAACTTTATAGTTTGAATTTAAATGCCATTTTGATTCAATTTGATGGTTTAAAAAAGATGGAAGGAGGAAATAAAATTCTTTTATTAAAGAAAATTTTAGAAGAGTTAAAGGTCTACGGGATGTTAAATGACTTTGAATATTGGTCACAAATATTAAATATTCATTTGAAAAAAAACTTACATTAAAAGGAGGGTAAAAATGAAAAAGTTTTTTGTAGGTTTAATGACATTTTTTATGGCAGCTGTGTTCTTGCTATCAGGATGTAAAAAGGATCAATCAAACCCTGATCCTAACCCAAATCCAAACCCTGATCCAGATCCAACTGACCCTGAAAAATTTGAATTAGAGATTGAGGTAGAAAAAGGGGCAAATTTAAAGGTTGCACAGTGGACAGATTTACATTATGGTGATCCTCAAAAGCCTTATCATAATGGAAAAGAAGAGTTAACTAAAAAGTATTTAGAATACTATAAGGAAAATGGCAAGCCTGATTTCATTGTTTGTGGTGGAGATAATATCTTATCAACAGGTGATGCAGGTTTAACTAAATTTATTCGTTTGATGGATAGTTTTCAAACACCATGGACATTTGTTTTTGGTAACCATGATGCTGAGGATGCTAAGACAAAGGGTGTATTATCAAAGAAATTAGAAGAGCATTCAAAAGATAGTGATTATTTAATGTATCGTTCTGGATTTGTTGATGAAGATGATTTTAGATATGGCAATTTCTCAATTGCTGTTCGTGAAAAAGATAGCGATACAATAAGAGGCGCTTTTGTTTTCCTAGATTCAGGTATTTATGACTATAGTGCTGCAAAATATCAATCAGTAACTGATGAACAAGTTGATTGGTATAAAAAAGAAATTGATAAACTTCAAGAAGCATATGTAGATGGAAGTGTTGTTCCTACAGTTTTATTCCAACATATGCAAACTCCTGAATTCTATACTGCATATAAGGATGCTAAGGAAGGAAAGGAAGATGCACAATTTGTTATTGAAGAAGATTTGACGGAAGCTGAAATTGAAGAAATTAAAAATGGTGCAGCAACAGAGGATGCAGGTATTTTAGATGCATGTATTGAAAAGAAGAGTACTAAAGCTATTATTGTTGGTCATGCCCACAATTATGGTTTCCAAGTTAATTATAAAGGTGTAATTCTTGGCTTTGGTCCTCAAACAGGACATTCTAACACTTTTAAAAATGATGATTTACCAAGAAGATCATATCTTTATACATTTGATAAAGACTTTAAATTCACAACTGAAGCCATAAATGAACCTTTATTAACAATCGATAAGACAAGCGGTTCAATTTATGTAGATGACACATTTGAAGCTAAATTAACTTTATCTAATATGGAAGGCACATTAACAGCTAGTGTTGATGAAGAAGGAATTGTAGAGATTAATCAAGAAGAATTAAAGAATAACATTTTATTTGTAACAGGTAAAAAAGCAGGTAAGGTAAATGTAACTATTACAGGACCAAATGATACTAAAGTAACTGTAGAAATTGAGGTTAAAGCAGTAAATACATTTAATGCTTATCGTGAAGATGGAACATTGCTAGGTAATTTCCGTAGTGTTTATGAAGCCTTAGATGAATTATATGTTTTAGGACAATTAAATGGTACAATTAAAGTTGTTTCTAACGGAGAAGAAGCAGATGTAGTTTATGGTGGAACTAATGGTAAATCTTATGCATGGTTTGATGAAAATGGATTATCAGATGCTTTTGATTCAACAGGAAAAGTTACAAATGGACAATTTAGTTGGTATCAAAATTATGAATCTGATCTAAAGATTCATACTCAAGGTTTAGCTAGTATGATGTTCCAAGCAAGCGGAAATGAAAAGAATATTGGTAAGTTCTTTGCACGTCCTGCAGATTTTGAAACTACAAATACAGATGGTTCAGGTGGATATCATCCATCAGGAGATCCAGATGGAATGTGGACAGGTTGGCGTGCTTCAGTTTATAAAGCAGGTGTAACAACAGCACAATATTTAAGCTGGGCAGATAATAGTGGCGGATATGACAAGATGCAAGCAGTATATGATTTAACTTCATCTACAATATCTCCTTCAAAGAATCCAAATCAACCTGTAAGAGCTGAAATTTGGTTAGGTGCTCAAAATAATGCTGATGCAAGTGGAGCATCTGCAAAATATAGTCATGTTATAATGGGTATTTCATTTGATGCTGGTACAGTTGAATCTACAAAGGATTTAGCAGATGGTACTAAGCGCGATATTAAACTATTCTCTGAAGTAGTTGCTTTAAATGGCGGTATGGCAGAAGCATATATGGGAGAACGTGTTTATGGTGATACTGTTGGTTATGCAACATGGGATAAAGCAAATGGTGTTTGGAAATTTGATTCAAAATATGATATTAGCTTAGTATTTACAAATGTTGAATCAAAAGGTTTATTCACATTAACAGTTAATGAAAAAGTTTTAACATTTGACTTTGGCTATGAAGTATTATTCACAGGCAATTTAAGATTAACTTATGGTGTAAGCTTGACTCCTGATACTTATCAAAATAATCGTAAGGTTCCTGATTTAAAGAATGGTTCAAAATGGTTAAATGTAGTTCAAGAAAGCTTTGTTAAGACATTCACTACAAAAGATGAACCAGCTAATATGGGCTTTATGGATGGTAGAATTTCAAATGGTGCTAATCAAATAGGTATTTTTGGTGGCGATGTTTGTGATGTTGTTAAAGATGGTCAAGGACACGCAGTCTTTACATTCAAATATTAATTAAATTTTTGGTAGATTAGCCTCAGTTTTACTGAGGCTTTTCTTAAAATTATGATACAATAAGGCAGGGGGTATATTTATGCCAATAATTGTAAAAGAAAATTTATTTACTTTAAATACAAAAAATACAACCTATCAATTTAAGGTTGGTGATTTTGGATATCTATATCATTTATATTACGGTCCAAGATTATTTGATGAAGATATGTCATATGTTATTATTCCTCGTGAACAAGGCTTTTCAGGAGTATGCTACGATGCTAAAATGATTAGAAATATTTCGATGGATTTGATGCCTCAGGAATATCCTTCAACAGGTGTAGGGGATTTTAGATTTAGCGCATTAGGCATAATAAATAACGATGGTTCTAGACTAGTTGATTTACGTTTTTATCGATATGAAATACTAGAAACAAAACCTAAAGTAAAAGGAATGCCATGCTTTAGAGAGACAAACGAATGTTTAAAAGTTGTTTTAAAAGATAGATATAAGGATATTTATGTTGAACTTTTATATAGTATTTATCCAGAAAATGATTTAATTACAAGAAGTGTAATTATTCTAAATAAAACAAAAGAAAATATAATTTTAGATAAAGCAATGAGTGTTAGTTTTGATATGCAGGCTAATGAAGAATATGAGCTACTAAGCTTTTACGGGGCCCATGTTAAAGAAAGAATGCTAGAAAGACAAATTATTAAGCATAGTGCATATGAAATAGGTAGTAATAGAGGAACATCTTCACATCAGCAAAATCCTTTTGTCATAATAGCATCAAAAAATGCAAATGAGGATAAAGGAGAAGCCTATATCTTTAGTTTAGTATATAGTGGAAGCCACTTATTTCATATTGAAAGAAATATTTATGACCAAATTAGAATTGCTATAGGAATAAGCCCAGAAGGTTTTAGATATAATGTTGCTCCAAATGAAGCTTTTTATACTCCAGAGGTCGCTTTTAGTTATTCAAACGCAGGCTTTTCATCACTTACTAATAATTGGCATAAGGCAATTTCTAAGCATCTAATTAATCCACGTTTTAAAGATTATTATTCACCAATTTTAATTAATAATTGGGAAGCAACTTATATGGATTTTACAGAAGAAAAACTATTAAATTTAGCTAAAAAAGCTAAATCTCTCGGAATAGAGATGTTAGTTATGGATGATGGTTGGTTCAAAAATCGGTTAAGTGATATTAGTGGTTTAGGAGATTGGGAAGTTAATACTGATAAATTCCCTAATGGACTATCAAGTTTTGTAGATAAAATTCATAATCTTGGTATGAAATTTGGTTTATGGTTTGAACCAGAAATGATATCAGAAAAAAGTGATTTATATGAAAAACATAAAGAATGGGTATTGATGGCACCAAATAGAGAACCAATGAGAAGTAGATATCAATTGGTGTTAGACTTAAGTAATGATGCTGTTATTGATTATATTTATGACAAAATGGCTAAAATTATTAGTGAAACTAATTTAGAATACATAAAATGGGATATGAATAGAAGTATATCTGATGTATTTAGTAATAATTTACCTATAGAAAGACAAGGAGAGGTATTACATAGATACGTTTTAGGATTATATAAGTTATTAGAACGTTTAACAACTGATTTCCCAGATTTAATTATAGAAGGATGTAGTGGAGGCGGAGGACGCTTTGATTTAGGTATGCTTTATTATGAACCACAAATTTGGACTAGTGATAATACTGATGCTTATGAGCGTTTATTTATACATTATGGCACATCATTTGGCTACCCAATTCGAACAATGGGAGCTCATGTATCAGCAGCACCAAATCATCAAACAGGTAGAGTTACACCATTAAAAACTAGAGGGATTGTAGCAAGTCATGGTACCTTCGGATATGAATTAGATTTATTGAAGCTTAGTAAATTAGAGCAGCAGGAAATAAAAAATCAAATTAAAGAATATGTTAAGCATAGAAAAATTATCTATAATGGTAATTACTATCGTTTGAGCTCACCATATGAAAATGATTTTTATACAAGCTATCAATTTCAATTTGGCAATTCAGGATTATTATATGTGTGCTTTACTAAAATAAAAGTAGCGGCTCCTCAAATATTTATTCGATTAAAGGGATTAGATAAGATTGGACATTACAAGATTGATAATAAAGTTTATTCTGGACTACAATTGATGCAAATAGGTTTACCAATAAAAGCACCTATTATTGACTATGATTCGTTATGTTTAGAAATTAAGAAAGTGAGAAAATAAAAATGGCTATTATTTATAAGTATTCTTTTGCTAAAAAAATCATTGAAACTAATACAATTGTTGGAAATAATTATAATGATGTTAAAGAATTACCACAAGAAATAATCTATGAAAATAATGAAATTAGAATTAACCTAAATCCTAGGGATGTAGTATATGGACTTGGTCAGAGTACAAGAGGAATGAATAAAAGAGGAGGCATTTATTCAAGCTTTTGTAGTGATGTTGTAATGCATCTTGAAGAATCACCAAGTTTATATGGGGCACATAACTTTTTGTTAATTCATCGTGATAACCCAATTGCTTTATTTTTTGATACTCCTAGTAAAGTGACTTTTGATGTTGGTTTCACTGATAGTAATCTTATTAGAATAACTATGGAAGAATGGAATGGAGCTTGTTTTTTCATAAAGGGTGAGAATTCTTTAGATATAATAAAGGAGTTTAGAATATTAATTGGAGAAAGCTATTTACCTCCTCTTTATGGTTTTGGATATCAACAATCACGTTGGGGATATAAAAACGAAGAAGATATAAAAAATGTTGTGGATAAATATGAGGAAAATGATATTCCTTTAGATGCTGTTTATCTAGATATTGATTATATGGAGAGGTTCAAAGATTTTACAATTAATAGTGAAGCTTTTCCTAATTTGAAAGATTTTATAGCAAATTTGAAACAAAAAGGAATTCATTTAATACCTATAATTGATGCAGGTGTAAAAATTGAAAGTGGATATGATGTATATGAAGAGGGAATAAAAAATAATTATTTTTGCCAGGATGAAAATGGTAATCCTTTTATAGCATCTGTGTGGCCTGGTCTAGTACATTTTCCTGACTTTTTAAACTCTAATGCTAGTAAGTGGTTTGGTAGTCACTATAAAAAATTAATTTCCTTAGGACTAGATGGCTTTTGGAATGATATGAATGAACCAGCAATATTTTATACACCTAAACGTTTAGAAATAGCTATCAAAGCAGTAAAAGAAACAAAGGATACACTTGATTTAAATGTATATGATTATTGGGCATTGTTAGGAAATTTTGAAAAGCTTGCCAATAATATCTTAGATTATAAGGATATGTATCATGTAGTTGAAAATAAAAAACTTAATCATTATGATGTTCATAACCTTTACGGATACAATATGGTAAAGGGAACAAGTGAGTATTTTAAGGAAAACTATAAGGAAAGAATGTTTTTAATTTCTCGTTCATCATGTATTGGTATGCATCGCTATAGCGGAATATGGACTGGAGATAATAGATCTTGGTGGAGCCACTTAGAGTTAAATATCAAAATGATGCCTAATTTGAATATGGTTGGTTTCTTGTATTCAGGTGCCGATACAGGTGGATTTGGTAGTGATGCCACTAGAGAATTAGTTTGTAGATGGTTAGAATTTTCTTTATTTACGCCATTATTTAGAAATCATTCTTCAATAGGAACAAGAAATCAAGAATTATATAATTTCTCAAATCCTAAGGAGTTTAGTAATCTAATAAAATTAAGATATGCATTAATGCCATATTTATATAGTGAATATTTAAAAGCATTAAAGAATAACACCCTATTATTCACACCATTGGCATTAAAATATCAAAATGATGAGTGCTGTCTTGAGATTGAAGATGAATTGATAGTAGGTGATTCTATTATGATTGCTCCTGTCTATAAACCAAATACGACAAAAAGGTATGTATATTTACCAGAAGATATGCTTTTAGTGAGATTTAGAGGTTATAATGATTATGATACTAAAAAGATGTCAAAGGGTCATCATTTCATTAGCGTAAAATTATTTGAGGTTTTAGTCTTTATTCTTCCTGGTAAAATGCTTTTGTTAACCGAACCAAAAAATTCTACAAGTAAGTTAAATATGCTTGATTTGATTGCAATTGCTAATGTAAATCCAACAGCAAAATATGAATATTTTTTAGATGATGGAAAGTATATAAATTCAGAAATTAAAAAATATGAAATAGTAGCTAATGAAGAAAAAACGATAATTAAATTATAGTTTTTAATTAGGGGAGTTATTATGAAAAAAATTAGAAATCCTATAATTGCAGGTTTTTATCCAGATCCTTCGATAGTTAGAGTAGAAGATGATTTTTATTTAGTTAATTCAACCTTTGAATACTATCCTGCTATTCCTGTTTGGCATTCTCGTGATTTAGTCCACTGGAAGCAAATTGGCAATGTAATAGATAGAGAAGAACAAGGTCTTGATCTAAGCAATGTAAATCCTTCAGGTGGAGTGATGGCAGCAACAATTAGATATAATGATGGAACTTTTTATGTATCATCTACTAGAATTCCAAAGGAATGTGATGATTGGGGTAATAACCATTTTATATGTGAAAGTAAGAACCCAAAAGGGCCATGGAGCAAATGTCATTTTATAAAAGATGCTTATGGTATAGATAGTTCATTATTTTTTGATGATGATGGTAAATCATATTTTATTGCCAATCGTGATAGTGGAATTGGTGGTGGAAAAACGGAAATATGGATTCAAGAAATAAAGTTAGACGAACATAGGTTAATTGGTAAAAAGTATTCAATATGGAATGGTACGGGTGGTCTTTTCCCAGAAGGTCCTCATATTTATAAAAGAAATGGATATTATTATTTATTAATAGCTGAAGGCGGTACGCTTCATAATCATACTGTTACTATGGCTAGAAGTGAAAACATTTTTGGACCATATGAGGGCTCAGTAAGAAACCCATTATTAACTCATAAAAATTTGTTAAAAACACATCCAATTCAAAATGTAGGACATGCAGATTTAGTTGAACTAAAAAACCATGAATGGTATGGTGTATGCTTAGCCTCTAGACCAAGAGGCGGTTATTATAATGGGTTTAATGTTAAATATACGTTTGGTGGTTATTATAGAAATTTAGGACGTGAAACATTTATTTTTCCTGTTGTTTGGCCTGATGATATAAGTCCTCTTTTGAGTCCTATTACAGGTAAATTAGAATTTAGCTATGACGCTCCTAAGGGTTTAGTTGAAAAAGTGGAAAAAGATGTACCAATAAATTTTTCTAATGAATCGTTAAAAATAAAGTGGTGTACAATAAAAAAAGCTACTAAGGATAATGTGTCATTGGTAAGAAAAAATAATATAATGATGCAGTTATTAAATACATATGAAGATAGCTTCATTGGTGTTAGACAAACAAGCTGGAAATTTAATTCTAGTGTAGATTTATCATTAATAGATTTTCATGATAACGATGTAGCGGCAATTTTATGTTTCTTGAAATATAATACATATATCGGGGTTGAAATAACTAAAAGTAATGATAAAAATTTAATTAGCTTCGTTAGAAACTATAATGGAAATTATAGAAGTTTTGCTTCTTATTTAGTAGATTGTAATGATTTTAAAACAATTATAAGTGCTAATGATCAAGACTATTTATTTAGTGTATTTGTAGATGGTAAGAAGTATGAAAAAATTCTAGATGGAAAATCGATATCTCCTGATTTAAATGATGCACATACAGGTGTTTTTATTGCTCTTACAGGTAAAAGTGATAAGAATTCTAAGATTTCTTGGAGTAATTTTAAATACAAAAAATCCTAGCTTTAGCTAGGTATTTTTATTTACTTAAAAAAGTAAAGAAATTAAGTTAAAAATTAAATAAAATTATTGACTTATAGTGTATTTTAAGTATAATGAAGATGTGTAAGTTCAAATCTATAAGTAAATAAAGGAGAATTTTATGACAAGTAATTCACTTATTAAAGAGTTTAAACAAAGTTTAAATTATGATTATGGTGTTGAAATTGAAAACGCTAACTTAAAGGAATTGTACAATTCTTTAGGTAAAGTTTTGATGGGCTATGTGAATAAGGATTGGCAAAAAAGTATTCACAGCACTTCAAAGCGTGTAGGTTATTTATCTGCAGAATTTTTAATTGGTCGTCTACTTTATGCTAATATGCTTAATATGGGTGTAATAGAGGATGTAAAAAAAGCATTAGAATCTAAGGGAATCGATTTTAATTCATTTGAGGACGTTGAGGATGCTGCTTTAGGTAATGGTGGCTTAGGTAGACTTGCTGCTTGTTTCCTTGAATCAGCTGCATCAATCGGAAAAAAGGTTGATGGTTATGGTTTACGTTATCGTTTCGGATTATTTAAGCAATCATTTGTTGACGGTTTTCAAAATGAGGAAGCAGATGATTGGTTAAAGTGGGGAGATCCATTTAGCTTTAGAAAAGAAGATGAAAGTGTAATAGTTAATTTTGCAGATTATAGCGTAAGAGCTGTTCCATATGATACTGCCGTAATAGGTTATAATTTAAAAACTATAAATACACTTCGTTTATGGCAGTCAGAAGCAATAAATAAATTTGATTTTAAGGCTTTTGATAATATGCAAGGTTTAAAAATTGCTGAAAATGATTATAAAGCAGAAGAGATAACAGCAGTGTTGTATCCTAATGACAATACTTATGAAGGTAAAAAACTTCGTTTACGTCAACAATATTTTATGGTTAGTGCTACTATTCAAGATGTTGTTAATAAATATAAGAAAATTAGCAATGATTTCACTAAGTTAAACGAATATATTATTTTCCAATTAAATGATACTCATCCTGTTCTTGCTATTCCTGAATTAATTAGAGTATTAACTACTGAAGGATTAAGTTTTGAAGATGCTTTAGCTATTGCTAAAAAGACATTCAATTTTACTAATCATACAATTATGGGTGAGGCATTAGAGCGTTGGCCTCTTGGAATGATTTATGAACTAATTCCTGCTATTGGTGAAATTTTAAAAATGCTAGAAAACGATATTAGACATAATCTAAACGATCATCGTTTCTTCATTGTTCGCGATGATGTTGCTTATATGGCAAATTTAGCCATCTATGTAGCAGGAAAAGTAAATGGAGTTGCACGAATTCATACAGAAATTTTAAAGAATGATACATTTAAAGATTGGTATGAAATATATCCTGAGAAGTTTGTAAATGTTACTAATGGTATTACGCCAAGAAGATGGTTATTATTAAATAATCCTAAAATGGCAAAAGAAATCACAAAGTTAATAGGTGATAAATGGCCAACTAATTTAGATTCTTTAGTCAATTTAGAATCATATATAAACAACAAAGAATTTGTTGAGGCTTTTAAAAATATAAAGCATGAAAATAAATTGATTTTAGCAGATTACATCAAAAAACATGAAGGAATAGAGATTGATGCTGATTCAATATTTGATATTCAAATTAAAAGACTTCATGAGTATAAGCGACAATTACTAAACGCTCTTAGCATATTATATATTTACTTTGAATTAAAAGAAGGAAATTTAAAGGATTTGCCAAAGGTAACATTTATATTTGGTGCTAAATCAGCTCCTGGATATTATATGGCAAAGGCAATCATTAAATTTATTAACGAAATTGCAAATTTAATTAATAATGATCAAGAGATTTCAAGTAGAATAAAAGTTGTATTTGTACAAAATTATAATGTAAGCTATGCTGAAAAACTTGTTTGTGCGTGTGATTTTTCTGAACAAATATCTATGGCTGGTATGGAAGCGTCTGGTACCGGAAATATGAAATTTATGCTTAATGGAACACCAACATTAGGAACTTTAGATGGAGCTAATGTTGAAATATGTGAAGAAGCAGGAAAAGAGAATAATTATATCTTTGGAGCTACAGTTGAAGAAGTTAAAGAAGTAAAAAATAACTATAATTCAGGTGCTATAATTAATGGAAATTTAAAACTTAAACGTGTTGTTGAAACATTAGTAGATGGTACATTTAATGATAATAACACAGGTGTATTGAAGAGCATCTATGACACACTTTATCATAATGATACATACCTTGTAGCTTATGATTTTGCATCATATATTGAAACAAAGCTTAAGGCTTTTAAAGAATATGGTAGTAACGAATATTTCTATAAATGCTTAAAAAATATGGCTAATGCTGGTAAGTTTAGTTCTGATCGTTCAATTAGAGATTATGTTGAAGAGATTTGGCATATTTAATATTATTAATCCCTATAGGCATTCCTATAGGGATTAAATTTAGTATAGAGGTTTTTTAACTATGTTTATCGATGCACATACCCATATTATTGCTAGTAATGCTGAAAATCAAAATTTTCTAAATGTTTCTCTTTCATTATTATGTTCGGTTATGAATAAAGAAGAAGTTGACTATGCGATAGTTTCTAATATAGATGCTATAGAAACAAGAGATACTGAATGTGGATATGAATTTATAAATCAAGAAAATAGTCAAATATCTTTAATTAAATCACTTTTAGAAGTAACCAAAAATAATGAGAAATTATTTATTTTACCATGGTGCAAGCCTAATACAGAAGGTTTTAGTAAAGAATTAGGGGAAATAATTTTAAAAAATAGAGATAAAATTAAAGGATTAAAATTTCATCCATATCATTCTAAATTAAAAATCACAAGTGACAAAATTGTACCTTACATATATTTTGCTGAAAAATACAATTTGCCAATATTAGTTCATTGTGCTATCGATGAATATTCACAAGCAAAATATACTTATGAGATGGCAAAAAAATATCCTAAGGTGAAATTCATAATGGCACATTTAGAATTAATGCAAGATGATTTTACTACTGCTAGAAGAATGCTTTTAGAATTAGATAATTTATATGCAGATACTGCATGGCTACCATTTGAAGAAGTAATAAATATAATAAAAGATGGTGGAGAAGATAAAATTATTTTTGGAACAGATGCACCAATCAATGGCATAGATCATTACGAGAAATATAGAGATTATTTTGATATAAAAAAAATAACTAAAATTTCAAATACTGCTTATAATAAGTTAATGTATAAAAATGCAATATATGTATATAATTTGAATAAAAAAACTCACTTATTGAAGTGAGTTTTTTTGTTTATTTTCTTCTTTAAAGCTCTCAATTAATGTTATTGAAAGTTTTAATATTTGCTCAAATAAAATATTGTCATCTAATTTTTTATAATTTTCTAGATAAGTATAACAACTTCCATATATTTGATAGGACAATAATGTGTTTATTTCTAATGATGCTTTGTATTCAGGAAATGTGTTGAATAAACGTTGTTTAGCTTCGCTTTCTAGTATTAGAGCTAAATTTGATATTTGTGAACCATTGAATAATATTTTTAGTGTTTCTTTTTCCTCAATCATTTTTTTGTATAAATTAGTGATAATATCCTTATATGTATTTTCTAGAGGCTTAGAAATGTTTATTGTATCAATTATTTTCTTAATAGTAGAAATTTGCAGCTTATAAGAAAAATCGTAAATATCTTTGTAGTGTAAGTAAAATGTAGCTTTTCCAATTTTTGCTTCTTTAATTAGAGTTTTTAATTTTAAATTTTCTAAAGGCGTATTTTTCCTCAGTCTTAAAAATGCATTAATTAAGCTATTTTTTGTATTTTCGTTCATTTTATCACCTCTTAGATAATCAAAAGAAGTTAGTTAAATAACTAACCTCTTTTTAACTATATTATAAATATAGATGGGGGCTTAAAATTAGAGATTGTAGAAATCTACTACAATTTCTCCATTTACAAATTGAAGTACAACTTTATAAGTACCACTCTTAGTACAAACAAAATTATTACCTCCACCACTTTGTTGAGTGAATAGGTTGTTTGCTGTTCCACTTGTTCCCATAGCACTATATGCAATAGCATAGCCATAAGATGGTGCCTTATCATCAAACCAAGCAAACATAAATTCGCCATTTTCATTTATGAAATTAACGATAAATTCAGCACGTTCTCCAAAAACATTTTCTTTATCAGTTCCATCCCATCCCTCTTCTATAGCGGTTCCTTTAACTAAATATTGCCAATCTACTTTGTAAAAATCTACTACAACATCGCCTGATGACATATCTATTACAACTTTATAAGTACCACTCTTAGTACAAACGAAATTGTTTCCTCCACCACTTTGTTGAGTGAATAGGTTATTTGCTGTTCCACTTGTTCCCATAGCACTATATGCAATAGCATAGCCATAAGATGGTGCCTTATCATCAAACCAAGCAAACATAAATTCGTTGTTATTATTATCACCAGATGTCAAATCCAAAATCATTTCTACTTTTCCATCTTGAGATTGGTATTTATCTGAGTTGTTCCAAGTTCCATCATATGCAGGTCCTTTAATGATTGCTTCAAATTCAGGCATCTTTTCATTATATTCTACAAAGTTTACAGTTGGTGTTCCAGGATTAAAGTCAATTTGAATTACATAGAATCCTTCTACATTACATACAAAATCATTTTCATTTATTGAAAAATTATCATTATAAGAACCAGTTGTTCCCTTCATAGATCCTGTGATTAAGGTTCCTGGATTATTATAACTACCTACCTCTTCAATAGGAACACCTGGGTTATAGTAAATGAAACAGAAATTTGTACCAGCCTTGAATAATGCTCTTATTTCAACTACACCATCAGTTGTAGTATAACGATCTGAAATTTCCCAATTTTCTGAACCATCATCAGGTGAGTTTTTCATAAATACATCGAATGAAATAGGTAATTCTTGGACAATGTCACCATTTCTAACCCAAGTTATTTTATCATCCATTGGTGATTCTTCGCTTAATTCTAGGGTTAATGTATAATTACCAGCCACCTCAACTCTTATATTTTCACCACTTGAAAAATAAGTTTTACCATCTTTTTCTGGTTCAACAATATATTGATAACTATGTGAGCGAGAATAGTTCTTATCATGTACAATTTGGAATAAATCACCTACAGCTAAATCAAGAGTCATTTCATATGTATTATCCTTGCCTTCAACCTTTGTAAATTTTTGTGCATCTGTTAAGTTATTTCCAAATGCTGAACTTTTTAGAGGTTCAGTTATTCCGCTACCAGAAATATACCAAGTATCAGCAGGTGTATAAGTAGAAGTGAATGTAGGATCATATTTGATGGTTACTAGATTAGTTTGACGTTTATAACTAAAACTAAAAGTACCACGCTTAGCAGCCATAATGTTTGATGCAGGGTTTAGAATAAGGGCATCTAAGTCAGAATTTTCGCGATCAACAGAATCTGCATTTATTACAACAGAACCTAAAGTTGTATGTTCCTCACCATTTTCATCAACATATTTTATAAAGTTATAGAACATAAAACTATCGCCTTCAATAATTTCGTGGCTATATTCATAAGTATCTGTTTCTGCATTATATGTCATTGTGTATTCAGCAGATGTATCATGATTCCATCCTGTAATATAACTACCTTTAATGTGGATATCAAGAAGCTCTGTGCTTGGTGCAACTATAGGATCACCATTACGTACGAAAGAAATAGTATCAGTAACGTTGTAATTAAATACTTCCTTATTTTCTTCAGTGTATGAAGGGTTTGTTGTTTCATATTCATCACTCCAAGGATGAGTTGTTAAAGTAAAAGTATAATTTCCTGCTTCTAAAACACTGATGTTTGCTTTTCTAGAATTAGGATCTAGGAAATTTTTATTTTCTTTGAAGTATTTTTCAGGTTCACCATTTAAATACCCATATCCACGTTGGTTTTCAAAATCATCATTAATAGCAAATTGAAATGAATCGCCAACATATAAATCTAATGTCACTGTGTATTCATTAACATTTTCATTTTCAGATTTTGTTAATTTTTGAGTATCATTTTTAATTTTCCATTGAGTGTTGTATAAAATTGAATTATTATCAGAACTTGAACCTAAAATATAAAAATCCCTACTATCTTTTTCGAATTCGTCAGAAGTGAAGTAACCAAAAATAGTAGTGTCTTTAGTTATAGGTGAGTCAAAGTCAAATTTTCTAGTTAGTGATGGAGTGGCATACCAGTCATCGAATACATAACCTTCCTTTTCAGGTGTATAACGTTCTGCCTTTTCTCCTTCTAGAACCTGAGATTCTTTTAAAATCTCATTGTTATTAGTAGCATCTACATAGCTAACAGTATAGTACGTATCATCATTTTTTCCGTCTTCCTTGTTACAGGATGTAATTCCAAAAACAAGTAAAATCATCAATGATAAAGTACTAAAAAACGATAAAACTTTCCGCATTTTCTTTCCTCCCTAATATAATAAAAATACTTAAACGTTTAAGTTGTTCAAAAAAATTATAGCATTATGTAAGCGCTTGTCAATTGAAAAAGGGCTATAAAAAGAAAAAAATAGACTTTTTTTGATAAAAGTCTACTTAATCTTTAAGTATTTTTTAATAATTGAAGTCGTGAATATCTGTTTCTTTATGCTCGATTGCTAATTCTAAACAATCATTGATCATATTAAGCATATCATCTGTATAAACATCATATTTATATAGATTTAGGTTCTTTAATTGTAAATACTCAAATAAATCATTGCCAGCAACAACAACATTTTTATTTTCAAGAGTAGAAGATAGATTGTTAAGCTGTAAATAATTGTCAATGAATAAAACATCATGGATATTTTCTTTAATTAAATTTTGAAGCTTTATAGAATTTGGGCGTAATGTTACGAGCGTAAATTCATTTAAGGCAAACTTTTCCTTTATATTTGAGAACGTATGGCATAACTGAAATGTCCATGGAATATGCTTTATAGAGTCTATTGCTAAGACAGGTATTGTATTATTTTTAGATAATGTAACGAATTCCTCATCATTAGCTCCAATGCAAAGAATAGCATCTACATTATTTATCAAAATTGTAAAACCATTAGGTATGATAGTAGTATTAAAACCTTTACTTTTTAGAGATTTTACTAGACGTGTTACAAAACTTCCAATTTCACTTTTAGCAATAGGAAAGTTATAATTTCCAAAATATAAACCAATTTGGTTCGTTTTACCATTTACTAAAGTAGAGGCAAATGTGTTTTTTTTGTAATTTAGTACAGAAGCTATTTGAATTATTTTTAATCTTGTTTCCTCACTAATTTTTTGTGTAGTTTTATTACTTAATACATATGAAACAGTAGCAACTGAAACGCCTGCTTTTTCTGCAATATCTTTTAAACGAGCTTTTTCCATGATAAACCTCCAAGTTTTAAGTCATATACAAATTATTATAACATTTTTTTTAAAAATAGTGAATATTTTTAAAGAAAGTTAAAAATTAAGTTAAAATAATGAAAATATTAAGCAAAAAGTATTGACAAGCGCTTACATAGTAGTATAATAACTATGGTTAAAAAACTTAAACGTTTAACTGACGGCTTTTAGATTGAAGGGGTTGTTTTAAAATCAATTGTAAGCGTTTACGTTCGAGAAGTTCAATTTTGTTTAAGAAAAGGAGGGTTATTTTTTAGTTATAAGTTAGTTTAAACAAGTTAGAATTATAGATGGAGGGTAAAAATGAAAAAACTTGTTAAATTTATGTCAATTTTATTTTGTTTTTCTTTATTATTAGTTGGGGTTACTGCATGTAATAAAGAAGAGAAAAAAGCAACTTTTAAAGTTGAATTTATGGATCAGGATCAAACTACAGTTTTAAAAACTGAAGAAGTTGAAGATGGTGCATTAGTGGAGAGTTTTACACCAGAAAATAAAGCAGATGCAATTTTTGCAGGTTGGTTTGCTACACCTAATTTTAGTAGAGAGTTTGATTTTACAAAACCTATTACAAAAGATACTACTGTTTTCTCAAAATGGGAATCAAGTGTTGAAGATACACGTGACTGGTATTTACTAGGAGAATTTAAGGATGCGAAGTTAGCCAATAACAATTGGGGAGCTAATATAGATAATTCTCAATTAGTAAAAGTTGATGGAAAAGTTAATACATATGAAATAACAGTTAACTTGTATGAAAAAGATGTATTCCAAATTGTAGTATTAGATTTAGAAAATAAAGATCCAATCTCAGGAAATCCAGTTTGGTTAGAACAATTAGGCTATGGAATGGTTGAAAAGAATGATAATTTTGAAGATGCTGGTAATATCTACGATCCAAGTGCAGCAAAGCATAATATTCGTTGCTTAGTATCAGGACAATACACAATTTCTATTAAAACTGATGTGGCAGATATTAATGCTAGTAAGATTACACTTACTCGTATTGGCGATGCTCCTTCATTAGAAATAAAGTTAACACCATCAGTAATTGGTACAGTTGCAGGCGGTGCATTAGCTGATTTAACAGCAAATCCAGATTTAGCATTTGGCGATAGAGTAGAAGCAGATGGAAAAATCACAATGACTGCTAATGTTTCTCTAAATAAAGGTGAATTAGTTATTGTTTCTCCTTTCAATGCATGGAATGTTCAATTAAAAGCATCAAGTGTTGATTATGATAAGAGTGATAATGTTAATGCAAGTGCAGTAAATGAAATTGAAATAACTGCTACTGGTTCTTATAAAATTACTTTAGTTGCTGACGAAAAGGTAGAAGAAGACACTACTGAACAAACAAAAATGGAAAATTATTCAGTAATTGTTAATAAAGTTTCTGATGAATATGTTAAGGCAACAGGTGTTTTATATGATGAATACAATATCAATTATAATGATGGTGAAGGAAATGATTATGTAGTATACTTAAGAAATGGAGCTCGTTTCCCACAATTAACTAATCCAACATTAACTGAAGGAAATGAATTGATGGGTTGGGGAACAGTAGTAGAAGAAAAAGAAGTTGGTATTGGATTCCAACAAGCTTATACAACTACTGGTGCTACATACGAAGTTAACTATCGTACAGTTAATGCTGACACTGATGACTTACGTGATTTCTTTGTTAAAGGTGATGGAGTAACAATTAATGGTGAAGCTTTAACATGGAATAGTCAAGTTTCATTAACTAAAACTGATAAAAACACTTATGAAATTGAATTTGTGATTTCTACAACAGGACAATTCCAAGTTAACGTTAAATATTTAGGTACTGTAGTTGGTACATCATTACGTTATAGTAATGTTGTTAATCCAGGTGATTTCTTAGATTCTAGTAATCAAGCAAATATTGCTTTCAAGACAGCTGGTACTTATAAGATGGTATTAAATTCAGTAACATCTGAAATCACAATCGAAAAATTAGCATAATTTTAGACTAAGGAGGTTCATCCTCCTTAGTTATTCTTATAACAATATGGAGGGAAAGCAATGATTATAGAAGCTATTTATCACGAACCAGATTCAAATTTATGTTATCCTGTTAGTACTAGACGTATTACTTTACGTTTAAGGGTAGCTGCTGCTGATAATTTTGAACAGGTTAAAGTAATTTACGGGGAAAAATATACATACCACATGAAGCAGCAAGAAATACCTATGCAATTAAAGTATAATGAAAAATATTTTAAGTACTACGAAGTCTCAATTGATTTATCTGATGTCAGGTTTGTTTATGTTTTTGAGATTACAGAAAATGGTAAAAAATACTATTTTAGTGAGGATGGAATTTCCACAGAATATGATTTTAAGCTTGCATATTATAATTGCTTTCAATATCCATATATAAATGAAGTTGATTTACCTAAAAAGATTGATTGGTTAGATAATACGGTTTTTTATGAAATTTTTGTTGATCGTTTTTTTCAAGGTGACTTTGAAAAGGATCAAAGCTATATTAATGAAAAATGGAACAATATACCAAAACCTAAAAGTTTTTATGGTGGAGATTTAAAAGGTATCATAGAAAAATTAGACTATTTAAAAGAGCTTGGAATTAATGCTTTATATCTTACGCCTATTTTTTCTTCAATTTCTAATCATAAATATGACATTAATGATTATTATATGATTGATAAACAATTTGGAACAGATAAAATTTTTAAGGAATTGGTAACTAAAGCCCATAGTATGGGGATAAGAGTAGTTCTAGATGCAGTATTTAATCATTCTTCTAACTTAATCATGCAATTTCAAGATGTGGTTAAAAAAGGCAAAAAATCACCTTATTTCGATTGGTTTATAATTCATGGTGATGAGGTGGATGAAAAAGCTTGTAACTATGAAACATTTTCAAATTGCTATTATCATCCTAAATTTAATACTTCTAATAAAGAGGTTAGAGACTTTTTGATAGGAATTGGTAAATATTATGTTAAAGAATTTGACATTGATGGTTGGCGTCTAGATGTTGCAGATGAATTAAGCCACAATTTTTGGAGAGAGTTTAGAGAAGAAGTAAAAAATATAAAACCTGATTTTTTCTTGGTTGGTGAAAATTGGCATAATTCATATCCTTTTTTAAGAGGCGACCAGTTTGATGCAATTATGAACTACGCATTTACTAAAACTGTTCTTGATTACTTAGCTTATGAGACTAAAGATGCTAAAGAAACTAGTTACAAATTTAATAATTTACTAATTCGTAACAATGAAATAGTAAATGATATGATGCTTAATCTTTTAGATAGTCATGATACTGATCGTTTCTATACCTATGTAAAAAAGAATTTAGATAAATTAATGTGTGGATTAGCTATTCAATTTGTCTTCAAGGGTGTACCAGGATTGTATTACGGAATTGAAATGCCTCTTGAAGGAGGATATGATCCTGATAATCGTCGTTGTATGGATTGGGATAATCTTGGGAAAAATAGTGAATATTTTGCTTTTTTAAAAGCTTTAATAGCTTTAAAACGTAATAATGTTTGTTTACAAAAAGGCGATATAAAGATTTATGAAAAAATGGGAATGTTAGTTATTGAAAGATATACTTCTAAGGAATGGACTTATTTATATATTAATAATACAAAAGATAATGTAAAACTAAACATTAATGGGAATGTTTTATTGTCTAATAAGTATGATAATAATGTTATAAAACCTAATGGTTTAGTAATTTTTTCGGAGGATAAATAATGAAAAAGATAATAATTATTATCTCGCATTTCATTGTTGTTTTTGCTTTAATTATTGGTATTGGTTGTATTCCTAAGAAACAAAATACAAGTAATAAGGGCTTTGATGGTGTATTAGAAGAGGGAGTTACTATCAAAGTGCTAGAAAATGATATTGCGAGGGAGCAAGGCTATTTTAAAGAACTTTTAGAAGCATTTAATGAAGCTTATGCTGAATATGGTATAGAGGCTGTTGATGCAAATATGGATGAAAGTTCAGATTTAATTAATGATGGTCCATATGGATATGGTCCTGATGTTTTGTATCAGGCAAATGATCTAATTATGACTTATGTAGATGGTAGACATATTTTACCTATTAGTAAGGATTTAATTAATGATTCAGAACTTATAAATGAAAATGCTTGGAAGGCATTTGCAAGAACAATTGATGGAACTGATTATAATTTTGCTGTTCCTGTCAATGTTCAAACTCCATTATTATATTATCGAAAGGATTTATTAGATCAATATTTACCTAATTGGCGTACAGAACTTGATGATAATAAAGATGGAATTTGTGATATTTTTCAAAATATGAATGATATGTATGCTTTTGCTAAAGATTTCAAGGAAAAGAATCCTGGTAAATATGCTTTTGTATGTGCAACTAATGAATCATATTTTATGATGGGTTATTTATTTAGTTATGGTGCATATGTATTTGGCGATAATGATACAAATCCTGATGATATAGGTGTTAGTAGTGGCGAAGCATATAAAGGACTAAATGTAATTCGTCAATTATCAGGTGTTATGCCTGAGGGTGTTACTGATGGTTCTATTATTCAACCTGCTTATGGTAATTTAGCTAAAGGAATTTATTTTAGTACTGTAACAACACCTGATGTTTACACAATGTTCGTTACTCAACTTCAAAATGAATTTGGTAAGGATGTTAATGTTGATGATTATTTAGGGGCAGTTACTTTACCAAGTTTACCTGTAAGTGGTGACTTAACAGAGGAAAATCCTGAATTAACAGATCATGTCACTATGGGTGGTGTTCATGGTTATTGTATTTCTAGTTATACTGAGTCTCCTGATGCTAGTCTTGCCTTTGTTAACTTTGCTACTAACTATGATATGATAAAAAGAAGAAATGAATTGCTAGGAATTTCACCTGCTAGAACTGATGTTGCCGAGGCAGTTGGTGGTTTAAGTGAAATTGTAAATAAAGAATTAGAAGATGGTAATATTTACATTATGCCTTCAATTTCTGCAGTTAAGCAATTATGGACTCCTATGTCTTCATTATTCATAGACATGTCAACAGATGCTTTTAGAGAAATCAAGGGCCAAGCAGTTAAATATGCAAAGGAATTTGAGAGAGTTGCTGCATTAGAAAAAGCAGCAAAGCAAATATATGATGCTATACATACATTGCAGTAAGGGAGATTAGGGTATGGAAAATGTTATAGAAAAAAAGGATAATGTCTTTTTAAGAATTAAAAATAGCCTCTCTAATTACTTTATTAGCAAGTGGGAGGCAATAAAGGAAATAGTTACTCATGCTAATGCAAAAACTGCATTATCATTTGGAATTATGGGATTAGGACAAATTTGTAGCAAAAAAGTTGCAAAGGGAATAATTTACCTAATATTACAAATTTGTTTCATCGTATATTTTGTATTAAAAGGTGGGCGTGATTTTATCGGGTTATTTACATTAGGTAGTACTAAGGCTGATCCTTGGAATGGACTTCCTGGTGATAATTCAATAATCATGTTAATACTAGGTATCTTTAGTATAATTGTTCTTTGCCTTTATTTTGCCATTTATGTGTCTAATGTTAAAGATGCTTATAATAATCAGCTTAGAATTGAAAATGGATTGAAGCCTTTGACATTAAAAGAAGAAGCTAAAGAACTATTAAATCAAAAGTTTTATATTACTACATTACTATTACCTGTTTTAGGTGTAGCTATCTTTAATGTTTTACCAATTATAGTAATGATTTTAATTGCATTTACAAATTATGGTGGAACTATTGTTGATAATAATGATTTAGTAGATTGGGTAGGCTTTAATAACTTTAAGAATTTAATAGCTTTAGGTGATTTGTCTAGTACATTCTTTAAAATTTTAGGTTGGAATGTTATTTGGGCAATTTGCTCAACAGCTCTTAACTATTTTGCCTCTTTGGCATTAGCTTTATTAATTAATAAAAAAATTGTAAAAGGAAAGGTTTTTTGGCGTTTATTCCCAATTATTGCCTATGCAGTACCTGGTTTCATAACTTTATTAGGATTTAAATTTATGTTCTCATTTAGTGGGCCAATCAATTACTATATTACTGAGGCTGGTGGTCAAGCTATTGGCTTTTTAAATATAGATGCTGGTTGGAGAGCACGTATTCTTGGTTTACTAGTAAATGCTTGGATTTCTATTCCATCAGGAATGCTACTTGCTACTAGTGTATTATCTAATATGAGAGCTGATTTATATGAAGCTGCTTCAATACATGGAGCTAAACCTTTTAAACAATTTACAAGTATAACATTACCTTATGTTGTATTCTCTACTACACCAGTATTAATTAATCAGTTCATAGGAAATTTTAACAATTTTGGTATTTTCTATTTTTTAAGAGATCGTTTCTATTTAGATGGTTATTTTAATGCTAATGATACAGATTTATTAATTAACTGGTTATATAATTTATCAATAGATAACAACTATTACTCAATTGGTGCGGCAATTTCATTGATAATTTTCATTATCACATCAATAATTTCCTTAGTAGTATATATGTTATCACCAGCTTATAGACAGGAGGATACATACAAATAATGCAAAATATAGTAGAAAAACCTGCAAAGGTTAAAATTAATCGTATCAATTCTAGAACAATTATTTCAGGTATAATAAGTTATGCTATATTAATAATTGTAGCGGTAATATTTTTCTTTCCTATTTTATGGCTATTATTAGCTTCATTTAGTAGTAGTGGTTCTATTTATGATTTTAATGGTTTCTTCCCTAAGGGGTATAGTTTCCAAACATTTATTAATTTGTTTACAGATACTGAGTTATATAATTATCCAAAATGGTTTGCTAATACATTATTAGTAGCTAGTATGAGTTGCATAATTGGTACATTTTTAACTATTTTAACAGCTTATACAATGTCTAGATTAAAATTCAAATCTCGTAAAAGATTGATGAAATTAACTTTAATATTAGGTATGTTCCCATCATTTATGGGTATGATTGCAGTTTATTTATTAATGACCCAATTCAATATGATTAATAACCTATGGGGATTAATTCTTATTTATAGTGCAGGAGCTCCTATGGGTTATATGGTTCAAAAGGGCTTCTTTGATACTATACCATATGAAATTGATGAGGCTGCAATTATGCATGGCGCTAATAGATTTCAAATATTTACTAGAATAACTTTACCTATAGCAAAGCCAATGATTGTTTATACAGCTATTACAAGTTTTACTTTCCCTTGGAGTGATTTTATTCTTCCAAAAATGTTATTAAAACAAAAGGATTTATACACAGTAGCGGTTGGTTTAATGACACTAGGTGATGATCAATTTGCACGTTTTGCTGCGGGAAGTATGTTCATTGCTGTTCCAATCATCATCTTATATCTAT
This sequence comes from uncultured Acholeplasmatales bacterium, assembly GCA_944324805.1. GTDB lineage: Bacteria > Bacillota_I > Bacilli_A > Acholeplasmatales > Anaeroplasmataceae > CALUXS01. The sequence continues at coordinate 97,895 of CALUXS010000004.1, read as the reverse complement.
GTTTAAGTAAGTTTATGGTAAATGGTTTATCAGCTGGTTCTGTAAAAGGATAAAAGGGAGGAAATAGATATGGTTATCGAGTTAAAACACATTAAAAAAGTTTATGATAAAAATGGAATAGAAGTAGTTAAAGATTTCAATTTGACAATTAATGATAAGGAATTTATTGTTTTTGTTGGTCCATCTGGTTGTGGTAAATCTACGACATTACGTATGATTGCTGGTCTTGAAAGTATTACAGCAGGTGAGCTATTGTTTGATGGTAAGGTAGTTAATAATTTGTTGCCAGGGGATAGAAATTTAGCAATGGTTTTCCAAAGTTATGCTTTATATCCAAATATGACAGTATACAAAAATATGGAATTCCCATTAATTATTAAGAAGTTTCCAAATGTTCCTGGCAAAAAGGTAAGTAGAAAAGAAACTAAGGAAGCTAGAGAAAAGAGAATTAAAGAAGTAGCAGAGATGCTTGGCTTAACTGAGTATTTAGATCGTAAACCTAAAGCATTATCAGGCGGTCAACGTCAACGTGTTGCTGTAGGTCGTGAAATTGTTAGAGATGTAGATTTATTTTTGATGGATGAACCATTGTCAAATCTAGATGCTAAATTAAGAGTTCAAATGCGTACAGAAATAACTAATTTACATCGTCGTTTACAAAAAACATTCATTTACGTAACACATGATCAAATTGAAGCTATGACAATGGCTACAAGAATTGTAATTATGAATGATGGTATTGTTCAACAAATTGGTACACCAAAAGAAGTTTATGATATGCCTGAAAATATGTTCGTTGCTGGATTTATTGGAACACCTGCTATGAATTTTATTAATGGTAAAGTTACTAAAGATGGTTATTTCACAAATGAAGATATTAAAATCAAATTGAATGATGATAAATTTGAAATCTTAAAGAAAAATGAATATATTGATAAAGAAGTTGTTCTTGGTATTAGACCTGAAAATATTACAGCAGATAATTTAGAAGATAATGAAAGAGTAGCAACAATTAAGGTTGAAAATGCTGAATTATTAGGCTTTGAATATAACTTGATTTTCCATGTTGCTGGCAGTCAAGTAATATCACGTATAAAAGCCGCTAATATTATCAACCCAAATCAAAATGTTAAATTACATTTTGACCTAGAAAAGGCTCATTTCTTTGATCCAAAAACAACTATAAGAATTAGATAATTTATTGGGGTGAATTAAATGAATAGCAAAAAAGCGGGGTTATTGCTTCACATTACATCTTTACCATCAAAATATGGTGTAGGAACACTTGGTAAGGCTTGCTATGATTTAATAGATTTTATGTATGAAGCTAAGCTTAAGATTTGGCAAATATTACCTATTACGCCTACTGGATATGGTGATTCACCATATCAATCTTTTGCAGCTACAGCTTTAAACTATTATATGATTGATTTAGAAGAATTAATTGCAGATGGTTTATTAAATAAAGAAGAAGTGGAAAACGTAGATTTTGGTGATGGAATTCGAGTAGATTTTAATAAACAATATAACAATAAGATATCACTATTACGTTGTGCTTTTGAAAAATTTAATAAAAATGACAATGAATTCAAAAGGTTTATAGAAGAGAAAGAGTATAATGATTTTGCTTTATTTATGACATTAAAGAAAAAGTTTATGAATAAAGCATGGTATGAATGGCCAAACGAATATAAGTACTATTCATTAGATTGTGAAAAAAATGCTATAGCTGAAAATTATGACGAATATCTATTTTGGCTTTGGACACAATTTGTCTTTGTTAACCAATGGAAACGAGTAAAGGCATATGCGGTACTAAAAGGTGTAGAGATTATGGGAGACATTCCTTTATACATTGCATATGATAGTGTTGAGGTTTGGAAATATCCTAAGATGTTTATGTTAAATGATAAACTAGAAATGACTAAGGTGGCAGGATGTCCACCTGATTGCTTCAGTGCAGATGGTCAGCTTTGGGGGAATCCAGTTTATAATTGGACATATATGAAAAATGATGGATATAGTTGGTGGAAGAAAAGAATTTATCATACAATGAAGTTTGTTGATATTTTAAGAATAGACCATTTTAGAGGATTCGATCGTTTTTATGCTATTGATTCTAATGAAACTACGGCACGTAATGGTTCCTGGATTGATGGCCCTAAGTTCGATTTATTCAAAGATATGCTTGATTTAAACATCGTTGCTGAAGATTTAGGTGTTATTGATGATGGTGTAATTAAGTTAATGAATGATGTAAAATATCCAGGAATGAAGATTTTGGAATTTGCCTTTGATGGTAATCCAAAAAATGAACATAAACCAAGTAATTATACTTCGAATTATGTTGCCTACACAGGAACTCATGACAATATGCCTTTATTACAATATGTTATGGATTTGTCTGAAAAGGAAAAACCAATTTATTTTACTGACTTAGAAAATGAATTAAGTAAGTATAAAATTAAGCTTAATAGTCATAATCCAAAAGATGTCGTATGGGCAATAATTGAATTGGGATTTTCTAGTCTTGCAAAGATGGTTATTATCCCTGTACAGGATTATTTATGTCAAGATGGTTCATCACGTATGAATCTTCCATCACAAGTTTCAACATCTAATTGGAGTTATAGAATAGAAAATAATTCATTAAATGAAGAACTAAAAGAAAAAATAAAGCGATTAGTAAACAAATACAATCGTTAATATAAAATGGAGGATGTTTATTCATCCTCTTTTTTATGTTGTTTTTTTAAAGATTATAAGATATAATCAAGAGGTATTAAAACAGAGTAGCAAAAGTGCGTTAAGTGCCATTCCATGGGAATATGGTATGGACGAACACCAAATGGTGGCGGTGCTTTTGCGTATCCGCTGTATTATTTTATGGTGGATCTCTAAAGAGGAGGTCTTTTTTTATGTTTATAAATTTTTTGCGGTCAATCAATAAAATTAAATTCAGCTTATTGACATTACTTTTATTGTTTGGCATTTTAGGTTATTTTCTTTGTGACTACGGATATAATAATTTAGTTGCTAGATATGAATATAGCTTCAGTGCTACATCTGAACCAAGTTATATATTAGAAAAGAGTTATTATGATGATGTAATAAAAGAAATTGAAGAGTATAACTCATTAGTTAGTAGTGGTCAAATAGAGGGTAAGAAGATTAGCTATGCCAAAATTAATTATGAAGAAATGCTTAAGACGGCTAAACTTAGAAGTGATGGTGATGGAATTTATGTTCTTTCTATTAAACAAAGTTATTTTAAAAATTTAGCTCGTACAAGTGATGGCAGTGTTAATTATGCTTCAGATAGAGTAAAAACATACTTTAATTTGTTTTTAGGTTATGGAGAGATTGAAACAACATTTGTTCAAGTTAATTCATGTAATTATGTTAATCCATTTATAGTAGGAGCGATTTCTTTTGGCATAACAGCACTAGTTTTTTTAATAACTTACTATATAATGTATAGAAAAGGAAGTTTAAAAGAAGTAACTGATATTAGTGATAATATAAATATCTTTAAAACACCATTTCATAAAAAATATTGGCAAGATTCAACTTTATTTTTTAAAAAGGTTAAAAATATAGCCTTTATAAGTGTCTTATTTGCCTTAATGATGGCATCTAAATTAATACCTATCCCATCTGGTTTTGGGAGTTTAGGAATAGGGTTTGGATATTTGTTTTTTGCTATTATTTCAGCTTGCTATGGACCTTTAGCAGGTATTGTAATTGGAATACTATCTGATAATTTAGGTTATTTTTTATTTCCTAATGGATACGCTTATTTTCCAGGCTATATGCTAGATTCATTATTAGCAGGCTTTATTTATGGTATTTGTTTTTATAAAACTAAAATAACATTTACAAAATGCCTTTGGGCAAGAGTTTTTGTAAATTTATTTATTAATGTTTTAATAGGATCATTTTGGTGGAAAATTATATATGGCTTAGACTTTTCAGGTTATATAAGCTATGTGTTCTTTATTTCTTTGCCTAAGAATTTAATTTATCTTATACCACAATCAATTATGCTTTATCTATTATTTATTTTTATCTCTAACCCTCTAGCAAGAGTTGGATTAATAGATAAAAAAGTTTCAGATAATATTATGCTTTTCTAAAAGAAGGAAAATCCTTTAACTAAAGGTATTTTCCTTCTTTTTTTAATGTTAAAACCATCTATAAAAGTGTGTTTTTTCTCGCTTACATACCTTTTTTCAAAAGAAAAAAAGATAAAAAAACAATTTATCTTATAACAAAGCCAAATGCTAAAAAAGTAAGTTTTTAAAGTCTAAAATAGCTATAAAGTCAATGCTTAAAATTAATAAAATTGTTGCTAGAATAAAAATATAGGATGGTGATTTTGATGGCTAGATATTACTTATGCATAGATTTAAAAACTTTTTATGCTTCTGTAGAATGTGTAATTAGAGGCTTAGATCCTTTTACTACAAATTTGGTAGTTGCAGATAGTACAAGAGGTAAAGGTGCTATTTGTTTAGCAATAACTCCAGCCTTGAAAAAGCTTGGAATAAAAAATAGATGTCGAATATTTGAAATTCCTAAAAATATAAAATATATAGAAGCAAAACCACAAATGAAACTCTATATGGAATATTCTTTGAAAATATACAAGATATATTTAGAATATGTTGCTAAAGAAGATATACATCCTTACTCTATAGATGAAATGTTTCTAGATATTACAGAATATCTTTTACTTTATAATACAACTCCTATTTTATTTGCTAAAAGATTATTAAAAGAAATTTACAATCGTTTAGGATTAGTAGCTACAGCTGGAATTGGTACTAATTTATTTTTAGCAAAAGTTGCATTAGATATTACAGCTAAGCATAGCAATGATAATATTGGCTATCTTGATGAAACAAGATTTAAAGAAACACTATGGTACCATGAACCATTAACTGATTTTTGGCAAATAGCAAAGGGAACTAGTAATAGATTAGCCAAGTACAATATTTTTAATATGCACGATATAGCCATTTGTGATGAGAATATATTATATAAAGAATTTGGTGTTAATGCTGAAATACTAATTGATCATGCTAATGGTATAGAAACAGTTACAATTAAGCACATTAAAGACTATAAGACAAAAAATAAATCCTTAAATTCATCGCAGATACTTTTTTCGGATTATGAATATGATAAAGCTTTGTTAGTTCTAAAGGAAATGGTAGAAATTTCAAGTTTAGAACTTATAAAAAGAAAAGAAGTAACAAATAGAGTTAGTTTAATCATAGGTTATTCTAATGAAAATATTTCAGCAACAGGAGGATCTAAAAAATTATCAGTAGCCACTAATACATTTAATATGCTTATATCATACTTTGAAGAAATATTTGTAAAAACAACTAATAAAGGTGAAAAAATAAGAAGAATTGGAATTAATTTTAGCAATTTGTTACCTGAAAAATATGAATATTATGACTTGTTTACAGATATAAAAAAAGTAGAAAGAGAAAAGAAATTAGCGCAAACTATTAATGAAATAAAAGAACGTTATGGTAAAAATTCTATAATCAAAGGAATGGATTTATTAGAAGGAGCAACAACAAAAGAAAGAAATAAGCTTATAGGAGGACATAATGCAGAAAATGGAATTAAATAAAAGGGCCAAAATATTTATGCCCTATGATGCCTTAAAGGGCTTTAGGGAATTATTAAATGAGGCTAGCTCATACAAAGTCGAAAAGAAAATTCTTACAAAGGATAGTCTTGAAGAACTTGATTATAAGCTAAAAGAAATACAAATAGGTATGTTAGTAGAAATTTTGTATTATAATGAAAAACTAAAAAACGAGGAAGTAGTAAGAGGCGTATTAAGTAAAATAGATTATATTAATAAGCAACTAGTAATTGTTAAACAAAAAATAGATGTTAGAAGTATTTATAAAATTGATATTGTCGATAAATATGCATTTAAATAATGTTATAAATATTATATAATTAAATTAGGATAAAAATTATATAGGAGGTCTAAAATGCGGATTAAATACGAAGATTTATTAACAAAGTTTGAAGGAATACTAATAAGTAGAGGTTTTACAAAGGAAAATGCCAAAAAGGCAGCTACAATTTTTGCGGATAATAGTCTAGATGGAGTATATACACATGGTGTAAATAGATTTCCTAAAATAATAGAATTATTAGACAAGAAATTAATTGATCCAAGTAAAACAGCAACTAAAGAATTTGCTTTTGGTTCCTTTGAAAGATGGAATGGTAACCGTGGCTTTGGCCCACTTAATGCGTATATTGCAATGTCTAGAGCATGTGAGTTAGCTAAAGAAAATGGAATAGGAATAGTTGCTCTTGGGAATAACAATCATTGGCTTAGAGGAGGAACTTATGGTTGGCAGGCTTGTAAGAATGGTATGATTGGCATTTGTTGGTCAAATACTATTGCTAATATGCCAGCTTGGGGTGGAAAAGATCCTAAAATTGGTAACAACCCTTTGGTAATTGGTGTGCCAAGAAGTAATGAAGAGCATTTTATACTAGATTTTGCTATAAGTCAATATTCATATGGCAAGGTTGAAGAAACTAGATTAAAAGGTGAAAAATTACCTTATCCTGGTGGATATGATTCTAATGGTAATCTTAGTGTTGATCCTATTGAAATAGAAAAAACAAGGAGGTTTTTGCCAGTTGGATATTGGAAGGGTTCAGGTCTTTCTATTGCTTTAGATTTAATTGCTACAGTTTTAAGCAAGGGGAATTCAGTAGCTAAAATAACATCATTTGAAGAGGAAACAGGATTATCGCAAATAATGATTGCTATAAATCCAGAAATTGAAAGTTCTAAAGTAGAAAATGATAAAGTTATAAATCTTATTTTAGATGATATAAAAAATAGTGTATTGATTGATGAAAACAAAAAAATTCGTTATCCTGGAGAAAAAGAATTTAAGACTAGAAAAGAAAACTTAGTTAATGGTATACCTGTCTTAGATGAGATATGGGAAAGAATAGAGTCACTAGTAAAATAATGTGAAAAATGTTTATTTTTTAATTTAGTTATTGTAGAATATTAATTAATAAGATTTTGATTTTTGATTGGTGGTAAAATGAAGACAATTTTAGTAGATGTTATTTCGGAAGGTTATGCATATGGTAAGACTTACATTAATAGAGGAATAATAGATTGTAAAAATATATATGAGGGTGAAGAGACAGAAAAACAAAAACTAGATACTGCTTTAAATAAAGCTTTGTCTGAGCTTGATAAAAAAGGAGATTTAGAAGAGTACTTTTCTATTCAAAGAATGATTCTTTTAGATCCTGTTTTAAAGAAAAATGCTTTTAAACTAATTGAAGACAAAAAACTTTGTGCCCTTGAAAGTATAAAATTAGTTTTTGATGAATATAAGAAAAATCTTTTATCATCATCTAGTACATATTTACAAGAAAGAATCTATGACTTAGAGGATATAAAAAGAAGAGTAGTAAGAATTTTAGCTAATAAAAAAGCTAAAATACCAAATGAACCTTTTATTTTAGTGACTGATGAGCTAATGCCAACCTTTTTATTAGAGTATAAGCATATAATAGTAGGTATAGTTGCTAAAAAAGCTGGGTATATGTCTCATGGAGCCATATTAGCTAGATCGTATGAAATCCCATTTGTAACGACTGACAATATTAGTTATATAGAAGATGATAATATAGTTATTGATACAAGAAGAAAAATAGTTGTTACAAAGCCTAATAAGGCATTAGTAGATGAAATAACTAAGTTATCTAATGAGCGTAATAGCTTTGAGGTAGTAGCACATGAAGGAATGCTTTTACTTGCTAATGTATTTGGTAATGAAGAAATTAAAAAGGTAAAACGTTATGGCTGTGATGGAATTGGCTTATATAGAACAGAATTTATGTTCATGCATGAGAATAGACCATTAGGTTTTTTAGAACAAAAAGAGATTTATACTGAGGCAGTAAAGATGCTTGGTGATAAGCCTATTTGTTTTAGAACCTTTGATGTTGGTGATGATAAGCAAATTTCATATATTAAAACGCATAAAAAAGGTTTTTTAAATTATGTAAATAATAAAGAATTATTTGAGAATCAAATAAAAGCCTTGCTAGCTAGTAATCTATATGGAAATATGCGAATAATGTTTCCTATGGTTGAAACTAAGGAAGAGTTTAATTATCTTAAAGACTGGGTTTTAAGAATTAAAAAAGAAATAAATGATACTAATCATATAATGATTGGTATGATGCTTGAAACGAAACAAGCATTACTTCACATTGAGGAATTTACAGAAGCTGATTTTTTTAGTATTGGAACTAATGATTTAACGATGGAACTCTATCAAATAAGAAGAGATGAAATAAAAGATGGAGTTTTAGATTATTTAAATGATTTACTAGAAAAACTAAAATTGGTTGTTGCATTTTGTAATAAAACTGGTAAATGTTTATCTGTATGTGGTGAGTTAGCTGCTATTCCTAAAGCCAATAAACACTTTATGGAAATAGGAATAAAAAATTTCTCTGTTAGTTGTTCAGCCTTCTATGATTTAAATAAAAGTGTCAAAGAAGAATTAGAAAAGAATAATTTTATCTAAAAAAACATTATGCATATAGTGTTTTTTTTTTATTATGCTATAATTTAATTGTAGAAGTGCGATTAAAGTAATTTGTTAGAATTTTTGGCATTAAGCTAAAGTTTGTTTATGGGGTGATATTGAGATATTTAATTAATTTTTTTAAAGAATGTCTAGCTTAAGTTAAGAATTAAAGAGGTGATTTTTATGAAGAGGCTATTATTTATTACTAGTTTGGTGATTTTATTTTTTCTAGTTGGCTGTAATAAAAATGATGTTTCTAGTGATAAAAAAGAAGAAATAGTAAAAGAATATAAGCATGGTGATGTTGTTGAAGTTGAAGGGGTTAACTATAAACTTTATTCAGTTAATGATCTTTTAAGTAATGAAACAATTTGGAGTATAGACAATGCTTCAGAAACAATGTATGGGGCCTATTATTTAGATATACTAAATTATAAGGACTATCCTGAAATTCCAAGTGACATTTTTGAAAATGAGTTTAGAAAGCCTACTTCTGATTATGAAGGTACAAGTATAAATTTACCTTATTTAAATGTAAGGCCTTATGTTATGAATAATGTTTCAAGTGCCGAGGAATTGGTGTGGGTTGCTATTAGTAGTAATTCTGAAACTATAAAAAATGATGTTGTTGTTCCTAGTGAAATTGGAAATTACCGTGTTCATGCTATTGGTTCTCATGTTTTTTTAAGGAATAATTTAAATAGTTTGACAGTTTTGGCTGAAGAAGTTCTTTTCTATCCATTTTCAATTGGTGGTAAATATTTGTCGGAATTTAATAGTAATGGTGGTATCTTTTTGCCGTATGCTTATTCAAACTTCAATTATAGTGACTGGATTTATAGTAATGGCTATGAAGGTGTAAATTATCATTTTGATTCAAGTGAAATCATAAAAATTAATTTAGCTTATCAAGATATTGACTCTGCAACATATCTTTTTGATAATTCTTTTTATAATTTACATTGTGAAATAGAAGCCAATATTATTCCAATTAGTAAATTAGATAACAGTAAAGAGATTAAACCATATTCTTTTGGTATTTATAACTTACCTTTTTCTAAATGTGCTATTTATAAATTTACTAATTCTCATGCAACAAATGATAATCAAGTAGTTTTAAAAGATAATATTTATTATTTAGTTTCAGATAGTAACTATAAAAAATATGATCTTTTAGGACGTAGAGCCAACTATGAGAGTTCAATTTCTGATAATTATTGTCTTTATAATTATAGTAGTTTATTATATAGTTTTAATCATAGCATAATCCCAAATTCAACAGATAATGTTGTAGAGGAGATGGTATTTAATATGTTATTAAAGAATCCAAGATTAAAAATGATTTATATTGTAAATCCTAAATTTGATTATGAAGCTCTTTATAGTTATGAAGTAAAAGATAATTTCCTTTATGTGACAGATAAAAATAGTAATGAGACTTATCGTACTATAGCTATCCCTAGTGGTGTTAAGATATTTTACACTAGTTTATTAAATTGAGGTAAGGAGATGATAGAATGAAATTATTGATGACATTTTTCAGTATAATATCAATTTTTACCCTTGCTGCGTGTAAAAAAGATGAGGTTAATTATAAAGTCGGAGACACTTTAACCGTTGATAATATAAAATATGAGTTATATGATGTTCGTGATATGTTTAAAAATGAAGTGATTTGGACACCTGAAAATAGTGATTTAAATATTCATGGTGCATATTATCTAGACATATTAAATTACAAGAATTATTCTCCTATTCCAAATGATATTTATGAAAAAGAATTTAATAAGACAAAAAATAGTATTGTTCCTCCTTATATAAATGCGAGTATGTATGCTTATTTAGATGTTACTAATGATGATCCAAAAGCGAATTTAGTTTGGGTTGTTACAGGTTATGAAACACCAGATGTTGAAGAAGTATATATACCAGAGGAAATTGCTGGGTATAATGTACATGCCGTTGGTTTTAGGGCTTTAGAAAAATGTAATATGAAAAGTTTAGTTGTTAAGGCAAATAAGGCTCTATTTTATCCATTTGCCGTTAATGATTGTCCTAATCTTGAAAAAATAGAAACTTATGGAGGAATATTTTTGCCTTATGCAATAGCTGGTTTTTCTTATTCTACATGGTTAGAAGATAGTGAAAAAAATGCTGAAATAACAACTAAAATAATAGATATTGATTTAATTTCAGATAAAGATCCGATGCCACTTTATATGAATACAACTCATTTGTTTGATAATTCGTTTTATAATTTGCGGTGCAAAATAAGAGCTTATATTTTACCTAACAATGAATGCACATCAGGTACTTCTAGTATGGCTTCACCGTATAATGCAGGTATTTATAATATGCCTTTTGAGAAATGTAAAATTTATAGTTTTTCTAACTATAATCATACAAGTTACAATAGCTATGTAATGGAAGAAGATGGCATTTATTATCATTGTTACAATGGAATAAGTGCTAGAGATTATGTAGTTTTGGGTCGTAAAGCAGATATCCTTACTGATTCATACTTAAATAATACAAGTTTAATTTATAGATTTATAGCAGATGAGTTTTATTACCCATTTATAGAGGGAAGTACGGTTATAGAACCTGTATATGATAAATTACTTGCAAACCCTAATTTAGAGTATATTTTGCTTGAAGACTATGGTTGTAAATATAGTGTTGTTGATAACCATCTGATAATTAAAAAAGAACTTTCAGGAGAAATCAAAGAATATAAAACAATTAAAATCCCAGAGGGAGTTAAAGTTATTTTAAATGATACCATTATTAATTAAATGAAATTGAGGCTGTGGTTTTCACAGCCTTTAATTTTTTAATATTTTTGGCACTTACCTATTGACATTGCCAAAATAAAGAGTATACTATAATTGTAATTGGCAGAGAGACATAAAGAGTGCCAATAAGGAGGAAAACAATATGAATGATTTTTGGTATGATTTTTTCAATAACGTTAATTATAAGGAAAGCTTCCCAGTAGATGTAATCTCAAAGGAAGACTTGTATGAGGTTTATGCAAACCTACCAGGCTTTAGTAAAGAAGAGGTAAGCGTAAGCTTTGATAATGGTTACCTAACAATAGGAGCAAAGCATAAGGAGGTAGAAGGAGAAAGAGTAAATTATGTATTACGTGAACGCTCAAGAAAAGCATTAAAGCGTTCAATCTACTTCGGAGATTTAAATGAAGATCATATAGGAGCAAAACTAGAAAACGGAGTATTGAAGGTAAGTATTTATCTAAAGAAGCCAGAAATAAAAGAAAAAAAGGCTATTACAATCGAATAATAAAAAGAAAAATGAAGGAGGAAAATAATATGAGAAAGCAAAATGCCTTAAGTATCTTTGATGAAATGGGTGAAATGTTTGAAGAATTATTTCCTGTTTCAGCAAATAATATGAAATCAGATGTAAAGGAGCTAGAAAATGAATATGTAATAGACATAGAACTTCCAGGATATAAAAAAGAGGAAGTAAGTGTAGATTACAATGAAGGCTACTTAACAGTAAAAGCAAGTCATAATGATAGTAGTGAGGATAAGAAGCATAAGTATATACGTCAAGAGATAAGAAGAAGTATGCAAGAAAGAAGCTACTATGTAGGAGACATAGAAGAAGAAAAGGTAAAGGCCAAGATGGAAAATGGAATACTAGAATTAAGAATTCCAAAGGTAGAGGCTTTACCTGAAAAAACAAACCAAATCTTAATTGAATAAAAATAAATCCGTAGGAAAAACCTACGGATTTTTTACTTAGTTATCTCTTTAGTTATATTGTTATTATTATCAATATAGATTGTCTTTGTTTGATAGCGTTGATATCTGTTAATAATATTTAGAATAGCATCATTATTTACAATATCCATTTTTATCTCTTTAACTAAATCTGCAGATATTCTGTCTACCTTTATCCCTTTTACACTGTATTTAAAATCTGGAGTAATTAAATATCCATAGTCAGTAAAGTAGTAAATATCACTTAAAGCTTTTAGATTTTCGTCATTGAAGTTTTTACTTTCGTAAATAGTCTTTTTACCATTAATATCAAGGATAAAAATCAAAGCACTATTGTTTTTTATTATTTTAATATTTGGATTTGTTTTAGATTTAAAGTTAGTTATAAGTAGGTACATTACTAAAATAAATAATAGCGCTGCAATAGAATATGCCCCAATTAGGCTCCAAAGAAATTTCGATTCATAGTTAAATGTTGTAATTAGAGCGTACACTAAAGAGATGGTTCCTAATATCAGTAGTATTGCAATCATAGCATAATAAGGAATTCCCGGCTTATTATCGTTAATAGAATTCAAGAATGCACGTTGTCTACGAGTTTTAAAAACTTTTACTCCATCTAGTAAAATCATCATAATTGCAAGGTAGCCTATTAAAGATGCGATTAGGTTTCCGGCTAAATAAATAGCGGTACTAATATTACCTAAAATAAAATAGTTGATGGTTTGATAACAGCTATAACCAATTGATATAAGATTGAATATAGATAAAATTATAATTGTAGTTTTCCTTTTATTTCTTATAGGAAGTAAGCTTATTATCCAACTAAAAAAGTAGTTAGTGATAAAAGTAGAGACAAATACAGATAAAAAATTCATATAATTCCTCCTTAAAAAAATGAGGGAGTTAAACTCCCTCACTATGATTTAAGCTTTCGCTAACAAATTCATACAAAGAGGTAGCATCCTCTTTTTTTATGGTTGGTTCTAAGGATATAACTCTAACAGTAATAGTTTTTGTACCATAGACAATGCTAATTAAATCACCTATTTTTACCTGATATGATGGTTTAACTATTCTATCATTAACTAAAATACGTTCATTTTCCGTTACATCTTTAGCCAATGTACGTCTTTTTATTAAACGCGAAACCTTTAAAAATTTATCAATTCTCATTAGAATCACCAGAAGTAGGAGTAGTATCTGTAGTTGAAGCGTCTGCATTAGAAACTACTGTATCAGCTTCATTTTTTGTCTCTTCTACTTTAGGAGTCTCTTCAACATTTTCTTGCTTCAAAGCCTCATCAGCACGCTTTAAATGACCTGTTGCACAAATTTCATCAATATCTTGTTTAGTAATTGTTTCAACTTGTAACAAATATTTTGCAATGTTATTTAATAGATCCATATTTGCTAGGATTATCTCTTTTGCTTTATCGTAGCATTCTTCGATAATTCTTCTTGTTTCTTTATCAATTTCTAAAGCGATTTGATCAGAGAAGTTTTTCTCTTTTAAATAGTCACGGCCTAAGAAAACACTTCCTTGTTGTTGCTCATATTGAACAGGACCTAAATCACTCATACCATATTCAGTAACCATAGCACGAGCAATTCTTGTTGCCATTTGGAAGTCATTTTGTGCACCAGTAGTAACATCTTTGAAATTAATTTCTTCAGAAACACGTCCACCTAAATAACCAGTAATTCTAGCTCTTAGAGAAGCTTTAGATTCTAAATAGTGTTCCTCTGCAGGAATCATTAAGTTATATCCACCTGCTTGTCCACGTGGAATAATTGTTACTTTTTGTACAATACTTGCATCTTCAAGTTTTAAACCGATTACGGCATGACCAGCTTCATGGAATGCAACAATTTGACGTTCCTTTTCAGTCATCTTACGAGTCTTTTTAGCAGGTCCCATCATTACTCTATCAATTGCTTCATCGATATCGAATACGTTTATTACTTTACGATTTTGACGAGCAGCAAGTAATGCAGCTTCGTTTAGTAAGTTTTCAATATCGGCACCTGAAAAGCCTGGAATACGATGAGCAATTTCTTTGAAATTAACTGTAGAATCAAAATGCTTATTACGAGCATGAACCTTTAAAATAGCCTCACGACCAACAACATCAGGATTATTGATTGTGATTTGACGATCGAAACGTCCTGGTCTTAATAAAGCAGGATCTAATACATCAGGACGGTTAGTAGCAGCCATTACGATGATACCAAGGTTAGCATTAAAACCATCCATTTCAACTAATAATTGGTTAAGTGTTTGTTCACGTTCATCATGTCCACCACCCATACCTGCACCACGTTGACGACCAACGGCATCAATTTCATCAATGAAAATAATACAAGGTGAATTTTCTTTGGCAGTTTTAAACATATCACGAACACGGCTAGCACCAACACCAACGAACATCTCAACGAAGTCAGAACCAGAAATTGAGAAGAAAGGCACATTAGCTTCACCAGCTACAGCTTTTGCTAATAATGTTTTACCTGTACCAGGAGGACCAAAAAGTAAAACACCTTTTGGAATACGTGCACCAATTTCTACATATTTCTTTGGATTTTTAAGGAAGTCAATTATTTCAACTAATTCCTCTTTTTCCTCATCACATCCTGCGACATCATTAAATGTAACAGTTTTTTCTCTAGTCATTCTAGCAGTTGATTTACCAAAATCAAAGGCTTTGCTATTTCCTTGAGCCCTACTAATAAAGATAAAGAAGCCAATTAATAGAACATAAGGAATTAATGATAGAATAAATGAAAGCCAGAAATTCTCACTAATAGTTTTTATTGCAACTTGGAATTCTAAATCAGGGCTCGTAATTAGATTATTTAAAATATCTTCAGTTACAACAACATAGAAACGATAATTTTTGTCTCCATCTTTGTAAGAACCCTCAATAGTATATAGTCCATAGTTTTCACCACCAGCAGGAGTAGCAGTAGAACCATCATTAATCCTATTTTCCTCTACATAAGCATAAAATGTTTGATAATCAAGTTCTCTTGGAGTTTGGGTAGTTAAACGTGAAAATAACATCCAGCCTCCAATGATTAAAAAGATTACTAAAACAAAAAATAGGAAATCAGGCTTGCGACGTCGCATTGGAGCCTTTGGTTGATTATTTTGATTTTTATTTTCGTCCATAAAATTCCTCCTTATTTATACATTTCCTCTTTTAATACTCCGATAAAAGGTAAGTTGCGATATAATTCATTGTAGTCTAAACCATAACCAACTACAAATTCGTTTGGTACATATCCGCCAATATATTTAACGTCTACTTCAACAACTCTACCTTCAGGTTTATCTAATAAACAGCATACCTCAACAGAAGAAGCTCCTCTTTGCTCAAATAAATTTTTAATCAAAAGAGTAGTTCTACCTGTATCAACTATATCATCAATGATGATTACATCTTGACCTCTTACATCAGTGGTCACATCACTTTTGATTTCAATATTTCCTGTTGAACCTGTTCCAACGTAAGAAGATACACGCATATAGTCAAGCTTAGCATGAACTGTTATATTCTTACATAAATCACTCATAAAAGGCTCACAGCCCTTTAAAAGTCCGATTAAAATTGGACATTTACCAGCGTAATCATCAGAAATTTCTTTACCAAGACGCTTGCAAATATCTTGAATTTCACTTTCAGAGACAAGAACCTTTTTAATGTCGTTTTTCATCACTATACCTCGCAAATTAAATAGATAATGTTTTTTTCATCCTCTGGGATGTTTTTCTTAGCACATCCATATACCCAAAAAATTTCGCCTGAACTATCAGTTACAATTGGTAAATTATTTCGAAGTTCAGAGGGTATTTTTTTATCAATCAAAAGATCTTT
Organism: uncultured Acholeplasmatales bacterium; assembly: GCA_944324805.1. Lineage (GTDB taxonomy): Bacteria > Bacillota_I > Bacilli_A > Acholeplasmatales > Anaeroplasmataceae > CALUXS01. The sequence goes on along the minus strand of CALUXS010000004.1, from coordinate 81,650 downwards.
TACTTTTTTTGTGCCATATTTCAATTTGATTACATCTCCTTGTTGTCTAGTTCTAACTAAAAGAGGTAATCTTATGTCATTATAGCATAATTTTAAGTAGTTTGCATTAGGCTTTGGTGTATTTTTTGTCAAATGAAATTGATATTTATCTAAAAAAGAAATAGTTTCTTCTAGAGCTATCGTTTTAGAACTAGAAATAGTTTCTTTTTCAAGTAATCCAACGGATACAATGTTATATCTTTTTTTCAAAAATAAATTTTTCCCAAGACTATAATTAAGCTGAGCCTTATTGCTAAGAATTAAACTAATTATAGAGTTTATTTGTACATTAGAAATATTTAAGTTATTTTTTTCAAGAAGATAACAAATAACATCTTTTTTGACAGCAATATGTAATTTTTTAAAGCTGTTTACTTCAATTGAATTGTTATGTTCTTTTAGATAATTTGTACTTGTACTCCTAATAAAATCAAAACTTTCCTTACAAATGCTAGAAAAGTTATTTAAAGTATTAAGTATATTTTGATTTTCTTCTTTTAAAAGAGGAATGATTTGATGTCTAATTCGATTTCTTAGATAGTGATTTTCGCTATTACTTTCATCTTCAAAATATTTGATGTTATTATCTATAACATATTGGTTAATTTCTTTTCTTGTTACCTCTAATAGAGGTCTAAATAAAAAAACATCTTTGTAAGGAGTTATTTTTGAAATTCCGCCGTACCCGTAAAGATTTGAACCTTGAATTAATCTTAAAATAATAGTTTCAGCTTGATCATCTAGATGATGGGCAGTTAAAATATACTTTGCCGAATAATTTTTAGCTATTGAATAGAAAAATTCATAACGATGCTCATGCGCAATCGCTTGAAAGTTTTCCTTACTTTCAGGGTAATATTCATCGATTTCTAATGGAATATTACATTCCTTACAATATTTTTTTATATAAGCCTCTTCAATTTCTGAGGCCTTCCTTTGATGATGATTAGTATGACATACTACAATTTTTTGTCCATAACGATAAAACAAATCTAAAAGCACTAGAGAATCACGTCCTCCAGAGACTGCTAGAATAACATATTCATCTTTGGAAAATGGTAAATTTTTTAGTACTTTACTTTTCATAATATATCCTTTCTATAACCTAGTATATGATACTACTTTTTTATTAAAAAAACATCTAAAATGCTAAAAAAACATAATATTACATAATTTCCCATTATTTGTTTTCTTGCAAAAAAAATGATAAATGCTATAATACCATAGCGTAAAGAAAAAATGAAAGGTTAAGATTAGATAATTCTAATCTATAGGTATATTTATGAAGATAATTTTAGCATCTGCCTCACCAAGAAGAAAAGAACTATTAGAAAAAGCCGGATATAGTTTTGAAATAATACCAGCTGATATAGATGAAACAATAAATCCGTTATTGACTCCCTATGAAAATGTCAAACAATTAGGTTTAAAAAAAGCTATGCACAATGCAAAAATATATACTGATGATATTAATCTAGGATGCGATACAATTGTAGTTTTAGATGATGTTATTTATGGAAAACCAAAAGATGAGTTAGATGCTAAAAGAATGTTAATGACATTTAGTGGCAAGACACACTTTGTTTATAGTGGTGTAGGAATAATATATAAAGGAAAAACTATAAATTTTGTTGTTGAATCTAAGGTTACATTTAAAAAACTTACAGAAGAAATGATAAATGATTATATTTCATCTAAGGAATGTTTTGGAAAAGCAGGAAGCTATGCTATTCAAGGACTTGGAAGAAACTTGGTTGAAAAATATAGTGGAGAATTAGAAAATATTATTGGTTTGCCAATTAAAGAAGTAAAAGAAGCTTTAGATAGTATATTGGAGGGATAGTTAATGGAATGGTATATAGGTGATGTAAAAATTCCTAATCAATTTGTTTTAGCTCCTATGGCTGGTGTTTGTAATGAGGCCTTTAGACTTTTATGTAAAGAAATGGGTGCTGGCCTAATAATGGCAGAAATGGTCAGTGATAAAGCAATAGGATTTCAAAATGAAAAAACTTTAAAAATGACTAAGGTTAATTCATTAGAACATCCGATTAGTATGCAAATATTTGGCGCTGATATAGAAAGCTTAGTTAAGGCTGCTAAGTATATTGACGAATTCAGTGACGCAGATATTATAGATATTAATATGGGATGCCCTGTAAATAAGGTTGCCAAAAAAGCCAAGGCTGGCTCATCTTTATTATTAGATCCTGATAAGGTTTATGAAGTAACAAAGGCAGTAGTAGAGGCTGTAAAAAAGCCTGTGACTGTAAAGATTAGAATTGGTTGGGATGAAAATCATATCAATGCAGTAACTAATGCCAAAATGATTGAAAAAGCTGGGGCAAAGGCTATTACAGTTCATGGTAGAACAAGAAATCAATTTTATAGTGGAAAAGCTAACTATGATGTTATTAAGGAAGTAGTAGAGGCTGTTAAGATTCCTGTTGTAGGTAATGGTGATGTTGTTGACATTGAAAGTGCAAAGCGTCTTTTAGCAACAGGATGTAAGGCTATTGCTATAGGTAGAGGTTCTTTAGGTAATCCTTTTATTTTTAGAGAACTTACTAGTTATTTTTTAGAAGGTAAAGAAATAGCTAGACCTAGTAAAGAGGAAATATATAATACGATTATTAGACATCATGATATGTTAAAAAATTTGAAGGGTGAGCATTTAGCAATGCTTGAAATGAGAAATCATACATCTTGGTATTTAAAAGGAATGCCTAACTCAAGTCAAATTAGAGGACAAATTTGCAGATTAACAAGTTTTGAAGAAGTAAAAAAGGTTTTAAAGGAATATTTAGATATTAATGAATAAAAGGCTAACATTTTGTTAGCTTTTTTAATTTATGTCTTACTTAGAAGATGTTTTTCCTATATAATATAAGATAAAGGAAAGAGGGAAAATATGAATAGAAAAATAGGATTATTTATTTGCCTTATTTGTTTTGTTTTCTTCTTATGGGGCTGTGGAGAAGAAAAACAAACAAATGAGCGCAGCAGTGATTCTAGTTTAGCAAGCATTAGTATTAATGATGAAAAATTAGAAAATTTTTCTAGTAATATACTAAGTTATTCAATTGAACTAGAAACAGATACTGCTAAAGTAACTAGTATTCCTACATCAAATAAGGCTGTTGTTGAGGGGAACAATACCTACAAAATATCAGATGAGAAAATACTAGTAAAATTGGTTGTTATTGCTGAAGATCAAAGTACAACAACATATCAACTAGAACTTATTTATAAAGTTGCTAGTCCGAAATTGACTTCAATAAGCATTAATGGTAGCAATTTATCTAATTTTGATGCAAATTTATATGAGTATGACTACTATGTTTCGACATTGCCAACTAAAGTTGTTATAGTAGGGAATGTTAGCAATAATTTATTAATAGTTGAAGGAAATGGTGAGTACGAAATTAGCACAAACACTAAAACTATTGAATTAAAAGTAATAAATCAAAAAGAGGAATTTAGTATTTATAAGTTAAATTTTATTTATCAAAAAGAACTATCTACCGATTCAAGCTTGAAGGAAATATTAATAGATGGTAATAAAATTGAAGGATTTATACCAACAAAGTTTGAATATAATTTAGAATTCAATGATAGTAGTAAGATTGATGTTATTGCTACAGCGAATTCAAATATGGCAATTGTAACAGGATTAGGTCAATATGAATTGATGCCTGCAAAAACAACTACAATTGTAATCACTGTTAAAGCCGAAGCAGGTAATATTAGTGAATACTTTATAAATATATATGTTAAAGATGATAATAATTATCTTTCTAAACTTACTATTGATGGTAAGAGCATTACTAACTTTAATAAAGAAGTGACAGAATATGAATTAACATTTACAGCCGAAAAGGAAAGTATTATAGTTAGTAGTAATGCTGAGTCTACTAAGGCCGTTGTTGAAGGAAATGATAGTTATAATTTAGTTGATAATTTAGAAATTATAATAAGAGTTATTGCCGAAAATGGTAATATAAGAGATTATAAAATAAAAATTACTTTGCTGCCTGATGAAAGTGCAATTGAAGTAAATGCTAGTGGTAGTAAAGAATCAATTGTCTTGAATGTTATTAGTCCTGAACAACCTTTTGTTAGTTATAAGTTAGAATCAGATAATAACTATCAAGTAGTTGATAGTGAACTAGTTCGTACTTTAGAAGATGGATATCGAATTGATATTGTTGGTCTAAAACAAGGATGTTATGATGTTAAAATAGATTTCGAAAATTATCATTCAAAGCTTGTAAATGGCATTGAAGTGAAGGCTGATGATAGATCTGGTTATGCATTCTTTGGAACTGATACTACACCTGGAGCATACAAAAATGATGGGACGCTAAAAGAAAATGCTGATGTTATATATGTAAGTAATGATAATAAAAATACAATTACCTACAATGGATATACTGGATTAGTAGCAATTTTGAAAAATGCTTCAAAATTAAAAAATCCCCTTGTTATAAGAATAATTGGCAATATTACTACTAATCAGTGGAGTAAAAAGAGTGATGCTCCACGTTTAGAAAATAATACGAATTATACAAGTGAAGAATTAAAATTATTTATGGAAAATAAGATGGAAACAACTTATGGTGATAATTTGGTAGGTTTAACAAGTAAATTAACTTTTGAAGGCCTATATACCTATACTTACACATCTACAATAAATGGTGTTGATTTAACAAAAAAAGAAGTAAATACAAGTAAAGACACAACAACTTATTCAGGAACTGACTATTCATCACTTACAGGTAAAAAGGTATATGATGACGATTCATATAATAATATGATTGATATAAGTGGAGCTAATGAACTTACTATAGAGGGGATTGGAACTGATGCTACATTCTTCCAGTTTGGACTAACATTTAAACAATCAAAAAATATAGAAGTTAAAAATATTACATTTAAAGATTATCCTGAAGATGCTTGCAGTTTTGAAGGTAAAAGTGGAGAAGAAGAAAATTATTATGGTTATTGGATTCATAACAATACCTTCACAAGAGGAAAAAATAATTGGGATATTTCAGGCGAACGTGATAAGAATTATGGTGATGGAGCAATGGATCTTAAATATTTAAAAAATGTTACGGCATCATATAATTTATACAATCAATGCAAGAAAACAGGTTTGGTAGGTGGAAGTGATTCTAATATTCAATATAATATTACATTCCATCACAACTTCTATAATGAGGTAAACTCAAGATTGCCATTAGGTAGACAAGCTAACTTGCATATTTACAATAATTACTATTTGAATATAGCATCAGCTAGTGTTGATTTGAGAGCTGGAGCATACGCGTTTATGGAAGGAAATTACTTCGATGGAAATAGTGTTTTACCAGCTTCAAGAACTTCTGAAAGTACATATTCTTTAGCAGCAATTAAATCATATAATGATTACTACGGACCAAATTGTAAAGAAAAAAGTGGTAGTTATAAAGGTGCTACAATCGTTAGCGATAGGTTAGATGAGATTATTAGTAATTGTATAATAAAAGGAGTATCTTATAATACATTCGATACCGATAGTGCCTTATTTTATTTTGACAGTGTAAATAAATGTTCAAAAGTTATGTATTTAACTTCCCCTGAACAAGCAAAACAAGATTGTATAAATCAGGCTGGAGTTTATAAAGTCTAAAAAAGTAAAAGAACATCCTTTCTTTCTCATATATAGAGAAGAAGGATGTTCTTTTTATTTAAATGATTTATTAATGAATTCAACTATTTTAGCGAATGGTATTTTATCTAAATTATCATATAAATCAGTGTGATTAGCATTAGGAATAGTGATAAATTCTTTGTTTTTTGTGTACTTATTATTATTTATCATAGCATTATATGTATCCCTTGAAAAGTAATAAGAATGGGCTTTTTCACCATGAATTAATAATACTGCACTTTTAATTTCATTTACATACTTTAAAATTGGTTGATTTATAAAAGACATTGTTCCAATCGTATTCCAACCATCGTTAGAATTTAATGAACGTTCATGGTAACCTCTTTTAGTTTTATAGTAGGCACTATAATCTTTTATAAAGTCAGGTAAGTTATCATCAACGGGTAATGAAAGACATCCACCAGCTCTTGAATAGTTTTGATTTTTATATTCTAATGTTCGGATAGCATTTAATTTTTCTTTTAAAGCATAACGTGCTTCGCAATTATCTTCCTTGTCAAAATAACCATTAGCTATTACTCTACTCATATCATACATAGTAGATACGATTGTTACTTTTACTCTTGTATCTATTTGTGCTGCATTCAAGGCCATTCCTCCAAAGCCACAAATACCTACGATTCCTATCTTTTTATTATCAACTAATTCATGATTAGATAAGTAATCAACTGCCGCTTGGAAATCTTCAGTATTAATGTCAGGTGAGGCCATATAACGTGGATATCCTCCGCTTTCTCCTGTAAATGATGGGTCAAAAGCAATTGTTAAAAAACCATTTTCAGCTAATTTTTGAGCGTATAAACCAGCTGCTTGTTCTTTAACTGCACCAAAAGGTCCTGAGATGGCTAATGCAGCTAGTTTGCCATTAATATGCTTTGGATAATAGATATCTGCCGCTAGTGTTATACCATAACGATTATAAAATGTAATTTTATTATGATTAACATTTTCGCTTTTTGGGAATGTTTTGTCCCATTTATTAGTTAAATTTAATTTCTCTATTTGCATACTTTATTCTTCCTCTAAATTCTTTATAAATTTGGCAGGTACACCACCGACAAGAGTGTTTTTGGCTACATCCTTTGTAACAACAGCCCCGGCAGCTATTATAGCTCCATCACCTATTGTAACTCCTTTGCAAATTGTTGCATTAGCCCCAATCCAAACATTTTTACCGATTTTAATTGGTGATGGTAACATATTATGTCTTTTATTTGGATTTAGGCTATGATCTAATGTTGCTAAAACAACATTATGTCCGATCAAAACACCATCATCTATAAAAACACCACCTTGATCTTGTATTTTTACACCTGAGTTAAAAAAAACATTTTTGCCAATATGGATGTTTTTCCCACAATCTGTGTAAAATGGTGGAAATAATGAAAAGCTTTCATCTATTTTTGTACTTGTTAATTGTTCCATTAAATTTATAAGTTCTTTTTTAGATAAATAAGAAGTATTAATTTTGGCTGTTATTTTTTGGGCTTCTAAAGCGAGAAGATGCATATATTGATGTATCTCTGAGCCTGCAATAATTTCTTTTTTGCTTGCCATATATTCTAAAAAATATTCAAGATTCATTTTGTTCACCTCAAATATTATTATAAAAACCAAAACTAAAAATAGCAAATTGTTATAATTTATATCTAGATATTCTTGTAAAGAATAACTTAAATGTTTAAAATATGTATTAGAATAAAAAATATATTTTAGAAAGGGAAAATAAATGGAACTTAGAGTTTTGCAATATTTTGTTGAAATAGCAAGAAATAAGAGTATGACAAAGGCTTCAATGAGGCTTCATATAACACAACCAACTTTATCTAAACAAATAAAGGAATTAGAAGAAGAGCTAGGCCAAAAGCTTTTTAAGAGAGGAAATTATAATGTAACTTTAACTAAAGCAGGAGAATTACTTTACAAAAGAGCTGTAGATATTTTAGAATTAGTAGATTTAACTAGGGAAGAATTTACTCAATTGAATGAGTATAATGGGGGTAGTATATATTTAGGATGTGCGGAGTCAGAAGGAATTAGTATTTTGGCTAAAGTAGCTAAAAAAATTCAAGAAAAATATCCTAGTTTCAAGTTGAATATTTATAGTGGTAATTTAGAAACGGTTAGTGAAAAAATTGATAAGGGATTACTAGATTTTGCGGTAGTCGTTCAGAATGTAGATTATTCAAAATATTCGTATTTAGATTTACCAAATAAAGATATTTGGGGATTAATTGTTACTAAAGATTCTTTATTAGCAAAAAAAGATAGTGTTATGCTAGAAGAATTGATGGATTTACCTTTAATTGTTTCAAGACAAGGAACTACTAATGAGATGCCATCTTGGTTACATAAAAATTATCATCGTTTAAATATAGTTGCCACATATGATTTAATATATAATGCATCTATTTTAGTTAAAGAGGGCTTTGGATATGCTCTTGGTTTTGATAAATTGGTAAATACTAGCCCTGAAAGTGACTTAAGATTTATTCCTATTAAACCAGAAATTTATTCACCAATGCGTTTAATTTGGAGAAGTGAAGAAAAGTTATCTGAAACAGCCAAAATATTTCTTGATGAACTTAAAAATATTTTGGATTAGTAAATAAATAAAAAAAAGCCAATTAGTAATAAATTGGCTTTTTATTTTGAAAATTAATTTATTTGAATATTACCTATGATATGGTTTTTACAGCAACATTTAATCCGTAAATGTATGCTCCTCCACCATTTCCTCCTAGATAATATGTTCCTGGTGTTGATAATGTAAACTCAAATTTTTCAACAGTAGTTTTGGATAATTCTCTAAATTCAGTTGCAACTTCATCATTAATAGTTAAGTTTTCAGGGTTTACACTATTTCCATTGCCATCTAAAACAGATAATTTTACGTTCTTGTCACTTTTTTCAGCAGCATATACAGTAATTACAGAAGTGCTTCCTTCTGCAATTGTGAAAATAATAGCATTGTCCGTTAGACTTGCTTTTCCACCTGTTAAAGAAATTTGACGTTCAAATACTACTCCATCATATGATGCTCCATCAATCTTTACACTTTCGGTCTTTACCTTATTGTTAACAGAATAAAAATCATCTACAGGAGTTAATCCACTAGCTAATTGTGGAACAGAATTTACATCCAATGTGTGGTTTATAACTTCAACATCAGCATTTTCAGTCCATTTAGCATATAAATTTAGAGTGTCAGCTGTTAATTTAGAGTCACTAGAATATTCATTTTCTAGTGTCTTTTCTGTATACCATCCAACAAATGTGAATCCTTCCTTTTCAGGAACATATAATGCATCAATAGTTGTACCAATATAATCTTTTTTAGTAGTTAGTAAAGTATCATTGTCATAGTAATTAATTGTTGAATCATAAGGAACTTTACCTGCTGTCCAATCATCTTGATATTTATAGCTATCTTTACCAAATACTGTTACTAAATTCTTATAGTTATTTGCAACTTCTTCAGTAACAACAGTACATGTATTAGTTAATGAAGAAGTGATAGCACCATCACCAGTATTATTATATTCTAATAATCTACTAGCATCAGGTTCTGCATTCATTTTTCCATAACGATCATTAGTTTCAGTAGAATCACCATAAGCTTCTTTAGAAATATGTTTACCAAGAGTAGAATTCATTACCATCATTGTCATGTATTCATCCCAGCCACGAGCTAAAGAAGTAGAACCATCTCTTGTGTTTTCATCAGCAGTGAAGTTACATTCATTGAATATATAACCATAAGTTAAATTAGCATCACCTTTAGCTGCAACAATATAACCACCATTTTTATCATCAGCACCAGAACCTAGAGTATGAATTTCACAATTTGTAAAATATGATGTTGCATCGTATCCGAAGATGTAATCTGTTCTACCTTCAATGTAACAATTTTCGAAATAATGACGACCTTCCATTGCATATAATGTATCATGATAACCAACGAAACGAACATTTTCAAATAAGGCTTTGTCTGCTTGTACTAAAACTGCTACAGATTGTGTACCACTAACCTTTGCCTTCAATTCATTGTAAAGTTCATTTGTACACCAATAGTTTTTAAAAGTTATATTGTATGCTTTGAAGTTAGTTGCTGTTTCTCTAATTGATACAGTTGCAGAACCATCTGTACTATAAGATGTTAAACCACTAGGATCGATTAAAGCGTTATAAGCATCATAAATAATTATTGTTTCAGTTGTAGGATTTTTTGCATCATCAGTAGAACCTTTTAATGTAACATTTGGTAATGTTATTTCTACTTTTTCAAAGTATTCACCTTTAGCTAAATTTATTACCTTTTCTACACTTTCATCTAGTCCACATAATTCTAAATATTGAAGAGCTTGATTTAATGTGGCAAAAGTCATTTTTCCTTCTTGAACTCCCACACTTAATTCAGAATTAACATAGACATTAACTAGATTAGCATCCATATCTAAAACATTTTCAACTACGTTAATTTTGTAATCTTCAGTAGAAATTGCCTTGTCATTTGTTTTGCTTCCGAAATTAGAAGTTATTAAAACTGTCTTTTCACCTAATGTTGTTAAATCAGGAGCAGTGACTAGATATTGCTCATTACTTAAAACAAACTCTTTTGTTAAATCAGTACCAGGTACTGTTGCTGTACAAGTTACAACAAGATTGTTTGTATTAAATGTGCCATCTTTTAAGAAAATTTCTTGTAGAACTTTTGTCTCACGATTGTTATCTAATTTGTGATCAGCTACGTTTAGTTTTGTTGCCTCATAAACATTTACTGTATAAGAAGTAGTAAAGTCATTTCCTTCAATATTTGCAGAAATTGTAACTTCATAGCTACCACCTTTACTCATATTTACATTTGAATTATCGACATTATAATTACTGATAACTTCAGTACGTCCATTTTCGTATGCTAATTCAACTGTTAAGCCTGCAAAATCAAATGTAGAACCTTCTAAGAAGTCGACTGTAGGTAAGCTTTTTACTGTGATTTCTTTTGGACTACTAGCTTCAACCTCTTCAGTATAGCTCATTTGATAAATTCTAATTGAACCGCCTTCACCACCAAATGAATAAGTTCCTGCACCATCAAGTTCAAATTCAACAGTTGCAGTTGCATTTTCTGCCAAATCAACACGCTTATATGGATTGCCATCTTTTAATAGTACATAGGCCTTATTGTTTCCTGAAGCGTTTTTGATTTCAGCCTTAAATGTACCAACAGATGTAGTTGTAAATTCAATACCACTTTGATGAAGTGCTACACTTCCTTGGGTATTAAATGCTTTATTAGAGCTTTCATATTTAGTACTTCCCCAAACTGTGAAGAAGCCAACTACTACACTCTCACCGCCTGGTAGCTTAGTATTATCTGTCATACCTGCAGGTAAAGTAGAGCAGTCTAATTCTCTAGTTACTACCTCAAGAGAAGCATTTTCTTCCCATTTAGCATATAAAGTTAGATTTCCGTTAACAGGTGTAGCAAAATCATAGACATCACTAAAAGCTTCATCAATATACCAACCAACGAATTTGAAACCATCTTTAGTAGGATCAGTAGGTTTTGCAACAGCCTTACCTTCTTCAACAGTTACACTATTAACCTGACTTCCACCATTAGTATTAAATGTTACTGTGTAAGTATTAACTACAGCCTTTTCAGTCCATTTAGCATATAAAGTTAAATTACCACTAATGACTTCAGTAGTAAAATCAAAAGGAGTAGTTAAAGCCTCATCTTTATACCAGCCTGCAAAGTCATAGTTTTCCTTAGTAGGGTCAGTAGGTTTTGTAATAGTTTTACCTTCTTCAACAGTTACACTATTAACCTGACTTCCACCATTAGTATTAAATGTTACTGTGTAAGTATTAACTACAGCCTTTTCAGTCCATTTAGCATATAAAGTTAAATTACCACTAATGACTTCAGTAGTAAAATCAAAAGGAGTAGTTAAAGCCTCATCTTTATACCAGCCTGCAAAGTCGTAGTTTTCCTTAGTAGGATCAGCAGGTTTTGTAGCTTTTTCTCCCTCAGTAACTTTAATAGACGCTACATTTGTTCCCCCATTAGTATTAAATGTAATCGTAAATTCAAGTTTTTCGACATTCTCGATTTTTGCTCCATTACATGAAGCAGTTGTAACGGCAATACCCGTTACACAAAGAGAACCGAGTATGGTTCTCGCAATAATTTTTTTAAACCCCATAATATTCTCCTTTTCCACTAGTAAACGCTTACATTGTTAGTATAATGATAAAAACATACTGTCAATCATTTTTTAAAATAAGAGCGCTTTTACTATTATTTTTTATTCAATTTTTATTAAAATTTTGCGAATATTCTTTTTTTCTTCATTAACTGCCCAATCTCCTATTACTAATTCTTCGTAAATGTTTTCGTCAATTTTTAGATTATTATCTTCAATAAATTTTGCTAATTTTAAATAATGTGAAGGAAGATTATCATAGTCGCTTTCAAAATAGGCTACTATGTATTTTCCGCCTGGTCTTGTAATTGAATTTTTTTCTTTATTCAAGCATTTTATATAACTTTGTAATTTTCCATTTACATTTCCATTTAGTGCCTCTACACTTAATAGTTTAATTCCTAAAATACTTTTAATCGGAATATCTTCATGTTCTGCAATTAGTTCACTTAAGAGCTCATTAAAAGATAGAAGTGTAGAAGATGTTACAGGTTTAGAAAGAAATATATACTCTTCAGGGATATCCTGAATTGTTATTTTATTTTTATTTTCTAAAGCAAGTTTTAGTTCACTATCCATAAAAAGCAAGTTCTTTTTAATCTCTTTTAATTTTTGAATTCGCTTATCTATTTTATTAATTTGATCCTTGTATAATTTAAATAGATTATCAGTTGATTTATTATCTAGATAGTCTTTTATTTCTGCTAGACTCATTCCAATATTTCTTAAATCTAAAATAGTATCTAAAGTATCATACTGAAAAATATGATAGAATCTATAACCTTTATCGTTTGTGTAGGCAGGTTTAAAAAGACCTATTTCATCGTAATGAAACAAAGTGTGTTTAGTAATTCCAAATAACTTGGCAAATTCATTAGTTGTCAAATAATTTTTATCTTGCATATAAATACCCCTTGACTATAGTGTTACACTATAGATTATACTCATTAAGTATGAATTGACAAGAGGAGGGATATTATGAGTAAGGCAATCGAAAAAGAACTAAGTTTTTTTGGTTTATTTAAATTTGCTATTCCATCAATTATTATGATGGTATTCATGTCATCTTATACAATTGTTGATGGATTTTTTGTTTCAAAATATGTAGGACATAATGCTTTATCAGCATTAAATATTGTTTATCCTTTAATGGGATTAATGTATGCAATTGGTATTATGTTTGCCACAGGTGGTAGTGCGCTTGTTGGCAAGCTATTAGGTGAAAGAAGGGTAAATGAAGCTAAATCATGTTTTAGTTTAATTACATTAAGTGCGCTCATTTTAATAGTTTTATTTGTACTAGTGATTATGGTTTTTATAAAGCCTATATTAGCTTTTTTAGGAACCGATATTGATACTTATGATTATGCATACAAGTATATAAGAATAATACTATTGTTTGCTCCTGCAGCTGTTTTACAGGCACTTTTTCAAAGTTTTTTTGTTGTGGCATCAAAGCCTAAATTAGGTCTTTCCTTTACCATATTATCAGGTCTTGCCAATATGTTTTTAGATTATTTATTTATGGGACCTCTTTCTATGGGAGTTGTTGGCGCTAGTTTAGCAACAGTTATTGGTTATTCAATAACCGCACTTGCAGGGATATTTTTCTTTCTATTTAATAAAAATGGTTTGTCTTTTTATAAGCCAAAGTTTAATTTTAAATGGATATTAGATAGTATGATAAATGGTTCATCAGAAATGGTAACTAATTTATCATCAGCAGTTATTACATTTTTGTTTAATATATTAATGATGAAATTGGTAGGAAATAAAGGAGTTGCTGCTATAACAGCAATTTTATATGCTCAGTTTGTTATGAATTCATTTTTTATGGGGTATTCTATAGGTGTAGCTCCAGTTTTTAGTTATCATTTTGGTGCTAAAAATAGTAGGTACTTACGTCATATAAGAAATAAAAGCTTTATTTTTGTAATAAGTGTATCAATAATAATATTTTTATTAGCAAACTTTTCATCTAATATTCTTGGCGTGGCATTTTCAGATAATGATAAAGAAATAGAAGAACTAATTATTAGAGGAATGCATCTATTTTCAATTTCATTTTTATTTTCAGGACTGAATATATATAATTCAGCTCTATTCACATCATTATCTGATGGTAAGACATCTGCTATAATTTCTTTTATGAGAACACTAGTATTTATTGTTTTAGGAATGTTCATAATGGTAATTTTATTAAAGGTAGATGGTTTATTTTTAGCAGTTCCTTTTGCGGAGCTACTTACATTACTAGTTACGCTTTTATTTTTCAATCGTCAATATTTAAAGATAGAAGAAAAAATGTTATAAAATAAGGGGTTGACAAAAGATATTTCAATTACTATAATGTAGAGGCAATAAGAAAATCGGTAGGTAAGGCTACTTGAGGGATATGGATTACTGCCGCGAAATGATGGAGACATCATTAGTTGGTTTGAACAGGCTTAATCGAAAATAAGGTTTAGCATAATGTAATTTCACCGCCCTCTCGAGTCAAAGCTCAGACGATGGTTGAAATCATAAGTTTTCCGTCATCGTTTGATGACGGTTTTTTTATGCAAATATTTAGAAGGAGGACAAAGCTAGATGGATACAGGAAGTAGTAGCGGGCCTATACCTAGGGACCCGAAAGCAAAGTTGAATAAGTGTTTATTTGGCTTTGTTTTAAATAAATAGCCTATTGTATAGGCCCGTACTTTCTTTAGTAGTTTTAATAGGAGGTACAGGAAATGAAAAAAATTAATATTAATGAACTAAAAAAAATGAGTGTTTCTGAGTGTGTTAATTATTTAGAAACAAGTATGGAGGGACTTTCTTTAGAAGAGGTTGTTTTAAAACAAGAGCAATTTGGAACTAATGAAATGCCAAAAAGAAAAAAAGATAGTTTAATCTTTTTGATTATAAAGGCAATCTTTAATCCGTTTAATCTTATTTTGTTAGGTTTAGCAACAATTTCGTTATTTACTGATGTTATTTATGCGTCTGAAAAAGATTTTACTACAGTTTTCATAATTATAACAATGGTTACTCTAAGTACTTTGATTAGAATAATTCAGGATCATAAATCTGCTAAGGCATTTAAGAGTTTAGCTAAAATGATTGAAAATAAAGTACGAATAAAAAGAAATGGTTTAGAAATGACGATTCCCTCTGAAAAGTTAGTGATTGGTGATTTAGTACTACTATCAGTAGGAGAAATTCTACCTGCCGATGTAAGAATAATTGCAGAAAATCAATTCTATGTAGATGAATCAGCATTGACTGGTGAAAGTGAGGCAGTATTAAAAAACTCTTTACCAGATTATGCAGATAATTTATTAGATTCTAAAAATATAGCTTTTATGGGTAGTGTGGTTAAAAGTGGCCATGCTAAAGGAATAGTAGTTAGACTATGCAAGGATACTTTTTATGGCGAAATGTCTAAAAGTTTGAATAAGAAAAAAGAAGCTACTAGCTTTGAAAAAGGAATTGCACGTGTTTCTAAATTATTAATTTCTTTTATGTTAGTAATGGTTCCTATTGTCTTTTTATTAAATGGTTTTACAACTAAGAATTGGTTGAGTGCATTTTTGTTCGCAATTGCAATTGCGGTTGGATTAACTCCTGAAATGCTTCCTATGATTGTTACTACATGCTTAGCAAAGGGTAGTACACAAATGGGTAAGAAAAAGACAATTATTAAAAATATGAATGTAATCCAAAATTTTGGAGCAATGGATATACTTTGTACTGATAAAACAGGAACTTTAACAAATAATCATATGGAACTTATTGATTATCTTGATGTTAATGGAAATGAGGCAATCGAGGTATTAAAATATGCTTCAATTAATGCTTATTATCAAAATGGATATCAAAACCCCTTAGATGAGGCAATTTTAGAAAAAAATAAAGCTGATGATTTTGTTTGTTTAGGTGAAGTGCCTTATGATTTTGAAAGAAGAATGCTTAGCGTCTTTGGTAAATTAGATAATAAAGCAATATCCATTACTAAAGGAGCATTTAACGAGGTTATTTCTCGTTCTAGTAGTATTTATGATAATGGCGTTATTAAGCCAATTAATGATGAAAATATTAATAGGCTAAATGAGTTAAATATACGTTTTTTAAAAGAAGGAAAAAGAGTTTTAGCAGTAGCTATTAGAAATGATTTGAATGATAATATTGATTATGATTTTAAATATGAAAATAATTTGATTTTAGTAGGATTACTTACTTTTTCTGATGAACCAAAAAAATCAGCATATAAAGCTATAAAAGCTTTAAAAAAATATGGTGTAGATGTAAAAATTTTAACAGGAGATACTAAGGAAAATACAATTTTTGTATGTAAAGAAATTGGTTTGAAAAATGTAAAGGCTATTGATGGAGTTGAAATAGCAAAATGGAATGAAGTTGATTTTTCTTTGAATGTAGAAAAGTATCAAGTTTTTGCTAAGCTTACACCTAAACAAAAAGAACAAATTGTTTCTGCTTTAAAGAAGAATGGACATACAGTTGGTTTTATGGGTGATGGAATAAATGAT
The DNA here is from genome assembly GCA_944324805.1 of uncultured Acholeplasmatales bacterium. GTDB lineage: Bacteria > Bacillota_I > Bacilli_A > Acholeplasmatales > Anaeroplasmataceae > CALUXS01. Next base: position 65,154 of record CALUXS010000004.1, on the reverse strand, counting down.
GTTCCTGCGCTTAAAATGGCTGATGTTCCTATTTCAGTAGATAAAGCTCAAGATATTGCTAAGGACGTTGCCGAAGTTGTACTATTAGAAAATGATTTAATGGTATTAGAAGAAGGAATTATTGAAGGAAGAAAAATATATGTTAATATGATGAAGTATATCAAAATGACAGCTTCATCAAATTTTGGGAATATGCTATCAGTTTTAGCTGCTAGTGCCTTCTTACCATTTTTACCAATGTTATCTTTACAGCTTTTATTACTAAATTTGGTGTATGATATTTCTTCAATGGCATTACCTTGGGATAATGTTGATGAAAAATGTATTTTATCACCTCGTAAGTGGGATGCTAGAGATCTAAAAAGATTTATGTTATGGATGGGGCCTGTTAGTTCAGTATTTGATATCTTGACCTATCTTTTGCTTTACTTTGTTATATGTCCACATGTATCTGGTGGTGGATATTATGGTGATGGTATTAATCAAGCATTGTTTATTGCAGTTTTCCACGCAGGTTGGTTTATTGAATCAATGTGGACACAAACTTTTGTTGTTCATTTCATAAGAACTGAAAAAATACCATTTGTTGGTTCAATGCCTAGCAAACCATTAATTGTTTGTTCACTTTTAGGAGTTATTTCCTTGACTATTTTGCCTTACACAAAGTTAGGCGATAAGTTAGGCTTTGCAGCTTTGCCAGGAGAATTTTATATTTATCTTGTTGGAATTGTTGCAATGTACTTTGCTTTAGTTTCATTAGTAAAGTATTTATATGTTGAAAGATTTAAATCTTTGCTATAAAATATTTAAAAATAAATGAGGATGGTAACTAATATGTGTTCTTTAGATGATGCTATTGATAGTATAGAAAAATATATTCCACAGGATGATTTTGAAGTAGAAGCTAAAAATGTATTTTTAGATGTTTTGAAAAAAGATGGAACAAATGCTTTTGTAAGAAAATCTAAATTGTATCATTTTTCTAGTTCAGCCATAATTTTAAGTAAAGATAAAAAAGAAATTCTTTTAGGCTATCATAATATTTATAAATCATATGGTTGGTTTGGTGGACACAATGATGGTGAATGTGATTTTTTTCAAGTTATAAAAAAGGAAATAGAAGAAGAGACAGGTTTAAAAGATTATTCACTTATACATAACGGCATTGCTTCTATTGAAATATTACCGGTTAATAATCATTTAAAAAATGGTAATTATGTTACTTGTCATACTCATTTAAATGTCAGTTATATTTTTGAAGCTGATAATAAACTTCCAATAAGGATAAAACCTGATGAAAATAGTGCAATAGGTTGGTTTAAAATAGAAGATTTAGATTCAGTTGTTTCAGAAAAAGATATGCTTTTTATTTATCATAAATTATTAAAAAGAGTTGGTATAAATAAATGAAGTTATTTATCAATGTAAATTATGCTTGACATATTATATCAATTTCCGATATAATATCTCGCGGAGGCGAGAGTTATGATAAAAAATAGAATGGTACAACTTGTCTATAGAACAATTTTTTTGACTATAAGTGTATTTGGAATTATTGAAAGCTTTGGTTTATTTGCTGGTCAAAATCCGAATCTAGAATGTTTTATTTATTATACATCTCTTTCAAATTTTTTAGCTTTTGGTGTTATGTTTGTAGTATGGTTAGCTACTTATCAACATATAACTAAAGGAGAAATTAAGGGATGCAATGATAAAATAGTCGGATTAAAATTTTATACAACAATTATTATTTTAGTTACATTTATTGTTTATAATTTTATTCTAGCAGATAATATGTTTGAATCTGGTTGGAATAATTTAGGAAATTTAACTAAACACATTATTTGCCCTTTAATGGTTGTAATTGATTTTATTTTATTTGATGCTAAGCAAAGTGTTAGATGGTATGATCCTTTATTATCAACAGTTTTACCTTTGCTATATGTAGCATTTATTTTAATCAGAGGAGCTATTTTACCTAGTGATTATGCAGGAACTATTTATCCATATTTCTTTTTAAATGTTAAAGAAATTGGGTTTAGTGGAGTATTAACTTGGGTAAGTATTTTAGTTATTGCATTTGTATTTATTGGATATTTGTTCTACTTATGGGATAAGGTGTACCTAGAAAATAAAAAGTTTAAACTTGAATTTAAAAAAGCTCTTTAAGATAGCTGCCTTGATTAGGCAGCTTTTTTTAATTACTATATATTGACAGCAATCAATCTAAATGTTATTATATTGATGTATATCAATATGAGGTGTTGTACGATGGATAACTTTGAATTTCTAAAACGAATTAGCTTGATAAATGATAATACTAGACTAAAAATATTACAAATAATAGCTAAAAATAAAACAATATGTGCGTGCCGTATTTTAGAGGAGTTAGAAATAACTCAAGGGACATTATCACATCACATGAAGCTTCTTGTAGAAGCAGAAATTGTTTATGTAAGAAAAGAAGGTAAATGGTCATATTATAGCCTAAATAATAAAAAAATTTGTGAGTTAGCAATTTTTTTACAATCTATTTGTAAATGTGATTCAGATTGTCAAAAGCCTTAAGGCTTTTTATTTTGAAAAATATATTGATATATATCAATGTGAAAAAGGTGAAAAGTATGAAAAAAAGAATTTATATTATTTTAGCAATTATTTTATTGATTATAATAGTTAACATTTTAGTAGGTATATTTTTAGGTTGGGAGATTGCAAAGATTCCATGGCAATTTATTAGTGATCAAATTTTTGGTATGAAGTGGTTAAATAATTTTATTGGTAATGCGATAAAGTCAATAGTAGGGACATACCAAGAAGGAACGTGGCAATATATTTTATCTAATGCCATCCAATTTTTTGTTTATGATTTTATTAAAATTACTATTTTGTTATGTGTATTAATATTTGGTATTTCTTATATTCAATCATATTTTCCTCCTGAAAGAACTAAAAAGATATTAGGAAAATATAAGGGAATCAAGGCAAATATTATTGGGGCGCTACTTGGAACTGTCACTCCTTTTTGTTCCTGCTCTTCTATTCCCATTTTTATAGGTTTCACTAGGGCTGGATTATCAAGTGGAGTTACATTTAGTTTTTTAATTTCATCGCCACTTGTTGATTTAGCGTCATTAATGCTTCTAGTAAGCTTTTTTGGTTGGCCTATAGCTATTATGTATGTGGTTGTTGGCTTAATCCTTGCAGTTATTGGTGGAACGATTATAGAAAAGACTAAAATAGGGGAAAATATTGAAGAGTTTGTAAAAAATGGAAGTAGTATAGATATTGATATAGTAGAACTATCAACAAGAGAAAGATTAATTTATGCTAAAGAACAAGTGCTAGCAACATACAAAAAGGTATTTCCTTATATAATAGTAGGAATCTTAATTGGAGCATTAATTCATAATGTTTTACCAGAGGCATTTATTGAAGCTTTGTTAGGATCAAATTCTTGGTATAGTGTTTTATTAGCTACAGTATTAGGTGCTCCGATGTATGCAGATATTTTTGGAACTCTTCCTGTGGCTGAGGCCCTATTTAGTAAAGGAGCAGGGCTTGGTTCAATTCTATCATTTATGATGAGTGTTACTGCTCTTTCTTTGCCATCTTTAGTTATGCTTAGGAGGGTTGTAAAGCCAAAATTATTAATAGCATTTATTAGTATTGTATTAATTGGTATTATAATTATTGGGTATTTATTTAATATATTCGGATATTTGTTAATATAGGAGAAATTATAATGAAGAAAGTAGCTTTTATTTGTGTACATAATTCTTGTAGAAGTCAAATTGCAGAAGCGCTATGTAAGGTATATAGACCAGATTTAGAAGCCTATTCTGCTGGTACAGAGGTTAAGCCTCAAATAAATCAAGATGCAGTTAGGATTATGAAAAGTATTTATAATATTGATATGAGTAAACAATATTCTAAATTAATTAGTGACATACCTCATTGTGATATTAATATTTCAATGGGGTGCAATGTTAGATGTCCATTCATTGATGGTGGTTTTTCCGATAACTTTGGTATAGAAGATCCAACAGGTAAAAGTGATGATGAATTTATCAAGGTTATTGAAGAAATAAAAAATAAAATTTTGAAAATAAAGTAAGGAAGGTAAAAAAATGGAAATTAAGGCATTGGGTGGTTGTTGTAAAAAATCAATGGCAAACTATGAAGCAATTTGTGAGGCTGTAAAGGAACTTAATCTTAATGTAGAGGTAATTCATGTTACAGATACAAACGAGATTATGAATTTAGGAGTTATGAGTACGCCTGGATTAGTAGTAGATGGAAAAATACTTGCTGTAGGTCGTTCATTAAATGTTAAGCAAGCAAAAGAATTAATCACTAAAGCTATTAACTCTAAATGTAGCTGTTGTTAAGAGATATAGAACTAGTTGTTATTTGTACTTGTTGTACACATAAATATAAACTAGTTCTTTTTTTACTTGTCTTTAGAAAAAAATAGCAGTAAAATAATTTTAGAAGCGTTCAAAAATAAAAAATAAATAAAGGTAGGTAAATAAAATGAATAGATTTATTCTAAATGAAACTTCTTATCACAATTCAGGGGCAATTAAAGCAATTGCAACAGAAACTAAAACTAGAGGCTTAAAAAAAGCGTTTGTTTGTACAGATGAGTCTTTATTAAAATTTGGTGTAACTAAGAAGGTATTAGATGTATTAGAAGAAGCTAATATTGAATATCAAGTTTTTTCAGATATTAAAGCTAATCCAACTGTAAAAAATGTTTTAGATGGTTTGAAATTATTTAAAGAATCTGGCTGTGACTATTTAGTAGCTGTAGGTGGTGGTTCAGTAATGGATACTGCTAAAGCTATTGGTATTATTGTTAGAAACCCTGAGCATGCGGATGTATTAAGCTTAGAAGGTGCTGTAGAGACAAAAAATAAGGCTGTAGATATTTTTGCAGTTCCAACAACTGCAGGTACTGCTGCTGAAGTTACTATAAACTATGTAATTACTGATGAAGAAAAACAAAGAAAATTTGTTTGTGTTGATCCTCACGACATTCCTGTTGTTGCCTTTGTAGACCCTGATATGATGTCATCAATGCCAAAAATGTTAACTGCATCAACAGGTATGGATGCACTTACTCATGCAATTGAAGGTTATATTACAAAGGGTGCTTGGGAATTATCAGATATGTTCCATTTAAAGGCAATTGAAATTATTGCAAGATCACTTCCAAGTGCATGTAATAATGATCCTAAGGGAAGAGAAGATATGGCTTTAGGACAATATGTTGCAGGTATGGGATTTAGCAATGTTGGTTTAGGTATTGTTCATTCAATGGCACATCCATTAGGAGCTTTATACGATACTCCACATGGAATTGCTAATGCTATCATTTTACCAACAGTTATGGAATATAATGCTCCTTACACAGGTGAAAAATATCGTGATATTGCTCGTGCAATGGGTGTTAAAGGAACTGAAAATATGACTCAAGAAGAATATCGTAAGGCAGCGGTAGAAGCTGTTAGAAATCTTTCAATTACAGTTGGTATTCCACAAGATTTAAAGGCTATTGTTAAGAAAGAAGATATAAAATTCTTATCTGAGAGTGCATATGCCGATGCATGTAGACCAGGAAATCCACGTGACACCTCAGTTGAAGAAATTGCTAAGCTTTACGAGTCTTTAATCTAATTAATAGAAGCTACAGTTTTACCTGTAGCTTCTATTTTTTTAAAATGTAATGTAAAATATATTACTTTTAGTGATATAATTGTAAATAAGGTGATACTTATGGAAAATTTAAGATTCGATGAAAAACTAGAGCTTGTTTCAGGTCATAATAGTATGGAAACAAATGAAATAAAGAGACTAGGAATAAAAAAGATTCAAATGGCAGATGGACCTCATGGGCTTAGAAAACAACTAGGAGATTCATTAACAGGAATTAATAAAAGTGAATTGGCTACTTCATTTCCTACAGCGGCTACAATTGCATCAAGTTGGAATAAGAAAGCTGTTAGTTTAATGGGTGAAGCAATAGCAAAAGAAGCAAAGCATTATGGTGTAAATCTGTTATTAGCTCCTGGTGTTAATATTAAGAAAAACCCTCTATGTGGGCGTAATTTTGAATATTATTCTGAAGATCCTTTACTAGCAGGAACTTTAGGTATATCTTTTGTTAAAGGCGTACAAAAGGAGGGAATTGGAGCTTGTGTTAAGCATTTTGCCTTAAACAATAGCGAAAATTTCCGCTATATGGGAAATAGTGTTGCAGATGATAGAACAATAAGAGAAATTTATTTAAAACCTTTTGAATTAATAGTTAAAAATGCCAAGCCTAAAGCATTAATGTGTGCGTATAATCAGATTAATGGTGAGTTTTGTTCAGAAAATAAATGGTTATTAAAAGATGTACTTAGGGAAGAATGGAAATTTTCAGGCCTAACAATGACAGATTGGGGGGCAACTCATGATAGAGTTAAGGGGCTTTTATCAGGAATGGATTTAGAAATGCCTGGTGATACATTGATAAATAAAAAGCTTCTTAATGAAAATAAAGAAGCAATATTAGAGGCATTAGATTATTCTTCTAATAATGTAATTAAACTAGCAAATGAGCTAAATAGCGAAAAATCAGCAATTGATTTTTCACTACACCATAAACTTGCATATGATTTGGCAGTTGATAGTGCAGTTTTATTAAAAAATGATGGTATTTTACCTTTAAAAAAGAATGATAAGTACTTAATAGTAGGAGAATTATTTGAAAAAATGCGTTATCAAGGAGCAGGTAGTTCTCTTATTAATCCTCAAACCTTAAATACTCCTTTAAATGCTTTTGATGAAGATGGAATAGTATATCGCTATGTAAAAGGATATAAAGAAAGCGATGAAGAAATAAATGAGTCATTAATTAGAGAAGCAGTAAATATTTCAGAAATTTATGAAAAAGTGATAGTTTTTGCTGGTCTTACAGATAATGTTGAAACAGAAGGTAGTGATAGAGTTTCATATTCATTGCCTAAAAATCAGGTTGCGTTAATTAATGCGTTATTAAAATTTCATAATAAGGTCATAGTTGTTTTATTTGGAGGGGCACCTTTTGAAATAAGCTTTGCAGATGATGTAAGAGCAATATTAAATATGTATTTACCTGGAGAAAATGGAGGTAAGGCAGTTTTAGATATATTGTTTGGTCATGTATGTCCATCAGGAAAATTAGCTGAAACATGGCCTTTAAAATATACTGATGTTCCTTTTTATAATGAATATGGTAATACAGTTAATGAATTATATAAGGAATCAATATATGTAGGATATAGATATTATGATACTTTTAATATACCTGTTAGATATCCGTTTGGATATGGATTAAGCTACACACATTTTAAATATAGTGACTTGAATATTAGTAATGATGATAGTAAGGTTTATATTAGTTTTAATTTAACTAACACTGGTAAATTTAAAGGAAAAGAGATTGTTGAAGTATTTGTAAAAAATAATTATAATTCAAAAATTTTCAAAGCCAATAAAGAATTAAAAGCCTTTGATAAGATTAGTCTAAACGTAAATGAAACAAAACAGGTAAATTTAAGCTTTAATCTAGTTGATTTAGCATATTATGATATCTTAGACAAAAGTTTTGTTTTAGAAAATGGTGAATATGAAATTCAAATATGTTCATCTTTAAATGATATTAGATTAGAAGACAAATTAATAGTAACAAATGGTGTTGAGCCAAGAGAAATATATAGTCCTAGGATTATCAAAGCTTATAAGGACTTTACAATTGATAATAATGTTTTTTTAGAATTGTTGAATAAAGAGGTTAAGGATAATCCACCATTATTACCACTTACTTTAGAATCAAGACTAGTTGATTTTAAACAAACATTTATGGGTAGAAGAATATATAATGCAATTACAAGTATTCCTAAAAAGAAACTTAAAGAAGCAAACAAAATAAAGGATAGTAAAGAAAGAGAAAGTGAAATAAAAGGAGCATTATTTATGCTTAAGGCTATGGAAAACAATTCACTTCGTTCAATGTCAATGACTTCTAGTAAGCTTCCATACAATGTAGCTTCAGGATTAGTGTTAATAGCAAAAGGACATATATTTAAAGGATTATTAAAGATTTTAAAGAAAATAAATTGATATTTTTGAAAAAGAAAAGTAGATTACAAAAATAGTAATCTACTTTTTTAATAGTTTTATTTACTTATCTACTGATATATAACTTAAAAGTGGAACATCATATTTAGGATTATTTGCCCATACAGGTGTAGAATATGAAACAGAACTAACATTTATATTTTCCCAGCCAAGTTCACCCTGTCTATTTTGATGCAAATAAAATGGACTAAAGGCACAACGAATTAAATTAGCTTTATTAGTTACTAGGTTAGCTTCTAATGTTATTTTGAAGTCCTTGTATTCATAAAAATGATATTTTTCAAATGGTAAAATACTATAATCATAAAATCTATCTTCTGGTAATTTTAATTTTACTGCTAGGCTACCTGAAGAAGAATAATATTTTGAAATAGAAGAACTATCTATAATAATCTCTTTGTGATTGGTTATAGTTTGAACACCATCGTTTATACACTCTGAATAACTAAATTTAACAGTAAAGTCTAATTTTTTATCATCATCGCTAATAATTAATAATTCATTACTAAAATTAACACCAATTAAGTCTACAAAACGTTCTTTTGGTGTTTCTAACCAAGTTACTTCGCTTTTAAATTTGAACATTTGTGATTCAGAATCATAATAGGCAGTAGTAGATAATTTTTTAGTACCATCTGTCTTTTCATATTTTTCATCAGAAGAATTAGCCTTACTTATCATATCATTTGCTGTATTAAATGAAGTTGTTGTTAAGTCAATTTCGTCATTGTTTAAGTTAATATTACAAATAGAAACTAAGAAAAAGATAATGAATATCGCTAAACGTTCTATGTTAATTTGCTGCTGCTTTGTTTTTAAAGGCAAAGAAACATTGCCAATATATATTGTTAAACTAGATAATAAAATGTAGAAACTAAAGTAATTATTAGTTAAACCTGGATTTTCAGTTACTCTTTGAATTTCAGACAATAAATTCAATGAAGCAGAATAAATTAAAAATACCAAAAGAATAAAATAAATATTTTTGTTGATTTTTTGCATATTTGTTGTAGCTATTAATAGATAGCTAAAAATGCCAATTGATATAATTACACAATTAAATAAATTAGTTTCAACTAAGGTGTTTGTTACATAAAATAAAACATTACAAGCTATAAAAATAATTAACATTGAAATAGATAAAATCGCACTAGTAATATCTTTTTTTTGCTTTATTAAACTGAATAAAACAATACCAATTAAAATAAGTAAAATAATAAGTTTGAAGTAAGCAAAATTAATTAATTGGGAAATAAAATTCAAAAACAATAAACTTGAAGATAAAAATAAAGCATTATTATTCTTCTTAAATCCTAAATATAAGAAGAAGATACTTAAATTTAATTCTCCAAACAATAAATATTCATTGATAGAATTAGATTCGCCAAAGAATTTACAAAAAAGAAATGGCAAATAAAAACTTAAAGACAAAATATTTATTGATAAGGCATAAAAAAATGTTTGTAAATGATGTCCTTTTTGACTTTTAAATAAAGAAAAGTATAAAGAAATCAAGAGTAAGGTTAAAAAATTAAGAACTAAATATACTAATGGACTTACTAGATAATTAGTATTTATACTTATTGCAAATAAATAGCTAATTACAAAGATAACTGTAACAAATATACTACTTCCCATCACTTTTCTTTTCATAAATCAACCTCCTATAAAAAAATTTTTATAAAATTTTAAGCAAATTATAATTATTTAGTAGTATTAAATTGTATTTAGTTGTGAATTTGTAATCTTTTAAAACTTGTTTTTTTGTTACACGTTATAGTATCCATTTATGTATAAAGAGTATCTATTAAAATTTTAAATTAATCTTTCCCCGCAATTATCACAGTATCTTGCCTCAGGATCATTATCTTGACCACATTTAGGACACTTTACTGTTAGGGGTTTTCCACAATAATTGCAAAATTTTGCATTCTTATCATTTTCTTTGTGGCAACTAGGGCAAACTAGAGAACTATTATTGTTATTTCCTTTAATTTTATTAATAGTGTTTGCCACTGTATCAGAAGTACCATCGACTATATAATTTATAGTATCTTTTGCTACAGGTGCTGTTTGTGAAGCTACAAAGGAACCAAATTTTCTCATATATCCTAATGATGTTAACCAACCACCAACAGCTAGTAATGGAAAACCAATGAAGCAACACCAAAATAATTCTGGTGATTTTCCACTACTAAAGGCAGAAAAAAAGCTACCTAATCCAATTATTGTAAAAATTAAACCAATTGCAACTACAATAGGGCCAATAATTCTCAATTTTTTACTTGTACTGCTATGTTTTGGGTCATTTATTGTATTATTTTGCATTTTGAAACCCTCCTTTACTATATTAATTATAGTTTATTTTTTAAAAATTGTATATAAAAATGTTATAATAATTACAAGAGGTGATTTAAATGAAATATAATTTTACGTTTTATAATCCTACAAAAATATATTTTGGTAAGGATGCAATTTCTAATTTAGAAGAAGAGTTAAATAATTATGGCCCTAATATTCTACTTGCTTTTGGAGGGGGTTCTATAAAGAAAATTGGCTTATTCGATACAGTAGTTGACATTCTTAAAAGAGCAAAAAAGAATGTTGTACTATATGGAGGAATAATGCCAAATCCAACTTATAAAAAAATGCTAGAGGGAGCAAAACTAGTAGAGGATAATAAAATTGATTTGATTCTAGCAGTTGGAGGAGGTTCAGTAATTGATTGTGCTAAAGGTGTAAGTGTTGCCGCATATCAAGAAAATGCGTGGGAAAGATTCTGGATTAAGCATGAGGAAGTTAAACATAACACTGTTCCGGTTGCAAGTATATTAACAATGGTTGGAACTGGTAGTGAGATGAATGGTGGATCTGTTATAACAAATGAAGAAGAAAAAATAAAATCTGGTAGAGTTTTTCCTGCTCAAGTTTATCCTAAATTTTCTATTCTAGATCCTACTTATACATATACAGTATCTAAGTATCAAATGTTAAGTGGTATATTTGATATTATGAGTCATCTTATGGAACAATATTTTTCTGGTGATGATGATAATGTATCAGATTATTTGATTGAAGGCTTATTAAAGTCAGTAATTAATAACACTTATGTGGCAATAAAAAATCCGCTTGATTATGAAGCTAGAGGTAATTTGATGTGGGCATCTACAGTAGCTCTTAATACCCTAGTAGGAATGAGTAAGGAGCAAGACTGGGAGGTTCATTCAATTGAGCATCAATTAGGAGCTTATACTGATTGTGCACATGGTATGGGTCTTGCAGCAATCTCTATACCATATTATAAACATATTTATAAGTATGGTTTGGATAAGTTTGTACGTTTCGCAACAAATGTTTGGAATATTAATGAAGATGACCTATCAAAAGAAGAGGTTGCTTTAAAAGGTATAGAAGCTTTAGAAAAATTTATTAAAGAATGTGGAATGGTAACAAAGCTAAGTGAGTTAGGCGCAACAAGAGAGATGTTGCCATTGATTGCTAAATCAAGTGATATTAGTAGTAGTGCATATAAGGTAATGACTGAAGAGGAAATATTAGAAATTTTAAATGAGTGCTTTTAATTTCTAATTAAATAGGTTAAAATAAGTGGTTGGCTTTTTTAGCTGGCTAAGATTTATATGGAGGAACTAACATGAAAATAAATATTTATCCTATTGTTTCTAGTCTACATTCGAAAAATGTTATTAATCAAGAAACTAGAAAGCTAGTTTTAGAAATTGAAGAAAAAACTAAATCTGAAATTAAATTCACTGATAATTTTAAGGAATTATATGAAGCAGATTTATCTTTGATATTAATCCAAAGTGGTGGTTCAGAAGGAGAATTCTTAAAAATAAAAGATAACCTTAAGGCACCTTATTATTTACTTACATATGGTTCTAATAACTCACTTGCTGCCTCATTAGAAATTCTATCATATTTGAAAGATAGTGGAGAAGTAGCCGAAGTTTTACATGGTAGCAGTGATTACATAGCAAACCGAATTATGGCATTAGTAAATAAAACAAGTTTACCTAAAAAGCGTTTAGGTGTTTTAGGTAAACCTAGTGATTGGTTAATAGCTAGCAATGTTGATTATAAAGAAGCTTTAAAAAGACTAAATGTAGATTTAATAGATATAACCATTGAAGAGGTAATAAGTGAATATAATAAGGCTATTAATCAGGACGTCAAGTATGAACTAGAATATGATAAACATGAGGTTTCTAAGGCTCTAAAACTATATGAGGCTTTAAAAACAATAAAGAAAAAGTATTCGCTTGATGGATTAACTATTCGTTGTTTCGATTTGCTTGATTCTATTCATACAACTGCTTGCTTAGGCTTAGCACTTTTAAATGCAGACGGAATTGTTAGCACTTGTGAGGGTGATATTCCAACAATGTTAAGTATGCATGTTTTAAATGAACTATTAAAGTCACCAGGGTTCCAAGCTAATCCAAGCAGAATTGATATAGTTAATAAAAAAATGGTTTTAGCACACTGTACATTGCCATTTAATATGCCTACTAGCTATACATTAGATACTCATTATGAATCAGGTATTGGTGTTGCAATTAGAGGAAAACTTAAAGAAGATAAGATTACTATTTTTAAATTTGCGCGTAATTTAAAAGATTACTTTGTAACAACCGGAAGAATTGTTAGAAATTTAGATGAGAATAATCTATGTCGTACTCAAATTGAAGTAGAGGTAGATGAAAATATTGATTATTTCTTAAAGCGTCCTTATGGAAATCATCATGTTATTATTTATGGTGACCATAAAAAAGAGATTATAGATTTTCTTAATGGTCTTGGGGAATAATTATTAGTAAAAAATATGTAAAAAGGAACTATAAACTAGAATTTAACTAGTCTATAGTTCCTTTTTTATTATCTATTTTTTCTTTTCTTTACTACGCTTATCATTGATTATTTTCATATGTTCTTCAGTAATTAAAGTTACATTATTTTCTCTCGCCCATTTTATACAGCCTTTTATTGCAGTGTTTAAAAAAATTCTTGGCACCTTTACTAAACACATACATGCTTCTTTTGTGAATTTGATTTTATCATCAGCTCTAGTTGTAGCGTAAATGACAGAGTCTATATCAATTTCACGGTTAGGAATTGGCTCTTTTTTAGGACGTTTAAAACAAGAATACCAAAAATATTTACTATCTCTATAGCCATAGTCAACAGGAACATTAGGAAAATCAATTGATTTTACACCATCAAGAATAGCGTTATAATATTTTTCCTTCATTAATATTTTATCAATTTTTAAGATGAAGTGAGCTCCATGCTCGCTTGTGATACCATTAAAGTTATGATATGGTGGTAGATATTCATCTTTTACCGTATCATTATTAGCTCCATCTAGTTCACTTACCCAGCTACATTCAAATACTTGATAGCTTTCTTTAATAACTTTAGGGTATTTACCATTAGGATCTTCCTCTTTCCTTAAGCCATCCTCTAAGGTAAAAAGACAATTTTTCATTTTTTCTTCTGGAGTATCACCAGGGAATCCTAATCTTACTGCCTCTTTAAAATATTTCTTGTTATCGGGAATAAAGTTAATTGTGCATTTTTTATGTCTCAAAATGCCTTTACAGGTGTTTGAAGAATTTCTACAAATAAGAAGCATCGCATAATAATCTTTTCCAGCAATATAATAAGGCTGAACTAAAGAATAAGCTCCAAAGCTTGTTGTTTTACCATCCTCAGCTAATGTTCCTATTAAGGTCGTAGGCATTGGAAAGAAGCTTGATGTTTGATAGAAATTATCAACAATTCTTAGATTTTTAAAACTACTCATTGTTTCATCTCCTTTATTTAATTATACCCTTTTGTGATAATATTGTGAATAAAATGGCTTTTATTTTATAAAATGTTATAATGGATGATGTAAAAGGAGGTTCCTATGATTGAATTAAAGGAAGTTTATAAGTATTATAATTCAAACGGAGTTGTTACAGTTGCTTTACAGGATATTAATTTAAAGTTTGCTAAAGGTGAGATTGTCGCTATTACAGGTGAAAGTGGTAGTGGTAAATCTACTCTTTTAAATATCATTACTGGTATGGATAATTATGATGAGGGAGAAATTTATTACAAAGGTAATGAAACATCATACTTTAATGGAGATGATATGGATGAATTTAGAAAGAAACATGTTGGATTCATCTTTCAAAACTATAACATTATTGATTCATACACAGTTTTGCAAAATGTAATGTTTCCCTTATTAGTAAAGGGAATAAAAAAAGAAGAAGCAAAAGAAAAAGCGACTGAATTGATAAAAAGAGTTGGTCTAGAAGCAAGAATAAATAATAGAGGTACAAAATTATCAGGTGGTGAAAAGCAAAGAGTAGTAATAGCACGTGCTTTAGCATCTGATTGTGATATTTTAGCTTGTGATGAACCAACAGGTAATCTAGATAGTAAGACAGGTAAGGAAATTATTGAGTTAATAAGAGAAATTGCTAAGGATAAATTAGTTTTAATTGTAACTCATAATTTTGATGAGGTTAAGGATATTGCCACAAGAAAAATTGTTATTGCTGATGGCAAGGTAGCAAAAGATGAGGTAATAAATAATGTTTTGATGGATGAAAATTGCAAGTTAGACTTAGACTATAAACCATTAGAAAAGAAAACAATTGGCTTACTTACAAGATTTAACATTTTTTCTACACCAAGAAAAACAATGCTTTTATCCTTTATATTTTTTGTGATATCTATTGTAGTGTATACACTTTACCAAAGTGTTTATGTTACAAATTATAATAGCCAGTTTACCTATAATTATTCTAATTATAACATTACCGATAATAAGTTTATTGTCATTAATAATGAGGATAAAACGAAACTTGATGTAACTAAGTTAGAAAATATAGACGGAAATTTAAAGTTAAATCCTTTTAATGAACTTGTTAGATATAATTTAATAGTAGATGAATATAGTAATGGTTATTGTTATTATACGACACTTGATTTAGAGTATAGTAATTTAAAAGGAGAGTTACCACAAAAAGAAAATGAGGCTCTTTTAATAATTCCTACAGATAGTGGTTACTATTATGATGAATTCTTAAATAAAGATATAGGTATTAAAAATTATGTTACAGAGACATATAATCTTAATGTTAAAGGTATAGCAGAATCAAAATATGTTACAGCACCTGTTATAAAAACTAATAATGATATTAGTGCCTTTTTAAATAAAGGATTAGCATCGGCAATATTAAAATGTGATAATAGCTTAGGTATAAATACGCATTTTGCCTTTGAGGATACAACAAAAGTAATAGTTAGGATACCTAAAGGTAGCAATGTAGAGGTTTTAAATCTAAAGTTTAGCTTAAATTATGTTTATAACCTAGAAATAGAATATGAGGTAGAATATTCTGATAATAATTCTATTACTATTGTTATTCCTGAAGATTTCTTAACTACATTGCCAGCTTATGAGGCACGCTTATATACTAACAATCCAGAAAAGGCAATAGATCAATTAGAAAAATTAGGATTCAATACCATTCATCCTGCAACTGAGGTTAAGATTGATAGCTTTACTAAATTGAAATTAGTCATAAATTCAATCTCTTTATTAATACCGGTATTTTTAATTTATATTGTAACTTTCCTTGTTTTAGCAAAGGTATATTTATCTAAGGTTAAGGAATACACAATTATGCGCACATTAGGAATTGCTAGAAAAGATATGAACAAAATGGTTATATTAGAAACTTTATTTATAGGTATAATATGTTCTTTACTAGCATTTAGCTTCTTGAGTCTATTAAGTCTATTACCATTTAAATTCTTGAAATTTTACGGACAAATTTCACCATTTATTGTTATCGTTTTCTTTGTTATTATGGGGGCTTTTTCATTCTTTGTTGGCAAAAAGTTTGCCAAAAAACTTTTCTCTAAGACATCTAATAGAATGCTAAAGGAGGAAACTATCTAATGCTTAAAATAAACAATATTGATAAATATTATGATAAGGGAAAAAGTAAGGAATTACATGTACTAAAGAATATATCCCTGTCATTACCAGATAAAGGTTTAGTTTCCTTTTTAGGATCTTCAGGATGCGGAAAGACAACCCTTCTAAATGTTTTAGGTGGACTTGATAAAGCCTCAGGAGAAATAATATATGATGATTTAACTGTTTCTAAATATAGCCCTAGTATTATTGATGCTTATCGTAATAAAAATATAAGCTATATTTTCCAAAATTATTTACTACTACCTGATTTGACTGTTTATGATAATCTTAAATTAGCCTTAGAGGTAATGGGGGTAATTGACTTTGTTGAGGTTGATGAAAGAATAACATATACCCTAAAGGCTGTTGGTATGTATAAATATCGTAAAAAGCTTGCTAGTGCATTGTCTGGAGGACAGCAACAAAGGGTAGCAATAGCGAGGGCTTTGTTGAAAAATGTTAAAATAATTTTTGCCGATGAACCAACAGGAAATCTTGATAAAAAGAATTCGATTGAAGTAATGAATATCTTAAAAAAGATTAGTGAAAAAACATTAGTCTTGTTAGTAACCCATTCAAAAGAACTAGCAGAATTTTATAGTGATAAAATAATTCTTTTAAAAGATGGTAGTGTAGTTGGTGAAAAGCTAGGTGAAGGTACAAGCTTAGAGCATGATTCAGATGATGTTATTTATCTATC
Organism: uncultured Acholeplasmatales bacterium; assembly: GCA_944324805.1. Lineage (GTDB taxonomy): Bacteria > Bacillota_I > Bacilli_A > Acholeplasmatales > Anaeroplasmataceae > CALUXS01. Next base: position 48,283 of record CALUXS010000004.1, on the reverse strand, counting down.
TGACTTAGAAAAAACTAGTGAAGAAACTCCAACTCTAGCTTTTGATATTTACCGTCAAACTAAAGAAAAGTTGTCAGTTAGAGTAATTGAAAAGGCAGGAAAATTATATATTGATGCTAATTTACCTATTCATATAATTGATAAAAATGTAATAATTAATGAAGGTAAGTATGAGGATTTAAAGAAAGAAGCTATTTCTGATTTTTCCTTTGATATTAGCTGGTATAAAGATAGTTTAGAAAAAAAGGTTTCTTTTGCTAAAAAATTTAAGGATAGTATAATTGCATTTTTCTCTAGTAAAAAGAAAGTTAAGTTTTTTAATGCGTGCTTCTTTATAATGGGAATATTTTTAGCAATTTCTACAATTATTCTTGGCAATTCAATTTATTATAATAAAAATGTTAGTTATTTAGATAATAAATATTTATTAACTGATTTTGATTATGAAAATCGTAATATACTTGAAACAAAGCTTGCAGAAGCCTACAAAAATGACTATATTAGTAACTATGTAGGATTATATAGTGCTGATGTTAGTCTAACTAAGAATAGTAGTTTATTAGATACAAATGAATATAGGTTTTCAACTATATCATTATTATTTCCTTTTGATGCAAAAAACATTAATAAAGGTAATATGCCTAAATTAGGTGAAGCCTTAATAAGTTCTGGCTTCAAAAAAGAAATTATAGCTAAAACAGGAATTAAAGAGGAAAATTTAATTGGAACTAAGGTTAATTTGAATTATTCCCAGGAATTTACTATTTCAGGAATTACTGATGAAAGCGGACAAGCCTTATATATTAATCCAATTGATTATAATAAGCTTCAAGATGGACAAATAATAATTGAAAACATAGATAATAACTATTATTATAAAGGTGACATAGATTATACACTATTAGAAGGAAAAGAAACTGAGTCATCTAACGAAGTTTTAGTTTTAAAAGATAGTGGTTATAATGTAGATGATTTTATTAAAAATACGGATTTTATTGTTTCAGGTATAGTTGAGGCAAAAGAATTAGAAGGTTATTATAATCCAGTTTTACTTGATTCAAAAGAAATGGTTATAAATACCAAAAAAGATATTACAGTTAGTTTTATTCCTACTATAGAAGATGTAATAATGGTTGAAGGAAGAAAACCTACTAGTATGGATGAGTGTATAGTTCCTGAATATTATATGAATGTTGGTGATACAATCAATGAATATAAAGTTGTAGGAACTTATAGAACTGACTTTAATGAAGTAAACAATTCAATTATGTTAACTGAAAAAGCATTTATTGCACATGAAGCAAGACATAATGTATTTAGTGCATTTAGCGTGAATGATGCTTCTAAACTTAAAGAATTACTTGGTGATTTAGCATCATTTGACACTATGTATAATATTAGAATAAATGATCGTAAGGAAGATAGGAATGTTAATTTAATAACATCAGGTTCTATTGCCATTTTATTATTAGCTGTAACTATGATTTATATTTATTTTATAATGCGTAGTAAAATGATAAATGTTCGCTATCAAACAGCCGTTTTAAGAAATATTGGTGCTTCTAAGAGGTATGTTTATAGAGAATTTTTAGTTGAACTACTGACTATTACCATCTTTACTAATTTGATAGGTTATTTATTAACATATATAATTTATTTTAGTTTAGGTAGTGCTGTTAATGGTTTAGTAGGTTCTGTTATGATTACTACAAATGTAGGTATTTTCCTAATTGGATTGATACTCATTTTTGTAATTAATTTCTCGGTAGGTATACTTCCGATTAGAAGGTACTTAAAAAAGACACCAGCAGAAATAACTGCTTTATACGATATCTAATAAAAATCTCTTATTAGGATAAATTCTTAATAAGAGATTTTTTTCTTAGTTCAAAATATGATATAATCAAGATAATTAGAGCGAGGGAGCAAAATGAAAAAAATTATTGAAGTAAAAAATTTGATAAAATATTATAAAAATATAAAGGCAGTAGATGATATTTCTTTTGATGTGTATGAAGGGAGTCTATTTGCCTTTTTAGGTGAAAATGGTGCAGGTAAATCAACTACTATTAATGTCTTATCTACAGTATTAGAAAAAAATGGTGGTAAAGTATATATTAATGGTTTTGATTTAGATTTAGATCCAGATAAGATTAGAAATAGTATTGGAATTGTTTTTCAAGGCTCTGTATTAGATGGAGCTTTAACTGTGAAAGAAAATCTAATTACTAGAGCGAAATATTATGGTTTAGATAAAGAAAAAACAAAAAGTAGAATTTTAGAGTTAGATAAAATGCTTGATTTAAATGAAATCTTAAAGCGCAGATATGATTCACTATCTGGTGGTCAAAAAAGAAGAGCTGATATTGCAAGAGCATTAATCAATAAGCCGAAACTTATTTTTTTAGATGAACCTACTACGGGGCTTGATCCTAAAACTAGAAAACTAGTTTGGGAGGTAATTAATAAATTAAGAAAAGAAGAGGGACTAACTGTATTTTTAACTACTCATTATATGGAAGAGACAATCACTGCGGATGAGGTTGTAATAATTGATCATGGTCATATTGTAGCTGCTGGCACTCCATCAATGCTTAAAACTAAATATACGAAAAATAAATTATATTGGTATACTAATAACACTGATAGTAATATTAAGCTTTTAGAAGATAATAATCTAGATTATGAATATAATGTTGATTATTTTGTCATTCCATTTATTAACTATAAAGATATTTTAGAATTTATTTATTTAAATAAGGATAAAATAACAAATTTTGAAGTCATTAAGGGCAATATGGATGATGTCTTTTTAACGGTTACAGGAAGAAAACTAGGTGAATAGAATGGTTATGACTTTTAGACAAAAAATAGTTGCATTAATTGGTGTAACAAAGCGCAATGTTTTGATGTTTTTTAGAGACAAAACAAATGTCTTTTTTTCACTTTTAGCTCAGTTTATAATTTTATTCTTATATTTAGCTTTTTTAAAACAAACCTATGTCGATACGATAAAGGCAAATTTAGTTGGCTTTGAGGAATTTGTTACAAATAAGGATATTTCTAATTTTATTAATGCCTGGTTATTATCTGGTGTTACTGGTTCAGCTACTATTACTATAGCTTTAAATAGTCTTTCTATTATGGTTTCAGATAAAGAAAAAAAGATAGATTTTGATTACTTAGCATCTCCTATTAATGGCTTTATTATAACATTATCATATTTTTTAGGTGCTGTAATTTGTACATATCTAGTAAGTGCATTTATCTTATCATTAGGTTTGGTTATTTTATCCCTTATTGGTAATTTATATATTAGTTTAAAAAGTATTTTATTACTTTATGTAGTTTTATTATTCGCTGTAATGTCTAGTACGATTTTGATGATGTTAATTGTATCATTCTTTAAAAAGAGCAGTAGTTTATCAGCTTTTTCAGGAATTGTATCAGCAGGTATTGGTTTTTTAATTGGTGCTTATATGCCGATTAGTCAGTTCTCTAAACCTATTCAATATATTGCTAATATTATCCCTGGCTCACATATAACATGTCTGTTTAGAAATTATTTAATGCAAGGACCTTTAGAATTTATTAATAGTAATTTGGTTGGTTATGATGGTGGCATGTTTATGAAGACAATGAAGGATATATTTTCTTTTAAATTGAATTTCTTTGGTCAAGAAATAGGAATTCATATAATGTATATATATGTTACTATTACAATTGTAGTTTGCTTGGTATTAAATTTAGTTTTATATAAATTATCTTCAAAAAGAAGATAAATGATAGTCCATAGGTAACTATGGATTTTTTTATTGACAAAAGCAAAATATATGATAAAATAAAGATAGTTAGCATACGCTAACTTAATTAATAAAGAATAGTTAGCTATAACTAACCAAGGAGGGCAAGATGCATAATTTTTATGATTTGTTATTAACACATGGAGCGCCTACATTACTAGGTGTAAAGCCAGCTAGTTTAATAAGCATAGATTATACAAACACTTTACTTTTAGAAGTAGAATCTTATAATAGTATTGCTTCAAATAAAAAAATAATCCTACTTACAAAAAACGAAAGAAAAGCAATAATTATGCTTTATGATGTGATTGCCCTAAAAAAAATGTTTGTTAAGCGCAAGACGCAAAAACAATTTTTAAAATTTGGTTACAAGACTAAAGACCTATCTAAAAATCTAGAAATCTTAAAAAATAAAATTACAAATACTCATATTTTTCCTCATGAGATAGGTCTTTTTCTTGGTTATCCTATTACAGATGTATTAGGATTTATAAATAAGAAAGAATGTAAGTACGTTGGATATTGGAAGGTATATGCAAATGTTAAGCATGCAATTAATACCTTTAAACTATATGACATTTGTCGTTGTAGTCTAGCTAACAATGTTATTAATAATGTATTTAAAGAGGAGGTAGTAAAATATGCATAAGGAAGAAGCTAGTTATTTATTTAGTGTTTTAGGTAATCCAAATAGCGTAAAAATTGCTAAAATGTTATACAATAAAGGTGATATGGATATATCAAACTTAGAAAAATTAATAAAAACTACACCTGAAGAATTTATGAAAGCTTTAAGTAATTTATTAGAGGCTAAACTTGTTCTCTTAGAAGCTACTTTATATAAGATTAATAAGCCATTATTAGAAAATCTTTTAGCTTTTATCGTTACTCCTTGTGGTTGTTGTAAAAAATCGTAGGTTTTGCTACGATTTTTTTATAGTTTGACATAATACAGTTAATACAGTATAATATTAATACAGATAATACAGGTGGTGATAAAGTGGCAAAAAGAGAATTGTATTTAATTGTAGCTGATAAAATTAAAGAACAAATTAGCCTTAATATTTATCAGAACGATATGCCTTTACCATCATGTAGGACGTTGGCATTAAAGCTTTGTGTAAATCCTAATACTGTACAAAAGGCATATAATTATTTAGAAGAGGAAAATATCTTATATAGCATACCGAAAAAGGGTTACTTTCTAAAAAAAGAAGGAAGTAGATATTTAAAGCCTAATTATATTGATAAAATTAGAGAATTGAAAAAAGATGGTTTAGAATATGATGAAGCTTTAAGGTTATTAGATGAGGTATACAAGGAGGAATAAAATGTTAGAAGTAATCAATCTACAAAAGAAATTTGATAAATTTATAGTATTTGATAATGTTAGCTTCAATTTGAATAAAGGTAGTATATTAGGACTTATAGGTATCAATGGTGCTGGTAAATCAACGCTATTAAGAACTATCGCTGGTGTTTATGAGCCTAATGATGGTAAAGTTCTTTTTGAAGGTAAAATAACTTATGATAATTTAAAAGCAAAACAAGATATTTTCTTTTTACCAGATGATTTGATTAATAGAATGTGGATAACTCCTAATGATCTTAAAAATGTGTATGAGATTAATTATCCTCATTTTTCAACAGATAAGTGGAATGAATTGATAAAAAAATTTGATATCAAAGAAAAAAGTCGTATTTATAATTTTTCTAAGGGCATGAAAAGAAGAGTATTTGTTGCTTTAGCAATCTCTTCAAATGCAAAATTGATCTTATTTGATGAGGCTTTTGATGGATTAGATCCATTAGCTAGATTAGAAATGAAAGAAGAACTAATTAAATACGTAGAAGAAAAGGAAGCTAGTGTTATTATTTCTTCACATTCACTAAGAGAATTAGAGGATTTTTGTGATTCTTATGCCATCTTAGATAACCATAAGCTAAAATCATTTGGAGAAATGGATGATGCAATTGATAAATTCTTTAAAATACAAGTTGCATATGAAAAGTTACCACCTGAAGATTTCTTCAAAAATCTAAATCCACGTTACTATAATATAGAAGGTAGAGTAGTTACAATTGTAATAGCAGATGACTATGATGAAAAGTTAAAAGTAATTAAGGATTCTAGACCTATTTTAATAGATGAGCTTCCTATGAATTTTGAGGACTTCTTTATTTATAGTGTAAAGGGGGAAGAAAAATGAAAAAGTTATTACTAATCCACTTTAAAGAAAATAAAAATTTTTCTTTGATTTTATTAGCCGTTTTAGGAATTATTACTGTATTTTTTTCATTGACATCTACATATGATAGACAGGGACAAATTGCTAATTATGGAATTGGTGGATTTTTGAATATATTATCAATAGTTATTTTTGTAATAATGATTAATTCATTTATATTTAATAAAAGAAAACAAGAAATTGATTTTTACTATTCCTTAGCCGCATCTAAAAGAAAATTAATAATATCAAAGGTATTATATGATCTAATATTATTTAGTGTCTTAGCAGTATGTGCATTTGTGATTTATAGTCTTACAATGTGGATAAATGTAGATTTCATTAACATAAATTTAGGAAAACTAATATTATATTTTTTACTTGGATATTTGTTAATCATATTATCTTATTTATTCTTATTACCATTTTTTTACTATGGTAATTCAACTTTTGATGGATTTGTATATATTATACTTGCAATTGTTATATTAATTGTCATTTCATTAGTTGGTTCAAATATAATAAATTACAATAATCAAGATTATTTTACAAAAAAATCATTTAATCTATTACCATACTATTTGATTAAATACTTTAGTACAGGAATGGAAGATAGTTTGGCTGACGCAGTAGGGTTGGAGGTTAATTTAGGAATTGATTTTATTATATCTTTAATCCTTCCATTTGTATTTTTTGCAAGTTTTATGTTTACACTTAGATTTGATGAAAATGAAAGAGCCGGACAAATCTCTAATAAAATTTTTGGTTATAAAACATTTATACCTAGTTTATCGTATTCATTAGTAATCTATTTTGCCACTACAATTAGTCGTTCTAATATTATATTCGTTGGCACTATAATGATTATGCATTTCATATTACTTTTAATTAGTCAAAGAGGATTTAAGATAACTAAGAAAACTCTATTCATTTATTTAGTTGAAATGATTGTTTTAGTTATAAGTTATTTTGGTATAAACAATTTATATTATTAAGGAGTCTTAGACTCCTTTTTCTTGTTTAATTACTATAGATAGTTTATAATAAAAAAAATTAGGAGGGATAATATGGATGAATTAAAACCTAAATATAATCTATTAACCTCTATTTGTTTAGTAGTAGGAATAGTAGTAGGGACAGGAGTTTTTTTTAAAGCTAGTACAGTTTTAGAAGAAGTAAATGGCAATCTTTCTTTATCAATATTAGCTTGGATTATTGGTGGTCTAATCATGCTTATTTCAAGTTATAATTTTGCTAATATTTCTTTGGCCTATGGTAATGTGCATAGTATGACGGATTTTGCACGTTTAACTGTTTCTAATAAATATGGTTATATTGTTGGTGTTTTTGCAAAGTATATCTATTTTCCCTCAATGACAGCGACAGTTTCATTTGTGGTTGGAATGTATTTTTGCGAAGCTTTTGGTATTGTTACAGCAGGATTTCCTTTTAGTTTACCGGTTTTTTTATTTGCGGGAGTATTCTTATTTTTACTAGCCGGAATAAATATATTTGCACCTTTTATAGCCTCAAAAATTCAGGTTTCAACAACAATTATCAAAATGATACCTTTACTTTTGATGGGAATTGTTGGTTTATTTGTTGGTATTTTTAATAATACACTTAACGATAATTTTAGTTATATAAATAATAGTTATAATGGAAGTGGATTACTAGCTGCTATTTGTGTCACATCTTTTTCATATGAGGGGTGGATTTGCGCTACGAATATAGGTGGGGAAATTAAGAATAGAAATCGTAATTTACCTCTCGCACTTATAGTTGGAACGCTAATAGTAATAATTATTTATATTTTATATAACATTGGATTAAGTGGAGCTATTAAAACCGATGAGCTTTTAAATTCTTTCTCAGCTAGTGATGGAGTAAGAAGTGCCTTTAGAAAAATATTTGGGGAATCGTTCGCTAATATTTTAATATTTATTGTCGTTATTTCAGCTATTGGTACTTTAAATGGTTTAGTAATTGCCAATAGTAGATCTGGCTACGCTCTAGCAATTAATAATCAAGGTATTTACCAAAAGCAAATGTTAAAATTAACAAGAAGAACTAATGTTCCCCTTTTTTCTTCTATATTTGGTCTTATTATGGCGTTAGTGTGGTTAGTATATTATTATTTTAGTCAAACTAATTCCTTGGCAAATGGAATTGGTTTTCCGTTTGATTCTAGTGAATTACCAATTATAACAACATATTTGCTTTATATTCCTATGCTTATAGGCTTTATGATTAAAAATAAGAATAATAAAGGCATTAAGACAACTATTATGCCTATTTTAGGAATATTATCTTCTTTATTCATGATATTTGCTTCATTTTATCGTCATAAGATTAATACTATTTACTATTTAATTTTCTTTTTAATAGTTGTAGTTATAGCAATTTTTGTTGAAAAAATAAAAAAAATTAAATAAACACCAATAAAATTCCTTTCTTATTTGTATATAGGGTGTAAAGAAAAAAGAAAGGAATTTTAAAATATGAAAAAAATGTTAGTTTTATTAGGTTTAGCAGGCACCATAGCACTTGCAAGTTGTAGTGATAAAAATGAAATAAATAATTCAAATAATGATAATAATGTTAAGTTTTCTACTATGTATGATTATTCAGCTATTTCAGGAATTAGCATGTTAAATAGTAATAGCAGTCAATTAAAAATGAGAAATAGTCTTACTGACGTTCAAAAAGATAAGGTTATTAATAATTTTGAGATTATTGAAGATCTTATCGCAGGTGGCATTACAAAAAGTGAAGAAAAGCCATCAGATTTGCCTGAATATGAAACAATGTATACGATTAGTGTTAATAGTATTAATGGTGAAGTAGAAAATTACTTGTATTATTATAACGAGACCATCTTAAAGGATGATGATGACGATGATTTATTTGATTTTGATGATGAAGAAGAAAGAGAATCTAGATTAGACGGAATTGTTATTTTAGATGGCGTTACTTATAATATGTATGGTAAAAAGGAAATTGAAGGAAATGAGATGGAAGTCGAATTCAAAATTTCTTTAGATAATGATACTTATGTTAAAGTAGAACAAGAAACTGAAAATGGAGAAGAAGAATATAAGTATACAAAATACGAAAACGGACGTAGAGTTTATCAAACTGAAATGGAAGTTGAAGAGAAAAACCATAAGGTAGAATTCAACTTTAAAGAAAAAGATAGCAATGGCATAACAACTTATTATAAATATGATATCATTGAGTTAGATGGAAAAAAATATGTTAGAGTACATTTAAATGATGGAACTGAAAATATTGAGGCTAGATTAGAAGTATCAGTAGATGAGAATGGAAATAGAGTTTATACTTTTAGCTAGGTATTTAACTAAGGTTTAAAAATAATAAACAATTATTAAACTAGTAAAAACCGATTTAAGACTAAGTCTTAGGTCGGTTTTTAGTTTTATAATAGCCAAATTATTTATAACAAACTTAAACTATAAATGGTTTTATTATCAATTCAATAATTAAATAGAAAGTTGATTAAGTGCTAATATAATGTTAAAATATACTCAGAGAATATGACTATTTAGTAAATTATAATATAGATTAGGGGAGTGATAATAAAATTTTAAGATTAATTTTTGATCTTAGAATTATATGAGCTTTGCTTATTTTTAAGTTGCTAAGATATTTTTTAACTAATGATGGAGGGTAATATTTATGAATAAGGGTAAGAATTTATTAGGCTTATATATATTTTTATCAGTTGTTGTAGTATCTCTTTCAGCTATTAGTATCGCATTAGTTATTTCTATTGCTGATAGTGCTGCTGGTTTAGGTTTGTTTTTAGTATTGTTTTTTGTATATATAACTGCAATTATTGTTTTTGCTGTTGTTGTCACGTTTAAGAATAAAGAATAAAATTTTTGTTTTTTGATACTAATTTTGATAATGAAAATAATAAATATTTTATAGCAATTAAGCATAGCTTTTGTATAAGCTATGCTTTTTTAATAAAACGTTTTAGCAAAAAAATACTTACACGAAAAATAAAATTGTGCTATCATTCGTTCTGGCAATTTAAAGAACTTTGGTATAATTGGAAACTTAGAACAACACAAATGTTTTTTTATTTTAGGAGGTTTAATTATGCCAAAGACAAAAATTCAAAATTTAATATTTACAATAGTGATGGCCTTTATGATGGTCTATGCAATGATCTGTTACAATATTTCACTAAATATTGGTGGAATGAGTAATCAGGTTTTTGTTATGGCTTTCAAAGAATTAATTATTATGTGGCCTGTAGCAATTATATTTGAACTGTTACTAGCAGAAAGATTAGCTAAGAAACTAACATTAAGAGCATTTAATCCTAGTGAAACTAATATGACTATATTTACTTTATTTTTATGCTCTATGATTGTTGTTGTTATGTGTCCTTTAATGAGCTTAGTTGCGACAATTCTTTTCAAAGATGCAGGCATCGAATTTATTGCTGTTTGGTTTCAAACAATTATACTTAATTTTCCTATGGCGCTTTGTTGGCAAATTTTCGTTGCAGGGCCAATTGTTCGATTATTATTTCGTATAGTTTTTGTAAATAGGCAGTTAAAAAAATAAAATTTTTTCAAATTAAAATAAAACAATTAAAAATTTGTATATTTTAGATAACGTTTTCAAAGTGATTTTGAGGAAAAAATTACACAAAATGAAAATGTTATTATTGACACTAAAAAATCTTGGTGCTAGTATAAACAAGTCATAAATTGTTATATAAACAATTTCACAAAAAGAGGTGTAATAGTGAGTAAAAAAAGAAAGATAATTAGCTGGAGTATCTATTTGTCAGCAATTATCATCTTGTTAGTTGCTGTCTTTTTAGTACCTTCAGTCGAAAAAGATGAAACTATTCAAGATGCGATGCAAGATGCTGTATTACATGAACATAATTTGATTTCACTATTTGGAATTAAAAATGTTAATCCTGGTTTAATATCTGGATTCGTTGTAACAGGCATTATCTTATTTGCTGCAATTTTGATTAGAATCTTTGCTATTCCTAGATTCAAGTATGTACCAGGTAAATTTCAACTGGTGATAGAAGAAATAGTAGGCTTTTTTGATAATTTAGCTAAGGGAAATAGTCCACATCACAATCGCTTTTTAGGAGCATATATTTTTGGTGCTGGTGTCTATATTTTCGTTGGTACATTATTTGAGCTTATTGGACTTCAAGTTATTGGTATACATGGTAATCCTGTCACTTTACCGGCTCCACTTTCTGACATTAATGGGGCAATTGCAATTGGCTGTTTATCATATTTAGTTATTATGCTAGGAGGTATAATAGCTAATAAGCTAAAGGGTGTTGGCATGACTTTGAAGGATTTTTCGTTACCTATCTCAATGAGCTTCCGTTTATTTGGAGCTTTATTAAGTGGATTACTTGTAACAGAATTGTTATATTATTACATTGGATTAAGCTTTGTCTTACCAGTAATTGTTGGTGTTTTATTTACATTAATTCACGCTATAGTTCAAACTTACGTTTTGACAATGCTAACATCACTATTCTATGGTGAAGTTTCAGAAAAAAAGGAAAAAAAGAAGAAGGAGAAAAAGGCTTTAGCCTAATCATTTAGGAGGAAATTTTATGAAAAATATGATTAAAGTAAGAAATATTTTATTTGGTGTAGCAGTTTTATTAACAACTGTATTTGTAACTTTATTATTTGTAAAGAATGGTAATGGTTCTGAGACATTTAACGCTGTAAAAGCTAATTTAGCAGCAGGTAAGGAATTACTAGCTGGTGATGCAACTGTAGCTGATAGCGGAATTAGTGGTAAAGCTTTAGCAGCAGGTATTGCTGTTGGTTTAGCTGCATTAGGTGGTACAATTGGTATGGGTATGTCAATTGCAAAATCTGCTGAAAGTATTTCTCGTCAACCAGAAGCTGAAAGCAAAATTAGAACTACTTTAATGTTAGGTTTAGTATTTATTGAAACTTTAGTTATTTATGCATTAATCGTTGCTATCTTAGTAATCTTCGTTTTATAATTTTGCGAGGTGATATAAGATGTTTTTAGCAAATATACCACTTAATATTGATTGGCAACAAATCCTTTTACATTTGCTAAACTTCGTTATTTTAACTGGAGGTTTATATTTACTTTTATATAAGCCAGTTAAAAATTTTATGGCAAAAAGAAAAGAACATTATGAAAAGATTGATGCCGAAACAAATAGCTTAAATGAAGCAAGTAAAAGAAAAGAAGAAGAAATTAATAAGCGTCTTTTAAATTTAGCTACTGAAATCAAAACAGAAAAGGCTAATGTTAACAAAGAATTAGAAGAATATAAGGCTAAGGAAATGGCTAATATTGAAGCCGAGGCTGATTTGTTACTTAAAAAAGCTATTAGTGATGCTAATCAAGCTAAAGAAAAGATTCTTAGTGATTCAAATAAGGAAATTAAAAATATTGTATCTGAAGCAACAGAGAAATTAGTTTTAAATTCATCTACTTCAGATGCTTATGATGAATTCTTAGAAAAAGCATTAGAAGGAAGTGATAAAGATGAGTGAAATTAAAGCAGTTATTTATTCATCTTTAGCACCAAATCAGGAGCAAGAAAAAAAGTTTAAGCAATTTTTAAATAAAAAATATGGAGAGATTGAATTAGTTTGGGAAAAGACTGATGCATTTCCTGGAGGATTTCGTCTTGAAGTAGGAGAAGAAATCTACGATTGGAGTGTAAATGGTCGTTTTAGACAATTGAAAGATGCATTAGATAGTGTTCCTACAACAAACGGGAATATTATTCCTTTACTAAAAGAGGCTGTTACTAATTTCAATTTTAAAGCTGTTAGTGAAGAAGTTGGTGTTGTTATTTCAGTTGTTGATAGTATTGTTGATATAAAAGGCTTAGATAGTGCAGTTTATGGTGAAATTATTGTCTTTTCTTCTGGTGTTAAAGGAATGGTTCAAAATATCAGTAAGGACAAAATAAGCTGTATTTTATTTGGTTCTGATGATGAAGTAATGCAAGGTAGTGCAGCATATAGAACAGGCAAAACTGCAGGTTTACCAGTAGGTGAGGGTTTTATTGGCCGTGTAATTGATGCCTTAGGAAATCCTATTGATGGCAAAGGTGAAATCGAAGCTACTTCATATTCTCCTTTAGAAAATCCTGCCCCATCTATTATTGATCGTGAACCAGTTAAAAGACCATTAGAAACAGGAATTTTAACAATTGATTCAATGTTTCCTATTGGTCGAGGTCAACGTGAATTAATTATTGGTGACCGTCAAACAGGTAAAACAGCGATTGCTATTGATACTATTTTAAATCAAAAGGGTAAAAATTGTCTTTGTATATATGTAGCTATTGGTCAAAAAGCTAGTTCAGTCGCATTATTAGTAGAAACGCTTAGAAAAAAAGGCGCTATGGAATACACAACAGTTGTTAGTGCTTTTGCAAGTGATGCTTCATCAATTCAATATATTGCTCCTTATGCAGGTTGTGCATTAGGTGAATACTTTATGAATAATGGTAAGGATGTTTTAATCATTTATGATGATTTATCAAAGCATGCCATTGCATATCGTACAATTAGCTTGTTACTAGGACGTGCTCCTGGTCGTGAAGCTTATCCTGGTGATGTTTTCTATCTTCATTCAAGATTATTAGAAAGAGCTGCTCAACTATCTCAAGCTAAGGGCGGCGGTAGTATGACAGCATTACCAATTGTTGAAACTCAAGCAAGTGATGTTTCTGCATATATCCCTACTAATATTATTTCTATTACAGATGGTCAAATATTCCTAGAAAGTGATTTGTTCTTTGCAGGTCAACGTCCTGCTATTAATATAGGTTTATCAGTATCACGTGTTGGTGGAGATGCTCAAACAAAGGCTATGAAGAAAGCTGCTGGTACATTAAGATTAGACTTATCACAATATCGTGAAATGGAAGTATTTACTCAATTTGCGAGTGACTTAGATGATACAACTAAGCAAATGTTAGACTATGGAAAGAGCTTGATGCAAATTTTACGTCAACCTCAATATAATCCTTTAAAACAATATGAAGAGGTTATAACTTTAGTTTGTGCTCTAGAGCGTTTATTTACCTTAGTTCCTTTAAAGGATGTTAAAAATTGTCAAAATCAACTTCTAGATTATTTTTCAAATAATGAACAAATTTTATGTTCTGAGATAGAAAATAATCGTGTTTTAACCGCAGAATTAAAGGAAAAGATTATTGCTGCTGGAAATGATTTTGTCAAAAAATTTGTGCAACTAGAAGTTTAATTTATGGCTAGCACAAAATATATTAAAAAGCACATTAAAAGCGTAAAAGATACGCATAAGATTACTAATGCAATGTATTTAATTGCATCTACAAAGCTAAAAAAGGCAAAAAGTGATCTTGATCATACAAGACCATATTTCAATGCCTTGCAAGCGCAAATTAAAAGAATCTTTAGAATTGATAATGATTTAGATAATAAATATTTTTATCCTGTAGATAATACTTGGACAAGAAGTAAAACTTATGCATGCTTAGTTATTACGGCTGATAAAGGTTTGGCTGGTGCTTATAATCAAAATGTTATTAAAGAAGCTATGAGACTTTATAATGATCATCCTAATACAAAGTTTTTTGTAGTTGGTGAATATGGACGTCATTATTTTGAGGAGCATAATATAAAAATTGAACAAAGCTTTTTATATACAGCCCAGAATCCTACAATGCATAGAGCTAGAGAAATATGTAGTATTTTATTAGACTTATACGAAAAAGATATTGTTGGTAAAATTTTCGTTATATACACAGACTTAAAAAGTGGCCTTGTTGGTGAGGCTAAATCTACACGTTTAATTCCTTTTCATCGTGCTCAGTTTAAGGATGTTAATGATGAAAGTAAGGTTGTTCATAATATGCAATTTTATCCTTCTTTAACAGAAGTATTAGATAATATTATGCAAAGCTATATATCTGGTTATATTTATAGTGCACTAATTGATAGCTTTTGTTGTGAACAAGAAGCTCGTATGCAGGCAATGAATTCCGCAAATCAAAATGCTGAGAAAATCTTACAAGAATTATCAATTCAATATAATAGAATTCGTCAAGCAGGAATTACACAAGAAATTACAGAAATTTCTGCTGGTGCTAAAGCTAGACAAAGAAAGGATGAGGAGCTATGGAAAGTGGAAGAATAGTACAAATTTCAGGACCTGTTATTGATGTTAAATTTGACAATTCTAATTTACCAAAAATAAAAGAGGCCCTATATGTAATTTTAAATGGGAAAAAGAAAGTTTTAGAAGTTGCTCAACATCTTGGTAAGGATTTAATTCGTGCAATTATGCTAGCTGAAAGTGAAGGCTTAGCCAAAAATATGGAGGTTTTCAGAACAGGAAATCCAATCAGTGTCCCAGTAGGTGATGCTACCTTAGGACGTATTTTTAACGTATTAGGTGATCCTATTGATGGTGGTAGCCCAGTAAGCGAGGATGAAGTACGTTGGCCAATTTATAGAAAAGCTCCTATTTTTGAAGATCAAACTGTAGCTATTGAGATCCTAGAAACAGGTATTAAAGTAATAGATTTACTAGAACCATATCCAAAGGGTGGAAAGATTGGTTTACTTGGTGGTGCAGGTGTAGGTAAAACTGTATTGATTCAAGAAATGATTCATAATATTGCTATGGAACATGGTGGATATTCTATTTTTACAGGTGTAGGTGAAAGAAGCCGTGAGGGTAATGATCTTTGGAATGAGATGCAAGCTAGTGGTGTAGTTGATAAAACAGCCTTAGTTTTTGGTCAAATGAATGAATCACCTGGTGTTCGTATGCGTGTTGCTCTATCAGGACTTACAATGGCAGAGTATTTTAGAGATAAGCAAAATAAGGATGTATTATTATTTATTGATAACATTTTCCGTTTTGTACAAGCAGGTAGTGAGGTATCTACATTATTAGGCCGTATGCCTTCAGCCGTAGGTTATCAACCAACTTTAGCTGAGGAAATGGGTCAACTTCAAGAAAGAATTACTTCAACCAAAAATGGTTCTATTACATCTGTTCAAGCTATTTATGTTCCAGCAGATGACTTAACTGACCCAGCACCAGCAACTACATTCTCACATCTAGATGCTACAACAGTTTTAAGCCGTAAGATAGCTGAGCAAGGTATCTATCCTGCTGTTGATCCGCTTGATTCTACATCTAGAATTCTTGAACCAGATATTGTTGGTGAAGAACATTATAATATTGCTCGTAGTGTTCAAGAAATTTTGCAAAAATATAATGAATTACAAGATATTATTGCTATTTTAGGTATGGATGAACTATCAGAAGAAGATAAAACAACAGTACTACGTGCCCGTAAGGTTCAAAGATTTTTATCACAACCTATGTTTGTTGGTGAAAAATTTACAGGTGTAGCTGGTAAATATGTTCCAATTAAAGAAACATTAAGAGGCTTTAAGGCTATTATTAATGGTGATATGGATGAATACCCTGAAGCAGCATTTTATAATGTTGGAACTATTGATGATGTTATTGCTAAAGCAAAACAAATTCAAGGTGAATAAAAATGGCAAAAACTTTTAAAGTATCAATTTTAGCTGCTGATAAGGTTTTTTATGAAGGTGATTGTGAATCAGTAGTTATTCCTACAAGTAAAGGACAATATGGATTATTAGCCTATCACTGTAATTTGTTTGGCGCAATAATTCCAGGCGAATTAAAGGTGAAATTACCAGGCAAAGATTTTGAAGTTGCATCTGTATCATCTGGTTTATTTAAAATGGAAAATAATGAAGTTTTGATTCTAGTAGATTCAATTGAACGTCCTAGTGAAATTGATATTAATAGAGCTAAAAGAGCTGCTGAAAATGCTAGAGAAGCATTACTTCATAAGCTAAGTCGTCAGGAATACTATGTTAATCAAACTCAATTAGCTAGAGCTATTAATCGTATGAAGGTTAAAGCAAGCTTTTCTGAAAATTTAAAACAATAATAGAAATATCTCTAAGAAAACGAGTTTTAGTAGAAACTTGTCTATCTTGGAGATATTTTTTTTATTTTCTATATGGCAAAATCTATGGTAAAATATACTTAAAGTGGTGATAGAATGCTTAGTGGGTTAATATTATGTGATAGATATCTTAAAAAAGAAAGCATAAAAGCTTATGAAAAATATCAAGAAAAATACAAAATATATATTCTAAATTATAATCATGAAAAGCTCATACAAGGAGTAACTAACATTAATATATGCTCAGTTGCTGAAGGATTAAATAGAATATTAAAAGAAAATACTGGTAAGTTTATATTTGTAGGTGCTAATTCTAGTGATTATGAAGCAATTAGTAATCATAAAAGAATTTTTTTTATATATAATTTAGTTTTAAATGATGTTGCTTTAGAATATGATTATGTAATTAATGATGCATCTGATTTAGATAAAATCATAAATAGAATAGAAATAAAAGAAAGAATGATAGGTAACTATCCCTATGAAATTATAAGTTATAGAAATTCTAATGTAACAGTCATCTATCGTGCTTGTTATAATTATTTTGGTTTTTTAAATTTTACTCATACCAATGATGATGATTTTTTAATTAAAAAGTTAATAAATATACCAAATTTATTAGGACCTTTTGATGGCAATACGTGGTATAAATATAGGTTAGCTTTGAATGAATTTGACTTTAAATTATATCCCGATTTGAATAACACCAATTATGAAGTAAACTTGTTACTAAATAATGGATTTATAATTAAAGAAAAATATATATCTACTTTGGCTTATCATAATAATAGATTAGCTAAAAGAGCATTAAATTTGAAACTAGATTCAAACTATTCATTTGCTATTTATTACAAACAAGAATGCTATAAGCACTTAGAAGAAGTCTATGAAATTGTTATAGATTCATTTACAGATTCTATATTTTATGAACCAATTAGTAAGGAAGATTTTTTAGATTTATATATAAGTAATTTATCTTTTTGTGATCCAAATCTAGTTATTATCTATTATAAGAATACACCTATTGCTTTTAGCTTTGGCTATGACGACCCAGAAAAAAGATTTTATGTTTCTAAAACAGTTGGAATAAAAAAGAATTTTCAAAATAAAAATATTATTTTAAAATTAATATCATTAAATTATGAAATAATTTTAGAAAAAGGGTATGATAAAATTTTGTACCATTTTCAAAATGCTAAGACACGAACCCTAATGAATGTTCATAAAAATTCTAAAATTAAAGAAAAAGAATATGGGGTATTTAGTCATGATTAAAAAGCAATGTGAAAAATGTGTTAATGATAGTACAGTAAAAAATATAAAATTTAATGAAAATGGTTTGTGCTCATTTTGTGAAGCTTACCAACAAATTGAAGAAAAAATACATGACTATAATTATCTAGAAAAATTATTTATAAGCAAATTACATTTAGGAGAGGGAAATTATAAATACGATGTTGCTTTAGGCTTTAGCGGTGGTAAGGATTCGACATATGTTTTATATAAATTAGTAAAAACATATAATTTAAAAGTTATTGCCTATACATTAGATAATGGTTTTTTAACAGAAGAGGCTAAAAGAAAGATTGATAGTATAGTTAAATATTTAAATGTTGAACATGAATATGTAGTATATGATCAAGAAATATTAAAAAGAATATATCATAGAATTGTTGGAAAATTTTTATCTCCATGCTTAGCATGTAGTTTTTTAGGATATGCTGCAATGATTAATTATGCTAGTAAAGTGAATGCTAGAGTAGGAATGCATGGTAGAAGTATTTATCAAATGCTAAGAGGCTTTGATGGCACAAATAATGATATATTTGCTCCATTTATATTAAATGGACTTAAGAAAACAAGTGAAGAAGAGCTTAATAATTTTTATAATAGTTTATTAGAAAAAATTGGTAAGCTTGTTGATAAGAAGCTAGAATCTGAAATTAAAAAAATAGTTTTAATAGATTCTTTAAAAAACGGATATAGAGAGTTTATTAGTTATTTTTTATATCATCCCTATGATAAAGATGAAATCATAAATTTCTTAGAGAAGAATACACCATGGAGGGTAGAAAGTGAAGAAGAACATTTTGATTGTTCTATTCATAATGGAGCTTTATATCTAAAAGATTTGATTCAAAAAAGAAGTCACTTAATGCCTGAATACAGTGTTATGATAAGAGAAAAGAAATTGAAAAAAGAAGAAGCGTTAAATATTTTAGAAAAAAGAGTTCCCAAAGAAAAAGCAATTCCAGAAATAAAAAAATTAGCTAGATACGCCAATCTAAACTATAATTTTTTAATGTTTAAGGCTAAAATATATAGTAAGCGCTGGTGGTAAAATGATTAAATTATTTTTTAGAAGATATATATTAATTTTGATACTATTTTTTCTAATATATACATCTTTGTTTTATTTATCTAATACTAACGAAAATAATTATTTTAATATTTCATTTTTTGTTTGTCTAATTTATACATATCAGATAAGGTTTTTTGATGATATTTTAGATTATGATAGTGATAGAAAAAACAATAAAATTATTTTTAGAAAATGGCTTCTTTTAAGTATTTTTATTACTTTTAGTATTATTAATATAATTATAGTTTGTCTTTATAATAGGTATTTATTTTTTATTTCCTTTTTTCTTATATTATTACTTGTAATAAATAGTAGAAAACTAAGATATCTAAAATCTTTGATTTTGCCAGTTTTTATAACTATTTTAGTTTACTATGAATTTTCATTTAATATATACATATATTTAGTTTTAGGGTTATTAATAATTCTTGATTTATTTTTAGTTAGGAGGTAGTTAAGATGTTTTTTACAGATAAACTATTAGATATAAATTTAATTGGCGGTAAGGCTTATAAACTTCTTAAACTAGGAATAAAAAATACTCCTAAACTATTTGTCTTAAAAACATCTTTTTTTGAAGAAGATAAATCTAAAGAAGAATTAACTTTTGAAATAGAAAAGGTATTTTCATCCAAAAAGCTTTATGCAATTCGTTCATCAGCCACATTAGAGGATGGCTCTAATTATAGTTTTGCAGGTATATTTGATTCTTTTTTAAATATTAAAAAGGATGAAATATATGATTACATTATGAAGGTTTATCAAAGCAAGGATAGTAATAGGGTTAAAAAATATTGTCAAAAAAATAATATTTCCCATGATAGTATAAAAATGGCAGTTATTGTTGAAGAAATGGTTAAGGCTGATTTTTCTGGTGTCATTAATACAATTAATCCAATAACTAATAATCCTGATGAAATATGTATAAGTGTTACTAATGGTTATGGCGATAATCTTTTATCTGGAAAGATTGATGGTTCAAGTTATCTAATTAATGGAGATAAGATAACTGTTACAGGAAAAGATATTTTAAGTAAAAGAAAAATAGAATTAGTAAAAAGATTAGCATATGATGTAGTAAGTAAAACTAATGGCTTTCAAGATATTGAGTTTGCTATAAAGGGTAATAAAATTTATTTTTTACAAACAAGAGATATAACAACTTATAATAAGTTTTTAAACAAGAAAAGAACTCTTACACTAGATAATTCAAACATAATAGAATCTTACTATGGTAATACGTCATATTTAACTTATAGTTTTGCTAATAGTGTATATAGCAAAGTTTATGAATCGACACTTAAATTTGTAAATGTCAGAGAAGGTATCATAAAAAGTCTTAAGTCTACATTAGATAATATGCTTTATTATTATGATGGAAAAATATATTATAATTTAAATAATTGGTATTATTTGACTTCAATTTTTCAAATAGGATCATCAAAGGACTATATGGAAAATATGATGGGGCTAAAAACAACCATCAGCGATACAAAAAGAATCAAGATGAATATTTTTGATATTGTTAGGTTTGGTTTTAATGCACTTAAGAGACTAAAAACTTTAGATAAGTTAATTAGTGATTTTGAAAAAGAATTTGATGAAATTGTTATGCCCTATTATGGTAAAAGATTAGATGGTAGTGTAGAAGAACTAATAAATTTGTATAAGAGATTAGAAGAAAGAATTGTTAGTAAGTTTTCTATACCAATAGCAAACGATTGTGCAGTAATGATTTATTATGGTATGTTAGTAAAAAGGATTAGTAGAATAAATATACCTTTAAAAAATGAAATAATAGCACAAGCAATAAACAATGATGGTAATGTTAGAAGTGCTGATATGTACTATAGAATAGAAGATATTATTACTTATATAAAAGAAAATGAATCTATCTATAATGATTTTTTAAATCTAGATTATTTAGAAATATATAATAAATATCATCACGAAGATTCTAAATTAAAGTGTTTAATTGATGAATATATTAAGGATTTTGGTTCTCGTGTTTGTGATGAACTTAAGCTAGAAACTATTACATTAATTGAAGACAATAGTCTGGCATATGATTTAATAAAAAAATCATTAATATCTAATAGAATTAAAGCTGAAAATAGTAATAAAATTGTTATTCCTAAGAGAATTAAAAAAATAGCGGATAAAACAAAGCATTATATAAAAAATAGAGAGCGTCTACGCTTAAAACGTACATATGTATTTTCTGTTGTTAGAAATATATTTTTAGCTATTGGTAGAAAGTATGAATTAGAAGATAAAATCGAAAATGAAAGAGATATCTTTTATCTAACTGTTAATGAGTTATTTAATCAAGATTTAGATTTTAAACAAATTGTTTCAAAAAGAAAAAGACAATTTAATAATTTTAGTAATGAATATTTTGATAGACTTGTTTTTTATCAAGATGAGGTTTTACCAATTTTAAAAACAAATAATGATCTAAAACAAGGCATTGCAAGTGGTGGCGGAATAGTAAGTGGGGTAGTTAGTGTTCTAAATGATCCAAGTGAGTATTTTAAGCCTAATACAATATTAGTTACTAAAAGGACAGATTCAGGGTGGATTAGTCTTTTTCCTTTAATAAAAGGACTTATAGTTGAACATGGAAGTATGCTTTCTCATAGCTTTGTTGTTGCAAGAGAGCTAGGTATACCAGCAATAATAGGAGTAAAGGGAGTAACAAAAATATTAAAGACTGGAGACTATATTAAACTAGATGGCAATAAAGGGGTGTATGAGGTTGAAAATAAAAAAATACTATAAGGAGGATAATTATATTCATTATAGTAATTGTCATGAAGATGCTAATAAACTTCTTGAAGCTTGTCAAACTGAAGGTTCAAATATTTTATCAATTTCATCAGCCTTAGATAATTCTTTAGCGCTTTTATTGACTAATCCAACACATATATTAGCGATAGATTCAAACATTACTCAGGTTTATCTCGCTAATTTAAAAAAAGCAGCAATTATTAAATTTTCTTATGAGGATTTTTTAAAATTTATTGGTATTTTAAAAGGAGATTCATGGACTTTATTCTTGAATTTAGTTCCATTTTTAGATTCTGAAACGAAAGAATACTTTATGGATCATGATTATTTAATTAAGGATATTAAAATAGTTAATTGTGGTAGATTTGAATATTATTTTCAAATTTTTAGCAAAAAGGTTTTGCCATTAATTCATTCTAAGAATAAAGTTGAGGCTTTTATGAATCAGCCTAATATAGAAAGTCAAATTACATTTTACAATAAAAAATTTAATAATCTTAGATTTAGACTTATGTTTCGAATTTTTTTCTCAGAATTTGTTATGAAAATGCTTGGAAGAGACAAAAATTATTTTAAATATAATAAAGAACCTTTAGCGAAGAATGTAAAAAGACGTTTTGAACTAGGTATCTATAATAATTTAAATAATAAAAATCCCTATTTAGAATATGTTGTCTTCAATAAGTTTAAGACATTACCAATCTATTTGATTAAAGAAAATTATGAGATAATAAAGTCTAGAATTGATAGATTAGAAATAAGATATGCCACTTTAAAAGAAGTTTTAGAGGAAAAAAACAAATATGATTTTATGAATCTAAGCGATGTTTTCGAATATATTAATGTTAATGAAATGGATTTATACGAAAAATTGATTATTGATTCTTTAAATAAAAACGGGAGAGTTTTATTTTGGAATATGCTTAATGATCGTTTTTTTAGTAAGCTTGATAGAATAAACATTGATATAAAAGATGATTTAGCTTTTTATTATAAGCGTTTGTTGTGCTACAAATACTAATAAGGAGTTGATATTTTGGTTGCAAGATTTATAGAAACCTGTAAAAAAGAAGCTAACAATATTGCTTTTTTTGAACCAAAGAAAAAAACTTACTATAGTTTTTATTTAGACATATTGAAAATGGTAAATTATTATAAAACAAAAGGATTAGAAAAAGGTGATGAGGTTTTACTTTTTTGTACTCCTTCTTATGAATTTTATTTAGCAATAGTTGCGTCTATATACCTAGGATTAAATATAGTTGTTCCTGATAGCCTAAGGCCTAATTATAAATTAATTCCTAATTTAAAGATGATCTTGGTAAATTATAAGACTAAGCTTGTAGCTAAAACTATTTTTTCTTTACCCCTATTAAATCTTTCTAAATATAAGAATTATCAAGAAAAAGAAGAAAAATTAGACATAGATAAAAATATAATTGTCTTAACCACTTTTACATCTGGCACTACCGGAAATCCTAAAAGGATTGATCGAACTCTATTAGATTTAGAAAGACAAGTTGAGCTTATAAGAAAAAATGTTAAGTTTACAAAAGAAGAGAATGTTTTGTCATTTTTGCCAATTTATACTTTACTTGCCCTTCTTAATGGTAATTCAATTCTTATTAGTAAAAAGATAAAAAAAGCAAAATGTCAAAAGTATAATATAGAGACGATTTTAGGTACAATTAAAAAATTGAAAATAAAAAAATCTTTACCAACTATTAAAAATGTGTATTTTGGTGGAGCAATTTTAGATTCTAATGAAGCTAAAATAATAAAAAGCTCCTACCCTAATGCTAAAATTACGTATGCTTATGGAGCAAGTGAAGGGATTTTAATAGGAAAAACTAACCTAAATAAATATTTAGATAACCCTTTTTATTTTGATGAAAAGATAGATGGTGTTACCTACTACATTGAAAATCCAAACGAAGAGCTAGTAGGAGAGATTGCAATTAAAGGTATCCATGTTTTAAATAATTATCATAAAACAGGAGATATAGGAAAAATATGTAATTCCGGACTTTATGTGCTAGGAAGACTCAAGTATTCATCTTTAGATAAGTTATTTTATAACTACATATGGGATCAGAAGCTTAGATTAGAAAATAATAATCCGAATATCTTTACCATTTATTATAAGGATAATAAATATATCTTTTCTACTAAAAACATTAAAAACACATATGATTTTATTTTGATAAAAGTAAATAAACTATATTATGATAGAAAGCATAATACAAAGTTAGATTATCATAAAATGATTAATAAATATTTCTCTAATGCTATATAATAGCCAAATAGAATTTTTTACTATATAATGTAGCTAGAGGTGATTAAATGGATACAAAGGCTTTATTTAAAATTCAATATGGGTTATTTTTATTGACTGCAAAGGATGGAATAAAAGATAATGGTTGTATAATAAATACTTTCATGCAAGTTACAGCTAATCCTTTACAGGTACAGGTTGTTATAAATAAAAGTAATTTTACAACAACTTTAATAGAAAAAACTAAAAAATTTAATGTTTCTATATTAAGTAGAGAAGCAGATTTTTCTTTATTTAAAAGATTTGGCTTTCAAAGTGGAGCAAATGTTGATAAATTCATGGACTTTTTTGGAGTTAAAAGAGCAACAAATGATATTTATTATTTAACTGAAGGAACAAATGCTTATTTTTCTTGTGAAGTAAAAGAAACCTTCGATTTAGGTACACACCTAATGTTTATTGCTACTGTAAGTGAGGCAGAAATACTAAGTGATAAAGAATCACTTACCTATGATTTATATCAAAAAGAGGTTAAACCAAAACCACAAAGCGAAGAGAAGAAGACAGGTAAGGTTTATTGGCGCTGTATGGTTTGTGGCTTTGAATATGAAGGTGATGAATTGCCTGATGATTTTATATGTCCAATTTGTAAGCATGGTAAATCAGATTTTGAAAAAATTATAAAGTAAGTAAAAGGTGGATAAAAATCCACCTTTTTCAAATTTTTAAGGTTACAATAGTAAAGTATTTATATTTAATAAATTTAAATATTTTTATTTTACTACCATAAAAATAAGCTGTATAATTAAAACGAGGGTTTTTAGTTTTGAGGTGATTTTATGAAGTTAGTCAACATTAGTAAGGAATATTATGTTCATAAAAGAAAGATAGTAGCATTAGATGATGTATCTTTTACTTTTTCTAAGACAGGATTCTATGCTTTAGTAGGTCCATCTGGTTGTGGTAAAACAACATTGTTAAATGTTTTAGGAAAACTAGAAAAGCCAACAAGGGGAGAAATTATATTTGATGATAATCAAGAAACATCAATTGTTTTTCAGGACTATAATTTAATTCAAGGTCTTAGTTTGCTTGATAATATAAAGATAGTAGGACTTACAGATGAAATAAAAATTAGGGAATTATTAGCGTTAGTTTCTTTAGAAGATAAAGTAGACATTCCAGTTAAGTTATTATCAGGTGGGGAAAAGCAAAGAGTTGCGATTGTAAGAGCATTAGCTAAAAACTCAAGTGTTATTTTATTAGATGAACCGACAGCAAGTGTTGATAAAGATAATGCTAAAATTATTTTAGATATTTTAAAGTTACTTGCTAATGACCATTTAATAATTGTTTCAACGCATGATACTAATCTAATTAATAACTATGCAGATTATATAATAAATATCAATGCAGGAAAAATCACTAATTATGAGAAAGTAAAAAAGACGTTTACTAAAAAAATAGTAGATTTGAATACGGCATATGAATTATACAATGAGACAAATAAATTTTCATCATTAGCTAATTAT
The DNA here is from genome assembly GCA_944324805.1 of uncultured Acholeplasmatales bacterium. Classification (GTDB taxonomy): domain Bacteria; phylum Bacillota_I; class Bacilli_A; order Acholeplasmatales; family Anaeroplasmataceae; genus CALUXS01. The sequence continues at coordinate 22,258 of CALUXS010000004.1, read as the reverse complement.
GAGATTTATATCAAAGTTAGTAATAAACAGGAAATAAAAGTTTTAGAGCCAGATTATCTAAAAACTTTATTAGAACTAGCAAAAGAAAATATTAATGAGCAAATTACAGTTAGCTTTAAAGAAATAACATCTAGCTTTTCTTTCAAAAATAGTCTAGATGTTAAAACAGAGTTGCCATTTAAAATAAGTCTTAAATATTTAAGACATCTTTTTAAGGATAGCTTAAAAAGAACAATCTTTTGCTTTATAACGATAGGTTTACTAATATTACTTGCTTATACAAGTGTTCTAGTTACTTCTTATAAGCCTAATAAATATCTTAATTCCTATATAGCAAATAATAATTATAGTTATTTGCCAATTGCAAGAGAAGTAAAACTAGATGGTGGTAAAAAAACAATTAATAATGGATATTATTTGCAAGAAGATTATACTGATAATTTGCCATATTTTGATGTTGGAATTAGAAGTTTAGCATATCCTAATTTAAATTCAATTAATACTAGAGTTTACCTAACAAATGAATCTGAAGTTAGTATGACCAATTTTTGTTATGAAAACATATTTGGTAAGAAAGAACTAGAAGAGAAAAATTATCAGTTGACTATATCTCCAAATTCGCGCCTTTTAGACCCATTACTTATAACTTTAAATTTAGAGATAGATAAGTTAATTGAAGTTCCCTATAAACAAAATGAACTTGAGTATTTACGTTCTGGTGTTTCTTTAGAACGTGATGAATTAGATAGATTAGTAAATGAATTATCGATTATTTATATTCCCAAAACTCTATTTATAGAGAATTTGAAAAATTATGATTTAAGGCCACATAGTTATTTTACCAATGATGGTCTAGTAGATTTTGAAAAAATACATTCTATATCCAGTTTATTTAACTATAATCTTTATGAGGATGAAGTGATTGTAGAAGGAGTTGCAGCAAAAACAGCTAATGAGGTTGTTATATCAAGTGCTTTATATGACATTCTTTTAGAAAAAAATGGTGAGGAAGTTTTAGGAACGACGTTAGAATATCAAGACTTTACTAATTATGATGACTATTATTTTTATCAAAATATTCCTAATATGAAAGCTATATTTAAAGATGGGATCCTAATAAAAGGAGTTTATGAAGAAGATTCTAAGTATAAAATACTTTGTAATGAAAATATGTATTATAACTTAGCCACTGAAATTACTGATTACCTTGCATTAGGAATAGCTATATCATATTCTTCTAGTAATGTAGACTTTATTACTGCTAATAATGATAAGATTTTAATGTCAGGACTATTAGGTATTTATGGCTTTAATGATTTCATTAATTATGAAGTAATTAGTTATTTTTTGATTGGTCTTACAATAATTGCACTTATTTTAGTTGTGGTAAATGTTTTGTTAATAATTAACTATGTTTTAAAGATAAAGAATAAGGATATATCCATTTTCTATGCTTTAGGAATCAAGAAGTATAAGCTTAGCATACTATTTATGAGTTATAGTTATTTATTATGTATATTAGCTTTTTTGATTGGCTTTATTATTGGAGATATAGTAATTAAATGGTTAAATAGTTATTTAATGAATATGGTTTATGAAGTATCCACACTTATAATTAACAATAATTATTTATTAATGTTATTAATTATAGGATTTACAATTGTTTTAGTAGCAAGCGTAACTACTTTAACAATTCGTAAGCTTATTAATAGACAACTTGTAGTCGCTCTTAAATCAGTTTAGTTGATATTATTTAGTAAAAATAAATATGTGTAATAAGAAAACCCCATAAGTTGTACTAAGTAAAATTAGAAGAACTTATGGGGTTTTATGAAATTGTTATTTTTAATAATGCTTTTTTATTTCACTAATAAAATCTTTACAAATTATATTAGATTTATTTTTTATTTCAATTTCGGCAAAATTTGTTATTTCTTTATCCTTAATAGGAATAACAAGATTATTACCATCTTTATCATAAATACTTGATAATCCAATAAAACTTGCATCTAGGAGTTTATTTTTTTCATATCCCACTCTATTAACAAGAAGTAAAGGAGTTTGATTTTCAATTGCTCTAATTCTTGCAATTTCAAAAGTTGTTGGCCCTCCAAAATTCCCTAAAACAATTAGTAAATCAGCACCATTTAAAATTTGCCACCTTGATATTTCTGGGAACCAAAGATCAAAACAAATTTGAATACCAATTTTAATGCCATTTACTTCAAATACATTATTATTATTTCCTGCTGTAAAAAAGTTTTTTTCAAAGTCACTTAAATGGATTTTTTGATATTTTCCAATATATTTTCCTATGCTTACAACTAAAGCAGAATTATAGATATTGTCATCTATTAACTCAGCAAAACCAGCAATGATAGTTTTTTTATACTTTTTAGATAGATTCAATAAAAACATTTTATATTCTTCATTAGTAATATTTGCTACATTCTTAAGCTCATCTTTATTGTCAAATAAATAACCACAGTTACTAAGCTCTGGTAAAGCTATAATATCTGCCTCATTTTTTTTAATTTCATCTTCGATTTTCAAATAGTTTTTTTCTATATCTTTTGAAACATTATATTGTATAAATCCTACTTTCATAATATCCCTCATTCCTTATTTATTTTAACATATTTTGTTAGTAAATTAACAAATTTTTTAGATAATTAATACAAAAAAAGGCTTTAATAAGCCGAATTTATAGGATTGGTATAATAAAAAAGAATGAAACAAAGGTTTTTCATATATTGAACATTTATTATAAAGTGGTTTATAATTATGACAAAAATAATATCATTTGGAGGGTTTTGTATGGAAAATATTTTGATAGTTGAGGATGATATTGATATAGGAAATTTGCTAGAGGAAGCATTAAATAAAGAAGGATATTTAGTTACTAGAGCTTATTCAGGTACTGAGGCTTTGCTACAACTTTCTAATAAGAAGATAGATTTAGTATTATTAGATTTAATGCTTCCTGGGATTACAGGAGAAGAATTATTAAAAAAAATTAATTCTATAAAGGTCATAATCATGAGTGCAAAAGCAGATATAGATAATAAAGTATCTTTGCTTTTAAATGGGGCATCAGATTATATAACTAAGCCCTTCTATCTAAAAGAGGTAATAGCTAGAATAAAGGTAGCCCTTAGGAGTAATGATTTTAACCAAAAACTACTAACTTATAAAGAATTAAAAATGAACATAGATACTCATCAAATGTTTGTTAATGATAATGAAGTAAAACTTACAAAAACGGAATTTGCAATTTTACAAATTTTACTAAAAAACCCTAATCAGGTTTTTTCAAAAGCAGGAATTATTGAACAAATTTATGATTTAACTAATGATGGAATAGAATCATCTCTTAATGCACATATTAGTAATATTAGAAGTAAGATAGAACGTTATGCTAAAGAAAGCTATATTGATGCTATATGGGGATTAGGATATAAGTTACAAAAGTAAATCTTTAACTTTTCTTTAACTTTTCTTGAATGATTCTTAAGAATTATCAAGTAAAATGCTTTTGAAAGGGTGGTAAAGATGAATATAATTGAAACTAAAAATTTATCTAAGAATTATCATAAGTTTATAGCTTTAAGAAATGTCAATATGCATGTTGAAAAGGGAGACATTTATGGCTTTGTTGGCAAAAATGGTGCTGGTAAAACAACATTAATAAGAATATTATGCGGACTACAAACACCTAGCAGTGGAGAATACAGCTTATATAACGCATCTTACAAGAGTAACAAGATGCGTTATATAAGAAAAAGAGTAGGGGCAATTATTGAAACACCTGCCTTATATTTAGATCAAACTGCTGAGGAAAATATTAGATATCAATTAGAGCTTCTTGGTAATACGGACGTTACGGCTATTAAAAGAATTTTAACGCTTGTTGGTCTTGAAAATACTGGTAATAAAAAGGTCAAGAACTTTTCTTTAGGAATGCGCGAGAGATTAGCTATAGGTTTGACTTTAACGGGAAATCCCGATTTAATTATTTTAGATGAACCTACAAATGGACTTGACCCTGAGGGTATTGTTGAGATAAGAGAATTGATATTAAAACTTAATAGAAATTATAATATTACTTTTCTAATAAGCTCTCATATTTTAGATGAATTGGCTAAATTGGCCACTAGATATGGTTTTATAAAAAATGGTGAGTTAATAAAGGAAATTACAGCTAGTGAATTAGCGAGCCAATGCCGTAAATCAGTAATCATAAAAACTGATAATTTACGAACTAGTTTAATTGTGTTTGATAGGTTAAAAATTGAATATAAAGTTATTTCTAATAATGAAGCAGAAATATATACTAAAGTAGACATAAACAAACTTGTTATAAATTTAGATAGCGAGGGTGTGAAGGTATTAAGTTTTAAAGAAAACGATGAGAATTTAGAGACATATTTTATGAGACTTCTAGGAGGAAATAACAATGCTTAATTTATTACATGCAAATTTTAAAAGATTAGTTAAAAGTAAGTTATTTTATATTTTTTCTATTTTAATGTTTTTGATTGTTGCTTTTTATAGTTTGATTTTAAAAATTTATTCATCAAATGGTAGTATGGGTAATTCTGTTGATTTGTTCTTTATTTCTTTCCCTTCAATTTCCTTGATACCAACTATTGGTATAGCTGTATCTGTTATGGGAAGTGTATTTTTGGGTCAGGATTTTAATTACGGAACCATTAAAAATAAAATAATTATGGGTAAAACAAGAATTGAAATTTATTTATCTTCATTAATAACAGTGTTCGTTGCTGGAGTTTTCTTTTATTTGTCTTACTATTTGGCTGTTTTTACAGTAGGTATGATTACTATTGGTAATCCTTTAGTTTTTTTAGATAAGGTTGATGTTATTAAACTTATGCTTTATCAACTTTTGTTAGTATTAACATATAGTAGTATTGCTACAGCTATTACATTTATTACCAAAAATATGACTGCATCAGTAGTTATTTTGATTATCTTTTCTGTTGTTTTAATGACAGTTGGCTATTCATTAATTGCTAGATTAAATGAACCAGAATTTTGGCATGATTATGAGAATGGTGGTTTAATATATAATGAAGGTTATATTTCTGGAACTAAGCGAGTAATTTTGACATTTATTGTAAACTTTTTCCCAAGTTGTCAAAGTTGTTATTTTATGTTAAATCCAACTATTAGCGAGATGTCTTTAGGAATTATGTCTACTTATTTATTATTTTTCTTTATTATTTCATCTAGTTTAGGTATACTATTATTTAGTAAAACAGATTTAAAGTAGGGATAGAATGTTTTGGTTAATTTTGTTTTTAGTATTTGCAATTTTAATAATTTTCATTTTAATTGTTAAAATAATAATTTATAAGCAAAACTTGAAAGAAGTAAAATTGTCTTATATGGAGGCTATTAAAACTGATACAAATTCAAAAATAACTATAAGTACACGTTCAAAAGAATTTAAAAATTTAGTTTTAGAACTAAATAACTCTTTAAATGAACTAAAAATTTTAAGAATGGAATATAATAATGGGAATAAAGAGTTAAGAAAAATAATAATTAATTTATCACATGATCTTAGGACTCCTATCACGGCAATTATCGGTTATTTAAATCTTTTAGAGGAAAAAAATATAAAGCTTAAAGAATTAGATATAATTCAAAAGCGAGTTTATGAGTTAAAAGATTTAACAGAAGATTTATTCAGATATGTATTATTAACCGAAGTGCATCAAGAAATGACTAAAATTAATGTTATAAAGATATTAGAGGATACTTTACTTAGTTTCTATGAATCGTTGAAACAAGCTAATTTAGAGGTAAATATTAGTTTTACAAATAAAGAGATTTTTGTTAATAGTAATACTGAGACTATCCAAAGAATATTTGGTAATATTTTTTCTAATATTATTAAATATGCCGAACAAAAACTGGATATTAAAGTAGAAGAAAGAAAAATATACTTTTCTAATCCAACTAGCAAATTTGATAATATTCAAGTTGGAAAAATATTTGATCGCTATTTCACAGTTTCATATAAGGAACACGGTACAGGCTTAGGACTAGATATAGCGCGAAGCTTAATTGAAGAAATTGGTGGTAATATAAAAGCTTCTTTACAAGATAATATTTTTACATTGATAGTAGAATTTTAATATAGATAAAAACATAAGCATAACTAGAAAAGCTTATGTTTTTTTATTATTTATATTCCTGCAACTAGAAGTTGCGGTATAATGTAAAGTGAAATAGGTTGTTAAGTCATATTATTCTTGTTATATTTAGAGTGTGAAAGGTGGAATTACAATGACTGTTGGCGAAAAAATATATGAGTTAAGATTTAAAAGAAATATTTCTCAAGAAACATTAGCTTTAGAACTTGGTGTCAGTAGGCAAAGTATAAGTAAGTGGGAAACAAATCAAGCTAATCCCGACTTAGATAAATTAGTATTAATTGCTAATTATTTTAATGTATCTATTGATTATCTACTTGGATACTCTAATGAAGAGAATCATAAGAGCGAAGAAGTATTAAGACGTAAGATTACTAAACTAGGACTCTTAAGTGATAAAATGAACCTTTTTGGAATTATTGTAGGTATAGCTTATTTATTTGTTATAATTCTTATAACTGGTTTGCAAAATCCATTAATTGAATTTTTGTATGGTTATAAAGGACTTAGTGGATTTGTAATTCCATTTAGTTCTTTAAGTAATTTTTTGTTGACTATTTTTATGCTAGTAATTTTATTTATCTTAAGAAAAGAAAAGTATAATAAAGGTTCTTTATTAATAATGACTTTTGTAATGTTATTTGCTATTGAACTAATAGCAAGTTCTGTTAGTTTTTGGATATTGACCCTTTTTGATATGGAAATGGATTTTGCTAGAAAACTTTCATATGTAGTTAATATGATTGGCGATATGAGCTTTTTATTCTACATTCTTTTAATTATTTTTATAATTAATATTACTATAAAATTTGCTATTTATAAGATTTATAATGAAGATAAAGGATTATCTCTTTTTACAATAATTAGCTTAGTTGCAGGAATTTATATTTTTTACAACGTAATAGACTTAATTGTAAGAATGTTTTTAATCTAATTATGTGAGACCTTGTAGTATAAGGTCTTTTTTTTATAAAAATACAAATTTAAAAAAGGGTATTGACAAAAAAATAAAATGCATATATACTAAAAATAGCAAAAAGTGATAACGTTTTCACATTTTTTGATTTTTTTAAAATTGAATATGACAACGTTTGCATTATTTTTTTATTCCAATATGACAACGTTATCATAAATTTGAGGAGATAGAGATGAAGAAGAATGTTTTTTACAAAGCAAAAGATGGCTTTACAGCTGATATTATTCCTTTTTATGATGAGGATAAGTTTAAACTATTTTATTTACATGATTATAGAAATAGGGATGAATTTGGTGAAGGAACACCTTGGAGATTGATAGAAACTAAAAACTTAGTAGATTTTGAAGAAAAAGGTGAGGTTATTCCTAGAGGTAAAAATACAGAACAAGATTTATATATTTTTACAGGGTCAGTTTATAAAGACAAAAATAACTTGTATCATATTTTTTATACCGGTCATAACCCACATTTTAAAGAAAAAGGTAAAATTCAAGGTATTATGCATGCAACAAGTATAGATGGGTATAATTGGAAAAAAATTCCTAACTATTGTTTTTATGCACCTGAGTTATTTGAAAAAGATGATTGGCGTGATCCGTTTGTATATTTTGACAATGAAAGTAATGAATACAAAATGTTACTTGCTGCTAGAAAAAAGCAAGGCCCAAAGGAAAGAAGAGGTTGCACAGTAATTTGCAATTCTAAAGATTTATACAATTGGAGTTTTGAAAAAATATTTTGGGATCCAAATGGATACTTTACTCATGAATGTCCAGACTTGTTTAAAATAGGTGATTATTATTATCTAATTTATTCAGAATTTACAGATAAATGTTTAACTAGATATGTAATGTCTACTTCAATTAATGGCCCATGGATTGCTCCTAAAGATGATTGTTTTGATGGAAGAGCATTTTATGCAGCTAAGACAACATTAGATAATAAAAATAAAAGATATATTTTTGGTTGGGTACCAACAAAAGAAAATAATCTTGATTTAAATCACTTCATGTGGGGTGGTAATTTGATTTGCCATGAGGTTGTCCAAAGAAGTGATGGTACTTTAGGAGTTAAAATCCCATATAATGTAAAAAAATACTTTGAACAAGAAGAACATAAAGTGGAAAATATTTTATTAGATAACTTAAATGGGGTTGAAATAAAGTCATTAATAAAGAAAACAAGTAATGCTTATAAATTAAGCTTTGATCTAGAGGTAATAGATAGTACCTACTCGTTTGGTATTTTATTCAATCAAAATGAATCTGCTGATAAGTCATATTCGTATGTATTTGATATTAATAAAAATAAATTATATTTAGATAATTTTCCATGTCCTGAGTGGAGATTTAATAATTTTAGAAATGTTGAGCGGTATTTAGAAAAAAGAGATAAATACAAGGTTGAAATGGTATATCAAGATGGAGTAGTTATTATATATGTTGATACTCTTATAGCATTAACATGTCATGTTTATGATTTGAAAGAAAATGGATTAAGTTTATTCGTGAAACATGGAAAGATTAAAGTAGAGAACATAAAATATTATGAAGTCAAAGAATAGCATACATTTACTTAGTGATGAAAAAAGACAAATAGGCGATATAATGCCAGCCTATATTGATGGTGTCTATCATATTTTTTATTTGTTAAATGGAAGTGGAAATATTGATATAAACCATGAACATACAGTAACTAGAGATTTTATACACTATAAAAAATTATCTCCATCCATTAAACATACTAATATTGAAAATGATTATATGCATAATGGATGTATGTTCACAGGATGTTACTTAAAGATTGATGAGACATATCATACTTTTTTCACAAGCTACAATTTATCAAATCCTATCGGTAGAGAATTTATACTTCATAGAGTGAATAATAAGTTAGATTTTCTCGATAGTGATAATGAAGAAGTTATAGAACCAGATGGAAAGTTATTTTCCAAGGAAATAGAAAGAGATTTTAGAGATCCTGCGGTTTATTTTAATGAAAAGCAGGAAAGATACGAAATGTTCCTCCTTACTAATTTGGTTGGAAGTAAAGAATTTGTATATGCACTTTATACTTCTAAAAGCCCACATAACTTCCAACCAAAAAGTATTATAAGTGAATACGGGGATGAATGTCCTAGTTTATATAAAGGAAACAAATATTATTTTATTCATGGATGCCATAGATATATTTATTCTAAAAATAGAATATCTGGCTATAAGTTAGGTAAGTATAATGTTGTTGATTTACCGTTTTGTCGAGCTGCTAAATTAGTAGACGATGGTAAACATACAATTTGGTTGGGGGGATGGATAAATGGCAAAATGTCAATTCCTAGAATTGTAAGCGCATACAAAAATATTATGACATTCAAATTTTATTATCCATTAGAGAAAAATTTTGATTTTTACAAGCAATCATATGAAAAAGTTGATATTTCTAATAATGTTTATTTAATTGATTTTCAATTAAAGAATAAGCAAAAAATAGAATTGATTAGTAGAAAGGATAAGGTGGTAATTAGCATAGTAAATAAAAAAATTCTATTTAGTATAAATGAAAAAAAGTACACTAGAAAAATACCTTTTTTATGGAAAAGTATGAAAGTCAAATTATTGTTAGAAGATGATATTTTAGAAGCATTTTTTAATAAGATGGTAGTACTAACTATTCCATTAGAAAAGGCTATGGAAAGAAAAATAATTGTTAATAGACAAGCTATTGTCGTAAGAGAATGGAGGGAAGAATCATAAAAAAAGTTGGAGCTATCTTTTTAGCAGTTTTAACAGTGATAGGTTTGTCAGGATGTAAAGAAAAAAAAGAAGAGGGAACAGGTATGTTACATTATATTCATAGTGAAGATGAAGAATTTCCTTATATAGGAGATGTCCATCCATATTACAATGAAAAGGATGGTAAATGGTATTTATACTATCTTGATACTTCGGGAGGATTTAATTCAAAGCTTTTAGTTAGCAAGGATGGTATAAATTGGGAAAAACAAGATATTAAAATACGTTCTTCATTTGCTAATTATGGTGTATTAGGAATAGTAGAAAGCGAAGGTAAATACTATTCTTACTATGGAGATTATTGGGCAAGTGTAAGTGAAGATTTGATTAATTGGAAATATGCAGGTGATGCTTATAAGATTCCACAGGACCTAGAAGAATTTCCAGGAGGGAATAGAGATCCATTTGTTGCATATGATGAAGCAACAGATCGTTATTATAGTATTTCTATTAACTATACAAGAAGAATTCCATCTGAAAATGTATATGAAGCTAATTTAGCTATTGGTGTATCAAAAGAAAATAATTTAAAGAGTTTTTCTAATGATCATAAAAAGGTGTTTGCTAATGATTTATCTAATCATGATCCTGAATGTCCACAATTGATTAAAATAGGAAATAGATGGTACGTAACTTATAGTCTTTACGGAGAGTCAAAGCATGGAGTAGGAAGAATGTATTATTTAATGGGCGATGAAAACCTAGCACCTAATCAGGTTGATTGGACAAGTAAAAAACCTATAGCGCTTGGTGGTGAAGATTTGTGTGCTGCACAAATTGCTAAAGGCCCTAATAATAAATATTACGCATTTGGATGGATACCAAAACAAGTATTTGGTGGTTTTTGGGGAGGACATATCAATTTACCAATGGAGGTTTATCAGGAATCTGATGGAACTTTGAAAACAAGATTTTCTGAGGAAACAAAAAAACTAATTAAAGGTGATAGTATTTCAACAGGCGATTCAATTGATGTTAAAACAAGTAAACAAGAACTAACATCCCTAAAAGATGGAAGAGGATATTTAGAAGTTGATTTTACTTTAGATAAAGCTAAGGAAATAAAAGTTTCGTTAGATGAAAAACAAGTTGAAATCTCTTTAATAGTTTCTGAAAAAGAAAGTAAATTAGTGATAAGGTCTCAATATCAAGAAACTGCAAGCTTAATCGTAAATAATGCTGATTTGAAGCCAAATAACAAATTAGAGATAATCTTCGAAGAAGATATTCTTGAAGTTTCACTAAATGATAGTTATGTACTTCAAAGTAGAGTAGGTTTAAAATTTGGCAATGATTTGATTAAAGTTTGTTCTGTAGGTGGTGAAGCGAAGATTAATAATTATAATTTATATCATTTGAATTACTTAAGTGAAATTGTATAGAAAAGGAGAATAACATGAAAAAATTATTAGCAGGTTTAGTAAGTGCATTAAGTGTTTTTGCTTTATTTGGTTGTAAAAATAATGTCTATTCAGAAGATGATATTTTTAGAATTGCAAAATCATGGGACAAAACAGGTATAAGAAATCATTATCATGGTGGTTCAAATATAGGTGCGTTAGAATGGTTTGCTGTTGAGCCATTAATTCAATATGTGAGATCTACTGATGAAACACATTATATTTTAGCTGAAGATGTTATTCATAATAGTGATAACACATCTATTATAAAAATCAGAGAAGATGCAAAATGGCAAAATGGTGATGATTTTGTTGCCGAAGATGTTATGGCGTTTTTCCATATCAACTTTGTTGAAATTTCTAATTATTTAGCTAAGCCATTAGAAAAAGTTGATAATAAAACAGTTAAATTGTATTGGAAGCCTCAATTTGAGTTAAATGATACTATTAAAAATTATTTAATTGCTCAATATAAGGTAGGATCAGTTAAATATAGTGAGTTTAAAGAATATGTAGATGAGGCCATGAATATTTTGTCTACACAAGAGGATGCACCAGAAGGTTATATGGGATATGCACCATATGGAAAATTACCTGATCCAGAAAACGAAGAGAAGTATTTGGCAAATTATAATGCTTTTAAAGCAACAAATCCTGATTGGTTTGTAGCCACAGGGCCATATAAGGTTGAAAAAGTAACACAAAATCAAATGATTTTGACTAAAAATGAAGATTACTGGAATGCTGAAAATATTGAATTTGAAAAGATTCTAGCATATAACACGACAGATACAAATAATATATATACGCTACTTTCTAATGGTGATATCGATTATCAAGATGGTTTAGCTCCTGAAGCTACATTACAATCTATACTAGATAGAAATACAGATTTAGCACACTTAAAAATGTTTGATCCAGGTTCAATTGGTATTCTATTTAATTTGGAAAGAAGCATATGGACTCCTGAGGTAAGAGAGGCATTCCAATATATATTTAATCGTGAAGAGGTTAGAAATGCTGGTAACAAATATGGTGTTGTAAGTCATATGCCAGTTGTTGGAATGGCTGATAGTGAAGTTAAGGCATTTTTAAGAGAAGAAGATTATAATAAATTACCTTCTTATAATGAAGACTTAGCAAAAGCTACTGAATTATTAGAGAGTGCTGGCTGGGAAAAGAAAAATAATGTTTGGTATCAAGGTGGTAATCCTGTAAAATTGTCACTTGGCTATGATGGAAGTCATCCTGGTATGAGTGGTGTTGCTGAAGCAGTAGCTGCACAAATGAATAGTTTTGGTATTGAAGTTGTCTTAAAGCGTGCTGATAGTTTTGGTGCATGGCTTGATAATGCAAAAATGAAGGATGGTCCTTATGATTTTGTTGTAAATTGGACAGGATTAAATATGACATTTAACTATCCTACAGGATCATTTAAATATTTTTATTCAGACATTGATGCTCCTATTTTAAAACTTCCAAAATATGAGGATGCTGATTATGAACAAGGATTATGTGAAAAAGAGGATATTGGACAAATAAAGGTTCAATATGAGACTGATTCAGGTGAGATTTTAGAAGTTAAAGATGTATTAGCCAACTTATATTCTTATTCAGAAACTGAATTACAAGATGTTTTGTATGATATGATGAAGGGTGCAAGTGAGGCAATGTATGGCGTGCAATTTTATCAAAATGTAACTGGTTCATTTATTAATACTGAATTATTAGATGAAGTTCCATTAGCTGATGAAATTGCTAAGAATAGAAATGTAACATTAGTTCCTGAGGTTGGAACTGAAGAATTCTATGATGTTGCAAGAACTAATTTCTATTTTTCTCAAGGAATTAACTTTAGTCTTGGCTTCTATAAACCTAAGAAAAGATAGGTGAAATTATATGAAGTTTTGGGATAAAATATGGAACACTATTAAAATGTTTTTCTTTAAAACTAGATATTTTTGGAAGAAGTTTGCTTTGGCATTAGTAACTATCTTTTTAGTAATGATATTTGGTTTTATTCTAATTAAAATGATGCCTGGTGATCCAATTGACACATATGCCCAAAAACTGATGGTTGAAAGAGGAATACCTTATGAAGAAGCTCGAAAACTTGCTATCTCATTACTTAATTATGATCCAAATGCGAGTGTATGGTCACAATTAAAAATGTACTTTACAGGGCTGTTACATGGTGATTTTGGTACATCAATTTATAGACCTGATGTAACGGTTACAAAAGTTATAGCAGATTTTCTTCCCAACACACTTTTTATATCTACAATTAGTCTAGTTATTAGTTTCTTTATTGGTATTCTTCTTGGAACCAAAATGGCATATAAACGTAATAGTGTTAGTGAAGGTGCGATTTCAAGTTATATAGTTGTATCAGGCGCTATCCCAGATTATTTGTGGGGAATGATATTTATATTCTTGTTTGCAGTATTATGGCCAATTTTTCCTAGCCAAGGAGATTATGATATTATTCTTGAAATGAAGGGATGGCCTGATATATTAAATAGGCTATATCATGCTTTTTTACCTATTATGGCTTTCTCATTTGTTCAAACAGGTAGTTGGGCTCTTTCAATGAGAGGTAGTTCAATTGGTGTACTAGGTGAAGATTATATTTATGCTGCTAAGGCACGTGGAATACCAGAAAGAAGAATCATTAATAAATATTTACGTAATAATGCGATGTTACCACTAGTTACATCATTAGCATTATCATTTGCAGGATTATTTGGTGGTTCACCACTAATGGAATCAATATTTAATTACCCAGGTATAGGTCAACAATTCAGCAGTTTTATAGGCGCTAGAGATTATTTTATGATACAAGGTTTAATTGTATTTATGAGTTCGGTTGTTATTTTTGCTAATTTAATTACTGATTCTTTATATTCAATAATTGATCCAAGAGTAAGGAGGGATGTTTAGTGGAAATTAAAATAGATGAGCTAAATGACCTTTCATATGAGGAAAATTTATCTTTTAAAGAAAAAGTTAAGAAAAGTAATCATCATTTGAAACAAAAAATAAAGTCAATCTTTAAGAAGGATACTTGGAAGAATATAGGTGCGACAATTAAATATTACACTTTAAAATTTGGAAAAAGTTGTAAATATATTTTTAAACAATTAGGTAAAAAAAGTACTTATATAAAAATATGGAATTCAATTAAAAAGATTACTAAAATTTTCTTTAGTAATAAAAAAGCTACAGTTGGAACTATTATAATGTTATTTTTCCTATTTTTAGCTATTTTTGGTAGAATGATATTTCCTTATGATGCAGTAACAGATGAAGCAAATAAATATTTAGGTCCATCATGGGAGCATTGGTTAGGAACTGATAATTTAGGAAGAGATAATTTTAGGCAAATAGTTTATGGTGCTAGAGATGTAATGGTAATTGCAGTACTTACATCAATCATAACGGTTTTTATTGGAATTGTACTTGGTATGAGTTCAGGTTTAATTGGTGGAAAATATGATGCATTTATTAATTTGATAACAAATCTATTTTTATCAATTCCTTCATTTCCAATCTTGTTAATTTTAGCTTCATTTTTTACAATAGAAGATTCTTTAACATTTGCATTAGTCCTTAGTATGTTTAATTGGGCAGGTTTATCTCGTGCAATTAGAAGTCAGATTGTTAGTTTGCGTGAACGTGATTATATACAAATATGCAAAGTAATGAATTTATCTAAGACACATATTGTATTTAACGAATTGCTTCCAAATATCGCAAGTTACATTTTAATTAACTTTATTTTAATTATGAGAAATGCCATTACAGGTAGTGTCGGTATTATGTTACTAGGTTTAGCAGCATTCCAACCTACCAATTGGGGTGCAATTTTGTTAAGAGTTAAAGATGCTGGAGCACTATTGATTCCTGAGGCAATTTGGTTTGTATTTTCACCAATTATTGCAATAATGATTTTCCAAACAGGAGTAATATTACTTTCAAGCGGATTAGACGAAACTTTAAATCCAAGATTAAGAAAGAATTAGGTGGTTTTATGATAAACAAAGAAAATATTGTTGAGATAGAAAATTTATCTATCCACTATAAAATGAAAAATTGTACACTTAAAGCCATTAATAATGTTTCCCTAAATATTAAAAAGGGAAAAATAACTGCGTTGGTTGGAGAGTCAGGGTGCGGAAAAACCACCTTATCAACTGGAATAATAAATTGTATAACAAGTCCAGGAGAAATTGTTGCCGGTGAAATAAAATTTTTTGATGATGATGAAGTAATAAATGTTGAAAAATTAAATGCAAAAGAAATAAATGCTTTTCGTTGGGAAAAAGTTTCAATGGTTTTTCAAGGAGCTCAAAGTTCATTAAATCCACTAATGACAATTGAAAAGCAATTTATGGAAACTATGCGAGTACATAGAAAAAAAATAACAAAGCAAGAAATGCTAGATAAGATATATGAGGTACTTAAAATTGTTAATTTAGATGCAGATAGAATTTTAAAAATGTATCCTCATGAATTGTCTGGTGGTATGAAGCAAAGGGTAATGATTGCATTTAGTTTATTATTAGATCCAAAGCTAATTATTCTAGATGAACCAACTACTGCACTTGATGTTATTACCCAAGATTATATATTTAGTATTTTATTAAAAATTAACAGAGAAATGAACATTTCAATGTTATTATTAACACATGATATTGGTGTTGTAGCAAATTATAGTGATTATGTTGCGGTAATGTATGCTGGTCAAGTAATGGAATATGGTCCTGTTGAAGAGATATTTGATGACAAAATCCATCCTTATACAAGAGGCTTAATTAATTCAACTCCATCCTTAATTGCTGATTTAAATACTATGAAATCAATAGAGGGAATGCCACCAAATTTACTTAATTTACCGACTGGCTGTCCATTTAATCCTAGATGTAAACGAAAAAACGAAATCTGTGAAAAAGAAAACCCTTGTTTAAGTAATATTAATAATGAACATTATTTTAGATGTCATTTAAAATTGGAGGATCTAAGAAATGAAGGAAATAATTAGATTAAAGAATATTGATATGTACTTTTATAAAAAGGGGAAGTTTCTTAAAGAGGAAAAAAAGTTTCATGTTTTAAGAAATATAAATTTATCAGTTGATGAAGGAGAAATATTAGCTATTGTTGGAGAATCAGGATGTGGTAAAACAACTATTGGGAAAATAATAACAGGCTTATTAATACCTACAAACGGAGAAATATTCTTTGAAGGAGAAAAAATAACAAAAAATATAAAGAAAATTGAAGAATATCGTGAAAAGGTTCAATTTGTACAACAAGATTCATATGCTGCTTTAAATCCGGCTAAAACGATATATCAAAGCCTAGAAGCCCCAATAAAACATCGTAATAAAGATTTTACGAAAGACGATGTAGAAAAAAAGATTCAAGAAGTTATGTCAATGGTTGGTTTAGTACCTGTAGAACAGTTTTTGTTTAAGTTCCCTCATCAACTATCAGGAGGACAAAGACAAAGAATTTTAATCGCAAGAGCACTTAGTTTAGAGCCAAAATTAATAGTTGCTGATGAACCAGTTAGTATGATTGATGTATCAATGCGTGTTTCAATTTTGAATTTGATGAAAGAATTAAATAAATGTTTTAATATAGCGTTTATTTATATAACGCATGATTTAGGAACTGCTAGATATATTTCAGAAAATGGTAGGATTGCAGTAATGTATTTAGGAGAAATTGTAGAAAGTGGAAGTATTTCTGATACCCTTTCAAACCCAAAACATCCCTATACACAAGCTCTTATATCAGCGGTACCATTACCAGATGTTCATATGAGAAGAACTAAACCTTTGCCTTTAAAAAATATGGATTTTATGAGTTTAGAAAAAAGAAAAGATTGTTGTCCTTTTTACTTACGTTGTCCGTATGGAATATCTGAGTGCGAAAACAAATATATTAAATATGTAAAATGTGATAATAGTGTAGTAAAATGTTGTAATTTAGGAGGAGTACCACAATGGAAAAAATGAAAAGATTATACTTTAGTTTTTTTACAATTATTTTGATAGTTAGTTTGGTTTTACTTATTTTTCTTGAACCAAATAGTGGACAATTTCAAGTTACACTTTATTGTACTATTATATCGGCAGTTATGATTGTAATAATAAGTATAATGATTAGAAAAGATTATAAGAAAGAATTAAAAAGGAGATAAAATTTTGAAAAAATTATTTATTGCAGTTACTTCATTATTATGTGCTTTTTCTTTAGCAAGTTGTAACAATGATCAAGGTGGAGAGCAAGAAAAACCAAGAGAGGTTAAAACATATATTGATTGGACTTTTGATGATTTAGAAGATGGAATTGATGTTCCAAATACAGGGACAGAAGGATTAGGTTTTAAGGTAGTAAAAGAGGGAAATAATGGTTATATTACTTCAAAGGATACACAAAATTTCTCAGCAATTTACTTTGGAGTACCAGGTGAAGATGGTAATGAAATTTACTTAAAAGACTTTTCAATTGAAACAGCATTTAGATTGCCTGAAGAGAATGATGGAATTGCAAATGATGGTGGTTTGGCATTATTTGTTGGTTCTGATGGTAGATATGATGCAGCAATTGGATATCCAGAAAATATTGAAGATAATGCATTTGTTAATGTGTGGAAAGCAGGCAATGTTGATGGTGGTCCTATGGCTACTAATGATAAAGAACAATATCCTGATCGTGGATATGTGAGTGATTTCAAATTAAAATATGATGAATGGAATACTTATACAATTTTAGGTAAATCTGAAGAAGATGCAGATGGAAATCGTTTTGTAAATCTTTATGTATATGTAAACAATGTTTTAGTAGTAAATCATAAGATTCCTAGTTGGGATGGTGGATTTGGTGTAAGAGCATTCCAATCAGCAATGCAATATGATTATATTAAGGTTACTGATTTACCATTAGTGTCACCAGATGGAGCAGTTGAATTTAAATAATCGAGGTGTAATATGTATGTTATGGGAGTTGATTTAGGAACATCATCATTAAAATATATGATTCTAAATCAAGATAAATTAATAATATTAAAAGGCTCTGAAGAATATCCTTTATTAACCCCTAAACCTCTATTTTTTGAACAAAACCCAATTGAATGGTCTAATGCTCTAGAAAGAGTTTTTTCAAAGCTAGATAAAAATATAAAAGAGAATTTAAGTGCAATTTCATTTGGTGGACAGATGCATGGTTTAGTAATGTTAGATAAAAATAAAGAAATTTTATATCCTGCAATTTTATGGAATGATCAAAGAAACTATGATGAAGTTACAAAAATAAGCGAAGAATTCTCATTAAAGGAAATTGTTGAGTTAACTGGTAATATTCCTTTGACAGGTTTTACTCTTCCTAAACTTTTATGGGTTAAAAAAAATATGCCTGATATATATATAAAGATTAACAAAATAATGTTACCAAAGGACTATTTAGTTTTTTACTTAACAGGAGAATATAGCACAGATTATTCAGATGCTTCTGGAACACTTATGCTTGATGTTAAGAACAAATGTTGGCAAAAAAAGATTTTAGAAAAATTTGATATTGATGAAAATATATTACCTACTTTACATAATTCATCAGATGAAATAGGTTTCATAAAAAAATCAATTGCTGATAAATATAATATAAATGCAAATTGCAAAATAATTGCTGGTGGTGGAGATCAAGCTGTAGCAGCATTAGGAAGCGGAATTATCAATAATCAAGAAGCTATTTTGTCATTAGGTACTAGTGGAGTAGTATTTGTTGATTTAAAAGAATTTCCTAAAAAAAACAATGGGAAATTACATGTATTTTGTGACGCTAATTATAAATATCATTGTATGGGAGTGATGCTTTCTGCAGCAGGATCTCTTAAATGGTTAGCAAATAATGTATATGAGACAAATTATATTAACGCATTAGTAAATGAGATTGAAATAACTGATGAAAATCATAGATTATTTTTTAATCCATATTTATCTGGTGAAAGAACACCAATTAATGATCCTTTTGCCAAGGGATGCTTCTATGGACTTGAAATAGGTAGTAAAAGAAAAGACATTACAAGAGCTGTTTTAGAGGGTGTTAGTTTTGGAATAAGAGATATTTTTGAAGAATTCCCTAAGGCAATAAAACCTAAGCGTTTGAGAGTAAATGGTGGTGGAACTAAATCAAGAATATGGCTTGAAATCATTGCTAATACATTAGGCATAGAACTAGATATACTTGAAACTAGTGATACGGTTGCCTATGGTGCTGCTTTGTTAGCATTTTATAGAAATAAAGAAATCACTAATGATGATATTAGTATAAAGGTTGTTGAAACCATAAAACCTACCCCAAACTTGACAAGTTATTATGAAAAAAAGTATAATGTTTATAAGAATTTGTATCCAAGTTTAAAAAGAATAGAGAGGATATTGTGGTAAGGATAAAAGATATTGCGGAAAAGTGTAATGTATCAATTTCAATGGTATCTAGGGTTGTTAGAAATGTTGGTTATGTTTCTCGAGCTAATAGAGAAAAAATAGAATCTGCTATTAAAGAGATGGGGTATGTAGCAGATGAGAATGCTCGTGCTTTAAAAAATGGTCAAACTAGAACAATTGGTATTATTGTTTCTGATATCAAAAACTTTTTCTATAATTTAGTTTTAGAAAAAATTGTAAAAAAATTTAAAGAGGTAAATTATAAGGTAGTAGTTACATATAGCTTTGAAAATGAAGCAACAGAAAAGGAAAATTTTTTATATTTAGTTGCTTCTAAGGTTGATGCTATAATTTTCACACCAATAACAAGTGATAATGAAGAAATGATCCGCATTGCTAGAAATCATAATATTTTTGTATTGCAGCTTTTTAGATCGGCTTTTGATAATATAGGAAGTATTACTGTAGATGATGCATATGGAGCATATTTAGCTACTAGTCATTTGTTAAATGAAGGAAAACGTAATGTTGTTTTACTATCAGTAAATGTTAAACATACCCCTCATCGTTCACAAGGCTACATAAATGCCTATAATGAATTTGGTTTAAAATATGATATGAGCAACATTTACAAGTTTTCTCCAAATTTTTCTATTAAAGAAGACATCATAAAAATAATAAAAGAAAAGAAACCTGATGCAATAATTGCTGGTACTAATACTTTTGGTATCGAGGTGCTAGAGGCGTTTAGAGAGCTAAATATTGAAGAAAATCAGATTTCTTTGATAGTTTTTGATGAATTCAAATGGTTAGATTTATTGAAAATTTCTACAATTGCTCAACCAATTGATGAAATTAGCGAGGCAATTTACAATTATACAATACCTAGTTTAGAAAATGGATGTTGTGAAGTTAAACATTTGAAGGTTATACCAAAGCTAATTGTAAGAAAATAAATATATATGAAAAATACTAAAAGCTTTTTAGAGGGTCCAATAAATAAAGCAGTTATTATATTTATGATTCCTGTTTTATTAGCAAACTTTTGTCAACTATTTTATAGTATGACAGATGCGATTATATGTGGATATTTTTTAGAAGCTGATGAGGTAGCAGGATTAAATAATTCTAGTTGCATAATTGTAATAGTTTTGAATTTTATTAATGGCTGTGCCTCAGGTTTTAGTGTTGAAACAGCAAAGATGGTAGGAAAAAGAGACGATGAAAAAATTAGAATAACTCTTAGTATTAGCATTTGTCTAATAATTATAGTAGGTGTTATTTTAATAATTATATCAATTGCTTTCCTACCTTTTGTTTTGAAATTACTAGGACTTAGTGAAGGTAGTAATTATGTTATCTATACAAGTGCTAAAAAGTATCTAACAGTTTTATTTACAGGTTTAGTCTTTATGACTATATACAATTTATTAATTTGTTTTTTTCGAAGCATAGGAAATAGCATGTTACCATTAATATTTCTTATACTATCGACATCACTCAATATCCTTTTAGATTTAATTTTTATAATATTATTAAATTTTAGTGTAGTAGGAGTTGCAATTGCAACAATTATTTCACAGTGTTTGTGTGCTATTTTTCTATTTTATTATTTGTATAAAAAAAATCACATTTATTTTCCTAAGATTTCAGATTTAAAATACCTAAATTATAAGGTGGCAATAAGATATCTGAAACAAGGAATACCATTAGGATTTCAATTTTCACTTTTGGGAATTGGACTACTTATTGTTCAAAGTAGCATTATAAAATTTGATATATTAGATAATGGTATTATTTCAAATGAGTGCCAAATAGGTTTTGGTGCTGCTAATAAATTACATAGTTTTTTAATGACACCATTAACTGCATTGGGGATTACTATGCTTAGTTTTTGTGGACAAAATTATGGCGCCGCTAATTATGATAGAATAAAAAAAGGATTGAAGAATTCATTCTTTATATTAATGATTATGTGTTTAATAATAATTCCAATAGGGTATATTTTTACAATTAATGGATTCTATCAAAAGATTTTTTTAAGTGATGAAAAAATAAATGCATTAACGTTGAAATATGGTAGATTATTTTTATGGACAGTTTTACCTTTTTATCCTTTAGTAGGATTACTATATATACTTAGAAATAGTATGCAGGGATTAGGTAAACCATTATTTCCTTTTTTAGCTGGTTTAGGAGAATTAATAGGAAGAAGTTTTGTATGTTTCATTTTTCCACCATTAGTAAATAAAGGGAATATAACAAGAGATGCAAGTGATTTAAGTTTTATAGTTACTTGCTTAGCTGAGCCAATGTGTTGGTTATTTGCTTTAATACCATTAATCATTGGTATTAAATTGAATATTTTTAATAAAAAAAGAGGTAGTTATGAGCTTTATTGATGAAAAAAGTGTTAACACAATAAGAGTATTTAGTGCAGAGATGATAACAAAGG
>CALUXS010000003.1 GCA_944324805.1 uncultured Acholeplasmatales bacterium | reverse complement strand
GTTAAGCACTTTAACGCCGATGGTAGTACTATGTGCAAGAGTAGGTAATTGCCGGGCTGTCTCTTTTTTATTATATAAACATAGTTAATAGTTCTAGTGATGATGGCAAAGTGGATACACCTGTTCCCATCCCGAACACAGAAGTTAAGCACTTTAACGCCGATGGTAGTACTATGTGCAAGAGTAGGTAATTGCTAGAATTAATATTTAAACCATAAGTCTCAACTTATGGTTTTTTTAACTTTTATTTACTGTTCTTGTATGGTATAATCTAGTGAAAAAGGAGGTTAATAATCTTGAAATTTATATTTAATAATATTAGTAAATTCTACGGGAAATATATAGTTTCTTTTATTCTTGGACTTGTATTGACTATAATTTATTTAATTAATAATGGTTTTTCTTATTATATAAACTATGTGAATGGCATATCAATAGCTGGTTTGGTTATTTTATTTTTATCATTGTTGTCTTTAGTAACATCGTTTGGAGCTTTTGATTTTTTTAACTATTCTTTTGTAAAGGTATTTAATAGAACAAAGTATAAGCATATGAATGATTTTTTAGAAGATAAGAGGATTTATAGAGAAAAAAATAAATTTGGATTTGTTCCATATGTAATAGTGGGGTTATTATATATTATTGTAGCTTTGATTATGATGATTTATTTATAAAAATGAATTATATTTTTTTATAAAAGCCTTTTCAAAATTTAATACTCTAATATTAAAATAAAGTTATTGAAAATTAGAAAATTTTGTAAAAATAAAAATACATGAATAAAATTCATACAATGAACGAATATGCTTCATTAAATAAATAGAAAACGTTTACATACTATTTAAAATTATATATTGCTTGAAAGCTAAATAAAAATGTGTATAATAATAACAAAACATAAATAAATATGTTGCTTCTTATTAATTATAAGGAGAGTAATCTTGCTTTCCACCAAGCATTTATAATGGTGGTTGTGTTTACACAAAATAGGAGGAGAATTATGAAAGGAATTTTAAAGAAATTTGCTATTTGTGGTTTAGCATTGACATCTTTTGCTGGTTTGGTTGCTTGTAAAGATAGCGGAACACCTAATCCAGATCCAGATCCAACACCTAATCCAGATCCAGATCCAAATCCAAATCCAGATCCAGAGCCAGAAGCAAAAAATGCTAGTGGTGCTCAATCATACGTTGCTGCTTCATATGAAGAAAGAACAAAAATTTTAGGAACACTTGAAAAATATGCTGTTGAGAATAACTTAACAGGTATCACACTATATGAAGATGGTGGATACGTAATGTATAATGAGGCAGTTAAAAAAGGTACAAATTCATATATTCCAGGATATGGATTTGGTGTTATTTCAGAAGGTGAAATAACTGCCGATTTAGCAAGTGAAAGTAATGCTGCATGGAAGAGATATTATCATGACATTCAATCTGAAAACCCACAAACTATTAACTATATGAATGATAAGGGTTCAGTTGTTGGTGGAATTGTAGGATATATTTCTTCTGGTTATTGGGGAACTAGAATGAATGAATTCAAGGATGGTTATGAATGGTTCCCAGTACTATCAAATTCTGAACGTCCAATTGCAGTTAACGCTGATAGTAATGGTCTAGCTACAAAATACAAATTCGAAGTAAAAGTTGGTAGTGAATTAACTTATTCAACATTATCTAAGAATTCTGTTGCTGCAAAATACAATAATACACAAGTTAAATTAGAGGATTATTTAACACCTTATAAGATGTTATACACTCAAGCATATAATATGGCTCGTGGTGCTGAACAATTAACAGGTTCAGGATCAATTAAGGGTATGGCTAAGTATTATAATGATTCTCAAAATGGTTATAACGAAGCTTCTTGGAATAACAATGTTGGTTTAAAGACATATGTTGAAGATGGAAAATCATATTTAGAGGTAGAATTTAATTTACCTACATCAGAATTCTATGCAATGTACTACTTATCAAGTAGTTTATATGCACCAGTTCCAGAACAATTTGTTAAAGATTTAGGTAATGGTGATATGGCAGCTGGTATGAAGGTATATGGAAATAGTACTGACTCTGGTTTAACGCCAGTGGATACATACTTATCTTGTGGTCCATATGCAATTGAACATTGGGATAATCAACAAATTGTATTCAAGAGAAATGCATCTTATACAATTGAAGGTGAAAATCGTTATAAAATTGCAGGTATTCATTTCAATATTTTACCTGCAGCGACTCAAGATCCAGAGGCTGTATTCAAGGAATTTATAGCTGGTAAGATTCATGCAACAAGCATTCCAAAAACTAAATTAAGTGAGTACAAATCTGATCCAAGAACAACTACAACAATTGGTTCTACAACTACTAAGTTGAATTTGAATACTACAACTAAGGAAGAATGGGAAGAATTGTTTGGTGTAAATGGTACAGTTACTCAAACTCCTGAATCAGGATATTGGAATGTTGAACCAGCAATGTCTAATGATGATTTCGTTAAAGCATTAAGTTATTCAATCAATCGTAAAGAATATGCTGAGTCTAATGGTGTTACTCCATCAATTGATTACTTTGGTTCTTCATATTTATCTGATCCAGAAAATGGTATTGTATATAATACTACTGATGAGCATAAACAAGCTGTTGCTAGTTTACTAGAAGGTACTGATGAATATGGTTATAGTTTAGAAAAAGCTAAAGCTGCATTCAAGAAAGCTACAGATGATTTGATTGCTCAAGGTAAATATAAAGAAGGAGATACAATTACACTTGATGTAGTATGGCAATCTCAAACAAATGTTACTAATACAGGTAATGTTATTGAAAAGTATTGGTTAGATGCATTTAATGCTTCTGGAAGTAAGCTAAAATTAAAAGTTAACCATATTGTTCCTACAGTTTGGTCAGATGCATATTATAAGCATATGATGGTTGGACAATTTGATATTGGTTTTGGTGGTATCGAAGGTAATACTTTAAATCCATTGAACTTCTTAGAAGTTTTAAAGAGTGATAATTCATCTGGATTTACATTAAATTGGGGTACTGATACAAATGTTGTTTCTAAAGAGTTAGAATATGATAATATGTATTGGTCATTCGACTCATTATGGGAAGCTGCCGATAAGGGTGGTTATTTCGAAGATGGTTTATTAACTCCTGCATATGGTGCTAAATTAGCATCAAATGGTGTTGTTGTTAATGCTGATGGTACAGCTACAATTACTATTGCACTTGATTTAAAGAGTGGAGTAGAGAACTTATCAGTTGAATTCTCTAGAGCAGTTATTTTCACATATTTCAATTTAGGCTCAGGTGATCCAGTATATGATGAATTAACTATTGAAGGTGATGCTGGTTCAACTAAATTACTAGAAGATGGTAAAACACTAGTTATCACATTGTCTAAGTCAACTGTTGATAAGTTTGGTGGTTCTACAGCTCTAAAAGAATATCTTGGAATAGATGTATATTTCAATACAAATATTTTAGGTATCCAAAGTGAGCCATTAGTAACAGTTCCATTTGCTTTCCCAACAAAGTAATTAAAAAATAATTAATAGAAATTGAATTTTAGGATTAGTATGTGTAATGCTAATCCTAAAATTTTCATTCTACAAAAAATACAATTACATTTAAATATGTTTTATTTTTCTTAATAAATAAAGCGCTTTTAATTTTTTTAGGTATTGAGATTTTTTTTTGTTTAGTATATACTGATTAATAATAATATTAATTGTTTTTACTACTTTATGTTTAAATGTTTAATATTGTATTTTTTGTAGAGTAGATTTAGAAAAGGAGAATTTTTACATATGTGGAAATATGTTTTAAAAAGAATTTGTTTGGCATTTATAACTGCATTCATAATTTTATCTCTTTCATTTATATTGATAAAATTATTGCCATTTTCTAGACCTTTGGGTACAGATCCAGCAAAGTTCGGTTATTATTTGCAACAAGTAAATTTAGGATTTGTTATTGATTCACCAATTCCATTGTCAAACTATGGGGAATGTTTATTTACCTATACAGACCCATCTAATGTTACACATAACTTTTATCAAGTTCCTGTGATGCAACAATATTTTAGATGGTTAGGAAATATTATTTTTCATTGGGATTGGGGAACATCAGTTTATATTAATCCTGGTATGAGTGCATCTGTAATTATTGCAGATCGTTTACCTGCTTCAATATCTATTAATATTATTTCATCATTAATTGCCGTACCATTAGGTATTTTTTTAGGTATTGTTGCAGCTTTGAAAAAAAATAAACCAACAGATAATATTATATCAACGTTAGTAATGGTTTTTATATCAATTCCGAGTTTCGTTCTAATTACTTTTTTGATGTTGATTTTTTGTTATAAGCTTGGTTGGTTACCTACGCAATGGCCTACTGTAACAGATCCTTTATCAAAGAGAATAATGGGCTTCATTTTGCCAGTTTCTTGTTTATCTTTTGGATCAATTGCAGGATATTGTCGATTTACTAGAGCTGAATTATGTGAGGTAATGCAAAGTGAGTATTTATTGCTAGCTAGAACAAAAGGTTTAACAAAAAGACAAGCTATTATTCGACATGCACTTAGAAATGCAATGGTTCCGATTGTTCCATCCATTTTGGCTGAAGTAATTGCAATTTTAGGTGGTTCTATGATTTTAGAAAATTTGTATGGTATACCTGGAATAGGTGAATTATTTGTTAAGGCATTAAATTCAAAGGATTATAATGTATTGTTCGTAGATATGGCAATCTTTACAACAATAGGATTAGTTTCAGGTGTATTTTTAGATATTTCATATGGATTTATTGATCCAAGAATTAGAATGGGGGCAAAGAAGTAACTATGTCACAAAAAGTATATGATAAATCGAATGAAAAAGATTATGATTTTAAGAGTGATAGTTTTGACTTAGTTCAAGTTGATAAAAAAATTCATGATGTTAAATTTGAGACTAAAGCTACGACATTTGCAAAAGATGCATTTAAACGTTTTTTAAAAAACAAGTCTTCTGTTGTTGGTGCAATTATAATAGGAGTATTGTTGATATGTGCTATTATTTTACCTGTTGTAATACCTTATGATATAAAGCAACCACACACAGAACAAGCTTTATTGCCACCTAAACTTTTCGATGCAGGAACTGGTTTTTGGGATGGAACTAAAAAATATGAAAACATTATGTTTGATGGTTCTACAGAATCTCCTGCTGGTTTTTCAAAGGATTATGTTTTAAAATACACTGCAGTTAATGATGAAGAGTATGTTGATGAACCTAATCCATATGCTACAGGTGGTAGTTTATATTTGATTTCTGATAATTTACTTCCTTCTGGATCAGAACCGCATGCTAATACATATATCTTCCAAAATTATACAGGATTTAACATTACATCTACTGATGGTTATAAGGTAAAAATAGTATTTGGTGAGACTGATAATGTCAAAGGAAATAAACTTGGTGAGTATAGAGTATTGTTAAAATCTGGTTCTACAACTATTGTACTTAAAGATTGGTCTAGAGAATATGGCGAACAAGAATTTGATTTAAGTGCAGTGTTAGCTGCTAATGGCAAAACTAATATGGCTAATGCTAATATTTGTATAGAAATGGCACGTGGAACATCAAATTTGACATATTTATTAATTGATAGTTTAGAGATTACAGCAAATATTACTGATGAAGAAGAACTAGCCAAATTACATGAGATTTCTATTACGGATGCAAATAAGACTGCTCTATATGGAAAGGGTAGCGATGGAAAGTTCCCAGTTGGATATTGGAGATCAACAACAACTAAAGGTGTCTATCAGGCTGCAATAAGATATGTATCATTTGTTTATGATGTTTATGCTAGTAAATTAGGCAATAAAGATATAAGCATCGGTGGGTCTGATATGCAAAAGTACGTTGATAATGGATGGTGTGAATATGATTTTAAGGTTGGTCCATCATCATTTAAGGTATTAGATTCTGAAAATTGTCCAGTAATTGAAGTTTATTCACAAAGCTATGATAATGAGTTTGGAATTTATAATATATCTGTTAAAGCAACATACTATAAGTATTTAGGTTATGATTCTATGCCTAGATATATTTTAGGAACTACTGATGTTGGTAAAGACTTATTAAAGGTAAGTTTCAATGGTTTAAGAACATCGTTATTATTAGCTATAGTTGCTAGTGCAATTTGCTTTATTATAGGTTTATGTTGGGGATCTATATCTGGTTACTTTGGTGGAAATGTTGATTTAGCAATGGAACGTTTCTGTGAAATTCTAGGTGGAGTTCCTTGGATTGTAGTTATGACATTAGCAATTCTATTACTTGGAAATAATATTATAACATTTGCTATGGCATTGTGTTTAACTGGTTGGTTGGGAACAGCTGCAAGAACTAGAACACAGTTTTATCGCTTTAAAGGTAGAGAATATGTTTTGGCTTCTAGGACATTAGGTGCATCTGATGCTAGACTAATTTTTAAACACATTTTGCCAAATTCATTAGGAACAATAGTTACTTCAAGTGTACTTATGATACCTAGTGTAATATTTAGTGAAGCTACATTGTCATATTTAAATTTAGGATTACAAGGTGTAGATTCTTTTGGTGTAATTTTATCTGAAAATCAAAAGTATTTAAGTAGTTATCCTGCTTTGATTGTCTTCCCTGCTGTAATTATATCTTTATTGATGATATCATTTAATTTATTTGGAAATGGATTGAGAGATGCATTAAATCCATCTTTGAAGGGAAGTGAGTAAAATGGCACAAGAAAAAATATTGGAAGTTAATGATCTTACGATTTCTTTTAAAACTGATAATGGTTTAGTAAAAGCCGTTAGAGGTGTGTCATTTGACTTGTCTAGAGGGGAAACTTTGTGTATCGTTGGTGAGTCAGGCTCTGGTAAATCAGTAACATCTAAAGCTATAATGGGTATTTTAGCAAACAATGCTGTTGTAGAAGATGGTAGTATAATTTATGGTGGTGAAAATCTTCTTGAAATTTCTGAAGAGGAATTTCATCGTATAAGAGGACATAAAATTGGAATGATTTTCCAAGATCCTCTTTCTAGTTTAAATCCTATTGTTAGAATAGGTAAGCAAATTACTGAAGCTACTCTAATTAATTCTAATAAACTTAAGTTAAAGTATGATGAACTTATTTCAAATGAGCTAACTGCTTATAAAAATGCTTTGGTTAAAGTTGAAATTTTTGAAAGACATGAGAATGAAAGAATTTTAAATTTAAAGGCGAAAGTTTTAAAAGAATTAAAAAATCCAAATCTTTCAAATGAAGAAAAGAAAAAATTAAAGGATGATTTGAAAAAAGAAATTAGATTGTCTAAAGAAAAAATTTCTAACAATAGAAAAGAGAATAAAGAAAAAATTTCTGATTTAAAAGATAAATTAAAGGCTAGAAAAGTTGTTGCAAAACAAGAGGTAAATAAATACAAGGAAAGTGTAAAAGCAGAATTTAATGAAAATTTAAATAAGTTAAAGCAAAAACAAGCATCAATAGAAAGCAAATATTCTAATAAAAAAGATGAAAATTATAAAAAAGAAATACTAGGTGTAAAAGAAGAAATATTAAAGTCAAAAGAAGAATATATTGATAAACTTAAGATAACTAAAAAAGAGGCAAAGCGACGTGCTTTAGAAATAATGAAAGAAGTTGGTATTCCACTACCTGAAAAAAGATTTAAACAGTATCCGTTTGAATTTTCTGGTGGAATGCGTCAACGTATAGTTATTGCCATTGCTTTAACTGCTGCACCTGAAATTTTAATTTGTGATGAGCCAACAACAGCGTTAGATGTTACAATTCAAGCTCAAATTCTAGAATTAATAAAGAAAATACAAGCTGCTAGAAACATTTCTTGCATTTTTATTACTCATGATTTAGGTGTTGTTGCAAATATGGCAGATCGTGTTGCTGTTATGTATGCTGGTAAAATTGTTGAATATGGTAAAGTTGATGAAATCTTCTTTGAACCAAAACACCCATATACATGGGCATTACTTTCTTCAATTCCTGATGTTGATTCTAAAGAAAGATTAGATGCAATTCCTGGTACTCCACCTAATATGATTTATCCTCCAAAGGGTGATGCTTTTGCATTACGTAGCAAGTATGCTATGAAGATAGACTTTGAAAAGGAACCACCATTTTTTAAGGTATCTGAGACACATTATGCTGCAACTTGGTTGTTACATCCTAAAGCACCAAAAGTTGAAATGCCAAAAATAGTAAGTGAACGTATTAAAAATGCATTGGCATCTAGTAAAAATGAGGAAGTAAAAAAAGATACTTCTAAACCAACAAATGTTAGTAATAATAAAAAAAGCACGACTAACAAAACTAAATCTAGCCCAAAGAGTGCAAGTAGAAAAAAGAAGGAGGTAGCTTCAAATGAGTAATAGAAGTAAATCGGGTGATTTCAATCTTGATGAAGAATTAAGAAGTAATATTGCTGCAAATGAAGAAGGTACTCCTATTTCTGATGATCACGAAGATGAAAAGGCAATAGAAGAAAATTTAGACAAAGATATTTGTAACGAGATTAATAACCCTAAAACAAAGTTAACAAAAAAAGAATTGGCTGAGCAAAAAAGAAAAGAAAAAGCTGATTATTTGAAGAAAAAAGAAGCGATAATTAGAGAGTATGAAAAGTTAATTTTAGATGTTGATAAAGAGATATCTAAAGCAAATTTAACTAGCGCAAAAATTAACGCATCGGTTAATGATTTAGAGAAGGAAATATCTAAGGCTAAAAAGGCAAATAAAAGCGTAGAAGAGTTAGAAAAGAAGGTTTCTAAAGCTAAAGTTGATAATGAAAAAGCTAAAGAAGTTATCAATGAATTACACTTGAAAAAGAAAAACCTTATTAAAGCAAAGAAGGAAAAAATATTGCTCCTTACGATGACTCCTGAGCAAATTAAATATGGTATAAATCCTAAATTAAAGAAAAGACCTGAATTAATGAATTCTAATGTTTTGTTATCAGTTAGAAATTTAAAACAATTCTTCTTCTTTGGAAGTGGTTTAAATAAAACTAAATTGAAGGCTGTAAGTAACGTTTCGTTTGATGTATATTCTGGTGAATGCTTTGGTATTGTTGGTGAATCAGGATGTGGTAAAACTACTACAGGACGCTCAATCATAAAATTATATGACATAACTTCTGGATCTGTATATTATCGTGGATATAGAATTTCTGCAGGTAATCGTTGGAATAGAAAAGAAATAAAATATACAAAAATTAGATTACATCAAAAAGAAGTTGAATTAAAGTTAAAACGTAATCAAGAGTTAGCAAAATTAGATAAGAATTCAACTAATTATAATGAACGAGTTGAAGCTATTCAAAAGGACTATAATACTCAGTTGAATGAAGCCAAAGCCTTCGCAAACGATATTGTTAGTGTACAAAGAGATAAGATACATCAAATTAAGTTTGATAATAAGCATGTACCAAGAAAACTAGTTAATGAAATTCAAATGATTTTCCAAGATCCTGTTGATTCGTTAGATCCTCGTATGACAGTTGAAGATATAATTCAAGAGGGTTTAAAAATACAAGGGTTTAGAAACAAAGCTGAAAATCATAAGAAAGTTGTTGAAATGTTAGAAAAAGTGGGACTTGTTGCGGATCATGCATCCCGTTATCCACATGAATTTTCCGGTGGTCAACGTCAACGTATAGGTATTGCACGTGCTCTAGTAATGCAACCTAAATTATTGATTTGCGATGAGCCTATATCAGCACTAGATGTATCAATTCGTGCTCAAATTATTAATCTACTTAATGAATTGAAAGAAGAACTGGGATTAACATTAATATTTATAGCTCATGATTTATCAGTTGTTAAATATTTCTGTGATAGAATTGCCGTAATGTATTTTGGTAAGATTGTTGAATTAGCAAGCAGTGATGAATTATTCAAGAATCCATTACATCCTTATACAAAATCATTGCTTTCAGCTATACCAAAACCAAATCCAATCACAGAAAGAACACGTGAAAGAATTATTTATCGTCCAAATGAAGTTCATGATTATTCTATTGAAAAACCTGAACTTAAAGAAATTAAACCAGGACATTTCATTTATTGTAATAATCCTGAATTTGAAAAGTATAAAAAAGAATTAAAGGATTAAAAAATAAAGGAGTTAACATTTTGTGTTAACTCCTTTAATATTTATTAGTACTAATTTCTACCTAACCCAACCTTACGATATACTTTTTGTAATTTACGTGAAGCTAAATGATAAGCTATATCGCGTCCTGAATTTAATATTAAATCTAAGTCATTTGATTCGATATAATATTTGTATTTAGATTGGATTTTTTCTAATAAATCACCGACGATGTTTGCTAAATCTTCTTTGAATGTTGCGTAATTAGAATCCTTATACTTTTCTTCGATGTCCTTGATAGATAAATTAGTCATAGCACTATAAATACTCATCAGATTACTAATTCCTGGTTTATTCTCAATATCAAATCTTATTGTTCCTTCACTATCAGTAACGGCACTTTTTATTTTTTTCTTTGCAATATTTATATCATCTAATAAAGCAATATATGCTTTAGGGTTAGGATCTGATTTACTCATTTTTTTAGATGGATCTACTAAAGACATAATTCTTGCACCTGATTTGGTAATATATGGTTCAGGTAATTTAAATGTTTCACCATATTTATTATTGAATCTCATTGCTAGATCTCTAGTCAATTCAAGATGTTGCTTTTGATCCTCACCTACAGGTACATAATCAACATCATAAAGTAAGATATCAGCTGCCATTAATGGTGGATATGTTAATAACCCTGCAGAAACACCTGCAGTTTGTTTTGCTTTTTTATCTTTAAATTGAGTCATACGTTCTAGTTCCCCAATGTAAGAGTTACATTCAAAAATCCATCCTAATTGATTATGACATGGAACTTCTGATTGGATAAATAAATGCGTTTTACCAGGTGTTAATCCACATGCTAAATATAGTGCAGCAAGGTTTTTAATATTTTGTTTTAGCTTTTGTCTTTCTTGAGGGACTGTTATTGCATGTAAATCAGCAATAAAAACTAAAAGTTCAACATCCTCTTGATTTTGTAATTCTAAAAGATTTTTTATTGCGCCTAGATAATTTCCTAGGGTTATGTTTCCTGATGGTTGTATTCCTGTTATGATTCTTTTCATATTTATATTCCTCCTAATAAAAAAGTAGAAGAATCCGTTAAAGGACGCTTCTACGTGGTACCACCTTTATTCTGATAAAATTATTTATCAGCACTTTAGCTGTTAATGCCAGCGTACACAAATCTCTAAATGCCCATTCGATTAAATTAATTAGAGTTTTTCACCAACCAACTCCTCTCTAAAAATTAAATTTAATCTACTTTTCATTTTTCATTGATTTACTATATTTTATCATATTATAAAATACTTTAAAATAGTTATAGTTATTTTTTATAAATAATGTTATAATTCTTACAGGTGATGATTAATGGTAACTATTTATACTTCAAATAGCTGTGCTTCTTGTAGAAAGGCAGTAAAATGGTTAAAGGAAAATAATATTCAATTTAGAGAGATTAATTTTTTTAATACTCCAATTAAAAGAGATGATATTCTAGCCATGTTAGAGAATACAGAAAATGGTTTTGAAGATATTATTTCTACAAGAAGTAAGGTTTTCCTTGAATCAAATCTTGACTTAGAAGAAATGAAGTTTAATGAACTAGTTGATTTTATTATAGCTAATCCAAGTATTTTAAAACGTCCAATAATTATTGAGGATAAAAAGCTTCAGGTTGGATATAATGATGAAGAAATAAGAACTTTTATTCCTGCTGAGGTAAGAAGAAAATGGATGTGTCAAGAATGTCATCCATGTCGATATACAGAGGAACTTAAGTATTCTATTGAACAAGGAATTAAAGAGGACAACAAATAAAAAACACCTTATAAAGTTATTAGACACTTTATAAGGTGTTTTATTATTTTTCAGATATACATTTATAAGCACGGGCACTTTTACGTAAAGGTTCTTTATATTCAATTCCATTTTCTTTTAAAAATTGAATGAAATCCTTCTTGCCTTGTTCAATAGAATCAGCTTCATATTCAATTTCATAATCAGTATGACCATAATATTCACTCTTATCAAAGAAAAGAATACCATCAAGATAAGTAGTTTTTGAACGATAAGTAGTTAGCTCACATACATTAGAAACAAAATAAGGAAGATCTATAATTTCAGCATTGAATCCATCTTTCAAGTACTTAAGAGCTTGTTCCTCTTGTAAAAAAATATGTGACTCGCAGGCTTCATTTTCGTCAGCACCACGTTCTTTTTTAGTTAATTTAAAAGAATTACCTTTTTGTCTAATACGTAAAACAGTATGAATGTTTTTAAGTTTGTAATCTGGAGTATCAAAATAGAAGTTTGTTTGAGCAAATACATTATTTTCTAATTCAAACTTAGTAATTAATTCTTCATACTTTTCTTTTGAAATGATAGTTTTAAATTCTAGTTCCTTATTGGTGTTCATTATTTTTAAGCCTCCATTATCATTCGTGTTATTATATATTAAAGTATTTTTTTATTTTTGTCTATAGTTTTATTTTATAAATGTGCATTTTATTGTATAATTTATATGCAAATTTTATGAAAATGAGGTGTTTGGCAATGAAATACTATATTATTTCTAAAAACGATTTTATTAGCAAGAGGGTTAAACAGCAAATTATAAAAAAACTACCTTATGAATATAGTTCTGATCATCCAGATATAGTTTTTTCTTTAGGTGGCGATGGTACTTTTTTAAAAGCAATTCATCGATTTCCTGAAGCATTATTTTTTGGAATTCATACAGGGCATTTAGGGTTTTATTCTAATTATGGTATTGAAGATGTTTCTAGTTTACTTGATGATATAATTGCTAAGAAATACTTTGAAAATAAGTTGCCACTACTCACTTGTAAAGTATATGCTAAAGAAGAAATGCAGTTTAACGCATTAAATGAAGTTACTTTGATTTGCCCTCCGAGAACATTAATATTGGATGTTGAAATTAATAATGTATTTTTAGAAGAATTTAGAGGTACAGGTGTGTGTATATCAACACCTACAGGCTCTACTGCTTATAATAAATCATTAGGTGGGGCAATATTAGATCATAGTTTAGATGCTTTTCAACTAACAGAAATAGCAGGAATAAATTCTACTTATTATGAAACACTTAGTTCACCTTTAATTATTAGTAAAAATAATAAGATAAGTCTTAGTGCTGGTTCAATATATAAAAATGTGTTTTTAACTGTTGATAATATGAGTGTAAATTTAGTTGATTTTAAAAAAATGGATGTTACTTTTGCAAATAAATATGTTAGAATCGCCTCTAATAAGAATATTTTATTTATTGATAGAATAAAACGTTCTTTTTTACAAAACAGTAAAAAAAACAAATTTGAAAGAAAAAAATAAAAACGTTTACACTTTATTTTCTTTTATATAATAAAACAAGAGACTTGCAAAGAATTATAAATGTGCTAAAATATAGACGTAATAAAAATCACATTAGGAGGAATTTAAATATGGCTAATAAAGCTGTAAAAGTTGCGATCAATGGTTTTGGTCGTATTGGACGTTTAGCGTTCAGACAAATGTTTGGTGCTGAGGGATATGAAGTTGTTGCAATCAACGACTTAACAGATCCAAAAATGTTAGCTCACTTATTAAAGTATGATTCAGCTCAAGGAAGATATGAATTCGCTGATCAAGTAGAAGCTAAAGAAAGCTCAATCGTTGTATGTGGAAAAGAAATTAAGATTTATAGTGAAAAGGATGCTGCTAACTTACCTTGGGGTGAATTAGATGTTGATGTAGTATTAGAATGTACTGGTTTCTATACTTCAAAAGAAAAAGCATCAGCTCACTTAACTGCAGGTGCTAAGAAAGTTGTTATTTCAGCTCCAGCTGGAAAAGATTTACCTACAATCGTTTATAGCGTAAATGAAAAGACTTTAACAAAAGAAGATAAGGTTATTTCTGCTGCTTCTTGTACAACTAACTGTTTAGCTCCTATGGCTAATACATTAAATAAATATGCTGCTATCCAAAGTGGTATCATGACTACAGTTCATGCTTACACTGGTGACCAAATGGTATTAGATGGACCACATCGTAAGGGTGACTTACGTCGTGCTCGTGCAGCTGCTGTTAATATCGTACCTAACTCTACAGGTGCTGCAAAGGCAATCGGTCTAGTAATTCCTGAATTAAATGGTAAGTTAATCGGTTCTGCACAACGTGTTCCTGTTTGTACAGGTTCTACAACAATCTTAGTTGCAGTTGTTGAATCTAAGACTGAAGTTACAGTTGAAGGTATCAATGCTGCTATGAAGGCTGCTTCAAGTGCATCATTCGGTTATACTGAAGAACCATTAGTATCATCTGATATTATCGGTATCACTTATGGTTCATTATTCGATGCAACTCAAACTATGGTTGCTAAGATTGATGATACTCATTATCAAGTACAAGTTGTTTCTTGGTATGATAATGAAAATTCATATACTAGCCAAATGGTTCGTACAATCAAATATTTCGCACACGTTGAATAATTGATTAGTCTTTCTTCCCCCTTTTGGGGGAAGTTTTTTTATTATATTGTGTAAGGGTTTACATTGAAATTAAAATGTGCTATAATTATGAAAAATAAATACTTTGAAGAGTAATAGTAGATAAGATGATGTGTTTTAGAGAGCTTCTGTTTGGTGAAAAGAAGTACACTAGTTTTTTTGAATTCGACTCGGAGTAGAAGGCTGAAAATAGTAGGCTTATCCGGTTGCCACCGTTAAATGGCTAGGGTATAACCAAATGGCGTACCTAATGAGGTTCTTAAAGTGATTTAAGAATAAAAATAAGGTGGTAACACGAAGTATTAACTCTCGTCCTTTTTAGAGGATGAGAGTTTTTTTGTTTAGGAGGGAAATTATGATTATAGTAATGAAAAACAATATTTGTGAAGATGATTTAAAAAGAGTATCAAAAATAGTCATCGAAAAAGGTTTAGAAGTAAGTGTTGTAAAGGGTGATGAGCAATCAATAATTGGTATCATTGGCGATACTACTAAAATCGATCCTAGATTGATTGAAGTAGATGAGGCAGTTGATCATGTGATGCGTGTTAGCGAACCTTACAAGCTTGCAAATAGAGCCTTTCATCCTGATGATACGATAATTGAGGTTGGAAATATCAAAATTGGTGGTGATAATTTAGTGTTAATTGCTGGACCTTGTTCAGTAGAAAGTGAAGAACAAGTGATTGAAGTTGCTAAAGCAGTTAAAGCAAGTGGAGCTAATATTTTACGAGGTGGAGCTTTTAAACCTAGAACATCTCCTTATTCATTTCAAGGAATGGGAAGTAATGCCCTAGATTTATTAGTTGCTGCTAAAAAAGCTACAGGTCTTCCTATTTGCACAGAGCTTATGGATGCTGATTATTTAGATGAGTTTAATGAAAAAGTTGATATTATTCAAATAGGCGCTCGTAATATGCAAAATTATTCATTATTGAAGAGGGTTGGACAAGGTACTAAAAAGCCTATATTATTAAAACGAGGGTTATCAGCTACTTATGAGGAATGGTTAATGGCAGCAGAATACATAATGGCTAATGGGAATCCTAATGTAATTTTATGTGAAAGAGGAATTAGAACATTTGAGACATATACGAGAAATACATTAGATTTACAAGCTATTCCGGTTTTAAAAAGACTTACTCATCTACCTATTATTGTTGATCCTAGCCATGCAGGTGGAAAGTGGTGGTTAGTTGAACCAATGGCAAAAGCAAGTATATTAGCTGGTGCTGATGGATTGATGATTGAGGTTCATAATAATCCTGAGGCTGCCCTTTGTGATGGTGCCCAATCTCTTAAGCCTAAAAAGTATGATAATCTTTTAAAAGAAATTAAGGAATTAGCCAAATTTACAAATAAGAGGATTCAAGAATGAAAAAGGAACAACTAATTAATGAATTCTTGAAATTGTTAGAAGAAAAAAATATTTCTAAAAGAGAACAAAGTATCTATTTGCTAGAATTAGAAGATATATTAGCTGAAATAGATGCATATAAAAAAATTGAACCTCTAAAATTAGAATATAAATTTAAAAATAATTCTTATAAATATATTGCAGGATATATGGGAGTTGAGGGTGCTTTTGCTCATGAAGCACTATTAAATTATTTTGGTCAAGATACTATAGCAAAATGTTATTCAAATTTTGAAGAAGTATTTAAAGCAATAAAAAAAGGAGAAATAGATTATGGTGTATTACCATTCGAAAATAGTTCGACTGGCTCGATAAACGATAACTATGATTTGATTCGAAAATACGATTTATTTATAGTTGGTGAATATAGTTTAAAAATAGAAGAGTGTTTGCTAGCTAAAAAGGGTGCTAAATTAGAAGATATAAAAAAGGTTTATAGTCATGAGCAGGCTATAAAACAATGTAAAAAATATTTAGATACACATAAAATAGAAGGAGTT
Organism: uncultured Acholeplasmatales bacterium; assembly: GCA_944324805.1. GTDB lineage: Bacteria > Bacillota_I > Bacilli_A > Acholeplasmatales > Anaeroplasmataceae > CALUXS01. The sequence goes on along the minus strand of CALUXS010000003.1, from coordinate 189,294 downwards.
AATTATTCTAATACAGCTATTGCTGCTAGAGATGTAGCAAAAATGACTGATAACAGCGTTGGAGCGATTGCATCTAGATTAACAGCAAAATTATATAATCTCGATATAATTAAAGAAAAAATTAATGATAGTGATAAAAATCAAACTAGATTTATTATCATTAGTAACAATTTAGAAACAAAAGAAGAAGATAATAGATTAAGTTTATTATTAACATTAAAGCATGAGGTAGGAAGGTTATATCAGGTATTAAAGGTTTTATCTAGTTATAATTTAAATATGTGTAGAATAGAGTCACGACCTATTATAGATGAACCATGGCATTATTATTTTTATATTGATATAGTTGGAAATATAAAAGATGATAATATTTTATTAGCCCTTGCAAAAGTAAAAGAATTAGCAACAAGTTTTAAAGTAATTGGTTCTTATGAAGCACATATTTAAGTAAATCCAATAAAATTATTGCAATATTATATTAACTAGTGTATAATATTAAAGGCACAAAATACACATGCTTTTGGAGTAGGCCGTCGTGTGCAAGAAAAATTGATGGAGGCTTATGATGAAGAAAGCAGAGGACATAACAAAAATAAAATGGAGGAAAATTAAAATGTCTGAATCTGTAGTTTCAATGAAACAATTATTAGAGTGCGGCGTACATTTCGGTCATGCTACACGTAGATGGAATCCTAAAATGGCTAAGTATATCTATACTGCTAGAAACGGAATCTATATTATCGATTTACAAAAAACAGCAAATGAAATCGAAAAAGCTTATGCAGCTTTATTAGAAATTGCTAAAAATGAAGGAAAAGTACTTTTCGTTGGTACAAAGAAACAAGCTCAAGAAGCAGTTAAAGAAGAAGCTGAGCGTTCTGGTATGTACTATGTTAACCAACGTTGGTTAGGTGGTACTTTAACTAACTTCAAGACAATTCGTAAACGTATTGCTAAGTTACAATCTTTATACAAGATGGAAGAAGACGGTACTTTTGATGCACTTCCTAAAAAAGAAGTTATCAAATTAAAAGCTGAAAGAGAAAAGTTAGAAAAATTCTTAGGCGGTATCAAAGAAATGAAGAAAGTTCCTGAAGCTTTATTCATCGTTGATCCAAGAAAAGAATACAATGCAATTCTTGAAGCTCGTAAGTTAAACATTCCTGTATTTGGTATTGTTGATACTAACTGTGATCCTGATTTAGTTGATTATGTAATTCCTGCAAATGATGATGCTATCCGTGCAGTTAAGTTAATTGCTGGTGTAATGGCTAACGCTGTTATCGAAGCAAACGGTGGTGTTGTTGAAAAATATAACGAGGAAGAAGTAAATATGAATGAGGAAATGTCAAAAGCTGATGAAGAAAAAGCAAAGGCTCCTCGTAAACCTCGTCAACCAAGAAAAGAAAATAAAGAAAACAAGGAGGACTAATCATGACAGTTACTGCTGCAATGGTTAAAGAGCTTCGTGATAAAACTGAAGCTGGTATGATGGATTGTAAAAAAGCTTTAGTTGAATGCGAAGGCGATATGGCTAAGGCTGTGGTATGGTTACGTGAACGTGGTATCGCTAAAGCTGGTAAAAAAGCTGATAGAGTTGCTGCTGAAGGTTTATGTAGCTATGCTATTTCTGGTAATAAAGCAGTTTTATTTGAATTAAATAGTGAAACTGACTTCGTTGCTAAGAATGAAAAGTTTGTTAATTTAGTTGAATTTGTTGGTAATACAATTGTTAATTCATCTGCAACTAATACTGAAGAAGCTTTAAAAGTTACAGTTGATGGTAAGACTTTAGAAACTTCTATATTAGAGGCTTCTGGTGTAATTGGTGAAAAAATTTCTTTACGTCGTGTAACTGTATTAACAAAAGAAGATGCTGAGTTATTCGGTGCTTATAAGCATATGGGTGGTTCAATTGTTTCTGTTGTTGTACTTGCAAATGGTGATGAAGAGTTAGCTAAAGATATGGCTATGCATGTAGCTGCATCTAGCCCTCGTTTCGTTTCAAAAGACGATATTCCTGCAGAAGAAATTGCTAAGGAAAGAGAAATTATTTTACATCAAGCTTTAAATGAAAATAAAGAATCTGCTAAACCAAAACCTGAAAATATCATTGCTGAAAAGATTGTTCCAGGACGTTTAGAAAAAGGTTTAAAAGAAATCTGCTTATTATCTCAACCATTCGTTAAGAATCCAGATCAAACTGTAGAGGCTCATTTAGGTAAAGCTTCTGTTAAAGCATTTGTTCGCTTAAAAGTTGGCGAAGGTATTGAAAAAGAAGTTGTTGATTTTGCTGCTGAAGTAGCTGCACAAGCAGGATTAAACAAGTAAAACTAAAGAGGGGCTACTATGCTCCTCTTTTTTTAAAAAAGGAGAACCAAATATGTATAAACGTGTATTATTAAAGATGAGTGGTGAAGCTATAAAAGGTGAAACACCATTTGGAATTGATGCAGATACTGTTAAAAGTATTGCAAAACAAGTTAAAGAAGCTCATGACTTAGGTGTTGAAATTGGTATAGTTGTTGGTGGCGGAAACATTTGGAGAGGAAAAACAGCCTCAGAAATTGGAATGGACCGTGCACAAGCTGACTATATGGGAATGCTTGCTACAGTAATGAATGGTTTAGCACTTCAAGATGCTTTAGAGCAAGCAGGTGTACCAACTAGAGTTTTGACAGCATTAGAGATTAATCAAGTAGCTGAACCATATATTAGAAGACGTGCTATTAGACATCTAGAAAAGGGTCGTGTATGTATATTTGTTGGTGGTATTGGTTCCCCATATTTTTCAACTGATACAGCCTGTGTCTTACGTGCTGCTGAAATTAATGCAGATGTAATATTGATGGCTAAAAATAAAACAGAGGGTGTTTACGACTCTGATCCAAGAAAAAATCCTGATGCTAAATTATATTCTGAATTGACTTTCAATGAAATTTTAGCAAAGGACCTTGCAGTTATGGACTCAACTGCTGCATCCTTATGTAAGGATAATAGTTTAGAATTAATTGTCTTCAATATGAATAAAGAGGGTAATATTGTAAAGGCAGTTAAGGGCGAAAAAATTGGTACTCATGTAAAAAGATAGAAAGGAGAAAAAATTATGCCTGATATGATTTTATTAGAAGCTGAAGAAAAGATGGATAAAGCTATCCAAAATTATGCAAGTGAGCTTCAAACAATTAGAACAGGAAGAGCAAATGCAAATTTATTAGATCAAATTTCAATTGATTATTATGGTGTTCCTACATCAATTCGTCAAGTTGCTCAAGTTAGTGTTCCTGAAGCTTCTCAACTTTATATTAAACCATATGATAAGAGTGTTTTGAAGCAAATTGAAACAGCTATCCAAATGTCAAATTTAGGTTTACCACCTCAAAATGATGGTAATGGAATTCGTTTAATTATTCCAAAGATGACTGAAGAACGTCGTAAAGAATTAGTTAAGCAAGTTGGTAAACTTGAAGAAGGTACAAAGGTTGCAATCCGTAATATCCGTCGTGATGCTAATGAAGCATTAAAAAAATTAAAATTAACTGAAGACGATGAAAAAGGATATTTAGAAGATGTTCAAACTTTAACAGATAAGAAGATTAAAGAAGTAGAAGTTGCAACTGCTAAGAAATCAGAAGAATTAATGCATATTTAGTTAATTAAGGGGTTATGAAATTTCATAACCCCTTTTTTTGTTTACAAACAATTTACAATTGATTTCTTTTTATTTTAAAAGACCTATATTATAATAAAATAAATAAGTATAGTCTTAGGGGTGATTATTTATGTATGGTGTAATTGATATAGGTTCAAATACGATAAGATTAAAAACATATGAAATTAAAAATAATAATTTATATACTGTTTTTGATAAAAAGAATTTTGCTTGTTTAGCAAATTATGTTGATAAGTTTGGCAATTTAACGGAACTAGGCATTGAAAAATGTATTGCGGTATTATTCGAATATAAGCAGAGTTTAGAAAATGTTATTATTGAAAAGATGTTTATTTTTGCTACAGCATCATTAAGAAATGTTAATAATACTAGTGAAGTAGTAAAAAGAATTAAAGATGAAGTTGGATATGAAGTGAAAATATTATCTGGCACAGAAGAAGCTGAATATGATTTTATTGGATCAAAATTAAAATATCATCTATCAGATGGTCTAATGATAGATATTGGTGGTGGAAGTTCGGAGCTTGTTTTTTTTAAAAATAAAGAAATTATTTATAAAACATCACTTCCTGTTGGAAGTTTAAATTTATACTCAAAATACGTAGATGATATTATTCCTACCACAAAGGAATTGCATAAAATCAAAAATGTTGTAAAAAAATATTTAGAAGAAATTAATCAGAATGAAAAGTGGGAAAATATATGCGGTGTAGGAGGAACAATTAGAGCAGCCTTAAAATTAAAGAAATCTTTATATCCTAATCTTGATAATACATACTTATCTTATGATGATATTGATTTGATGATAAGTAAATGCAAGGAAGAACCAAAAGAATGGCAAATAGCTATTTTAAAGGTCATTCCAGAAAGAATTTTTACTTTTACATGCGGCCTTATGGTGCTAAGAACAATAATGAAATATTATGATTCAAAGCAAGTTTATATAAGCAATTATGGTGTTAGGGAAGGTTATTTATTAGCAAATACTAAGTAGGTGAAAATATGGCTTATGAATTTACACAAAATCGTGAATTATCGTGGTTAAAGTTCAATGAACGAGTACTTGAGGAAGCAAATAATAGCGATATTCCATTATTAGAAAGAATAAAATTTTTCGAAATATTTAATTCTAATTTAGATGAATTCTTTATGATAAGAGTTGGTTCATTGAAAGACTTAGATTCTATTAAAAGTGGTGTTATTGATAGTAAGACTGGTATGACACCTAAAGAACAACTAATTAAAATATACGATGCAGTAAGAAAAATATATAATAAAAAGGATAATATTTATAAAAGCCTGGTAGAAGAAATTTCTAAAAATGGTATAAGTTTCTTACAATTAAAAAATTATAAAGATGAGAAGAAAATAAGAAAATTCTTCAAACAGGAAATATTACCATATTTATCAGCACAAATAATAGATATAAACCATCCTTTTCCACATTTAGAGAATAAAAGAAGTTACATAATTACTATTCTAGAATCTAATGAAAAAATCGATACATATGGGATAGTAGCAGTACCTGATAGTATTCCTAGTTATTTAGAATTTGATGGAAATTATATTTTTTCAGAGAAATTAATTTATGATCTTAGTGATATAGTATTTAAAGGATATAAGATTAAAAATAAAAACATTATAAGAGTGACTAGAAATGCAGATTTAAACGTTGAAGATGGTGAGTTAGAATTACAAGATGATTTTAGAAAGGTTATGAGGCAACTCATAAAGAAAAGAAATAGATTAAATCCTGTTAGAGTAGAGTGTCATAAAACGTTGCAATATCAAACAGAATTATTTTTAAAAGAAAAATTAAAAATTGAAAATAATGAATTTTTTGTATCAAAATCTCCGTTTTCATTAAATTTTATCTATAATATAATCAATAAAGCTGAATACAAGGATTTTTTATATCCTAAATTAGAGCAAAAAGATAATAGTTATATTGATATAAATAAAGGAATAATAAACCAAATAAGGAAAAAAGATGTATTATTATTCTATCCTTTTGAGAGGATGGAACCATTTTTACGTCTTATAAAGGAAGCTGCCAATGATAAAAATGTTACTGCCATCCAAATAACTATATATAGATTAAGTCAACATTCTAGGTTAGTTGATTATTTATGTCAGGCGGCAGAAAATGGTAAAGAAGTAACAGCTTTAATAGAATTAAGAGCTAGATTTGATGAAAATAGCAATATTAATTATAGTGAGAAGCTAGAAGAGTCTGGTTGTCATGTAATGTATGGGTTTGATGAATTTAAAGTTCATTCAAAAATTTGCTTTATAACCTTAAAAATAGATAATAAAGTAAGCTATATAACACAAATAGGTACAGGTAATTATAACGAAAAAACTGTAAATTTATATACCGATTATTCACTAATGACTGCCAATCCTAAAATTGGAGTTGATGCCCATAATTTTTTTCAAAATATGTTATTAGGTAATTTATATGGAGAATATAATGAATTATTAGTTGCTCCTCATGCTTTAAGACCTCAAATCATTAGTTTAATTGATGAAGAAATAAAAAAGGGTAGTAATGGTTATATTTTCTTTAAATTAAATTCAATAACTGATATAAATATTATTAATAAACTAAGTGAAGCCTCTAAAGCTGGAGTTAAGATTGAATTAATTATAAGAGGAATTTGTACGATTTTACCAGAAATACCTAGATATACAGAAAATATATCAATAATGAGTATTGTAGGGCGCTTTTTAGAGCATTCTCGTATCTATATGTTTGGAAAAGGTAATTCAGCAAAAATATATATATCATCAGCCGATATGATGACAAGAAATACAATTAGAAGAGTAGAAATAGCAGTACCTATATTAGAAAATGATATAAAAGAAGAGATAAAAGAACATATCAATATTATGCTTCATGATAATATTAATGGTAGAAAATTAACTTCAACAGGTGATTATGTTAGTCTAAATAATGAAACTTTAGTTGTTAATTCACATGAATATTTCCTACATAAACCGGAAATTGAAAAAAATAAGAAGAATGTTATTTTTGTAAAAATGGCCCTTAATAAACTAATAGCTATAAATAAAATAGAATGCAAGAAAAATCAATCAATAATATTAGAATCACTAGGTACAAAGTTGATAGTAGATTATATTATAGCTAATAAATATGTTTTAGTTGTTAACATTGGCTATTCAGAAGAAGGAATGAGAAGGTTTTACGAAAAATATTATCTACTAAATAGTATTTTCTCATCTAAGAACATAGAAATGATAATTGTACTAAAGAATAAAGTAGAGGATTCTTATTTAAAAAGATTAAAGACATTAGGTATAAATTGTTATACTATTGACAACTTAGAAGAACTTGTTGATAAACTAAAAAAATAAACCCACTCCGGGTTTATTTTTTTTCTAAATAGTGTATAATTATTAGGTGCAAGCGGAATATGGCTTAGCTTGGTAAAGCGCTAGCTTCGGGAGCTAGAGATCGTGGGTTCAAATCCCACTATTCCGACCACTAAAATATGCGGTCATGGCGAAATTGGTAGACGCGTACGTTTGAGGGGCGTATGGATATATCCGTGTGAGTTCAAGTCTCATTGGCCGCACCATTTAGATAGTATAGGTTTGATACAAATAAAAATAAGTATCAAGCCTTTTTAATAATTTAATGTTATAATTATCAAAATGAGTTATTAGTATTTAGTCTTGTTAAAATGCATAAAATAATTTAATAAATTAGATTGGATTGAATAATATGTGTAATTTTAAAATTTTAACGCTAAAAATATTATTAGCTAAAGATGAAATAATGAATGATGCACCATGGCTTCCTATTTTTTTGGATTTATTGTTTGGCGTCATTATGATTGGAATTATTTGTATGTGTTCATATTTTCTTATAAAAAGAATTGATCGAAATGGTAGTTTTGGTTATCGAAATAAATTAACTTTATCATCAGATGAAATATGGCAGTGGGCAAATAAAAGAGCTATGTGGATTATAATTATCTCTATGGTTATTTCTTTGTTTGTAGATATTGCTACACTAATAATTATGTTTAAATATAATCTAGAATGGTTTTATTGCTTTATACCTGCAATTTTTATGGTGGTAATATTATTAATTGATGTGGTTATATTAAATATTTGGATAAAATTAAAATGTAAATAGTTTTAAAGATAATTATAATAAAAATGTTTAAATATTGACAATATATTATTAAAAATATAATATTATCTTGTCATTTTATTAAGTTAATGGAGGAGTTATAATGAAAGATTTTTTGATTGTTTTAGCAAAAGAAAATAATATATTACCAGGTAAAATGTGGACACAATATTCAGTAGAAATACTTGATGATAAAATTGTATGCACATCAAAGAAAGAATCAAATATTGTTGTTGATATTTTGCTTTCAGAATTTAAAACAGCTGAATTTGGTATTGGTAGTGGTAACTTATGGTTACAATGTGAATTAGATAAAGGAGAATTAGTATTCTGTTCACCAAGAAAATGTTGGAAATCAGAATCTGGAAAGAAATTAATTGAAAAAATTAATAACGTTACTGAAATTAAAAATATGAAAGAATATAAACAATACACTGGACCATTTTTCTTTTTAGCAATGTTTAAATAAAGTTGAGATTATTTTATGAAATGAGGATCAATATGCATTGGTCCTTTTTTGTTACTTTTTGTTAAAAATATGTAAAATTGAGATGTTTTATGAAATTCTTCAAAGTAGCGAAATTATAATATTTATGTAGATATAATGTAGGAAGTTGCCACTGTAGAAATTGTATTATAGAGATTGGGTTATAGAAATTTTACACTATAATTTTTATTGTTAAAAAGAATAGATAATAAAGCAGTAGCATAGTAGTAAATTATATTATGATATATCATAATAAATATTTTTTATAATTTGTAATGATTTTTTATCAAAATGGTTAATTAATGCTATATAATATAGTAAAGGGATGGTAATTATGAAAAATGTAAAGGAATATATTTTAATTGTTTTTAATATTGTTATATTAATTATGATGTGTTTTAAAAATTCAATATCTTTTATAGGTAGTAATGGTATAGAAACGTTTATAAATTATTACTCATACTTTGATATTATCGTTTTTGGTTCTGGAGATATTTTTGCGCTTCCATCAGCTGTTTTAAATATCATATTAATTTTTTTAAGTTTATTGAATTTGCTATGTAAGAATAAAAAACTAAAAAGAATTTGTTTTTTTACTAGAGCATTGTTTATTTTGTTTTTCATTACCTCAGTATTTTTAACTGGTAATGTGACTATTTATCAATGGATTATTATTTTAATAATTACTATAGAATTTATTATTAGTAGTTTCTTTTTCCTCAAAAATAGAAAACATTTTAGTAATGATATTTCTTATTAAAGGTATATAATTTATAGAATTGATATAACTAGATAATCTGATGACATGATAAAATAAGGCATTGATACTTGTATTTGTATTTTTGAATATTTATTTTAAAAGTAGAGGTTTGATACAATTGTGTCAAACCTTTTTCCATTTTTATATCTAAAAGTATTTAAATCATGTCTATTAAATTAAAACTTATAGTGATGAAACTAGTTTGACTTTTTGGAAGAAGCGTTATATAATAAAAGTACGAAATAGAACTTTAAAATAGGAGGGAAAACAAAATGAATGCTAAAGAATTCTTTTTTAGACTAGGAAAGGCATTATATAGATTAGATTATATATATGCTGAACTAGCTAAAAATAAAGAGTTATCTAGTTCAGAACTATGGGTATTATATGCATTAAATGATGGTAGTATTCATACACAAATTGAAATTAGTAGAGATTGGGATTTACCAAAAACAACTGTAAATACAGTTATTAGCAATTTTCAAAAAAGAGGTTTTGTTGAATTAGTACATATTGAAGGTACAAGAAGAAAAATGGCGATAAATCTAACGGAAAATGGAAAAAAATTTGCTGATGAAGCTTTAAAAGATATATATGAATTAGAAAAGCAAGTATTTGAAAGTTTAGATTCAAAAGATTATTTGATTATAGAAACCCTTGAGAAGATGCCTTCAATTTATAAAAGTATAATGAAAAGAAATTAACAAGAAGAGGTAATAAAAATGGAAAAACAAACTGCAGGAAGAGAAAAATTAGGAGATTTTGCAAATAAATTTGCGCAACTAAATGATGATGTTTTATTTGGAGAAGTTTGGTCAAGAGAAGATAAGCTGTCATTAAAAATTAGAACTATAATAACAGTTACAGCACTAGTTAGTAAGGGTTTTGTTGATGATTCATTGAAGTATCATATACAAAATGCTAAAAATAACGGAGTATCTAAAGAAGAAATGGCAGAAATAATTACACATATTGCTTTCTATGCCGGATGGCCAAATGCGTGGGCAGCGTTTAATATAGCAAAGGAAGTTTATAAAGAAGATGATTTAAATACTCATGGTGGCTTCTTAGGTTTGGGTGAAAAGAATATAGAATATGAAAAATATTTTATTGGTACATCGTACCTAAAACAAGTTGCTAAAACTACAAATTTATCTATCAATAATGTTACATTTGAGCCTAGATGTAGAAATAATTGGCATATACATCATTCTACTAGAGATGGTGGCCAAATACTAATTTGTATCTCAGGTAATGGTCTTTATCAGGAGGAAGGTAAAGAGGTAAAAAGACTAAAGGAAGGGGATGTTGTTGTAATAAATCCTAACGTTAAGCATTGGCATGGAGCTACACCAAATGGTTGGTTTTCACATATTGCAATTGAGGTTCCTGGAGAAAATACCTCTAACGAATGGTTAGAACCGGTTTCAGATGAATATTATGATTTAATAGCAAAAGAGGAAAGTTATGATTAAAAAAATAATACTTCTAATTATTTTTTTCGTTTCGATTTTAACTTTTAGTAGTTGTTCAACAAAAGATAAAATAACAAATGAGGAGTATAACAATATGAAAATAAAAGTAAATGGTTATGAATTGATAGTCAATTTAGAAGACAATTCTTCAGCACATGAATTAATTAGTCATTTAAAAAAAGAAAATATTATTATAAGCATGCAAGATTATGGTAATTTTGAAAAGGTAGGTAGACTTCCATTTTCATTACCAAGAAATGATGAATATTTTACTACAAAACCAGGAGATATCATTTTATATCAGGGTAATCAATTTGTAATTTATTATGATACAAATTCATATTCATTTACAAAACTAGGTAGCATTGAAAATGCTACTAAAGAAAAACTCTTAGAAATATTAGGAAAAAAAGAAATTGTTGTTGAAATTAGTATCTAGAATTAAAATGAAATATTATATAATTATCTATTTTAGATTTATTAAAAATTTGATATAATTTATATATGAAAGTTATTTTAATCTTCCGATACTAATAATGAAATAATAAGGGGTGTATTTTTATGAGTACAAAAGATATTTTGTTAAAAAAAGCTGCAGAAGCTCAAGTTATTTATGATGATCTTGTTAAAAGATTTAATATTGATGATTTATATCCAACAACATTTATTGCGAATAGTGAAACGGAAAAGTTGTTCAAGAAAAGCTATCTAAAGGAAAATCCGTTTCCTAATGTAATAGCCTTTGCTCTTGCTAAAATACGAAAAGGTGCAGTTGAAAAGTTGTTTTTAGAAGAAAAAGTATTACAGACTCCTGTTATAGCTGCTGTTTTGGCTTTATGTAGTAATGTCGCAACAAGCATTGGAAAATTACGTGGTGATAATGTAGATAATACGACTATTGATTGCGATATTTCATTCGCGGGATTGCAAGCTATAAGACTTTATATGGCAAATTATTATGATAAGAAATTTAAAAAAGCAAGATTGGCTAGTGCTATGCGCGTTGATAATGCCTATAATGGTTCTTTCTACAAATATAAAACAAAGGATAATAGATATGTTTCTTTCCATGTTTATTATCAATCACAACAAGAAAGATTAAATAAAGTTTTAAAGTCTAATAAATCATCAGAAAAGTTTAAATTTTTATCTACTAAGCGAGATATAAAATACTTAGCTAGTATTACAAAAAATTACGATGCACTTGAATTAGAAAAAATGGCATTTATTGATGCTCAGGCATGTGGGTGTATGATTCGTTCACGCTCTGAATGGGAAGCAACTGAGGTTGGTAAGGCAGTTGTTAATATGCCATTGGTCTCTTTTAAGGAATATGGAAAATCTAGGGCTAATTTTAGTAAAATGAGTGATAATGGTCCACTTTCTGGTATAAAGGTTTTAGATTTAACTCATATAATTGCAGGTCCTGCATGTTCAAGAATTTTAGCTGAATATGGTGCAGATGTACTATTAGTTAGAAGAGGTAAATTAATGAACCAAGAGCAATCAATGCTTGAACTTGATGGTTGGGCAGGAAAGAGAGCAATTAATTTAGATCTTAATATTGAAGATGATTTAAAGCGAATGAAAGAGTTAATTAAAGAAGTAGATGTAATAACTTACTCATATCAAGATGGAGCATTTGATAAATTTGGACTATCAATAGAAGAAATAAGAAAACTTAATCCTAATGTAATTTATTCTCATTTAATGTGTTTTTCAGATACTGTATGGCGTGATTTACCTGGATGGGCACCTTGTGCAGAGGATATAACAGGTTTATCAGTTCGAAATGGTTCTTTAGAAAAACCAGTAAACTTGAATGGTGTTCCACTAGATTATATTCCAGGATTCTTTTTAGCACTAGGAACTTTATTAGCAATAAAGAAAAAGCTTATAGATGGTTCAAATCTTGAGGTTACAACTTCATTAACTAGAGGTGCTGTTTATTTACATGAAGCAACAGATTTATGTGAGAAAACAAATGATATTTCTATAAAAACTAATATTAGCGAAGAAAATAACGATAAATTCAATAAACTAAGAGTATACGTTGAGACTAAAAATTTAGGAAGTGTAGGTTTCCCTAGTCCTGCTACATATAATTCTAGTTATCCTGATTTAGTTAAAAATATGGCATTTAGTGATGGAAATTTAGGTTTTAAAAAATAGCAATTTAATATGTCACATTTAATCAATATAGAAGATATATGAAAAAAATGATAATTCCATCAATTTTTGCTTTGCTTGCTGCTATATTTTATGCACTGAATAGTCCTGTTTCAAAATTGTTATTAGAAAATTTTAATCCGACAATGTTAGCAGGTTTTTTGTACTTAGGTGCGGGAATTGGGATAGGAATAATATTTATAATTAACAAAAGAAAAAGTAAAAATACAATTTATTTAAATAAAAGTGATTTACCATATGTAGTTGGCATGGTAATACTAGATGTAATTGCACCAATATTGCTTATGTATGGTCTTAAAAATACAACTTCCGCAAGTTCATCACTATTAAATAATTTTGAAATAGTTGCAACTACAATAATAGCTTTTTTGGTTTTTAAAGAATTTGTGTCAAAGAGGCTGATTATAGCTTTATTACTCATTACATCAGCAAGTATAATTTTAACTGTAAATGATTTTAGTAATTTAGAATTTTCTTTTGGTTCACTATTAGTATTATTAGCTACTATTTGTTGGGGATTCGAAAATAATTTCACAAAAAAAATATCTCATAAAGATACATACCAAATAGTTATGATAAAAGGACTTGGAAGTGGAACAACATCTTTATTAATATCCTTTATTATCAAAGCAAACTTACCAGCCTTTTCTTATATTTTAGGAGCTTTAGTTTTAGGCTTTGTAGCTTATGGGTTAAGTATAACATTTTATATTAAGGCTCAGTCAGTATTAGGGGCTAGTAAAACTAGTATGTATTATGCATTTGCACCTTTTATTAGTTCATTATTATCTTTATTGATATTAAATGAGCCAATTAATATTAATTATTATTTTGCGTTAAGTTTAATGCTACTAGGAACAATTTTTGTTATTATTGATTCTTCTAAAAAACTTCATGAACATATACATGTGCACGAATTAACATATTTTTATCAAGGAAAAATACATCAAACAACAATAATTCATTCGCATATACATGAGCATGGTAGAAAAGAAAATCATCTACATAGCCATAAGGAAATAGAACTTAAGGATGTTATAATCTAAAAAGCTTACAAACTATGTTTGTAGGCTTTTTATTTGATAATATAGAAAGGTTGCAAATATTTGACATTTATTTACTTTTTTATTATCATATTTAGTAGTGTGCCTATAGTTTAATGGATAAAATATAACCCTCCGAAGGTTGTGATGCAGGTTCGATTCCTCCTAGGCACGCCAAGAAAAAGAGGTGTCTATCGATGGAAAAAATAAAAAAACCATATAATAAATTAATGATTTATACATATCTTGAAGTGGGGTTGCTCATTTTGTCTTTTGTATTAGCATCATTATGTAGCTTTTTAGCCTACTATAATTTAAAAGGGTACTACGGAATATTTACAGTTTTTACATTTATTGTTGTTGCGGTGATCTTGGTTGCTGCAAGTTCAATTTGGTATATAAAAGCCTTTAATGCAGAGATAAAAAGGCATAAAAATTATATGGTTTTAAATTCAAATGTTGACAAAGATACATTTTTAAAGGAACTAGAGGTTGTTTCAAACCAAATATTTATAAAGACTTTTGTTGAAAAAAAGAAAATTGACACCATTTGTTTTTATTACCTTAATACTAGGAAGGAATATTATAGGCTTCGTAATGAAGCGAGAACGTACTTGCATAAGAAATATAAAATTACTACATATTTTGTTAAGGGCGAGCTTAAACAAAGAAGAGCGATAGAAGTTTTAATAGTTGATGGCGTTTTAAAACATAAACTAGATACTACATCTATTAGAACAGATAATAAAATGAGTGTTATTTTAGACAATAATACTAATCAAATATATGTTCCTTTTTTCAAGGAAAAGGGACTTACATATTTAAATATGTTTAACTATGATAAAACATTTAACTTCCTTGTTGACCTATTTAAAGTTGATAAAATAGTTGAACAATAAATCTTTTGAAAAAAGATTTATAATATGATATAATTTTTCAGGTGATTTTTATGGTATTTAAAAGTAAGAAAGGTTATTATGAAATAATTACAAATTTCAAAAATGCTTTTAATTTAGCTAATTTTGAAGAAGCATATATTGAAGAATGTTTTGATAAATATCCTTACGTTGTTGGCGATTTAAGTGATAATATTTTAAGACTTAAAGGATTTTCAACAGATGCTAAAAATTCAAATTTTTATAAAAATATTGATACATACATTGAAGAGTCATGTGCATTTGAGGCTCCTTATTATGTTTTGCGTAGAATAACTAGTGATGATGAATATAAGCGCATTGAGGCTAAAAATAAGCCTGTAAATGAAGGAAAAGAGATTGTTCATAAAACACTAGAAAAAGAGAATTTTGACAAAGAAAGTTTAGTATTAGAATCTACACCTAAAGCTAAACCAAGGATAGTTTTAGATTCTAATAAATTTAATAAGGTTCCAATTGGCGTTTTGCCAGCAGATTTGAAAGAGGGAACTGAAGTAGAAGAGAAGACTGTAACTGTTATAACTGCATCTGAAGGCTTCGTTCCAAAACCAAAAAATAATAATTTTAATAATAATCGTAAGCGTAATCGCGATAAAAAGAAAAATCAAAATCGAAAAGAGGTTTAATCTATGCGCGAGCAAAAAGTAGTAGAAGAACAAATTGTAAAAACATTAAATAAGATAAGACCATACTTAAATGCTGAAGGTGGAGACGTAGAATTTGTTAGTTATGCAGATGGAATTGTTCATGTCAGAATGTTAGGTGCTTGTGTAGGATGCGCAACATTAGATTATACACTTAAAGATGGTATAGAAGCATTATTAGTAGAGACAGTACCTGAAGTTATTGAGGTAATAAACGATGATATTGGAGCGGATAATTATGATCTTGACATCAAATAATTGGTACGATGATTTAGAATCATTAATGAGTCTTAGAACTATTCAAGTTATTATTCTAGGAATTATTTCCATGTTTTTATGTCAGTTCTTGAAATTCATGATTTTTTCAATTAGAAACAAAAAAATAATGTTTTCAACTTTATTTACAACTGGTGGAATGCCTTCTAGTCATACAGCAACTGTTACAACTCTTATTGTTTCAATGGGAATGCTACAAATGCATGATAATGGAAATCTAGATTATTCTTTTGCTGTGGCTTTAGTATTTGGAATGATTGTTGTTCATGATGCAATGGGTGTTCGTCTTGAAGCCTCAAAACACGCTAAAATATTAAATAATTTGGTTTCAGCAGAAGATATAAAGACAAAACAAGACTTAGGTTTTGGTAAGAAGGGTAAATTAAAAGAGTTGCTTGGTCACAAAGGTTTTGAAGTACTAGGTGGTTTTGTTTTCGGATTAATAGTTGGAATAATTGGTTATTTTGTAATAATATGAGCAGCTTTTTAGGGCTGCTTTTTATTTTTTTTACCAATAAAAACGTTTTTAATGCTATAAAGAAAAAGTAAAAACGTTTACAGTTTTACATTATCTTTTAATAATGTATAATAAAAGGTGCAAAGAACTATTAAAAAAATCGGAGGATATTTATGGAAGAAAAAATTATTTCTGCGCAAGAAGAAGTAAATGGCTTAGTTGAAAAAGCATTAAAGGCATTAGACGAATATGCTTCTTTCACACAAGAGCAAATTGATTTCATTGTTGCAAAATGTAGTGTTGCTGCTCTAGATCAACATGGTAATTTGGCTAAAGCTGCAATCGAAGAAACTGGTCGTGGTGTATTCGAAGATAAGGCTACAAAAAACTTATTTGCTTGTGAATATGTAACTCATAATATGAAACGTTTAAAAACAGTTGGTATCATTAAGGAAGATGATGTAACTGGTTTAACTGAAATTGCAGAACCAGTTGGTGTTGTAGCTGGTATCACTCCTGTTACAAATCCAACATCTACAGCAATTTTCAAATCATTAATTTGTTTAAAAACTAGAAATCCAATCGTATTTGCATTCCATCCAAATGCACAAAAATGTAGTGTTATGGCTGCAAAGGTTGTATACGATGCTGCTATTGCTGCGGGGGCACCAGCAAATTGTATTCAATGGATTGAACATCCTTCAATGGAAGCTACAACAGCTTTAATGAATCATCCAGGTGTATCAACAATTCTTGCAACTGGTGGTAATGCAATGGTTAAGGCTGCATATTCATGTGGTAAACCTGCATTAGGTGTAGGTGCTGGTAACGTTCCTGCATATTTTGAAAAGACATGTAATGTACGTCAAGCTGTAAATGATGTAGTAATGTCTAAATCATTTGATAATGGTATGGTTTGTGCTTCTGAACAAGCTGTTATCATTGATGAGGAAATTTATGATCAAGTAGTTGCTGAATTCAAGAAATATGGAGTTCATTTTGCTACTAAGGATGAAAAGAAGAAACTTGAAAAATTCATGTTTGGCGTTGAAAAGAAAGAGGATAAGCCACTTGCTAAATTAAATCCAAATGTTGTTGGTAAATATGCAACATGGATTGCTGAACAATCTGGATTTACAGTAGATCCAAAAACTCCAATTATTGCTGCTGAATGCTCTAAGGTTGGCGTTGATGAACCATTAACTCGTGAAAAATTATCTCCTGTTTTAGCTATTTTAAAGGTTAAAACAACTGAACAAGGTATTGAATATGCTAAGAATATGGTTGAATTTAATGGTTTAGGACACAGTGCTGCTATCCATACAGCTTCACAAGAATTAGCTGATAGATTTGGACATATTATTCCAGCTATTCGTATTATTTGGAATTCACCATCAACATTCGGTGGTATTGGTAACGTTTATAACTCATTCTTACCATCATTGACTTTAGGTTGTGGTTCTTATGGTCATAACTCAGTTGCAGGTAACGTTAGTGCTATCAACCTATTAAATATTAAGAAAGTAGGTCGTAGAAGAAACAACATGCAATGGTTCAAGATCCCATCAAAGATTTATTTCGAAAGAGATGCAATTGAATATTTACATCAAATGAAAGAAATGAAGAAAGTAATGATTATTACTGACCGTTCAATGGTTGATTTAGGATTTGTAAGAAAGGTAACTGATCAATTAGAGTTACGTTCTCCAAAGGTTCCTTATTCAATTTTCTGTGATGTTGAACCAGATCCATCAATCCAAACAGTTCAAAAGGGTGTTGAATTGATGCGCAGCTTTGAACCAGATACAATCATCGCTTTAGGTGGTGGTTCATCAATGGATGCTGCTAAGGGTATGTGGTTATTCTATGAACAACCAGAAGTTAACTTTAACGATTTAAAACAAAAATTTATGGATATTCGTAAACGTGCTTTCCAATATCCTGAATTAGGTCATAAAGCAAAATTAGTATGTATTCCAACTACATCAGGTACAGGTTCAGAAGTAACTCCATTCGCAGTTATTACTGATAAACTTGAACATAAGAAATATCCATTAACAGATTATTCTTTAACTCCAACAGTAGCAATTCTTGACCCAGTATTAACTTATAATTTACCAAGATCAATTACAGCTGATACAGGTATGGATGTTTTAACACATGCTACTGAAGCATATGTATCAACATTAGCTAATGACTTTACAGATGGTCTAGCAATTCAAGCTATTAAGATGGTATTCCAATATCTTGAACGTTCATATAATAATGGTGCTAAAGATCCTGAAGCTCGTGAAAAGATGCATAATGCTTCATGTTTAGCAGGTATGGCTTTTGCTAATGCATTCTTAGGTATGAACCACTCTATGGCTCACAAGATTGGTGGCGAGTTCCATGTTCCTCATGGACGTGCAAATGCAATTTTATTACCATTTACTATTCGTTATAATGGTGTTCGTCCTCAAAAATTATCTACATGGCCAAAATATAACTATTATCGTGCTGATGAGCGTTATGCAGAATTAGCTAGAATCTTAGGTTTACCATGTTCAACAGTTGAAGAGGGTGTTGAATCATATGCTAAAGCTTGTGGTGAATTGGCAAAACGTTTAGGTATCAAGATGAACTTCAAGAGCCAAGGCTTAGATGAAAAAGAATATTTAGCTAATATTGAAAAATTAGCATATCTAGCATATGAAGATCAATGTTCTCCTGCTAACCCAAGAGTTCCTATGGTAGCAGATATGATGCAAATCTTAAAGGATGCTTATTATACTGAAGAATTCTTAGATAAAGAAGAAAACAAGTAATTTTAAAATAAAAAGATGTGTAAGATAAATTTACACATCTTTTTTTATTTTATAATTTTTCATTTCCTAAAAGATAAAAGGAATTATCAATTATAGTCTTAACAAGATTAATATTATTCTTTTCACAATTAATTATTTGCTTAGCATACTCAATTAGAGTTCTTTCAGAGTAGGTAGATAATTCTCCTCTAAGATATGTCTCGTAAGAAATCTCTTGCATAGAATCATCTTTAGAATAAATAGTTCGCATATTGCTTACAATAGAATTATTATCCTTTTTAAATTCTAGCAACATATCTAATTGAACTTTTATTATTTCCTCTTGAAGTGAAGTTCTTTTTTTATCATGTTTAGGTAAATATTTAGTCACGTTATTATAAAACTCAGGATCTCTAACTTTTTCCATATATGCATATTTTTCTGTAATTAGATTACGATTAAGAATGAATGCTTCCTTCAAATCATTAAAATAACTTTCTAATAATTCTATATTCCATGCCATAAACTGACTTTTACGCATTAAAGTAAAGTATTCGATATTATCTTGGCAATTTGCTCTACCACCCTCATTTATTGTTGTTTGAAGCATTTGCCATTCATAATTAATTATTTTTTTAATGATATATATTTTTTTCTTTGCGTACTCATAGTTTTTTATCATTTCGTCTTTATAATCACATATATAAAAAGAAGAAATATTTGCAATAAGACCTTCTCGCTTTAAAATTAGCAGGATAAGCTTAATAAAATCACTTATATCTTTACTTTCTAAATTTTTATTGTAAAGAGCCTCAATAGCCTTAAAAAAATATGATTTAAAGCGTAATTTAGATGCCAATTTCATTCTAATTTTAGGATGAGGTAGAGGCGTATGATTTATTGTGTATAGAAGCTTTAGTATAGTATTTGGCAAATCATAAAGTAAATAATCATATGTTAGAATATCATTTCTTTTTTCTATTCTAGGAAGATTGTACTGATAAGTTTGTCCTATATATAAGGTATTTTCAATAATTCTTTTTAAGTAACTTTCTTCCATACTTTCTAGTAATTTGCTTCTTAAATCCTTAAAAGTATTTTTGGGATCGTACCAAATTTCACCATTAGTTAATAGGGAAATATCTTCCTCAGTTAGATTATTTATTTCTCTATAATTATTTGTACTGACTAGATAGTTTAGATAGTCATCTAAATAAAATACACCTTTCCGCTTATTATTAAATCTATAGTAACGCTCAAAAATTAAAGGCATGTTTTCATAAATTGATTTTATATAATTAAAATCTTCTTTACTAACGCTTTTATCAAGTAAGACAATGAATCCTTGATCAAAGTCATGGTCTTCAGATATAATATCAGATTCTTTGTAGCATTCGCTTCCATAGCCAAATAAACCTACAATCATATTTTCTTTGATTTTACTTGGTAAGGAGTCTATTTGCTTTTCAAAATATTTTTCGTAATATTCTTTTGCTAAAATAAGACCTTGTTTATGATGACTAATATTAAGTGCATCATACACCTTAAATAAATTATCTCGTATAGTATAATAACTTAATGAATATCCTGTATTTTTTAATAAATAAGCACAGGCCATTTCATACGTTTCTTTAGCTTTTTCAAGTTTGTTTTTAAGATAATAGAATTCAGCTAAATTAGATAAGAAACCAGTAAAGTGAAAATCATTTTTATTTTGTTCAAAAACTAATTTTGCTTTATTTAAATAAAATTCAGCTTTATCTAAATTGTTCATTTTTAAATAGCAAAGTGATAGATTAGAATAAGAAGTAGCCAACTTTATTTCGTCATTTTCTTTTTTTATAATTTCAATTGCATTATTAAGATAGGTGATTGCATCTGAATAATTTTCTTTTTGTTGATATGCCAATGCTAAATTATTATATATAGAAGCTTTAGTAATTGAATCATTTAGGTTGTTTTCTTCATATATAGTAATTGCATTTTTAGAAATATTAATAGATTCATCTATATTATTAGAAAATCTTTTTATATTAGCAATATTTATTAAGCTTTTAACGTGATAAATGGTATTTTTTAATCCTAGCTTTTCAATTAGAGGTAAAATTGCTTTCGCATATTTTAAAGCTTCATCATATTGTGTAATGTCACGGTAAAATCCTACTAATTCATTTAATATTGCTAAAATCATATTACTATCTTTACTATTAATAGCAGTTTCTAACGAATCTTCTAGAAATTTTTTTGTTTCATCTAATTTACCATCTTTTAGTAATGAATTTAATTTTTTAAAAAAATCTTCCATATATAACACCTCATTTGCATTATACAAAAATCTAACTATTTATACCATAAAAATGCAATATAAGAGAATAAGGAAAATAATACTTTTAAATGCATTTTCTAAACTTTTATGGTATGATATAAAAGAGGTGTTATAATATGTTAACGACAAAACAAATTGCAAAATTAAAGAGTTTAGCACATCCATTAAAACC
Source organism: uncultured Acholeplasmatales bacterium (assembly GCA_944324805.1). Taxonomy (GTDB): domain Bacteria; phylum Bacillota_I; class Bacilli_A; order Acholeplasmatales; family Anaeroplasmataceae; genus CALUXS01. The sequence goes on along the minus strand of CALUXS010000003.1, from coordinate 167,908 downwards.
AGTTTTTCAAATTGGAAAAGATGGAATTCATGAACAACTAATAAATGATTTATTAAATTATTTACATAAGCATGAGCTAATGAAAGTTTCTGTACTACAAAATTGTGATTTTGACTTAGAAGAAGCTATTCAATATTTTAACTATGCAGGCATTACATTTGTTCAAAAAATTGGTAGAACATTAGTGCTATATAAGCATTCAGATGACGTTAAAGATCCGATTAAACTTTAAGGGGTGAATGTATTGAAAAGGCTAATTTTAGTAGATGGTAATTCATTAATGTATAGAGCATACTTTGGAATGGTTAATAATAAAATGATGACCAATTCAAAAGGAATCTATACTAATGCAACATATGCATTTGCAAGAATGATGAACACATTAACTTTAAATAAAGATTATGATGCAATTTTAGTTGCATTTGATGCAGGGAAAAAAACTTTCCGTCATGATTTTATGGATGATTATAAGGCCGGAAGAGCTCCAATGCCAGATGAAATGCGTATGCAAATCGCATATATTAAAGAGTATTTAGATTTGAAACGTATTAAACGCTATGAGGTACCTCTTTATGAAGCTGATGATATTATAGGTACTATGGCTAAACAAGGGGAAGATGCAGGATTTCATGTAGATATTTATTCTTCTGATAAGGATTTATTACAGCTTATTTCTGATAATACAACTGTTCATCTAACAAAAAAAGGTATGACAGAATTAGAAGATTACACTCCTGAACATTTTAAAGAGGTATATGATATTCCTGTTGCTGCTTTTGTAGATTTAAAGGCATTAATGGGTGATAAAAGTGATAATATACCTGGTGTACCAGGAATTGGTGAGAAAAAGGCTATTAAGTATTTAAAACAATATGGTTCCTTAGAGGAACTTTTAGCTCACAAAGATGAAATAAAGGGCGCGGATCATGATAAATTTTTAAACTATGATGATCAAGCAAGGTTATGTAAAAAAATGGCTACAATACTTCGTGTTGCTCCTTTAGAAATAAATCTAGAAGATACCTTGAAGAAAGATGAAGATAAGGAATTATTGTATAAATTTTATCAAGATTTAGAATTTCATTCATTCATGAAAGAAGCAAGTCAAGGAATGACAACAGATAAAACAATTTCCTATACTTTAATTGATGATGAAAGTAAATTAGAAGGCATATTACTTCCAAATAGTAGTGTAGTATGTGAAATGTTTAACTATAATTATCACAAAAATCCTATATTATCAATTGGTATTGCAAATGATAAGGGAACTTTTGTAATCTTACCACAACTATTTAAAACCCCTAGCTTTAAAGCATTTATGGAAGATAATAACAATAAAATTCTTTATGATTACAAACGTATTTTTGTTGCTTTAAAGCATTACGGAATTGATACAAAGGGTGTAGGATTTGATTTATTGTTAGCAACGTATATTTTGAATTCTAAATTGAACAATAAAGAATTTAGAATAGTATCAGAATCGTATGGTGATTCAATTGTTGCCTATGATGAAGAAATTTATGGTAAAGGTGTAAAAAGAGCAATTCCTGAAATAAGCAAGGTATACGATCAAATTGCTAAAAAAGCTAGCGAAGTAATGAAATTTTTCAATATTGCAAAAGCAAAACTAATTGAAACAGAACAATTATCTTTATTAGAAGAAATTGAAATTCCTTTAAGCTATGTTCTTGGAAAAATGGAATTTAACGGAATGAAGGTTGATTTAGAAGAATTAAATCGTCAGGATAGTGAATTAACAACAAGAATAGGTCAATTAGAAAGAGATATTTACAATCTAGCAGGACTTGAGTTTAATATTTCATCACCAAAGCAACTTGCTGATGTATTATTTAATAGATTAGCTATTCCTTATCCAGGAAATGCAAAAAAAGGTTATTCAACGGAAATAGGTATTTTAGAGGCTATTAAAAACCAAAATCCTATTGTAGAAGATATAATTATGTATCGTCAATTGACTAAGCTATACGGAACATATATTAAAGGATTACGTGAACAAATTTTCCCAGATCAAAAGGTGCATTCAATTTTTGAACAAGCTTTAACTGAAACCGGAAGATTATCTAGCGTTGAGCCTAATTTGCAAAATATTCCAATTAGAACTGAGCAAGGGCACTTAATTCGTAAGATGTTTGTTCCAGAAAATAGCGAAAATACTCTTTATTCAGCTGATTATTCGCAAATTGAATTAAGAGTATTAGCAAGTGTAGCTAATGTTAAGCATTTTATAGAAGCTTTTAATAACAATGAGGATATACATGCCTCAACGGCAAGAAAAATTTTTGGTCATGATGATATTTCTTCACTTGAAAGAAGAAAAGCAAAGGCAGTTAATTTTGGTATTGTTTATGGTATTAGTGCTTTTGGTTTGGCAAATGACCTTGATGTTCCTCAGTATGAGGCCAAGGATTTTATCACTAAATACAAGGAAATAAATCCGGAAATTGATCTTTACATGAATGAAGTCTTAGAATTTTGTAAGCTTAATGGATATGTTAAGACTATAAAAAATCGTCGTAGATACATTCCTGAGATAAATTCTAAAAACTATATGGAACGTGAATTTGCAAAAAGAATGGCAATGAATGCTCCTATACAAGGCAGTGCGGCTGACATAATAAAGATGGCAATGGTTCAAATTGATTTAGAGCTAGAAAAAAGAAATCTTAAGAGCAAATTAATTTGTCAGGTGCATGATGAACTTGTTTTTGAAGTTTCTAAAGGTGAAGAAGAAGAACTTCAAAAGTTAGTAACTGATAAAATGATTCATGTGATTAAATTGAATGTGCCATTAGAGATTGGTGATTCATTTGGTAAAAATTGGTATGAATTAAAATAATTTTTTAGGAGGATCCATAAAATGAAAGAGATATTTTTAAGACGTTCAGTTAGAGATTTTAAAGAAGAAGAGCTTTCTAATGATTCACTATATCATTTAGTAGAAGCAGGTTTTGCTGCTCCTACAGCTAGAAATCAAAGCTCTAGAGCTTTCGTGATTATTAATGATAAAGCTATTTTAGATGAATTATCAACTGTTTCGCCTGGAGCAAGAGTATTGAAAAAGGCTGTAGCTGCAATTGCAGTAATAGGTGTTAATCCTGAAGAGTTAATTACAAGAGAAATGCAAGAATGTGATTTAGGAGCGGCAACAGAAAATATTTTGATAGAGGCTACAGCCAATAAAATAGGTTCTTGTTGGATAGGAATCTATCCGATTGAAGATAGAGTAAAAAAAGCAAATCAAGTTTTAGGAGTAAATAATAATGATTTTGTTTATTCACTTATTGCTTTAGGATATCCTTTATCGGAAGATGCTTTCTTTGATAAACAAAAAACAGATATTAATAAGATTTATTGGAATAGGGTGAAATAATGCCAGAACTACCTGAAGTAGAAACTGTAAGAAGAGTTTTAAAGGAAGAATTAATTGATAAAAAAATAAAGTCAGTTAGACTACTTTATGAGCCTATATTTGAAAATAGTGATAGAGTAAATGAATTGATTGGTAATCAAATAAAAGATATTGATAGAAAAGGTAAATATTTAATATTTATTCTAGAAAAAGGATATTTACTATCACATTTACGAATGGAAGGAAAATATTTCTATTTACCTTCTACAACAGATTTAAATAAGCATATGCATGTGGCAATTGATTTTGAAAATGGCTATTCACTAATCTATCAAGATGTTAGAAAATTTGGTAGAATGCACTATTATGATGATCTAGACTCATTAAGATTAGACTTAAAATTGGGGCCTGATGCTAATAATATATCAGATACATCATTAGTTGAATTGTATGAAAAACTACTTAAATCAAGACTACCAATTAAAGCATTGCTATTAGATCAAAGTTTTATTGCTGGATTAGGTAATATTTATGTTGATGAGGTTTTATATGAAGCTAAATTACTACCAAATTATCCAGCCAAATTAGTAAGTTTTAATGATTTTAAGAAAATAGTTGAAGCTGCTAAAGAAATTTTAAATCATGCTATTATTGAAAAAGGAACTACAATTAGAACTTATACATCAAGCTTAGGGGTAAAGGGAAATTATCAAAATTTTTTAAAGGTTCACACAAAAGAAAATTGCCCTTTAGGTCATAAAATTTTTAAAATGAAAGTTGGCGGAAGAACATCTTATTATTGTCCATTTTGTCAAAATAAAGGGATAAAAAAGGTGATAGGAATCACTGGTGGTATAGCTACAGGAAAAAGTAATATCGTAGCAAATTTGCGAGAGTTAGGATATTTTGTAAGTGATTCTGATAGTTTTGTCAAAGAAGCATATAATGATGAAATAATTTTAAATAAATTAAAAATAGTCTTTAAAGAAGCCTATAAAGATTCAATTATAGATAAAAAAGTTATTGCTGAGATAATTTTTTCTAATGAAACTAGAAGAGAAGAACTTAACAGTATTATTCATCCTTTTGTAATACAAAAATTAAAGGAAGATATTAATAAACACGATTTTTTATTTTTAGATATTCCTTTATTATATGAAACTGGTTTAGAAAGCCTATGTGATAAGGTAATTTGTACTTCTTTGCCTAAAAATGTTGAAGTAGAACGTTTAATGGCAAGAGACAATATTTCACTAGAATATGCTTTAAAGAAAATTTCATCACAAATGGATTTAGAATTGAAAAAAAATAAAGCAGATTATATAATAGACACAAGTGGATCTTTTAAAGAAACTAATGAAAAAATAATTAAATTATTGGAGGAAATATACGATGGCATTTTCTTATGAAACTAATGAAACAGATAATTTAGAGATTTTTAAGACTCATTATTATAAAACTAGCTATGATAATATGAAGCAAGCAATTTTTGAATTTGCAAAGCAAAATGGCTTTGATGTTCAAACATGGAATGATGAGTTTTCTGAGGGGATTATTGTTAATAAAAAGATTTCCCTAACAGTAAAAATTATTATGCAAAATCCACGTGAAACAAGTATTGATTTCTTTGTTGAAGCATTTAATTTTCTAGGTGGTAAAAAGCAAGCTATTCAAACTTTACAAGCTATTTATTCATTTATAGGTAAAAAGTTTGAATTTAAGGGCTTAGGCTTACACGCTTAGGTGATAATATGAATAAAACTACGATTTATAGTCGTTTTACTATTTCAAATGATGATTTGAATTGTTTGTTTTTACTGTATATGCCACTAATTGGAAATGATGCAGTTAGTTTGTATTTATTTTGGCATAGTTTATTAAATAGGGTCACTATTAAAAGTGAAAGTTTAGATGATGAAACTTTACTAGAACTATTAGGGTGGCGATTAAAAAAATACGAGGAAGCAAAGACAAAATTAGAAGGCCTAAATCTAATAAGAAGCTATAAAAAAGACGATGATTCTATAATTATTTTGCTTGCTCCTATGACTCCAAAAAACTTTTTAACAGATTCAAATTTAGGATTTTATTTAAGTAGTAAAGTAGGAGAAGATGTTTATAATCATTTAGTTGATCGTTTTAGAATTCCTAGTATAGATTTAAATGGATATCAAAATGTAACGAAATCATTTGATGAAGTTTTTAAAACTGCCATTATTACTAATAATACTCCAATTAATGGTAATATTATTGGTAGAAAACCAAATAAGGGTTCAGTAGTTTCAAATTGTGATTTTGATATTGATTTATTTTTAAGTAAGATTCAAAAAGAATTTTTACCTGATGGAATTACAGAAGAATTTAAAAAGAGAATATTATCAATTGCTTATGTTTATGGATTTTCGATTGAACAAATGGTTAATTTATATAATGACGCAATTGATAAGAATGGTAACTTTGACTATGACACATTTAAACGCAAGTCAAATAGTTTATTTACATATTTGACTAATAATAATGGTCCTGAGTTACTAATTAAAAATGATGCCAATGATAATGTTGCCAAATTTGATAATATGACAGCATTAGAATTATTAACTCAAATTGTAGGAAGTAATGATTATCCTAGTATTTATTTAAGAAAGATAGCAGAGCTATATGAAAAAGTAAGACTTCCACGTGGAGTTATCAATGTTATGATTGCCTATTTATATAATGAAAAACAAACTATACCTGCACTTAGTTATTTTCTTAAAGTTGCTGATTCTTGGCAAGAAAAAGGTATTGTTAATACAAGTTTAGCTATCACATATATTGAAAGTGGAAGTTATCCTAATGAAATAACTAATTATGGTAGTATTAAAAGAAAGAAAAGTAATCCAGATATACAATTAGAGGATTGGCAAAAAGAAAGTATTGATAATGTTTTAAAGGGGTTAGATATTAATGCAAAAGATTAATTTAAAATCAGATGTTGATATAAATAAAGTTTTAAGAGATCTTGCTAAAAACCCTTATTTTAAAGAATTTCCTATAAGCGAAGATAATCTTAATGAATGTTTGTTATTTTTAAGTGAGAAGGAAAATTGTATAAATTGTGCTGGGCTTGATAAATGTAAAAATCATCAACCTGGCTATATGCTTAAAATGAATGGTGATAAGTTTTTGTTAGTCCGTTGTAGTAAGAAGGTAGCAGAAGATTTAAAAAATAGTCAAAGTGAATTAATCCATACCTTATATATGCCAAAGAGCATTAAAGAAGCTAATTTTTCAGATTTTACATTAAATACTCCTGCAAGAGCTAAGGCTATGAAATTAGCAAATGATTTTGTTAATGGATATGGAAAAGAAAAGTTTATTAAAGGATTATTTTTGACTGGTGGGTTTGGTTGTGGTAAGACGTATTTATTAGGTGCTACGGCAGCTGAATTAGCAAAGAAGAATATCAAAAGTTTGTTAATTTATTTTCCAGATTTAATTAGAGAATTAAAAAATTCATTAGGTAGCGAACGCTTTGAAGAGATTGTAAATAATCTAAAGGAAATTGATGTTTTAATGCTAGATGATTTTGGTAGTGAAACAATGACTCCATGGTTACGAGATGAAATTTTAGGGCCAATCCTTAATTATCGTTTAGCAGAAGGTAAGGCACTATTTATATCTTCAAACCTAACTGCTGAACAAATTATTAATCATTTAATGCTTAGTAATGATAGCATTGAAAAGACTAAGGCCACAAGAATTGTAAGTAGAATTTTAGGATTAACAGAGTTCTTTAATCTAGGAAAAGAACAATACAAAAAATAGAAAACTAAATACTTGACAATAATGAAAAAAAGTATAAAATATTAGTGAATTCGGAAGAAGGATAAGATAACTTATTGATTCTTGCTAGAGAGGCAGGATGGTGGAAACTGCTAAGATAGATATGTTGTTACTCCCTTTGTAGAAGGTGGTCAAATGCCACTACGTTAGCTGCGTTAAAGCTTTGAGGTGCTAGCAAGATGCTAGAACTAAGGTGGTACCGCGTATATATACGTCCTTATGATTAAGGACGTTTTTTTTATTAATTAAGGAGGAAAATTATGTTAAAAATTACACTTAAAGATGGTTCTATAAAAGAAGCAGAAGAAAATATGTTAATTATTGACTTTGTTAAGGGATTATCAAGTTCATTAGCAAAGAAAGCTGTTGTAGTTAGATTAAATGATAAGCTTGTTGATTTAAAGGATAAATTAACTTGTGATGCTAAGCTAGAAGTTATTACTGAAGAAGATAAAGAAGCTTTAGAGGTATTAAATCATAGTACAGCTCATTTATTGGCTCATGCAGTTTCACGCTTATATAAGGGAGCATTATTCGGAGTAGGACCTACTATTGAAGAGGGATTCTATTATGATATGGCTTTACCTACTCAAATTACAATTTCTGATTTACCAAAAATTGAAAATGAGATGAAGAAGATTGTAAAAGAAAATATTTCTATTGAGCATAGCGTTGTATCTAAAGCTGAAGCTTTAGAATTATTCAAAAATGATAAATATAAAATGGAATTAATAAATGATATTCCTGGTGATGAGGTTAATATTTATAAACAAGGAGATTACACAGATGTATGTCGTGGACCACACGTTATATCTACTGCAAAATTAAAACATTTTAAATTGTTAAATGTTGCCGGAGCATATTGGCGTGGTGATTCTAATAATGAAATGTTAACTCGTGTTTATGGTATTGCTTTCTTCAAAGAAGAGGAAGTAGAAAATTATTTAAGAATTATTGAAGAAAGAAAAGCTCGTGATCATCGTAAATTAGGAAAAGAATTAGATTTATTTATGATATCTGATTATGGTCCTGGTTTCCCATTCTGGTTACCAAAGGGAATGCTTTTAAAGAATGCTTTAACTGATTTCTGGATGAAAATTCATACAAAAGCTGGATATCAATTTATTCAAACTCCTATTATGTTAAATCGTGAATTATGGGAAACATCAGGTCACTGGTATAACTACAAAGAAAATATGTATACTTCTACAATTGATGATAAAGAATTTGCTATTAAACCAATGAACTGCCCTGGTGGAATGTTAGTTTATAAGAATCAAATTCATTCATATAGAGACTTCCCATTACGTTTAGCCGAACTTGGTTTAGTTCATCGTCATGAAGCAAGTGGAGCTTTGAGTGGTCTATTTAGAGTAAGAACATTTACTCAAGATGATGCTCATATCTTTATGACTGAAGATCAAATAAGTGAAGAAATAGCTAATATCATTCAATTATATAAAAAGGTATATGATGTATTCGGATTAAAATTCCATATTGAGCTTTCTACACGTCCTGAAAAGAAATATATTGGTGATATTGCAATTTGGGATAAATCTGAAGCTGCTTTAGCAGAAGCTTGTCACAAAGCAGGATTCGATTTTAAAGTTAATCCTGGTGATGGTGCTTTCTATGGTCCTAAATTAGACTTTAAATTACGTGATTCAATGAATAGAATTTGGCAATGTGGTACAATTCAATTAGATATGAATTTGCCAGAACGTTTCGATTTAACTTATATTGCTGAAGATGGTTCAAAGAAACGTCCTGTTATGGCACATCGTGCACTTTTCGGATCATTAGAACGCTTTATCGGTATTATAACTGAACATTATGCAGGTGCATTCCCAACATGGTTAAGTCCATATCAAGTTAGAATTATTCCTGTAAGTGACGCTCATAAAGCTTACTGCGAAGAATTGAAAAATAAATTTATGGATGAAAATTTCCGTGTTGAAACTGATTATCGTGATGAAAAATTAGGTTATAAGATTCGTGAATCACAAACAAAGAAATTACCATATACATTAGTAATTGGTGATAATGAGGTAAATAATAATACAGTTACTTATCGTAAGCATGGAACACAAGAACAAATAACAGTTAGTGTTTCTGATTTCATTAATTTATTACATGACGAAATAAATAATTTAAAATAATTTTTAGAGCTACATCTTGTAGCTCTTTTTTTGGGTTTAAATTTTTGAAAAATTGTGTTAGAATAGTGAGGAAAAAGGGAGGTAAAAAAATGGGAATTCTAGATGTTACAGGATTAAAGTTTAAATATAAGGATATAGAATTATATAAAAATGCCGAATTTCACTTAGAACCTAAAGAACATGTTGTCCTAGTAGGGGATAATGGCAGCGGGAAATCTACATTTATGAAACTCATAAGCAAAAATTTAATTCCTGATGCCGGAACAATATCATGGTTACCTCATATCAGTTACTCTTATTTAGATCAACATCTTGAGATGAAAAATGAAGATACAATAGAAAAATATTTAACAAACGTATTTTATGAACTATTTCAAAAAGAACATGAGATGCAGGCATTATACGATTCTCTAGCAACTGCTAAGGAATCAGATTATGAGAAAATCATGCGTAAGGCTGAAAATATTAATCAATATTTAGAGGATAATAATTTTTATCAAATTTCTTCAACTGTAGGGAATGTAGTTAATGGCCTTGGGATAGATGCTTACGGATTAGATACAAAAATGAATACTTTATCAGGCGGACAAAAAGTTAAGGTATATTTAGCAAAATTATTATTAGAAGCTCCTGATGTATTATTAATGGATGAACCAACAAATTTTTTAGATGCAGAGCATATTATTTGGTTAACTAAATATTTGAAAAATTTTAGTGGAGCATTTATTGTTATATCTCATGATGAAGGATTTCTAAAAGAAATTGCAACAGTTGTTTATTCCTTAACTAATGGCGTATTCACAAGATATAAAATGGATTATAGTCATTATTTAAAGGAACGCGAAATTAGAGAAGAAATGTATGAGAAAGCTTATCAAAATCAACAAAAAAAGGTAAAAGAAATAAAGGATTTTATTGATAGAAATATTGTTAGAGCTACTACAACTAAAAGAGCACAATCTAGACGTAAGATGCTTGAAAAAATGGAGCTTTTAGAAAAGCCAAAGAATCATGTTCCAATGAAATTAGTATTTCCTTACTCTAAACAAACCGGTCAAGAGGTATTAAAATTAGAAAATTTAGTTGTTGGATATAATAGTGATAAGCCTATTTTAGGTCCTTTAAATTATTTGTTAAAGCAAAATAAAAAAATAGCTATTATAGGACGTAATGGAGTAGGTAAAACTACAATTTTAAAAACAATTATAGGAAAACTCCCAGCATTATCAGGCACATTTAATTGGAATCCTAGTGTGGATATCAATTTTTTTAGCCAAGAAGATCATGATTTTGATGACGTTACTCCTATAAATTATTTGCGTTATTATTATCATTTAAAAACAGATGGAGAATTAAGAGCCATTTTAGCTAAGGTAGGAATAGGAAAAGATTTAGTTGTTAAACCTATAAAAGAACTTTCAGGTGGGGAAAGAACAAAAGTTAGACTAGCTTTAATGACTATGAAAAAAAGCAATGTTTTAATTTTAGATGAACCTACTAACCACTTAGACCCAATAACAAAAATGGAACTATTTGATGCATTAAATCAATTTCCTGGCGTTTTGATTCTTGTAAGTCATGAAAAGGATTTCTATGATGAACTAGTTGATGATGAACTATATTTTGAATAAAATGTGAATATATTGTGAAAAAGAGATGCAAATCTCTTTTTTAATAGCCTCGTTTTGTCAAATAGACTTGACAATTTTTACAAATTAAGATAAAATGTGAGACAATGTGAATTGTTAATTCACAGGAAAGAGGGTTAAAATGAAAAGAAAACTAATCTTTCTAGTTTTAATTTTATCAATGATATTTTCAGCTGTTGGTGTCACTTCAGTTGTAAATAAAAGAACAGGAAATAAAGGACCTATTAGTGCCTTAGGATATACAACTACAACTATGGATAAACCAGAATCAGGAGATCCTACTGATTTTGATTCATATGATAACTTAGCTATTGTTGCTGGTTTGATGGAAAAAAATAATTTTACTGGTATAACTAATGGTGAAGTTAATGCTAATGTGGCATTTATGAAATATACACAAAATGTATATAATGTAAGAACCGTTATAGATAATAGAGCTTTTCAGCAAGCAATAAGTGAAAGTTCATTAAAAAGTGTTGGTCAGCAAAAATATTTTTTCCTAGATCAAAATAAAGTACTTACTAGAGAACCAAATAAAATTGCTGGTGAAAATACTACTTGGAAAGACGGATTACCTACTGTTTATTCAAATAAGCAATATTTAGGAGTATATGGTTGGTTACCAAATCAAATTTCATCATATATTTTATGCAAAGAAACAATAGTTTCTATTAGTGACTTAAAAACAGATGAATTTGGCAATTATTACCTTGAAATTAGTTTAGATCCTTCAAAAGCTCCGGCAAATTATCAATATGAAGTTAAGGCATATGGTGGTGCTAGTGAATTTCCAAGTTTTTCAAGTGTTAATATGAAAGTTACATTTGATGATGAATGGGTATTAAAGCAAATTGATACAGTAGAAATATATGACATAACTATGCCTGTTATTGGAAGTATTACATGTACAGGAACTTTAACTGAAAAATTTACATATTCAGATTTAAATATTGAGCAAAAGGATTATTTTGAACAGTATAAAGATTTAAAGCCATCTGATGGGGAAGATATTCCAACTCCAGAATTAGGACCAATGGACTATTTGATGTATGGTTTTGGCGATTATTTAAGTGGTGAAGTTGGCTACTTTGATGTAGAACTATCAATTCAAGATAAGACAATAAATGGTAGATTAGCCCTTGATATATTAAATAATAAATACGCATTTATAAGTGATAATTTAAGTCTTATTGTTGAAAATAAGGACGTATATTTATCTATAGCTGGTTTAAAGTTAAGAATGAATATCGATGAATTATTTGGACTAATTGATTCTAAAAAAAGTAGCAATGATTTAGCAAACTTAATTGATTTAGATGGTATAATGAATGCCTTGCAAGAGGCTACAATTGAAAAAAATGGTAATGATGTAAAACTAAATGTAAATATTCCACTTCTAGGAGAAGTAGTACCTGTTATATTCCATTTTAATGAGGAATCAAAAACAGATATCTCATTAAAAGGAATTGAGGCAAATTTAAATATTAAAGATCTAAATCTATCTATCTCTTTAAGTAATAGTAACAATAAATTTGAATATGAATTAGATCCTAACGAATATGAAAATATAAATGACTTAAGATTCTTATTTGAAGATTTAAAGAATATAATCGAAAGCGGTAAATTTAGTTTTAATTTTGAATTTTCTAAAGAAGATTTACTTATTAATGGAGCAGGAGAGATTCACTTTGCTAATGAAGTAGCAATGTTAGTTAATGCTACAATTAACTATAAAGGTAATGATATCGCATTAGTTGCTACTTATAAGGAAAATCTTGTTGTTATAGAAATAGGTAAATTAAAGTTATCAATGCCAATTGATGATTTTAATATGAATTTTGACTTAAATCAAATTTTAAGATTATTAATTAATTTGCCATGGCAACAAGTAATTAATAGTTTAGAAATTGATGATGGTAAATTAGATTTAGATGTTAACTTAAATGTATTTAATGAAAATCTAGATAGTTTAAAAATTAAGATATATGATACAAATGATGGTTTTGCCATTGATTGTAGTACACTTAATTTAAAACTGCAAATAAATAGACAAACAAGCATTGAAGAAATAACATTACCTGATGGCCCTTATTTTGATATTCGTACGCTAAAAGAATATTTACCAATTATAAAAGAAATTTATAATAATGGTGTAATAGACATGACCTTAAACACAAAAATTTCTTATGGTTTCATAAATATTCCTGTTAGCGGAAATATTAAGATTAACTTAAAAGAATTCGGAGTAAATGGTAAATTAGAAGCTAATATTTTAGGAAAAACCTTAGATATTATTCTCGCATCAAAGGATGGATATTTCTATTTAGAATTAGGAAATAATTTAAGTATAAAACTTTCAAATGAAGAAATAGCTTCATTACTTGGTGAAAATAGTTCAAAAATAGATATCAGCAATATCATTAATTCTATTGAAAATGAAAATGGCAAAATGATATTAAAGTTAAATCTGTTAGGAAAAGAAATAGGCTTAGCAATATCTCCAAATGACAATGGTATTAATATTGTATTAGAAGAAATAGAATTAGGATCTATAAAGTTAACAGATACAAGTTTAGACATAAGAACAAGTAAGGAATATGAGGAATATCAACCAAAGGAAAATAATATAACCAAAGAAAATATTGATAATTTAATGAATTTAGTAGGAAAAATAGAAGAATTAATGGCTAATAACGTTAATATCAATATGAAAATTAATGAAAATATTAATTTGAATTTGATTGTTGATAAGAATCTAAATATTAGCGGAAGTATAAATCTATATAATAATGAAATAAGTTTTAATAAGATAGGAAATACCTTGTATATAAGCTATGGAAATTTAAAGGTAAAAGGTGATTTAAAAACCTTAATAGAAATAGCAGATGAGATATTAAATGTATATGATTTATCAATAAGAAAGATAATAGAAGATCTAGTAGCTAAAGTAGATTTAAATAATTTAATAAATAATCTAGAAATAAAAGAAAAGGAATTAAGCTTTAATGTTTTATTAGAAGGAAAAGAAAGCTTAGGAATAAAAATAGATTATGAAAATGAGATTAAATTAAATATTTTAGCAGGAAATATAAGTATTGAAGGAAATATAGAAGGAACAAAAGAAAATATAGGTAATGTAAATGGCGAATATTATGATATAGCTAATTTAAAGCCATTTATACCATTTATACTAGAAATATTAAAAGGAAGTAATTTATCTATAGATGTAAATACTACTATTGAGGTATTAGGAGTTAATTGCCAAGTTAGCGGAAATATTAAGATTAACTTAAAAGAATTCGGAGTAAATGGTAAATTAAAAGCTAATATTTTAGGAAAAACCTTAGATATTATTCTCGCATCAAAGGATGGATATTTCTATTTAGAATTAGGAAATAATTTAAGTATAAAACTTTCAAATGAAGAAATAGCTTCATTACTTGGTGAAAATAGTTCAAAAATAGATATCAGCAATATCATTAATTCTATTGAAAATGAAAATGGCAAAATGATATTAAAGTTAAATCTGTTAGGAAAAGAAATAGGCTTAGCAATATCTCCAAATGACAATGGTATTAATATTGTATTAGAAGAAATAGAATTAGGATCTATAAAGTTAACAGATACAAGTTTAGACATAAGAACAAGTAAGGAATATGAGGAATATCAACCAAAGGAAAATAATATAACCAAAGAAAATATTGATAATTTAATGAATTTAGTAGGAAAAATAGAAGAATTAATGGCTAATAACGTTAATATCAATATGAAAATTAATGAAAATATTAATTTGAATTTGATTGTTGATAAGAATCTAAATATTAGCGGAAGTATAAATCTATATAATAATGAAATAAGTTTTAATAAGATAGGAAATACCTTGTATATAAGCTATGGAAATTTAAAGGTAAAAGGTGATTTAAAAACCTTAATAGAAATAGCAGATGAGATATTAAATGTATATGATTTATCAATAAGAAAGATAATAGAAGATCTAGTAGCTAAAGTAGATTTAAATAATTTAATAAATAATCTAGAAATAAAAGAAAAGGAATTAAGCTTTAATGTTTTATTAGAAGGAAAAGAAAGCTTAGGAATAAAAATAGATTATGAAAATGAGATTAAATTAAATATTTTAGCAGGAAATATAAGTATTGAAGGAAATATAGAAGGAACAAAAGAAAATATAGGTAATGTAAATGGCGAATATTATGATATAGCTAATTTAAAGCCATTTATACCATTTATACTAGAAATATTAAAAGGAAGTAATTTATCTATAGATGTAAATACTACTATTGAAATACTAGGTGCAAATTATAATTTATGTGGTAAAATTCTTGTTGATTTCAAAAATGGCTTTTCTTTTGATGGTTATATAACTGACGGAACAACTAATTTAATCACTAAGATTTCATTGCTAGATAGTAATTTAAACGTAATTGTTGGAAATATTAAGATAAAAACATCTTTAACCGACATAGCAGAGATTTTGCCTTTATTTAATTTTGATTTAAATAATATTAATCTTGCAGATATGATTAGTGGTATTAAGTATGTTGATGGAATTACAACATTATCATTGAATATTAATGGATTAAATATTGATTTAGGCATTAAGTATGAAAATGAGATGGTATGTATCTCTATTAGTGATATTATTTCCGAAAGTATATCATTAAGAAATTTAAAATTATCTATGGAATCTACTGCTAATGAACCATTAGAAATTGAAGTATCTGATTATATAGATTCAATTGGTATTAAAACTATTTTTGATACTATTAATAAATTATTTAATGTAATAGATTCAAAAATGATTGCAATCAACTTTTCAACTAACCTAAATTTAAATAGTACAAACTTCAAGGTTGAAGGATTATTAAAGTTAGATTTTAGAAATACTTTAGCTATGGAATTAAATGTTGATTTTATAACTAATGAAGGAGTTATTCATAAAGTTAATGCTTATTTATATGATGAGACGATTTATGTTCAATATGGTAATATTGGTATAAAGCTTAGATTAAATGAATTAGGGTCTTTGATAAATAAAATAGAGCAAACATTTAATATGGACTTGTCTCTTCCAAAAATAGATAATTTAGGTATATTAGAAATTATTTCTAAAATTAACGTTAAATCTAGTGCTGATAAAACTAGCATATTATTAGGTAATCTAAGCCTAATAATCGATAAAAATCTAAATATTAGTATAGGAAATATTATAAATAACGCTGTTAGCATTAGCGATACATCGCTTACAATAACAGAAATGCCAAATTTTGATATTACTATTCCTGAAGTTAAATACATAGATTATAATTCACTAAGTTTATTGTTAGATTATGTTAGAAGTTTTATTGATGTTTGTAAAGAGGACAAATTAAGTTTAGTATTAAATGGCAATATGAATGTTGATAATGTATCATATGTATTAAGTGGTTCTTTAAAATTAAATTTATCTGAAAAAGATAATTTAGGTTTTGAGGCTTTACTATCATTAACAACATCACAAGTAAACTATAATTCTCATTTCTTTAAAATAATTTTAAAGGATGGAAGATTCTACATCACATATAAAAATAATTTAGATAGTCCAAATTCATTATCATTGATGGCAAATACTTCTGACTTAATGGGACTATTAAATACTATTTCTGAATTCTTAAATTTTGACTTTAGTCAAATTGAAGACACAATAGATAAAGTTGAAGGATTTAATATTTTTGATTTGATAAATAAAATTGATTTCGCAAAGATTATTAAAGACATTAGTATATCTAAGGATAATTTAGCTATAGTATTGGCAAAAGAGTTATTAGGTAGTACAGATGACTTAATAATTTCTTTAGCGATGAATGGCAATAGTATTTCAGGACTAGAAGTAAATAACTTATATGCTTTAGGTTATAACTTGAATTTTGCACTTGAAATTAATGATGAAGATTTTACTATAGAAATACCTAGCAATTTAGATAATTTCTATGATTTATCAAGTTTAAATCCATTAATTAAATCTATTTTTAATGATGCTAAATTAAAGGATTTCCATATAACATCAACAATAAATGTTAATGCTAATATAATTGGTATAAACATCAATATGAGTGTTCCTATTGATATCAAGATAAAGATGATTGAAGGAAGCGTTTATCCTGAAATTTATGCAAGAATTGGAGCAATTCCTGTTATAACTGGAGTTAATAATGATGTCCCTTATAAATTTGGTGATACTGTAAGTAATGGTTCTCCAGGTATGAATCGTATTTTAAATATATATTATAAGGATCATATGGTTTATTTCCATAGAACTGAAACTATCCCTGTTTTTGCTTCATCAACAGGAAGACAATATGAAAAGAAATTAATGATTAGTGATACCACTCTTTTAGAGGATCCTTTGTATTATTTATTAAAGTTCGGTTTTGGCTTTAGTGATTCTATTATGGATGCAATCAATAGTAGTATGAATACAGGAGAACGTCCACCTATTGATTTTACTAATGTCCTTAAAGATTATCATTATGATGATGTAAATAGTAAATATGTATTAAGTATTAATCTTGCAGAGCTTACTAATAACAGCCAATTAGGTAATTTTGACTTGGAATTATACACAAAAGTTATCGATGAAGAGGATTATTTATACAAAGCTTCGTTTAGTATGAACATGCCTTTAGCAGATGCTGTAAGTATGAAGTTATCTACCGATAGTTTAGAATTAGTAGATATTAAGCAAAGTGTTGATTTGAATAACCTTATAGAGTATGTAAATAATTATTCTTATCAAGAGGATATTTTCTGGGAATATGATGGTTCTTGGCATATAGCTACAAATAATGTTACTTTATATTTTGAAGAAAATGGAGGGCCTCTTGTTAATGATATTACAGCTCTACCTTCTTCAGAAATTAACTTACCTACATATGATAAATATACTTTAATAGATGGTAAATACTATTATTTCTTAGGCTGGTACACATCAAGTACTTTTGAAGAAGGAACTTTATTTACAAATAATAAAATGCCTCGTAATGGTGGAATGCTTTACGCAAGGTGGGAAGAGGTTCCTACATATGAAATTACAATTAAAAATGAAATGTTAGGAGATACAACTTATTCATTTTATGAAGGTATGCCAATAATTTTACCTGAATTTGATCGAGTTTTAGAAATTGATTCAAAAACATATGAATATAGTGGATTATATTTTGATTCAGCATATAGTAATGAGTTTAATCTTGTAAATATGCCAGGAGAAAATTTAGTTTTATATTTATGGTATAAAGAAATAACTCCAGCTAATTTAACTATATATGATGGTGAGGGTAATATTCATTCTACAATTGAAATAGCTTTAGGTACTAACTTAAATCTAAATGTTTTACCGACTATACCAACTTATTTTAATAATAGGGAGCATAAACTTCTTGGTTGGTCATTAAGTAAAGATGGTGAACTTATTAAAGATTATCTAGTTAAAGGTGATTTTGCAATTTATCCTATTTTCGAGGATATGTATAAAATTCACTATGATGATAAACAAGGCAATGCAATTGATACATGGGTAGAAAGTGGATATAAATTTGTAGTTCCAACTTTAACTGAATCAGATATAAAAACTTATAATACTAACAAAGATGTATATTTAGTGGAAGAAAAATTAGTTGTTAAAGATGGTTTTTCTAATAATAAATACAAAGATGGTGATGAAGTTATTATTAATAGTGATTTCTCATTAGAGGTTGTTTATAAAAATGCGTACTATGTATATTTGAATGGTTTAACAAGACGTGTATGGGGTCTAGCTGGATATGCTGAGGCTAAGGTGGAAGAAACTCTTATAGTAGAGGAAGGAGAATTCTCTTTAATTGGTATAGGAGCAAACAATAGAACTTATTACACTGATTACTCAGTGAAGAAGCGCTGGAATGATTATGTTCAAATTACAATGACAGGTACAAACAGTTTATTTGTAAACTCAAATGTAAATGTTTATTATGATACTGGTAATTATAGTGCAGTATAAATGATAGGAAAAGGGTCGTTTGACCCTTTTTTCTTTACAATCTCTTTACAATTCTTTACAGATTTACGATTTTTTGACATTGTAAATTTATATATAATACAGCTGTAAATCAAAAATAAAGAGGAGATATTTAAAATGAAAAAAATATTTGTTGGTTTAGTAAGTTTATTTGTAGGATTATTTACATTAGCAAGTTGTAACAATTCTACAGAAAATGGCGGAAATGAATCTAAATTTGACACTTCAAAAAATATAACAGTTTACACAAGAGATACAAAATCAGGAACACGTGATGGCTTCTTTACAGCAATTGGTCATTCAGAAGCTAAATCTAATGATAAGTTATTGGCAGATGGAGCAGTTACTGTTGCTAATAACGGTGCTATGATGAGTGCAGTTGCAGGTGATGAATATGGTATAGGTTATGCTTCATTATCATCAGTTGCAGAATCAGATGATGTAAAGGGATTGACATTTAATGGTGTAGAAGCTACAGAGGATTCTGTAATTGACGGAACTTATAAATTATCACGTAACTTTAATTATATTACTAGAGTTGATGATGGTTCTAATGAGGCAAAAATGACTTATGCCTTTGTTAAGTATATGTTCTCACTAGAAGGATTAACAATTGTTGCAGCTAATGACGGAATTGTTGATCAAGCAGTTTTAGATAGTGCACAAACATGGAATGATATTAAAGCTAATGATGAAAAAGTTAAAGAAGCATTAGCTATTACAACAGATGTCACACTTAAGTTTGGTGGTTCGACATCAGTTGAAAAAATTGCTAAGGCATTAAGTGCTGCATTTAAGGAAGCTATTAAAGATGATGTTAATTTTATTCCTTCACATAACCATACAGGTTCAGGTGATGCATATAAATGTACACAAGGTTCAGAAAAAGATGGAGCAAACAAGTTAGACATTGGTTTCTTATCTAGAGATTTTGAATCTGGTGAAGATGCATCAGAAGAAACAAAAGGTACAATTTGTAAAGATGGTATCGTTGCAATTGTAAGTCCTGAAAATGATGTTTTAGAAGATGCAGATTCAGAAATTTTATGGAATATCTTCAGCGGTGAATATAAAACTTGGGAAGATGTTAAAAAAGCTGTTGAAGCTTAATAATTAGAGATTAAATGCCATTTATAGGCCCATAGTGGCCTATTTTTGTGTATAAGAATAAGGAGAAAAAAATGACAAATAGTAAAAATAAAACTATAATCGATAAAATATTCATGATTATTTTCCTATTAATCGCAATTTTAGCATCATCTTCAATTATTTTCATTGTAGTTTTTATTCTAAAAAATGGTATACAACCATTTGTTAAAACTTACCCTGTAAATGATTTTGGAATGACAAAAGCAAACTTTTGGGATTTTATTTCTAAAACTAGTTGGACAGAATCAACATATGGTATTTTAGGAGCGTTAATTAATACAATTTATGTAACATTAATAGCAACGCTAATAGCTTTACCGGTTTCAGTTCTAACATCGCTATTTATAGTAAGAATTGCACCACGCTGGTTAAGTATTTTTGTTAACAATGTTGTAGAGATTCTTGCTGCTATTCCATCAATAATTTTTGGTTTATTTGGAATGGGTGTTATTAATCCAATTGTTAAGAGCCTAGCTAATGCATTTGGTTTACAAACTGCAGGCGGTATGTCAAATTTATCTACAATATTAGTGCTAGTAATCATGATGTTACCTACTATCACAATGTTAAGTGTTACTAGTATGAAGGCTGTTAAGTCTACAACTATCCAAGCCTCATTAGCTTTGGGAGCTTCAAAAACACAAACAGATTTTAAAATCGTAATTAGTGGTGCTAAATCGGGAATATTTGCAGCTTTGATTCTTGGTATTGGACGTGCTTTAGGAGAAGCAACTGCGGTTTCAATGGTTTGCGGTAATGCTATTACTGGTCCAAACTTTGGATTATTTTCTATTACAAGAACACTGACTTCAACAATGATGTTAGGCTTACATGAAAGTAGTGGACTAGATTATGATATTCGTTTTAGTGTTGGAATTGTTTTGATTGTGATAATTTTAATAACTAATATTGGCTTAAATGCTATTAAAAAGAAAATGGAGGAAATATAATGAAAAATAATAAAACTCCGAAAGAAAAATCAACAGCACTTACAACAAGTAGAAAGATTGCAGATATTGCTAGATTAGTTCCTACGTATTTGTCAACATTATTTTTAGTTGTAGTACTTTTTGGTATAATAATTTACGTATTAGTTCAAGGTATCCCTAATTTTAATTTGAAATTATTGACATCTGATAACGCAGAAAAATTAAATACAGTTACAGTTTTAGCAAGTGAAAATGATTTCGATGATCCAAATATTGAAGGTTCATATTTTGTTTCAAATTATGGCATTGCAATAAAAGATTCAAAGGCAACAGATGGATCGGATTGTGTAGTAGTAACATATGTTGCTTCAAATTCTCCATTTCAATCTGCTAAATCATTAGATGGACAATCAGTATATAAATTAGAAACTGGGGTAAGAATTGATGCAATAAGATGCCAAGATGCAAACGGTAAAACAAGCATTGTTGGCGCAAAAAAGGGAGCAGAAAAAATTGCAGATACACTAAATTCCTCTGTTATTATAAACCAAATACAATGTAAAACTTCTGGTGGGGGAGCTAGAGGTTCTCTAATTACAACTCTTTATTTAATTTTAATTACTTTAGCAATCGCTTTACCAATAGGTGTTGGCGCTGCTATATTCCTTGAAGAGTATGCAAAGCCTGGTAAAATTAAATCTACTTTATTAACAATGATAGATATGACAAGTGGTATACCATCAATTATTTTTGGTTTTTGTGGCGCATTAATTTTTATTCCATTTTGTGATGGAACCTTTAAAACAAACGGGTTTAGTATACTAGCTGGTGCTTTTACAATGGTTATTATTTTACTACCAACAATTATAAAAACCACCTCAGAATCATTAAAGGTTATTCCAGCTCATTTTACAATGGCTTCTTTAGCGCTTGGCGCCTCTAAAACCCAAACAGTATTCAAAGTTATTTTACCAAATTCATTACCAGGTATTTTGACTGCAACATTACTTTCAATAGGTAGAATTATAGGAGAATCTGCTGCGTTGATTTTTGTAATGGGTACAAGTATTCAAGATGATATAAGTGTTACAAAGGCATCTACATCTCTATCTTTACATATTTGGTCAATTATGCAAGGTGAAAATCCAAATTATGGTACAGCTTCAGCAATTGCAATTTTTATTTTGATAGTTGTATTGCTACTATCTTTAGCTGTTAAATTAATATCAAAGAAAATGAATAAAATGGCGGTAGGACAATAATGAACGATTTTACAATAAAAAATGTTAATCTTTTCTATGGAGAAAAGCATGTATTAAAGGATGTAAATTTAGATATTTATCATAATAAGGTTACAGCCTTTATCGGACCATCAGGTTGTGGTAAATCAACTTTATTACGTTGTTTAAATAGAATGAATGATCTTATACCAAATTGCCGTGTAGAAGGAGAAATTCTATTTAAAGATGATAATATTTTAGAACTAAATCCAATTGATTTAAGAACAAAAGTAGGTATGGTTTTCCAACAACCAAATCCATTTCCAATGTCTATTTTTGATAATGTAGCATATGGACCACGTTGTAGTGGAATTAAAAACAAGGAAAAATTGATGGAAATAGTAGTAGATTCTTTAAAGAAAGCATCTTTATATGATGAGGTAAAAGATAGATTAAAGGATAATGCTTTAGGGTTATCTGGAGGTCAACAACAACGCTTATGCATTGCTAGAGCTATTGCTATGAAACCAGAAGTAATTTTAATGGATGAGCCAACTAGTGCTCTTGATCCGATTGCAACTTTAAAAATTGAAGAATTAATAGGTGAATTAAAGAAAGACTATACTATAGTGATAGTTACACATAATATGCAACAAGCAACCCGTGTTTCAGATTATACAGCCTTTTTCTTATTAGGTGAGGTTATTGAATATAACGAAACAGAAGAATTATTCAAAAATCCACAAAAGAAAAAGACAGAAGATTATATTACAGGTAGATTTGGATAGGAGTTATAAAGTATGAGACTTGAAAAAGAAATCGAAAATTTAAAAGAAATGCTTTTGAAAATGAGTGATACAGTTGTAGAAAATATAAGTGAAGCAATATTAGTTTATGTAGGAAAAAAAGAAGCTTCAATTATAAATGATGACTTAGTTGATCAATACGAACGTTTAATCGAAGAAATTTGTTTAACTATTTTGTTAAGAGAAAGACCATATGCAAGTGATTTAAAACAAGTAACAGGAATTTTAAAACTAGTAGCTGATGTCGAAAGAATTGGTGATCATGCAGAAGATATTATGCAGTTTGCAACAAAGTTAAATCAATTTCCTTCAGAACATATGGAAGCAGTAGATAAATTAACTTCTTTTGTACTAGAAATGTTGAAAAAATCAATTTTATCTTATGTAAATAGTGATGTAGAACTAGCAAACCAGGTAATAAAATCTGATGATTACGTAGATGAAAAGTATGAAGAAATAGTTGAAATGCTTGCACATCCTCAAAAAGAAGGAGAAAATTATCTTCCTTTTGCAATTTATACTACTTTAGTGGTAAAATATTTAGAAAGAATAGCTGACCATTGTGTTAATATTGCAGAATGGGTTGTTTACATCGTAAGTGGCTATCATAAGGACAAAAAAATCTACTAGTTAAAGAAAGGAATGGTAAAGTGGAATACCTAATTTATTCAATTGAGGATGATAAGGATATCGCTCAAATTATTAATAGAACCCTTTCTAAACAAGGATATACTGTTGAAACATTTTATGATGGAACAAGCTTTTTCAAAAAGTTTGAAGAAAAGAAACCTAATATGATTTTGTTAGATATGATGCTTCCTGATTATTCTGGAAGTGAAATATTAAAAAAGATTAGAGCTGATAGGAAAAATGATGATATTGAAATAATTATAATCTCTGCAAATCATATGCTAATGGATAAGGTAGATGGTTTAGATTTAGGAGCAGATGATTATATAGAAAAACCATTTGATTTATTAGAGTTAATGAGTAGGGTTGGAGTTAAAGTTAGAAGATATAGACAAAGTATGGTTTTAGAAATACAAGATGTTACTATCGATTTAAATAAACGTGAATGTAAAAAAGCAGGTAAAATTGTTGAATTAACAAATAAAGAATTCGATATATTAGTTCTTTTAACTCAAAAGAGTGGAAATGTAGTTAGTAGAGAAGAAATATTTGAAAAAATTTGGAATACAAATCAAATACTTGAATCACGTGCGCTTGATATGCATATTAAATCTTTGAGAAACAAAATTGATCCTGAGCAAAATATTATAAAAACAATTTACGGAATAGGGTATAAGGTGTTAAGATGAAAAAAAGAATAATATTCTTAAGTTCTCTTGTTTTGTTTTTATCTTTACTAGTACTTTTTTTGGCATCTTTTTTAACAATGCTAAAGGATCATACTGATAAATCAAAAGAAGAAATAAAAAGTTATTTGATAATTGCATGTAAGGATTTTGATGGTACTAATTTTGAAGAAACTGCTCTTATGCTTAGTGCAGCTGATTCAAATTTGCGTATTACATTTATAGATAAAGAAGGAACAGTAATCTATGATTCGGAATATGGTTTTGATGTTTCTAATTTAGATAATCATATTAATAGACCTGAATTACAAAATCTAGGAGATATATATACAAGAAATTCTGACTCACTAGGTTATAAAATGATGTATATTGCAGACTTAGATTCAGGATATTATATTAGATTGGCATATGAAATAAGTGTAATTAATAACATTGCTACTACATATTTTGAAATAGGTTTTGTAGGTATTTTAGTAATTTTAGTAGCTGGTGTAGGTATGCTATATTTAGCATCTAAGCAAATGATGAAACCTGTAAATCAATCAGTATCCGATTTAGCTAGTTTGATAGAAGATAAGCAAAATTATACATTAAAGGATGTCGATGATTTACCTAAAATTATTGCTGTTTTAAGAAAAGAGATTGAAAATCATATTTATCTTTTACAATCTGAAAAAGAAAAAAATCAAACTATTTTAGATAGTATGGAACAAGGCTTAATTCTTTTAAGTGGAGAAGATATTGAATTAATAAATCCAGCTGCTTTAAAACTATTTAATGTTTCGCTTGATACAGTGCTAAGAAAAAATTACTTTTATTGTATTAGAGATATATCATTACAAAAATGGCTACAAAGTGCTTTAAAGGACAAAAAAACAACAGATTTAACAATTGAGATTGATGGTAGATGTTATTTTTTCACAATAAGTTTTCCTAAAACAGATTGGAATCAAAATAGAAGTATAATAACATTTATTGATATAACAACAAAACAAAAAATGGATCAAATCAAAAAGGATTTCTTTGCTAATGCATCTCATGAATTAAAAAGTCCTTTAACTACGATTATAGGTTATCAACAAATGATAACAGCAGGAATAATAGAAGATAAAAATGAGATATTTGAAGCTGCCGAAAAAACGTTAAAAGAAGCAAATCGAATGAACCAAATTATTATTGATATGCTAGAATTATCTAATTTAGAATATCAAAAAGATTTTGAAATGGTATCAACTAATATTAAAACAATCTTAGATGATGTCATCGAAAGGTATCACAATAAGCTTAATTCGAAAAAGATAAAACTTGAGTTAAATGTTGAAGATGTAGTAAAAGAAGTAAGTGTTATGCAAATTGATGAGATATTTAGCAATCTTTTAGATAATGCTATTAAATATAATATCAATAATGGAAAAATAAAAATTACTCTTAATAGCAATTGCTTTAGCGTTGAAGATACAGGAATCGGTATTTCTAAGGAAGACCAAACAAGAGTTTTCGAAAGATTTTATCGTGTTGATAAAGCGAAGAGTAAACAATCCGGTGGTACTGGCTTAGGACTAGCAATTGTAAAACACATATGTGAGCATTTTGGCTATAAAATAGAATTAGAAAGTATTCTTGATAAAGGAACAAAAATTTCAATATATTGGTAAAAAGACAAGTTTTTCTTGTCTTTTTCTTTTTTTGATAAAATTCTCTATTTTAATTATCTCTTGTATGTTATAATGTTTTCATATATTTAGGAGGTTTCATATGTATTTCTTTATCTTTTTTTTAATTATTGCATTATTAATTTGGGGAGGGAGATATTTATATAAAATAAAAGTTGTAATTCCTTATAAAAATAAAGTAATAAAGAAAGGCTTACAAGAATATAATAAAAGTATTTATTATGAATATGAGCCTAAACAAAGTAGATTTGATAGTATTAATTCTTTATATTGCTTAGTACCTTCTGCAAATAGGTATATAGAGACTGATCTAATAATTGATGAAAATATCACATCATATGATTTAGAAGCATACCATATGGTCCATACTGGTAAAAGTAGTCATAAGGTAGTTGATTTTAAAGGGAGAATGTATGATGTATTTCAAGAAAAAAATGTAAAATGTAATTTTATCTTGAAAGAAGAAATATTAGATAGATCACCTTCAGGTTATACACTTCTAAATTTAGAACTTATTTCCTTTAATAAAAAATTTAATCTATATGTTAGTGAACAAGAAGAAGCATTTCATCTTTTTACACCAGTGGTAATAAAAAAATTAATGGAACTTGAAGAGAAGTGTGGAGGGAAATTGTTTTTAGCCTATATAGATAGTCATATTATATATGGAGTTAATGATGAAATTGACTGGTTTGAGGGATTATCAACAAGTGCTGAGGTAAAAGAACAGTATTTAGAACAAAGAGCACGTATTTTGGCCTTTGTTGAGTTATTTCGCAACAAATAGTTGAGTTAAACCTCTATTTAGTTGTAAACTCAACCAGAAAAAATGAATATAATATTAGCATAAGGAGGAGAGATTATGACTAATAATATTACTCTTAAAGAAACATTTTTAAGACAGATTAAACTAATAAATAGTAATAGAAAATATGGCATTTATTTTCTATATATTATTGAATTTATTTGTGGTGGTCTTTTACCAATATTAAGTACATACATGTTACGTCTTATAGTAAATGCAATTGAAATTGGTAATACCACAGAAGAAGTAACACGTATTATTTTAATTTTATGTGGAATCAATTTAATATTAGGCGTTACTTCAGCCATTTGTAATGGTATTGCTCAAACTAAATTTCTTGAGCTAAGAATAATTGAGTTCAAGCGCTGTGTAAGTTTATATCAAATGATGGATTATGAACATTTTGAGGATCCTGAGTTCTCTTATGAAGCTAATAATTCACTTGAGGCTTTAAGCAGTGATGATATGGGCTTTCAAGGTGTATATCATAATTTGTTCTTGATTTTACCTAATTTATTTTCAGCAATTGCCTTTACAATTATTCTTTTAATATTAAATCCTATTATTGTAATAGCAGTTATTATAAGTTTTATTATATCTTTTTATGCTAATAGCAAAATAATGAAATATTATGATTCATGCAAAAAGGATAGAAATAAAGAAAATAAAAAGGTTAGATATTTTTATGACACCTTATTTGACTTTAAATTTGGTAAAGATATTAGAGTATACAATATGAGCAATGAATTAAAGAAAAAGTATGATTTTCATATTGATACTTATATTGATGTAATAAAGAAAATTGCTAACAAACGTTTTGCCCTAGGTTTAGTTGAGCTTTTAGGATTATTACTACAAGATGCAGTTGCTTATTATTTTATAATTGATTCTTTTGTTAAAGAAAAAATGACTTTAGGAGAGTTATCATTTTATATAAGTGTTGTAATTGCTTTATCAACAGCATTAAGAGTAATTGCAAATACTATGGTTACTATGACTAGAAATCTAAAATTCACTCAAGAGTATTTAACATTTTTAGATCGCAAGGATTTAATTACTAGAGGTGGAAACCAAAAAGCATTACCTAAAGATGTACCATTAGAAATAGTTTTTGAAAATGTAAGCTTCAAATATCCAAAAACCGAAAAATATATTTTTAAAAATTTAAATTTTAAAATAAATGCAGGTGAAAAATTAGCTATAGTTGGTGAAAATGGAGCAGGTAAATCCACAATAATAAAACTTATATGTGGTTTTTTCAAGCCAACAGAAGGAAGAATATTAGTTAATGGTATAGATATTTCCCTTTTTGATACTTTTGAATATCAAAATATGATAGCCGCTGTTTTCCAAGAAGTAAATATTTATGCAGGAACTTTTTTAGAAAATGTAGTTGGTAAAACTACGGATGAAAAAAAGTTAAAACGAGCAAAGGAATGTATAAATAGAGTTGGTCTAGAAAAAAAGGTTGAAGAACTACCTAAAAAGTATGAACAGCCTTTACTTAAAGTTTTAGAGTCTGATGGAGTTGATTTATCAGGTGGCGAAGCTCAAAAACTGGCAATTGCGCGTGCTTTATATAAGGACGCTAACTTAGTAATTCTTGATGAACCAACTAGTGCATTAGATGCTTTAGCAGAGGCTACTATCTATAAGTCATTTGATAATCTAGTAAAAAATAAAACGGCAATTTACATATCACATCGTCTATCTTCAACAAAATTTTGTGACCATATTGCCTTATTTTCTAAGGATGGATTATTAGAGTATGGAACTCACGATGAACTCATAGCTAAACAAGGTGTTTACTATAATATGTTTATGGTTCAAGGTAAATATTATAGAGAGGGGGAAAATGGAAATGGAGAAAACTAAGTTTGCTTTTTTCAAATTTATTAAGTATAGTTATAATGCACATAAGCCTTTTTACTTTGTGACTATGGCTGATGTAATCGTTCAAGCTTTACTTGTTGTATATAATTCATTTTCGCTTTCTATTATCCTACGTTATGCTGAAATAAAAGCATGGGAAAAATTATGGCTTATGGCTGCTTTAGTTGTACTTTTAAATTTTATCTTTGTTTTCTTAACAAAGTATTTAAATCGCTTAAAAGAAATTCATAAAGATAAGTCGATTAAAAAAATAAACGAGATGGCTGCATTACATATGACTAAAGTACCATTTTCATATTTAGAGAATAGTGAATATCTTGAACTTAAAGAAAGAGTGAAATTTGCTATTCAAAATCAAGGAGTCATTGAAACATTTGTTTATAATTTATCAATAATTGTACAAAATATTTTAACCCTTTTAGGCTTAACTGCCATATTAGTATTTTTTGACTCATTTTTAGTAATTGTAATTGCGATAGCTTTAGTATTCCAAATTGCTTTTACTTTGTTAACTTTAAGGATACAAATGCGTTTTTATAACGACTTAATTCCTATTAATAGAAAATATGATTATTACTTTACTCAATTATTTGAAAGTAAAAATGCAAAAGATTTTAGAATGTATGCAGTAGGAAGTGCAATGAAAGAAAATTTTGGCATTTATTGTGATAAGGTTATAGAATATTTTTCAGCAGTTAATAAAAAACTATCATTTACTAATTCACTTTCTACTATAGTTAAAAATGTTGAACTTCTATTAATATATTTATTAGTAGCAATAAGAACAATAAAAGATAAATTATCTATTTCTGTATTTAGTTTGAATATATCTGCAGCAATTAGTTTGTCACAAACATTAGTTTCAATTATCAATTCTTCAATTCAATTTGCTAGAGCGTATGCATATATTGTTCCTTATGTACAGTTAATGGAACTAACTGAAGAAAAGGATTTAGGAAGTAAAAAGTTAGATTCAGAAATTGAGACAGTAGAATTTAAAAATGTTTATTTCACATATCCAGGCACAAACAAATTAATATTAGAAAATATTAGTTTCAAGGTTGAAAAAGGACAAAAAATCTCTATAGTTGGGTTAAATGGGGCTGGAAAAACAACACTAATAAAATTATTATGTAGATTATATCAGCCAGATAGTGGAGAAATACTAGTTAATAATATTTCCATTTTAGACTATGATTATGATTCATATATTTCTAAGATTAGTGCAGTATTTCAAGATTATAAATTATTTGCCTATAGTTTAAGAGATAATATTAGTATTAAATCTGATCAAACTACAAAGCCTGAAGAAGAAGCATATAAAGTTGGTTTGAAAAGTGTTATTGAAAAATTGCCAAAGGGAATTGATAGTCCATATGGTAAGGAATTTTCTGATGATGGCGTAGAGCTTTCGGGTGGAGAAGCCCAAAAGTTTGTCATTGCAAGAGCATTGTATAGAGATTCATCACTTATTATTTTAGATGAACCAACAAGTGCTTTAGATCCATTAGCTGAAGCAGAAATTTATGAGAACTTTAATAATCTCGTTGAAAATAAAATGGCATTTTATATTTCACATCGAATGTCTTCATCTATTTTTTGTGATAAAATACTTGTTATTGACAATGGAAAAGTTTCTGATTTTGCTCCTCATAAAGTATTAATGGAGAAGAAGGAAAGTTTATATTATAAGTTGTTTATGTTACAAGCTAAAAATTATGAACTTAAAAAATGAATAAAATAAAAATCATACCATCTGGTATGATTTTTTTTTATTAAAACAAATCTATTTCCTTTTTAAGCTCTTCTAGAATGTTTTCTTCCTTTATCTTTCTAATTATTTGACCTTTCTTGAAAAGGATTGCTTCACCAATTCCACCTGCAACTCCAAGATCAGCTTCTTTAGCTTCGCCTGGTCCATTAACGGCACATCCCATTACAGCAACATGAATGTCTTTTTTTACATAATCTAAATATTCTTCAATAGCCTTGGCAATAGGAATCATATTATATTGGCATCTACCGCAAGTTGGACAAGATGTCAAATTAGGGAAACCTTTAGATAATCCTAAATCTTTAAGAATCTCTTTAGCGGCCTTAACTTCATAAATAGGATCGTCTGTTAACGATACACGAATTGTATTACCAATTCCTAAATTTAGTATTTTTGAAATACCAATAGCACTTTTTATCAAGCCATTAAAAGAAGTACCTGCTTCTGTAATTCCTACATGAAGTGGATAAGGGAAAGTTTTTGCAGCTAGTTTATAAGCTTCATATGATAAGTCAATACTTGATGCTTTTAAAGATATTGCAATATCGTAAAAATTTAACTCTTCTAAAATTTCAACATGTCTTCTTGCAGCTTCTACAATTCCTTCAGCACTAAGAGGTAAATCTTTTGGTAAGCTTCCTGAATTTACGCCTATTCTAATCGGTATTTTTCTTTCCTTGCATAATGTAACAATTTCTTTTATCTTATCTTTGTTAGTAATATTACCAGGATTAAGTCTTATTTTGTCAACGCCTTCTTTAATCGCTATTATGGCAAGCTCAGGATCAAAATGAATATCCGCAACTAATGGAATATTAATTTGAGCCTTTATTTTACCAATTGCATAAGCATCATCTTTATCTAATACGCAAACACGGATGATTTCGCAACCAATTCTTTCAAGCTCTTTAATTTGCTTAACAGTAGCTTCAACATCTTTTGTTTTCGTATTTGTCATACTTTGTATGTAAATTTTATTGTTACCTCCAAAAGGAAGCCCTTTTAAAAAAAATTGTCTAGTTTTATTACGTTGTCTAATTTGTTCCATATAAACCTCCACTTTTATTCATATTATAGCATGTTTAATCTTAGTTTTATTGAAAAAAGTTGTTTTTTTAGGTATAATTTAACTAAATGAAAGAAGGTAAGGAAAACAATGGCAGTTAATATTTATGATATTGCTAGAGAAGCAGGTACTTCAATTTCGACAGTTTCTAGATTTTTAAATAATAAAAATGTTCGCCCTGATACTAAAAAAAGAATAGAAGAAGTTATTGCAAAATATGGTTTTAAGCCAAATGCTATTGCAAAAGGCTTAGTTACAAAGTCAATGAAAACAATAGCAGTTATGATTGTTGATATTAGACTTCCACATTACTCTGATGCAGCTTTTTTTATTGATAAAGAACTTTCACCTTTAGGCTATAGAGTAATTGTATGTAATACATCTGGGGATATTTCTGCAAGTATCAAGTATATTGATTCTGTATTAGAACTAAATGTTGATGGTATTATATTTATAGGTTCTATTTTTAATGAGTTAAATCGTTATCCTGATGTATTAGCGAAAATAAAAAATATACCAGTAGTATTAACAAATGGTAGATTAGCTGTAAATCGTTGTGGTGCTGTTTATGTAGATGACCAAAATGGTATCTATGAAGCTACTAAATATCTTATAAACAAAGGACGTACAAGAATAAAATATATTCAATATAATAGTAATTCTAGTGCTTCTAATAAAGCAACAGGATATGTTAGAGCGATGAAAGAAAGAGGCTTATCACCACAAATCTATTTTACTAATGATATTTTTGGCGGATATGAACAAACAGAAAGAATTTTATTTGATTGTCGTGATGTAGATGGAATTATAAGTGGAGAAGATTTAATTTCAATTGGGGTAATAAGAGCTTTAAATAAAGAAGGATTCAAGGTTGGAACTGATGTTGATGTTGTTGGCTTTAATGCTAGTGAGTATGGTGAATTGTGCAGTCCTAGTCTAACATCTGTTGATAATAAAATTGAATTATCTTCAAAAATGGCTGCTCAAATGTTAAAAGAAATGATTGAATCTAATAAGGATGCAAGAGTAGAAGAGATAAAAACAGATCTTTCTATTAAAGAAAGTGCTTAAAAGAGGAATTTTCCTCTTTTTTTTAATGAAAGCGTATTACATAATAAAAAAAGTAGTTGACTTTAAAAAATATAATGGTATAATTCTCGTGAAGGTTGTAAAAGCGCTTTTATTTCCCCTATACTTTAAGCGTTTCAAGTTATGAACCCCCTTTTCCTTCTCATAATTTTTTTGCAACAGCCTTTTAAAAAAAGAAGCTCTTTAGCTTCTTTTTTTGTTTTAATGCAAAATAAAACATAAAATATAGTTAAAAATCTTATAAGAAGTCTAAAAGAATTACTTTTTAAAGAAAATACTTGCATTATTATTTTTACTTTGGTATAATTCATTCGTAAATGTCACTATGTCTGGAGGGATATTATGCGTGATTTAGTAAAATTAGTTTGTGCAGATTGCAAAAATGAAAATTATTATACAGATAAGAATAAGAAAACTACTCCTGAAAGAATGGAGTTAAAGAAATACTGTCCTCATTGCCACAAACATACAGTTCATAAAGAAAAGAAGTAAGCTTTTTTAAAAAGCTTTTTTTCTTTTTATGCTAGAAAAATATACAGGTAGCATTTTTTTTACTAATAGCTATGTGATTTCAAATGGCGATGAGGCAATAGTTGTTGATCCAGGGCTTAATTTTAAAGAAAATGCACAAAAAATTAATAGTAGATATCATGTTAAAGCAGTATTACTTACGCATGGGCATCTAGATCATATTGATGGAGCTAGATATTTCAATTGCCCTATTTATATTGGTCTTAGTGATGCAGAATTTTTTTATAATTCTGATGAAAGCTTATATAGTTTGATGCATATGGAAAACCCATATAAGAACCTAGAGTTAGATATTAGAACCGTAAAGGATAAAGATATCTTAGAAATAATTGGTTTTAAAATAAAAGTAATTTATACTCCTGGTCATACAAATGGTTCAGTATGTTATTTATTTGATAATAAAGAATTATTTTCTGGGGATAGTTTGTTTGTTTATGGAATACCTAGGACTGATTTTCCTACAGGAGATTCTAAAAAACTAAAAAAATCATTTGAAAAGCTTTTTAATCTAGATGATAATATCGTTGTTTATCCTGGCCATGATGAGAGTGGCTCTATTGCTTTATGCAAAAAAAATGTTATGTATTTTTAAAAACAGTTTTAAGATAAATTTAAAACTGTTTTTTTTATTATGTAAAATACAATAGCTAATAATTTGATATCCAATTTTCTCCTATCGAGTTTTAATATAATAGGGAATTGGAGGTAGTGATATAATGAAAAAACCTAAAGTTTCTCTTTCTAAAAAAGGTGCGATCATTAATATATTATGGCTATTAATAGAAAATCCGACAAATTTAAAATACTTTAGAATTCAAGATATAAAGGAATTGCTGATAATTGAATTTGGAATTTCTCTTGATAGAAAGACAATTCAAGATTATGTAAATATTCTAATTGATTTAGATTTAGATATTAAAATAAAACATGATTATAATAAAGGATATTATATTAACAAACGCATGATTTCTGATAATGAGCGAGGAATCCTTTTTAATGCAATAAATAATGAAAAAACGATTGATGAGTTAACTATGGCGCATATTTATGATTTTCTTACAATTGATTTATCTGATAGTGATAAGAAAAAATATAGTGTTATAGAAGCATATAATAACAATAAGAAACTATATAATTATAATAAACATTATAACCTTGTTAAGCTTTTAGAATTACTTCAAATGGCAATAGATGAAAAAAGAAGAATTTCTTTTGAATATCTTACATTCAGCAAAACAGGAAAATTTAAGGAGAAAAATATCATCTATGAAATAACACCTGTTGCGATAAAATACTATAATGGAATGTATTATTTATATACTAAAGATAAAATATTTTTGAATAATTTTTGTGGAATTAAAATTAAATATATGCAAAATGTTAAAATATTAGATGAAAAAGAAGAAATTAAAATAGTTAATATTGATTGTATAAATGAGCTTGGAATATTATATGATTGGACACTTGAATATATAAGTGAGAATTTTAAGAAATACAAAATAGTTAAAGATGGTAATAAGACTAAAGCAATAATAACTGCACCTTTAGATTTATTTGTTGATTTTTGTACTAGGTATTCTTTGTTTTATGAAATATATGATAGTTCAATAAAAAAATACATAATAGATAGCTATAAGAAAGTTTTATCAACACTAGAGTCAAAGGATAAAATAGCGAATGTTTTTAAAAGCTCAATTGTCAATTATTATTATAATAATCCAATTGATTCTAAGAGTACGTATCGTTCTTATATGACAGGACTAAAAAATGAACTTGCTAATACCATAAAAAAGAATGGTTATGAATATGATTTTCAAACTAATTTGTATAAAAAAGATAGCTTTACATTAAAATATGAAATTGTTGAATATTGTACAATCAGGAACCCAATTAATGAAAAAGAAGTAATTATAAATAATAATATTGAAGATTATAATAAAATGCTTGAGGCTAAAAGAAGATTAGAGGATAGTAATGCATCATTTAAATATTTGATATTACTACATGGAATGACTTCTATACTTGAAAGGGAAAAAATAATAGAAAACTTTAGAAATAAAGAAGTTATGCAAGAACAATTTCCTCCTTTTGTAAAATCATATTTTTACTGCTATGATATTTTTAAAATTTAAGGTAAAAATCAATCATTTTGCGATGATTGATTTTTTTAATTTATAATTATTTATATTAAGAGAAATATTAAAAAAATTATGTTTAATTATGTTTTTTTGTGAAAAAAGCGTGTAAATATTAGGCGTTTATCTATTTTTTTGTTATAATTATACAAAGTAAGTTTTTTTCTTACTATTATTAGAAAGGAAAAGTATAATGAAATTATTAAGTGATAATATAAATAAAGTGTTAGAATCAGCTAGTATGATTGCATTGAATAAAGGTAAAAATAAGATTGATACAGGAATCGTGTTTTTAGCTATAATAAATTTTTTGAATACTGTAAAAGAAGAAAAGTATTCTCGTTTGAAAAAAGATTTTAATACTTTACTAGCTAAATATAAGATTGATTATTTAGCAGTAAATGAAGCATATGATAATTTATTTGGAGTAAGTGAAGCATTAAGTTATGATAGTGATACTAATTTAGATGATGATATGCTAAATGTTATTTCTGAATTGAAGAAGAAGGCTAATGAGGATGGTAATACTGAAGATGTTGTTGATTTATTAGTTGTTCTATTTATAAATAAAAATTATGTATTATTTAGTGTTTTAGATAATGTTTCAATAATTATGAAAAAGAAACATGATGAAGCAATAAAAAATAATACGCTAGAAGAAGATCTTCCTACATGCGGGTTTGATGTTGATGCTTTATATGCTGATTTTACTTCAGAATTATCTAAATTTGTTGTAAGAGAAGTAAAAAGCTTAGAGGATGAAAAACTAAAAAAATATTTAACAAACATTAATAAATATGTTTTCAACCATCGTGACTTACGATTTATTGGTATGGAAAATGAGTTTACCGCGCTTACGATTGCTTTAGCCGGAAGAACTAAAAAATCAGCTGTTTTAGTTGGTCCTGCAGGTACAGGTAAAACAACGCTAGTATATAAATTAGCTGATGCAATTAACAATAACTCAAGTCGCTTAAATAGCCAATTAAAAAATAAAATTATCTATGAAATGCATATTGATGCTTTAGTAGCGGGTAGCCAATTTAGAGGTCAGTTTGAACAACGTATTTTAAATATTTTAGATATAGTATCTAAATTAGACAATGTAATACTATTTATTGATGAAATGCATACACTTGCAAAATCAGGTGGAAATGAAGGTGATTTGACTGCTTCTAATATTATTAAACCTTATCTATCAAGAGGAGATATTCAAGTTATAGGTGCTACTACTAACGATGAATTTAATGAATATTTAGAAAAAGATAAGGCTATTTCTAGACGTTTTATTAAGGTCTTAGTAGAGGAGCCTTCTAAAGAGGAAACTTTACAAATCATGCGTGAAACACTAGAGGTAAATGAAAAATTCTTCGCTAAAACAATGGAAGAAGAATTAATAAATAAAATATATGAATTGTCATTGCAATATAATTTGCATACC
Organism: uncultured Acholeplasmatales bacterium; assembly: GCA_944324805.1. Taxonomy (GTDB): domain Bacteria; phylum Bacillota_I; class Bacilli_A; order Acholeplasmatales; family Anaeroplasmataceae; genus CALUXS01. The sequence continues at coordinate 131,028 of CALUXS010000003.1, read as the reverse complement.
GCAAATCCGGATAAATCATTAACAATGCTTGAAAGTGCATTTGCATATTCTAAGGTTTGCCGTGAAAATAATAAAGAGGTTATCTTAGATGATATCTTAAATTCAATAAAAATTCAGTTTAATATAAATATGTCAGACACAAAGAGTCTTGATACAAGTAAAGAGTTAAAGGCAAATGTTTTAGGACAAGATGAGCCAATAAAAGAAGTTGTTGAGTATCTAGATATGATTGAGCTTAATATTGTTGATCCTGAAAAGCCTAAATGTAATTTACTATTTGCCGGTCCATCAGGGACAGGTAAAACTTTTACAGCTAAATTAATAGCTAAGAACTTTACAGGTTCAGAAAAGAATCTAATTGTTGTTGAGGGTTCAGCATTACAATCTGAGACCGCAGTTAATTATTTATTTGGCTCAGATCCTGGATATGTAGGATTTAAGCAAACTAGTGATTTTTTAGCGAAGGTAAAGCAAAATCCTAATTGTGTAGTTTTATTTGATGAAATTGAAAAGGCTCATGATAATGTATTTAAATCATTATTAAATATTTTAGATGAAGGATACGCCACTGATAAAGGTGGAAATAAGGTAAGCTTTAGAAATGCAATTATTATTTTTACAACTAATTTAGGTTTTGGAACAAATAATAAGAAAGGTACGGCCTTCATGAGTCTTGGCAAGGATGATAATCAATCAGCAATAGATGCTATTAACGCACACTTTTCACCAGAGTTTATAGGTAGATTAGATAAAATTATCGTATTTAATCGTTTAACTGAAAAGGTAAGTGATGAACTAATAGCAAGATATAAAGAAAAATATCAAGAATTATCTGGCTTAAAGGTTGAATTTGAGTCTGCTGATATTAAAAAAATCAAGGAAGATGCGGATATAGAGGCCTTTGGAGCTAGAAATTTAGATCATGTGGTTAAACTTGCATTTTTAAATAAGGTTAAGGAGGAAAGAAAAAATGGATAATGGAACAAAATTAAACGTATGGAATATAGAAGAACAACTTTTACAATCAAGAATTATTAAAATTGATGGGGAAATAAATACCCAAACTGCTCAAAGAGTAACATCATTTTTAGATGTGCTTGCAAATGATGACCCTAATGCAGTTATTAAGTTAGAAATTTGCTCTGGTGGTGGATCTGTTTTAGATGGTTTTGCGATTGTTGATAAAATTCGCGAAATCCCAAATCCAGTCGTTGCTTTTAATACTGGTATTTGCGCATCTATGGCAACTGTAATTAGTTCTGTTTGCGATTATGCATATGGTTCTGTAAACGCTCAATTTATGATTCATGAGCTTGCATCTGGTGTAGAGGGTAAATTTAGAGTTTTAAAGAAGTCTGTTGAATTTGATGAAAAACTAAATAAACGCTTATTTAGCATATTATCTAAGAAAACAGGAAAAACAGAAGATGAACTCATGGAAATTGCTACCTATGATTACTGGATGAACGCTGAAGAAGCCTTAGAATTTGGATTAATTGATGCCATAAGAAAGCCAGTAAAGAAAAATACTAAGAGCCTTGAAGATTTTATAAAAGAGCTCGATAAGGAGTAAAAATATGGCAATAAAAAATTTAGATAGCTCTTTATTTCAAGATAATGAACCAAAAAAGCCAAAAGAAGGATTAAAAATTAATCTTGCAAGTGATAAAGAAGAAATCTATGATGAGCTAAATAAATTCATGGATAGTATGCCTAAAGATGTTATGGATCAGTTTACTGAAATGTCAAAAAGCTTATCTTCTAAACTTGATGGTATGGATTTAGGGGAATTATTTAATATTGACATTAAAAGAGTAGAACCAAAAAGCCCAGCGATAAATAATTTATTTTTAATGTTTAGTAAATTTGATGAAGCAGGCTTTAATTATGATAAGGAAACAGAAAACAAAATTATTGAGTTAACTAGGTTTTTAGAAAATAAATATAATCTTCTTAAAAATCCTAAGGTTAATGAATTAAAAGAAGAAAAAGAAGATATTTCAAGTAAGGTAGAATCAAATTTCAATTTAGAAGCCACTTTAAAAGAACTTACTTCAAATGATGAATCTTTATTTGAATATGAAGTTGAAAATTTTTCTCAAGAGGAATTTATATCAAGCTTGAATTTAATTAAAGAAGGCGATGATTATATTTTAAATGATTTATCTAATTTAGAGTTAAAAAATCCCTTTACAAATGAAAAAATTGATACAACAAATTGTTTTTTATTGTATGGTGGCGATAGCTTAAAACGTACAAATAGTCAACTTGCAGATAGGTGTCTTTTATATTCAAATGATAGAAGTAAATATATAATTCTTTATGCTTATAAGAAAGATGGTAATTATAAATTTTATGTTCCTAAAAGAGGAAACTATAGTTTAATTGAAATTGATGAAAAATATTTAAAGGAAGTAAAGATGACTTGCTTTAAATACAAAACAATCAGTATGTGTTTAGAACAAATTAATGTTATTTTTTATCTTAAGAAAAATATTAATTATTCATTAAATAAAATTGGAACAATTGAATATGAAAAAGGCTATATTTTTGATGAAATGATTTATTTAGGTAAAATAGAATTTTTCTTAGATGATAAGGCAAATGATTTTAAGAAACGTTTTGATGTTAATGAAAATAGAGTACCGTTATATCTTAAATTTAAAAATAATCTTACTAATGATTCACTAAATGAAATTATCAAAAATATTGATAATATCAAAAATAAAATAGAGACTAAATTTGATGTGAAATATAATAGTTTAAAAGCTTTTGCTTATGTAGAAATATAATTTTATAGAATTTGCTAAATAAAAATGTTAAAATATAGATAGTTAGAATAGAAGGGAGTTTTAGATATGTTTTGTAAACATTGTGGAAAAGAATTAGCAGAGGGAAGTAAATTTTGTCCTTATTGTGGTGGAAACTTAGAGGAAAATAATGAAAATAGTAAAATGACTAATCAAACTTCATATGATAGCGGAAGTGCTGGTTGGGGAATTCTAGGTTTTTTGATTCCTGTTGTTGGTTTAATTTTATTTATAGTATGGCATGATTCTAAACCTAATAATGCAAGAAATGCTGGTATAGGTGCATTGATTTGTGTTTGTTTATCAATTGTAATATCTATATTTAGTGTTTGCGCAGTAGCTGCTAGTGGCGCACAATTTTAGGAAATTTGGTTGGTAATTATATGTATTGTTCAAATTGTGGAAGCAAGCTAAATAATGATAATATTTGTCCAAAATGTGGATTTGATATAGAAAAAGGTGAGATTGTAGAAGAAGTTGCAAGAAAAGCAAATAAAATACCTTTTTGGCAAAATGCTTTTTGGACAACACTAGCTTTTTTGATTCCAATTTTTGGGCTTGTAATGTATCTTGTAGGTGAACAAAAAATACGCTACAATAGAAAGAATATATTAGTTGCAACAATTTTAGGACTTGCCTTTTATGTTCTATTGTATATAGCTTATATAGTAGTTATTATTTATTTTTCGAAAAAAGGGGATATAAATATTGATGTCGTTTTTGATTCCTTATTTGAGTATAAATAATATTGTTCATCATAGGGGGAAGTTGATTTACAATTTAATTGGAATTCTAACTTCCTCTTTTTTAGTTACTATCGCAATTTTTTTAGTAGCAATAATATTCAATATCTTACTGCCAGAAAATCTTGAAATTGTAATTGGGGAGACTACAATTTGTAATAGAATGCCAGATAGGACTCTTATTATTAATGGTTTTGTTTTTCCCTTATGCTATAGGTGTTTTTTTCTATGTTACGGTTTTGTTTCATTTTTCTTGTTTTTTATGGTTAATGGTGTAAAAATTAAATTATGGAAAATAATATTATTTTGTTGTGGCATAATATTAGCTATAATGGATGGCTTTTTACAATATTTTCTTAATTATGAATCTAATAATATAAGAAGAATTATAACAGGATTTATTGGCGGTCTTTCGATTGCCTACGTTTTTGCAGCTATGATAACTTTTCTTTTGTATAGATTAAATAAAAAAAACAAAAGTTGACTTTAAAGAGTTCTTAAAATATTTAGGACTCTTTTTATTTTTTTGGCACTTTATTGTTGACAGTGCTAAAAGAAAGTTATATAATAATGTTGCACTTTGGGTAAGAGAGTGCAAAGAGGTGAAAGAAATGCTATCTGATCGACAAAAACTTATCTTAAAGGCAATTGTTGAGGAATATGTAGTAACAAACGAGCCAGTTGGTTCAAAATCCTTAACTAATAAGCCATATCTAGATTTTTCATCGGCAACAATTAGATATGATATGCAGCACCTTGAGGAAGCGGGCTTTTTAGAAAAAACACACACTTCAAGTGGTAGAGCTCCATCTGAAAAAGGATATCGCTATTATGTTGATAATTTGCTAACAAGAGATGAAGAAATAAAGGATATCTATTTGGGATTAGATAGAATTTTAGATAATAAGCTTGCTACTAAGGAAGAAGCATTACAACAGTCTATAAACTATATAAGTGATAAGACAGGTTATTATGTTTCTATTCTTGGTTCAAGTGCTTGTTACGCACATGTAAAGAAAATGGAAATCGTTCCACTTTCGGACAAGGATGCATTACTTCTAATAGTTACTAATTCAGGAGTTGTCAGAAGTCAAAGAATTATTGTACCTGATAATTTTAAAATGGAAGATTTACTAAGAATTATGTCTATGTTTGATGTTGCTATGTATGATCAAGCAATATATGAAATACGTGATGTACTTAGCAAAGAGGCTATGAAGCCAAGAATTAGGCAAATGGTTGATTTTAGAGATGACATTTTGAATTTTATGATTAAAGGCTTTGCAAGCTTTTTAAATACAGAATGCTACCAATCAGGATTAGCTAAGCTTTTCCATCAACCTGAATTTCAAGACTATCAAGTTATGCAAAAGATTATAAAAGCTATCGATGAAAGTAGTTTGAATGAATATATGCTAAAAAGAGGACAAGGACTGCAAGTTCATATAGGTGAAGAAAATGAAGCTGCAGGATTATCTGATTGTGCAATTATTACTATTCCATACTTTCTTGATGAAAATGAATATGGAACTATCGCTTTGGTAGGTCCTAAACGAATGAACTATAGGCAAACAGTTCCAATTATGGAATATTTAGCTAAGAGTTTGCCAAAAATTTATAAGTAGGAGATGTGCCATGGCAGAGGAAAATAAACAAGAAGAAATAAAAGTAGAAGAAAATAAAGCTGAGGCAACTGAACAAAAAGTTGAGGAAGCTCCTAAAAAAGAAAAGAAGGATGCGAAAGTTCAAAAACTGAAAGAGGAAGTTGCTCGTTTAGAAAGAGAACTTAAAGAAGAAAAAGAGAAAAACCTTAAAGAAATAGCTGAGATGCAAACTACAAAGCGTCGTTTAAAGGAAGAATCAATAAACGATCGCAAATATGCATCTATGAAAGTTGTTTCAGAACTTATAGGACCTATTGATATGCTTGTTAAGATTGTTAATGGTCCTGCCCCTAGTGAAGAGATTAAAAACTATCAAATTGGTTTCCAAATGATAGCTAATCAACTTTTAGGAGTTCTTGAAACAGAAGGATTAAAAGAAATTTCATGTAAGGCTGATGATGAATATAACCCTGTTTTAATGCAAGCAGTTACTACTGAAGAACAAGAAGGTCTAGATTCTAGTAAAGTTCTAAAGGTATTACAAACAGGATATATGTATAAGGATCGTGTATTGAAGCCAACTATGGTTCATGTTGCGGTTCCTAAAAAAATTGAAGAAAAACAAGAAGAAAATAAAGAAGAACAAAAAGGAGAATGATTATTATGAGTAATAAAATTATTGGTATTGACTTAGGTACAACAAATTCATGTGTTGCTGTTATGGAAGCTGGCGAAGCTAAGGTTATTACTAACCCAGAAGGAGCTCGTACTACTCCATCAGTTGTAGCATTTAAAGGTGATGAAATTCAAGTAGGTGAGGTTGCAAAGCGTCAAGCAATCACTAACCCTAACACAGTAAGTTCAATCAAACGTCATATGGGTGATTCTAGTTACCGTGTTGATATTAATGGTAAAAAGTATACACCACAAGAAATTTCAGCAATGATTCTTCAAAACTTAAAGAAAACAGCTGAAGCTTATTTAGGTGAAACAATTGATAAGGCTGTTATTACAGTTCCTGCATATTTTAACGATGCACAACGTCAAGCTACTAAGGATGCAGGTAAAATTGCAGGCTTAGAAGTTATGCGTATTATTAATGAACCAACTGCTGCTGCTTTAGCTTATGGTATTGATAAAATGGATAAGGAACAAACAGTATTAGTATTCGACCTTGGTGGTGGTACATTTGATGTTTCTATCTTAAGCTTAGCTGATGGTACTTTCGAGGTATTATCAACTGCCGGTGATAACGTATTAGGTGGTGATGACTTCGATAAGGCAATTATGGATTGGTTATGTGATGAATTCAAGAAAGAAAATGGTATTGATTTACATGCTGATAAGATGGCATTACAACGTTTAAAAGATGCTGCTGAAAAAGCTAAGAAAGATTTAAGTGGTATTACTTCAGTTGATATTAGCTTACCATTCATTTCTATGGGTGCTGCAGGTCCATTACACTTAAATAAGACATTAACTCGTGCAAAATTCAATGAATTAACTGCACATTTAGTAGATCGTTGTTTACAACCAGTTCGTCGTGCATTATCTGATGCTAAGTTAACTGCAAAAGATATTGATCAAGTATTATTAGTTGGTGGTTCAACTCGTATCCCTGCAGTTCAAGAGTTAGTTAAGAAAGAATTAGGAAAAGAACCTAATAAATCAGTAAACCCTGATGAAGTAGTTGCTATGGGTGCTGCTATTCAAGGTGGTGTATTAACTGGTGATGTTAAGGATGTATTGTTACTAGATGTTACTCCACTTTCATTAGGTATCGAAACATTAGGTGGTGTATTTACTAAGTTAATTGAACGTAATACAACTATTCCTTGCTCAAAATCTCAAGTATTCTCAACTGCTGCTGATAACCAACCAGCTGTTGATATCCACGTATTACAAGGTGAACGTCCAATGGCAGCTGATAATAAGACTTTAGGTCGTTTCCAATTAGGAGATATTCCTGCTGCTCCAAGAGGAGTTCCTCAAATTGAAGTTAAATTTGATATTGATGCAAATGGTATTGTTAATGTATCAGCAAAGGATTTAGGAACAGGTAAATCACAAAAGATTACTATTCAAAATGGTAACGGATTATCTGATGAAGAAATCAAACGTATGGTTCGTGAAGCTGAAGAAAATGCTGATGCTGATAAGAAACGTAAGGAAAATGCTGATTTAGTAAATGAAGCAAACAATATGATTTTCCAAACTAAGAAATCATTAGGTGAATTAAAGAATGTTGATGCAAATGAAAAGGCTGAGGCTGAAAGATTATGCGATGAATTACAAAAAGCTTTAGATTCTAATGATTTAGCTTTAGTTAAGACTAAGAAAGAAGAATTAGAGAAGGTTGCTCAAAGTATTGCAATGAAGGCTTATCAAGAGGCTCAACAAAATCAACAAGCTAATGCTTCTGCAAATGATTCATCAAATAGTAAAAAAGATGACGCTGTAGATGCTGACTTCTCAGATGTACAATAATTAGATAGAAAGAGGGCCTATGGCCCCCTTCTATTGTTTATGGAGGTATATTTATGGCGCAAAAAAGAGATTACTATGAGGTGCTTGGAGTTCAAAAAGGTGCCACTCAGGATGAAATAAAAAAGGCATATCGTAGTTTAGCAAAAAAATATCATCCTGATATTAATAAAGAACCAGGAGCAGAAGAAAAGTTTAAGGAAATAAATGAAGCTTATGAGACTTTAAGTGATGAGCAAAAACGTCAACGTTATGATCAATTTGGCTTTGATGATCCAATGAGTGGAATGGGTGGCGGTGGCCAAGGCTTTAGTGGTTTTAGCGGAGGCTTTGGTGGCTTTGAAGATATATTTAGTTCATTTTTTGGTGGCGGTGCTCGTCAAAGAAATTCTAATGGTCCTCGTCAAGGCGAAGACATTGAAAAACAAATGACAATTTCTTTTGAGGATGCTGTATACGGCTGTAAAAAGAAGATTAGATTATCAGTAGATGATGAATGTACTGCTTGTGGTGGAACAGGCGCATATTCTAAATCTGATATTCATACATGTCCTGATTGTCACGGAACAGGTTACATTCTTCGTCGTCAACAAACAATTTTTGGTATGACTCAAACTCAAAGTGTATGTCCACGCTGTCACGGAACTGGTAAGGAAATAACTAGAAAATGTGATGTTTGTGGCGGAACAGGTCGAGTTAGAAAGACTAAAGATATCGAAATTAAGATTCCAGAAGGAATTTCAACAGGAATGTCACTTCGTATGGAAGGCTATGGTGCGGCAGGAAGTAATGGTGGCCCTAATGGTGATTTATACATTACATTCAATGTAACACCACATAAAACCTTTGTTCGCGATGGTAATGATATTTATCTAGAAATACCTATTTCTTTCACACAAGCTGCTTTAGGTGATACAATTGAGGTTCCAACTCTATGGGAACCAGAAAAACTTAAGATTCCTGCAGGTACACAAAGCGAAACTAAATTTAAAATTCGCGGTAAAGGTGTAAAGAACCCTAAAGGAATTGGTAGAGGAGATCAATATGTTATCGTACATGTAAAAACTCCTACAAATTTAAGTAAAGAAGAGGAAGAATTATTCCGTAAGCTTGATTCTGTTGAAAAGAAAGAGAAAAAATCAGTTTGGGAAAACTTTAAAAATTTATTTAAATAGAAATTAATTCGTGCGCAAAAATAGATGAAAAAATAGTTCATCTATTTTTTGCTTATTATAAGAGGAGAAAAAATGACAAAAGTAGAAAAAAATATACTAGAAATATTAGAAAAGAATGGCAGAATAGCGCTTGAAGATTTAGCGTTAATGGTAGACTTGACAGTTGATGATTTAAAAACAATAATCATAAAAATGGAACAAGAAAAAATAATTTGTGGTTATCAAGCATTAATAAACTGGGACAATACAGATAAGGAGATTGTAACAGCTTTAATTGAAGTTAAGGTATCGCCACAAAAAGAACTTGGTTTTGACAAAATTGCAGAACAAATCTATAATTTTTCAGAAGTTGACTCAGTATATTTGATGAGTGGAGCGTATGATTTTATGGTATTAATTGAAGGAAAGTCGATGAAAGAAGTGTCACGCTTTGTTTTTGAGAAACTATCAACACTAGACATGGTAATTTCTACCTCTACGCATTTTGTGTTAAAAAAATATAAAGATCATGGTGTTAAAATGACTGGTGAACATAAAGAAAATAGAATGATGGTGAGTGCCTAATGCGTGATTTTGTTATCCCTAAGGTCAAAAATATCAAACCATCAGGAATTAGAAAATTCTTTGATATTGCTTCAACTATAGATGGAGTTATTTCATTAGGTGTTGGTGAGCCGGATTTTGATACACCATGGAATATTGCCTCAAGTGCAATAACATCAATTGAAGAGGGTAAGACATTTTACACATCTAATGCTGGTTTAAAGGAATTAAGAGAAGCAATTAAAGCGTATTTAGTAGAAAACTTTAAAGTGAATTATGATATAAATGATATGATTGTCACTGTAGGAGGTTCTGAAGCTATTGATTTAGTTTGTCGAGCTACACTAACAGAAGAAGATGAGGTTATTATTCCTTGTCCTGCTTACGTCTCATATGAACCTTGTGTAATTTTAGCTGGAGCTAAACCAATTGTTTATAATTTAGAGGCAAAAGATGATTTTAAAATAATGCCAGATAAATTAGAAAGTCTTATTACAAATAAGACTAAAATATTATTTATGAACTATCCTAATAATCCAACAGGGGCAATAATGGAATATGAAGATTTAGAAAAAATAGCCGAAATTGTGAAGAAATATGACTTACTTGTTGTGACAGATGAGATTTATAGTGAGCTTACCTACGAAAAAAAGCATATTTCAATTGCTAGTTTACCAGGAATGAAGGAAAGAACAATTTTAATTAATGGTTTTTCTAAAGCTTATTCAATGACAGGATGGCGTTTAGGCTATGTTTGTGGCCCTAATAATATAATTAAAGAAATGTTAAAAATACATCAATTCACTATTATGTGTGCTTCTACTGCTAGTCAGTTTGCAGGAATTGAAGCATTAACTAATTCAGCAAACTCAGTAGAAAGAATGCGAAATGAATATGATAATCGTAGAAAATATGTTTATAATCGTTTAAAGAAAATGGGATTAAATTCTTTTTTACCAAAAGGTGCATTTTATATTTTTTTAGATATTAGTCCTTTTAAATTATCATCAGAAGAATTTTGTTTAGATCTTTTAAATAAAAAGAAGGTTGTTGTTGTACCAGGAACAGCATTTGGAGAAAATGGAGAAGGTTATGTTAGAATTTCTTATGCATATTCTATAGAAAGCCTAAAGATTGCTCTTGATAAAATTGAAGAATATATTGAGGAAAGGTCACATTAGTGACTTTTTTTATTAATTCTTGTATAATAAAAACAAGGAGTTGGTTTATGATGAAAAATGTTATTAATCTTAAAGATAAAACATTTTATTTGAAAAAAGTTGCTTTTTATGTGGGCTATTATTTAATACTATTTGTATTTTTTTATTTAAGCCTATTTGCAATTAGTGGATATAGTATGTTTTTTTATGTATTTTTATTTTTAATATTAGCGCCATTAATCTATTTAGGCATCAATTTATTTTTAGATAAAAAATATCCAGATAAAAAGTATGAGGATAAAAAAATATATATAAACAAAAAGAAAGTAATGTATGATGGTAAAAAATCATTTATACTATTCATAGTTGGTGCGGCTTTCATTTTACTATTAGTTATTCTAGGAATTACACGCTTTTCGGGATCTACTTTATTTAATGCTAAGAAATTATCAAGACAGCTACCTATAACAGAAGGTACAAATGAAGAGTTTGAAGAAGTATTTTCTTATGATAAAAGTGAAGTAAAATTACCAATTATCGATAAAGATTTAGCATTTAGATTGGCAGAGCAAACATTAGGGAATTATGGAGCACAATATACAGTAAATTATGATAATTTTACAATTATAAGTGTTATTGAAAATGGAGAAGAAAAATTATATCGTGTTACACCACTTGAATATTCTGGTTTTTTCGTTTCATTAAATAAAATGAAAACTGGATCAGTTGGCTATATAAAAGTTAATGTAGAAACCCAAGAAGCATCGTTAGTTGAAGTAGAAGGTGGAATTAAGTATCTTCCGTCAGCAATTTTGAATTATGATTTAAATAGAAAGTTAAGATTTAACTATCCAACTAAACTGTTTGGTAAATATTCATTTGAAATAGATGATGAAGGAAATCCATATTGGGTAATACCAACATATAAAAATGAATGTGCTTTATTTGCAGGAGCAAATAGTACAGGTACAATCATTTTAGATGCGGTTACAGGCGAATCAAATTATTATAAAATAGGTGAAGAACCAAAGTTTGTTGATAGAGTTTGTGATACAACTTTAGTAGATAGGCAAGCAACTAATGCATTAAAATACCAAAATGGTTTCTTTAACGCTACTATTGGGGCTAAAAGAGATGTTTTTGCGACATCTGATGGATATAATTATTTTATTAAAGATGGTCATACATATTATGTAAGTTGCATAACTAGTGTTAATAATAATGATCAAACATCGATAGGATTTGTAACAATTGATTTAAAAACTAAGGAAGCTAAAAAATACCTAATACCTGGTATTACAGAAATGCGTGCACGTGACATTTTAATGCTAGACGAAAGTGTAAAGGCCCAGGCACTAGATGCAACGTGGCCAATATTAATTAATTATCATGGCGTTCCTACCTACTTTGTTACTTTAAAAAATAGTGTTCAATTCCAACTTGCATGCCTAATAAATGTTTCAGATGGAAGTGTAGTTGCTATGGGAAATACTTTAGATGAAGCAGCTAAGAAATATGAAAGCTTATTAGCATCAAAAGGTGAAGGTAATATTGAAGAATTTGAAATTACAGGTATAGTTACAAAACTTTTATTTAGAGAAAGTGCAAAAGAAATTGATTTTATGATTGATTCTCTTACTAATGAATATTTTGTTGTTAGAATTGATTTATCATTAGTAGCGCGTTTCCTTAAGATAGGAGATAAAGTTAAAATAACTTATCAAAAAAGCCAAAGCTACAATTATGTATTAAAAATTGAGCTTATTGAATAAACTTATTAATAGAGGGAATTTCTTGCGTTCCCTCTATTTATTTTGTATAATTATTTTATTGTGAGGTGCTTTTTATGCAAAAATATTTTATTGAAAGTAGTGATTTTGAACAAAGAAAAATAACTACTGATGATGCCTTTCATATTTGTAAAGTTATGCGTTTTAAAAAAGGCGAAGAGGTATTAGTTGGAGTTGATAGCAAAACCTTTTTAGTTAGCTTAGATAATATAACTGAAAAAAGTGTATCTTTTAATGTCATTAAAGAAATTGAAAAGAATAACGAATTACCAGTAAACGTCACTATTATCCAAGGTTATCCAAAGGGTGACAAATTTGAAGAGGTCATCAAACATGGTGTTGAATTAGGTGCATACGAATTTATTCCTTGCTTAATGAAAAGAAGTCAATTTAATGTTGATGAAAAACGTAAGGATGGAAAAATTATTCGCTTTAATAAAATAAGTAAAGAAGCAGCCGAACAAAGCTTTAGAGCATATCCGCCTAAAGTTTTACCTTTTATGAATTTAAAACAAATTGATCTAGAAAGCTTTGATTTAGTAGTTTTATGTTATGAAGAAGATGCTAAAAATGGTGAACTAGAAAACTATAAAACAGCAATAAAAAAATTAGAGAAGGGTAAAAAGGTTGCAATCATAGTTGGTCCTGAAGGCGGAATAAGTGTAGAAGAACTAGATTATCTATCCCAAAAGAATAATGTAGTTGTAGCTGCCTTAGGTCCAAGAATTTTAAGAACAGAAACTGTGGTATTTTATGCCCTTAGTACAATAAGCTATGAAATGGAGTTAAAAGAATGTATAAAGTAGGATTTATAACATTAGGCTGTAAGGTTAATATTTATGAATCAAATGCCCTTGAGCAAGAACTAATTAATAATGGCTTTTCAATTGTTGAGCCTTCAAAATATTGCGATATTTTTGTAATTAATACTTGTAGTGTTACTAATACAGCTGACCAAAAAAGTAGGCAAATGGTTAGTAAAGCTAGAAGATTAAATAAGGATGCAATAGTTTGTGTTTTAGGTTGCTATGTGCAAACAAGCGGATTAAAGGCTAATGAATTAGATGCTGATATTATTTTAGGCAATGGTAACAAATTAGAATTAATACCTCTTTTGAAGCAAAGAATAGCTGAAAAACAAGAAAAATATGTCTCAGTTATCGATATAATGAAAAAAAGAGATTATGAAAATCTAGAGGTTACTACATATGATCATGCTAGGGCTTTTGTGAAGATAGAAGATGGATGCAATCAATTTTGTGCTTATTGTATAATACCTTATGCAAGAGGCCCAATTAGAAGCAAAAAAGCTAGCGATGTAATTCAAGAATTAAAACGTATTTGTAGTATGGGCTTTAATGAAGTAGTACTTGCAGGAATTCATACTGGCAAATATAATGATAATGGCATTAAATTATCAGATTTAATTGAACAAATATTAATTGAGGTTCCAGAATTAAAAAGATTGAGACTTTCTTCTATTGAGATAAATGAAATTGATGAAAAACTACTACAATTGATGGAAAAATCAAATGTTTTAGCTAATCATCTACATTTACCATTACAAACAGGAAATAATAAAATATTAAGTTTAATGAATAGACCATATGATACAGAAACTTTCTTAAAAAAGGTTAAGGAAATTAGAAAGGTTAGACCTGATATAGCCATAACAACAGATGTTATCGTTGGATTCCCATATGAAACTGAAGAAGACTTTTTAGCTACAAAAGAGTTTATTAAAGAAGTAAATTTTGCAGGTCTTCATGTTTTCCCTTATTCAAAGCGAAATGGAACAAAGGCTTCTACAATGCCACAAATAAATGGAATCATTAAAAAGATGCGGGCTAAGGAATTAATAGAATTATCTAATGAATTAGAAGATAACTACTATAAAAGCTTTGTTGGTAAAGAAGTAGAGGTAATATTTGAACAAAGAGATAACATGGGCTTACTTGAGGGTCATTCTTCAAATTATATTTTAGTTCATGTTGAGGCAAATGATGATCTAATTCGTAAAAATGCAAGAGTTACTTTACTAGAATATAAAGATGGTATGATGTTTGGAAAAATAGTAGAATAAATAGCAAAAAAAATAAAAAAGATATTTACAAATGACTTTTATTTAGGTATAATATGGTAGGAATTCGTCCTTGGAAGGAGGCTTAGCATGCCAAAAACGGTTGTACGCGATAAAGAAAGTATCGATGACGCATTACGTCGTTTTAAACGTGATGTTTCTAAATCAGGTAACTTACAAGAGGCGAAAAAACGTCAATATTACCTAAAACCTAGTGATGTACGTAAACAAAAGCGTCAAGAGGCTCGTAAAAAGTATAAGTAAGAAGTTGAAAGAGGCTTTGGCCTCTTTTTTCTTTAGTCAAAGTATAGGGGGAAAACAAAATGACAATTTTTACAATGGGTGATTCAACGATGCAATTTAATAATATATATCGTTATCCACAAACTGGCTGGCCACAAATGCTACCATTATTCTTAAAGCCAGGTATTAATTTAGAAAATTTTGGTAAAAATGGTAGAAGCACTAAAAGCTTTATTGATGAAGGTAGATTTTCTGCTTTGCTAAAAAAATTAAATAAAGGTGATTTTGTAATATGTTCATTTGGACATAATGATGAAAAAATTCAAGATCCAAATCGTTATACAAGACCTAATGTAGAATATGTAAACAATTTAGCTTATTTCGCTGATGAAGTAACAAAAAAAGGTGGTCATATTGTATTTACAACGCCAATTTGTCGTCACAATTTTGTTAATGGCGTGTGTGTAGATACTCACCATGATTACCGCTATCAAATGCTAGATTTTTGCAAGAAAAATAACTATACATGCATCGATTTAGATGGTTTAACAATGGACTTATATAATAAACTAGGTGAAAAAGAAAGTGAAAAGTTCCATATGATTTTTGAACCAAACAAATTTGAAAACTATTTAGAAGGAAAAGATGATCATACACATTTAGTACCTGAGGGAGCATTAATGGTTTCAACACTATTTGTAAATGCAATTAAGAATACAAATGATCCACTAAAGGATTTAATGCTAGAGCCTGAAGAACAAGATGAGTTTGATAAATACATGTTAAAAGATTAATGCTAAGAAAAGATATGCATGGTTTAACTGTAAATGAGGCTTTATATGAGCTAAATGTTACAATAAAACTCGCAAGAAATAGAAAAGAAAAACTAATAGCTTTAATAGTTGGATATGGTGCTAGTGGTAAAAGTCATAAGATAAAATCAGCATTCATAGAAATTCTTACTGATTTAGTCGCAAAAAAACAAATTAGAGACTATATTTTAGGCTCTGATTTAGATTTGTTTAATCCGCGCTATTTAAATTTTAAATATCGTGATTTAATCCCAAATGAAGTTAAAAGAAAAGCTAATCCTGGGGAAATATATATAATAATTTAGCCAGTAAATCTGGCTTTATTTTTGGAGGAAAATATGTTTTTAATTAGAGATATAAAAGAAAATGAATTAGATTTATTAGTTTCTTTAATCAAAGAAATGGCAAGCTATGAAAAATTAGAAAATGAAGTTATCGCAAGCAAAGAAAGCCTATATGAGACAATTTTTGTAACTAAAAAAGGCTATTGTGCTTTATTAGAGGAAGATAATGTTATTATAGGCTATTTATTATATTTCTATAATGTTTCCTCATTTACAGGTAGTGCAAATTTATATATAGAAGATATTTTTATTAAAGAAAGCTATCGTAGAAAAGGCTATGGCAAAAAATGTTTCATCTATTTAGCTAAAAAAGCAGTTAATGAAAATGTCAAAAGAATAGATTGGGTATGTCTTGACTGGAACCAAAAAAGCTTAGATTTCTATCAAAAAATGGGTGCTAAGCGTCTAGATATGTGGGTATTACATAGATTAGATGTAGAAGGAATTAAGAATTTAGCTAAGGAGGAAATTTAATGAGTGTTTTAAAAGTTACAAATGTTTCCTTTTCATTCGGTAATAGAACAATTCTTGAAGATGCAAGCTTTGTAATGCAAAAAGGAGAACACATCGGATTAATTGGTATGAATGGTGAAGGAAAATCAACATTCATTAAAATGATTACAGGTTCAATTACACCAGATCAAGGAAAAATTGAATGGTGTAAAAGAATAACTACAGGCTATTTAGACCAGTATTCTTCTTTAACTAAGGGTAAGACAATAAGAGATGTTTTAAAAGAAGCATTTTCATATATGTATGATTTAGAAAAAGAAATCTTTAAAATGTATGAAGATATGGCTAGTGCTGATGAAAAAACTATGAATAAAATGCTAGAAGAAATAGGAGAAATTCAATCAGAACTAGAACACAATGGCTTTTATGAATTAGATAGTAAAATTGAAGAGGTTGCTAATGGCTTAGGACTTGGTGAAATAGGCTTAGATCGTGATGTAGATGAACTTTCAGGAGGTCAAAGAGCAAAGGTTCTATTAACTAAGCTATTATTAGCAAAACCAATGATTTTAATTTTAGATGAGCCTACAAACTTCTTAGATGAAGATCAAGTTACATGGCTGCAAAACTATCTTGAAAACTATGAAAATGCCTTTATTTTAGTTTCTCATGATATGCCATTTTTAAATAGTGTTGTTAATGTTATTTATCATATGGAAGATGGTGTTTTAACAAGATATACCGGAAACTATGAAAAGTTTATGGAAATGTATGAATTGAAAAAGAAACATCAAAATATTGCTTATGAAAAACAACAAAAGGAAATTCAAAAACTAGAAACCTTTATTGCCAAAAATAAAGCAAGAGTTGCTACTACAAATTTAGCTAAAAGTAGACAAAGAATTCTTGATAAAATGGAAATAATAGATAAAGCAAAAGAACAAATAAAACCTGTTTTCAATTTTAAAAAGGCAAATGCTTCAGGTAAATTCGTTATTAGCTGTAGAGACTTAGTTACAGGCTATGACACGCCTTTATCAAAGCCTATTGATTTAGTAATTGAACGTGGTAAAAAGGTTGCAATAAAAGGTGCTAATGGTATTGGTAAATCAACACTACTAAAAACTTTTTTAGGAATAATACCTCCTATTTCAGGGAAAGTAGAACTTGATTATAATATTCATTATGGTTATTTTGAGCAAGAGGCAGTTTTAGATAGCGTTCCTGCATTAGATTATTTTTGGAATCATTATCCTTCTTTGACTAATGCTGAGGTTAGAGGAATGCTTGCAGCAGTGGGACTAACAAAAGATAAAATTGAATCTTTGATGGTTGTTTTATCAGGTGGAGAAGCAGCAAAGGTAAGACTGGCAATTTTATGTAATGAGGAGACTAATACATTAATCTTAGATGAGCCTACAAATCACTTAGATGTTTTAGCTAAAGAGGCTTTGAAGGAAGCTTTAATAAATTATAAAGGTACAGTTATATTAGTTTGTCATGAAAAAGAATTCTATGAAGGAATAGTTGATGAAGTAATTGATGCTGAAAAATGGACAACCAAGGTTATTTAAGGAGCAGTAATGCTCCTTTTATCATATATTGACATAAAATTTCAAAAATGCTAGAATAATAGTGTATTCAAAGAAATTCATAAAAATACAAGGAGTGTTATAATGCTAATTATTAATAATGTTTCTAAAAAATACAAAAATGGTAAATTTGCGAATCAAGATATTTCATTAACAATAGAAGATGGAGAAATTTATGGATTCATAGGACCTAATGGAGCCGGAAAATCTACATTAAT
The DNA here is from genome assembly GCA_944324805.1 of uncultured Acholeplasmatales bacterium. Lineage (GTDB taxonomy): Bacteria > Bacillota_I > Bacilli_A > Acholeplasmatales > Anaeroplasmataceae > CALUXS01. Next base: position 112,977 of record CALUXS010000003.1, on the reverse strand, counting down.
AAAGTCAATTGTAGGTCTTCATAAATTTGATTCGGGTGAAATTAAACTAGATAATTTAACGTTAAAGGATAATGAATTAGCCTTTAAAGAAAAAATTGCCTATATTCCTGATAATCCAGATTTATATGAAAGCTTGACAGGAATCGGATATTTAAATTTTGTTGCTGATATTTTTAAAATCAGCAAGGAAGAAAGAAAAGAATTAATCGAAAAATATGCAACAAGATTAGAAATAAAAGCCGATTTAGCAAATTCAATTAAAAGCTATTCACATGGTATGAAGCAAAAGCTAGCCTTAGTATCAGCCTTTATTCATAAACCAAAGTTATTAGTTTTAGATGAACCCTTTGTAGGTCTTGATCCAAAGGCAAGCTTTGAACTAAAGGAAATGATGAAAGAATTTGTTAGCAAAGGAAATATCATATTCTTTTCATCTCACGTACTTGAGGTAGTTGAAAAGCTATGCCATCATATAGGAATAATAAATGAAGGAAAAGTAATCTTCAATGGTGATTTTGCATCAATAAAGGAAAATAAATCACTAGAAGAATTCTTCCTAGAAAGGACCGACAATGAATAAACTTTTTACTCTATTTAAAGTTGAATTAAGAGAAGCCTTCTCTTCAAATAACAGCAAACGTAAAAAAGCTTCATTTGGCGTTGCAATAGGAATGATTGGATTACTATTTGCTTTTCTTTCATTAGTATATAACTTTATGTTTTATATGGCCTTTAAAGAAGAAAATAAATTAGTAGATTTTCCTTTATTCATGGGGGCGTTAGTAATTTTAATAACTCTATTTTCAGCAATCTTTAGATCACAAATGATTTTATTTTCAAATAAGGATCATAATATATTAGAGCCAATGCCCATTTCTAAAAAAGTAATTGTTACCTCTAAATTATTATTATTTTTACTAGAAGAGCTAATCTTTAGTTTAATTATCTATCTACCTACAATTATTCTATATAGCTTAGAAGATAAAACATTTATATTATCAGGAATAGTATTAATGGTTACTTTACCATTACTAGCAATTTTAATAGCGGTAATAATAGGTTTCGTATTTAATCTATTAGTAAGAAGATTTAAGTTTGCTAAAATAATTTTATCTATTTTATATGTAGTAGCCTTTGTTGGTATTATGGCATTTTCTTTATTTGTAAATGGTAATTCAAATAGCGAAGGCATTAGTAATATGGGTGAAAGCATCATTAAGTATATTCCTTTTTTAAGTTTAGTTGAAGATGGTTTTTTAAATGGTAATATTTTATCAATAGTTATCTATCTAGTGATTGCACTAGGTTCTACTTTAGTCGTAATTTTAGCTTATTCATATTTTTATGATAGCTTTTATCAAATGCTACAAGTTAATCAAAAAAGTGAAAAATATGATAGTGATAAACAGGTTAAAGCTAATACACCTTTAAGTATCTTGATTAAAAAGGATATCAAAAACCTTTTACAAAGTCCAATGTTATTATTAAATACAATTGCAGGTGGAATAGTTGGAATAATTATGGTATTTTTCATTGTCAGCCAGTTTGATAAAATTACTGAACCAGAAGCAAAACCAGTTATTGATATGTTATATTTATTAGTTCCATATTTATTAGGACTTTTATTAACAATGTCATCAGTTACTAGTGTATCAATAAGTGCTGAAAATAAAAATTTCTGGATTATAAAGGTTTTACCAATAAACAAAAAAAGCTATTTTGCTTCAAAGTTAATTGTAAATCAACTTATATTAGGCTCACTTGGTCTAGTAGCATCAATCATTTTAATTTTCCTTCATAGCTTTGATGTAGTAAATATTATAATGACTATTTTATATCCTCAATTACTAATATTTGCTTTCGGTTTATTTGGAATTATTATTAATTTATTATTTCCAAAATTGAACTGGGATAATTTTAACCAAATTAAAAATTCATCTTCAGTATTAATTACAACCTTTGGTGGAATGCTTTTTAATGCTATTATATTAGTAGTATCATTTTTCACAATCAACTTATTTAATGGCTATTTAACAATAGGAATAAATATTATTGTCCCTATTTTATTAAGTATAATATTTTTATTATTATTAAAAGTTAATTCAACAAAATGGTTAAATAATATTGAAGTTTAAAAAGAGCATTTTGCTCTTTTTTTATTTCTAAAAAAATGGTATGATAACAAGAGAAAGAAGTGATAAAGTGAAGCTAATTTGTGAAAATACTACTCCAGATGGAAAAGGAATTTTTGAAATAAATAATAAAAGAGTTTATATACCAGGAATTTTAAAGGGTGAAGAGGTAGAAGTAGAGAAAAATAAACGCTACGAATTAAAAAGAATAATAACTAAATCTCCTTTAAGAATTGAGGTAAAATGTGCTCAATTTGATCGCTGTGGTGGATGTCAATACCTTCATATGAGCTATGAATCAGAACAAGATTTAAAAAAGAAATATATAAATGGTCTAATGAAGGATATTTATAACAATAAAATACCTTTTACATTTATGAATAATGAACTTTATTATAGAACTAAGGTTCAAATGACATTTAAAGAATCTAAACGTCATCAATTAGCCTTAGGATTATATAAAGAAAACAGCCATGATATTATTACAGTTGAAAATTGTCTATTACACAATAAAAAGGCAAATGAGTTAGCTATTAAAATTCTTGCTATTTTAAATAAATACAAACTTAGAGCTTATGATGAAGAAACGAATACAGGAATTTTACGTCATCTATTAATTAGATATAGTGAAACAGAAGATAAAGCTCTAGTAGTATTTGTTTTAGCTACTAAAATTTTACCAAAAAGAAAAGATATAGTTAAAGATATAATAGCCCTAAATATGGGAGTAGAAACAATTATTGAAAACTATAACATTAGAGATACTTCAATCGTATTAGGAGAAGAAGATAAAATAATTTATGGAACAGGCTTTATTTTAGATAAAATACTAGGTAAAAAGTTTTTAATCGGTTCAAATACTTTCTATCAAATAAACCATGAAGGTGTAGAAAAGCTATATCAAAAAGCTATAGATAAGTTAGAATTAAAAGGTAATGAAACAATAATTGATGCTTATTGTGGTGTAGGTACAATTGGTATTATTGCAAGTAGTAAAGCCAAAAATGTAATCGGAATTGAATTAAACCGTCAATCAATAAAGCTAGCAATTAATAATGCGAAAATAAATGGAGTTAAAAACATTAACTTTATCGCTGCTGATGCAACCCAAAAGCTAAATGAAATGTGTCTAACAAACACTAAAATTGATGCCATAATAATGGATCCACCTAGAGATGGTTCAACTAAGCAATTTATAAGTGCTATTCATAAGCTAAAAATAAAAAAGGTTTGCTATGTATCATGTGAACCAACAACACTAAAACGTGACCTAGAAATATTTAAATCTCTAGGCTATGAAATAAAATCATTAGAATGTGTAGATATGTTCCCTAGAACATTTAATGTTGAAGCTATCACATTATTAGGCATTAAAAAATAATTTTCTCTCTATTAAAAAACATGATAAAACGTATTGTTCACCTTTTTGGTTGACAATGCGTTTTTTTTAGTCTAAAATTATTGTAGAAAAGAAAAAGATTCACTAGTTGCAGCTAATGAATCTCAAGTGATAGATAACTATCGCCGTATAGTATCTTATCATTTTCTTTTTAAGTTTTCAAGAAAGGAGGATAAGATATTATGGGAATCTTAAACAAGATTATTAAAAGTGTTGTATATCATTGCACGGAAAAGCCTGAGCATTATGTTCATGTTGATGAACCAAAAACAATGCAAGAGCGTAGACAAGTGCAATATAACAATTGGTGCAAGGCTAAAGGTGTATATAATGGGTCATATTTACCCAAAAATCCCAATCTATTAATGAGTAGCGGTAAAAAAGGATGGGTAGAAATAACATCTTGTAAAGATGGCACAAGTAACCATCGAATATTTAGAAGAAAGTCAAGTGGTCAAATTGTTGATTATAATGGTAAAGCTCTAACCAATAGAAATACAATTGCTGATGAGCATTATCATTGGAGAACTGCATCTACTATTAAGGGGAATAGAAAAATTTCCAATGCTATAAAATATAGAGATCGTTATGGTAATACTTGCTCTAAAGGGTCCAAAGAATCACATCTCGCACCATTAGATAAGAAATATATATTTAAATAATTATTATCATATTTTGAAGTGTAAATAAAATGAGTTGAATTATTTCTTCAGTAAAAAGTAATATATAGGAGGGTAAAAAATGCGCGATTATACAGAAATTGAAGCAAAATTAAATGAGTATGATGTACCACTAGTTTTTCATGATATGACTGCGGTAAATGTTGAATTTAAAGATGATACAATTACCGCAAGATTTGTCTTGGCTAAATACCTTGATGATTTTAATATATTAGATGATGATAAGCATTATGCTATATTAGAAGTAAAGTATAAAGGCATAAAGATTGAAAAATTAAATATGTATGGTGTTATTAATCTTATGAATTTAGATGTTTTGGCTTTAAGTAATGAGCCGGGAGATGTTATTTTACTTTCTTTATATAATGATAGATATGATTGTTATTTTAGTGCGTATTTTAAATATAAAAGCTTTAAATGGAAGGTAATTGATGTAATAACTGAAGATGAATTATATGCTTTCGATGCTTTATTTGATTATGAAGAACTTTATAACCTTCAAAGTGTAGAACTACCAAAATGGGCAAAGTTATAACTTGGTTGTATTTGTTTTAAGATATTCTTAATTTAGTTAAGCAAGATGGATCTACTTTAAAAGTAGCGAGATTATGTTACGAAAGAGGACAAAAAGTTATGATTAGTAAATTTGGTATATATTTAAGGAAAATAAGAGAACAAGAAAAAGATTCATTGAGACAAATGGCTATTAAGTTAGATATTTCAGCTGCATTTTTATCAGCTATGGAAGTAGGTAGAAAAACTATCCCCGTAGAATATGCTGAAAAAATAAGAAGTATTTATAATTTAACAGAAGAACAAAAAATTGAATTAGAAAACAGTATTTATGAAACTAATGAAAAAGTTCCGATTGAACTTGCAGCAATGACGGAGGCACAAAAGGATATTTCATTACTTTTTGCAAGAAAAATAAAAACTGCTGATGAAGAATTATTAAGAAAGTTAAAGGAAGCATTATTAGATGAAGAAAACTAATCCACTAAGAATCTATGAGATTGAAAACTATGCTAATAATTTAAGAAGAGAATTAGGAATTAACCCTAATTCTCCTTTTCCTATTCTAGAAGTTATAGAAAAGTTTCATAATGATGGATTACTTACTATTCAATACTTAGAGGACGAACATCCGATTTTTGAAGAAAATACACCTGCAAAATATAATCCTATAGAAAACTATATTTATGTTAAAGAATCTGTATTAGAAGAATTAGAAAATAAAGAATATAGATCTAATTTTACATTAGCACATGAATTATTTCATTACTTTCAATGTCAAGTATTGGAATTTGATTTTGATGAGGGGTTGAAGATTGTCCAACATACTGTGATCCTGAGTGGCAAGCAAATGAGTTTGCAGGTCAATTACTAGTTCCAACAAGTTTTATTGTTGGGGAATGTGATACTAAATTGGTTGCTGAGGTATTAAATGTTTCCGAAGAATGTGTTGTTACAAGGAAATTATACTTTGAGCGAAGATTAAAAAGAAAGAAGGTGAGATTATCGAAGTAATATTTGAAATTATACAAATAGTATTTGTAGTAATGAAGCAATTTCTTATTTCAATTATAGAACTTATACCGATGTTTTTGGAAATAAAAAACATACCAGTTGAGATTATAGCAATTGGATTAGGTATTCCATCACTATTTGTATCAGTATTGTTTTTTGCAATTAAAAAAATAAAATATATTTATAGTAGTATTTAGTGCATTTAAGTATTATAGGGGGATATATGAAAAAGAAAAAATTATTTTTAATAAATATAAAGCCTATTCGTAGGTTTTCGTTTAGAATTGCATCTGCTCTTTTCACGATAATTGCTACCATATTGATGTTTATTTCGTGGAATGAGTTACGTATACTTAATGTTTGGTTAAAAATTTTAATCTTAATATCAGTATGTTTATTTTCGTTTTTGATTAGCACGATAGCGCATATTTATTTTTTTAAGACGGTTAAAATATGGGCTCGTGGTAAAAATAAAGTTTGTGCCTTCTATGGAGATATTTTTAAAATGGCATTTTCTAGCATACACAAAAATAAAGGTGTCTATGTTATACCAGTTAACGATACATTCGATACAATAGTTGATGAACCAAGTGAAAAAATAAAAAATCCATTGGTTTCTCCAAATACTTTACATGGAAAATGGATTGAAAAATTTATAAATGATGAGGATATTTCAATAGACGAATTGGATGAACGAATCGCTGATAATCTCTCGTTAAATGGATATTTGCCAATAAAACAGCTTAATAGAGACAAAAAAAGTAGAGGAAAATTGGAGGTTTATAGTATTGGAACAGTATGTCATTTGACATCTAGTAAGGGTATAAACTTTTATTTGTTAGTTATATCATCATTTGATGAGAACAATAATGCACAATCTAATAAGAAAAAAATTAGAGATGCTATGGATTATTTGATTGATTATTATGATTCTAAAGGTCAAGGGGAGCCGATATATATACCGCTAATGGGAACGGGTAGTTCTAGAGCATCAATGAATCATAAACAATCATTATCTATAATAAAAAGTTCGATTTTGACAAATGAAAAATCTCTAAATGGTGAGTTAAATATAGTTGTATATGATGGTGATAGAGATAAAGTTTCTATTTTTGATTAATAATAGTTGGGAGGAGTTATATTATGGAGAAGCATAATTGTTTTATTAGCTTTAAGAAAGAAGATAAGTATTATAAAGATCAAATTTTAAGATTACTAAAGGAAGAACAAATAAAAGGAAAAGCACTTGATAAAACTATTGAGTCTGATGATATAGATTATGTAATGCAAGTTATTAGATCTGAGTACATGTCAAACACATCGGTTACTCTTTTTTTAATTGGAGCACATTCATCAGAAAATGAAGGATTAGACAATGAAGGTTATAATAAACAAAGTTTTATTATAAGAGAATTACAAGCTACATTGTATGATGGCAAAGGTAATAATCGAAGTGGTTTACTTGGTATAGTATTACCCAAGATGTATGGAGTCATATATCAAGGCGAAAGATATTGTAGCATTTGCCAAGGAAATCATAATATTGTTGAAATAAATGATAATACTGTTATTAGAGAGTTTTCACAAAATTATTATCTTCATAGTACAAATAAGTGTAAATCCTATTCAGAGGAAGATCGTTTTTGTGTACTTGTTAAATATGATGATTTTATAAAAAAACCAAATGAATATATTAATGCTGCATTTAGAAAAACACAAGAGGATATCTCAAATTATGTTCATTGGCGTGATATAAACCATCGCGGTAGGTTAAGGTAGTAATGTAATTGTTTTGTTACATTTACAAAATTAAAGATTTTGAGGTTTAATATGAAAACAAAAAAGTCTATAATATATACATGTTTGGCAGTGAGTTTTATAAGTATTTTAATTATGATAATATTATTCTGGTGTACCGATACAAATCAAAAGTTATTCTCGCTTTTACTAAATATTTGTTATGGTATTTTTGGTGGTGCAATTATTACTACTATAATTACATATAAGGAATATAAAAGTTGATTTTATGAATTAATTGATAAAATTGCAGATTTATATCTAAGACTAGATAATAAATTTGGTGCTGTAAGATACATAGATCAAAATCAAGCGTTGTATAAAAAAGAAGGAATTAGTCATTCAATATTTAGAAGACAAACATCCTATTTTTGAAGAAAATACACCTGCAAAATATAATCCTGTAGAAAACTATATTAATATTAAGGAATCTGTATTAGAAGAATTAGAAAATAAAGAATATAGATCTAATTTTACATTAGCACATGAATTATTTCATTACTTTCAATGTCAAGTATTGGAATTTGATTTTGATGAGGGGTTGAAGATTGTCCAACATACTGTGATCCTGAGTGGCAAGCAAATGAGTTTGCAGGTCAATTACTAGTTCCAACAAGTTTTATTGTTGGGGAATGTGATACTAAATTGGTTGCTGAGGTATTAAATGTTTCCGAAGAATGTATTATTACAAGAAAATTATACTATTCGAGAAGATTAAAAAGAAAGAAGATGAAATTATCGAACGAATATTAGAAATTTTGCAAATAGTATTTGTAGTATTTAAGAGTTTTTTATTTCAATTATGGAACTTATATTGATATTTAAATGGATGAATAATGTTTCTTTTTATAATAAATACCTAGAATGGATATATAAAAAATTCTTGAGATTAGTGTCATATTGCGATATAATTCAAAAAGAAAGAAGGTAGAGGGTTATGGAAAAAATAAGAAGGTATCTTAAATATATTTTTTTGGTTTTTATCGTGATTTTCTTTTTTCTATCTATTAGAGATACAGTAGAAAAAAGGTATGATACAGATTTCAATCAAGAAAATATTTTGACTCATGTTGAAAAATTATCAGAAAATGGACCTCGTTCAGTTCTTCATAAGGAGGCAAACGATAAAGCAGTAGAATATATTGCTGATGTTTTAGAGGACTACGGATTAGTAAATGAAGATGATAGTTCTAAGCCTAGTTATTTGATTCAAAATTATACAACCTATGATGAAAGATATCAAGAATACAATCTTGATAATGTTATTGCTTATATTCCTAGCAATTCAACTAAAAAAACTAATGAGGTTATTATGTTTATGGCTCATTTAGATTCAGTACCAATGGGTAGTGGTTCAAGTGATGATGGTGTTGCTTGCTCTGTAATGCTAGAGGCTATTAGATATTATCTAGATAAAATGCAAAATGGATATGAAATGCAAAATGATTTGTTATTTTGCTTTGTTAATGGAGAAGAATTTGGACTATATGGTTCAAAAGCCTTTATGAGTGAATTTAATGGTTTTAATAATGTTACTGATCGAATTAAATTTGGTACAAATCTTGAATCGCGTGGTACTAGTGGTACTGTAATTATGTTTGAAACTAGTAAAAATAATTATAAAACAATTAAGCTTTTTTCTAAGGTAAATAAAAGTATTTTCTCATGTTCAATTGCGACACTTGTTTATGATACTATGCCAAATAGTACAGACTTTACAAGCTTTAAGGATTATTATCAAGGTCTAAATATGGCTAATATTTCTAATGGAGAAAATTACCATACACAAGATGATAATGTCGCTAATTTAGGAATGAGCTATTTATCTCAGCAAGCAGATATTGTTGATAATTTGATTGAGGTTTTAGCAAATTATGATTTAGATGAATTATATACAGCTGATGAATCTGCTATATTTTATACTTATTTAAATGTTACTACTATTATTTATAATCATACAGCAACTATTATTTTTGGTGTTCTTACTATCATAATGCTTTTAGCTAATATTTTAGTGTCTATTTTTGTAAATAAAGAAAATAATATAAAAAAGACAGCATTAGCTTTAGCAACTACACTTATTGCTCTAGTTATTAGTGCGGTTGTTACTTTAGCATGTTATTATATATTCCAACTAACTGGGGTTTTCTTTGACTCAATGGATATACATATTTTAGGTCAAATAACCTATTCTAATATTGCAATTATCTTAGGTATAGCCTTGTTATCGCTAATTGTAGTTAGCACTGTTTCATATTATGGTAAGAAATTCTTCCACATTGAAAATCGTGATTTAGTTAGAAGTCAAGCCTATATTCATGCATTTTTAGGCATTGTTTTAACCTTTGTGATTGCTGATGCTAGCTATCTATTTATGTTTAGTGGTGCTTTGTTATTGTTATATGAATTGGTTGTTAGCGTGTTTAAAAAATATATGTTAGAAGAATATCATGTTGAATTATTAATAATTGCAATTTATTTACCAGTTATTATTCCTGTTATTTCTTTAGCAATTGTAGCTTTAGGCTTAACAATGTCTTATGTGTATGGTTTACTTTTTGCTTTGACATTATTTAATGTTGGTATTTTCTTATCTGATTATTTATCATATGCTTCATTTAGAAGAATTAAAGTTAAAAATACTACAAATATTGAAGGAGCACTTCATTTATCAATCGTTCCTTTAATGATATTTTTAATTGTTAGCGCATTTAGTCCAAGCCCAAGAGCAAATTTAATTGGAAAACAAAATATAGCTACACTACCTTATGATGATGCTTTAATTTTAGTTAAAAATGATGATGAATTTGAATATCGTGTCTATGATTTGAATGCTTTTGTAGCTTTAAAGAAATATTGCCCTAATATGATTTACGCTGATGCATATTATAAGAAGGAAGTCTCAACTGATTTTAGTGTTAATGAGGTTCTTTCAACTTCGAAAGAAAATCAAATTAATGTTATTAAGACAGATGAATCATCTTATGTTTATTTGACATTTACTAATTATTCAGAGGGTGCATACTTCACAATTGAGACAAATGGTAATATACAAAAATTTATGCTAAGTGAAGAGTATAACGAGATTTTAATTCATTCAAATTGTCTAGTTACTTATTATGGTGATGCTTGTGATGTTGAATATAAAGAAGTATTAATTGATTATGCTAATATTTCTGAAGGTAATGATTTAATTGAGCAAGGATTGCATTTTAATCTTTGGTTATTAGACAATTTCAAATTATCAAATTAATAGTGTTTTAAAAGATCAATCAATTTAGATTGGTCTTTTTTTATAAGTCTTTAAAAAGAATGTTTTAAAAGCACAGTGGAATAGGTGATACCAATTGATAAAACTAATTAATTTAGTAAAATTAGACATATACTATTGATATTGATGCTTAATATTTTATATTATTATCATTCATCAGAGGGTGAGCAATGTATACGAAGCTTCATATTAGATAAGGTTTGTGAGAATTTTTTCTACTATCGTGCCTAACTTTATTTTTTGCATTCCTTGTATCATTAGCATTGTTTTTAAATATGATGCATGGTGTACCTGATTCAATTATAGTAGGAAAGCTTTCTAATACTTTCAAACAATATAGGGACGCTATTGGTGCTTGAATAAGAGATAAAGCAGGGAAAAATTTAGATAACTATAACTTTTTATGGTTATCTTAGTTGCACATTTTAGTAATAAACTAGTTACTATTCTATATACCTTTGTAGAAGTTTTTATACAAACTAATAATTTAAGTTTAATTAATTTTGGCTTATTGAGAGTTGGCGCAAGTATTAGTTTTGTAATGCCAAAATGTATGTTGTTAATATCAAAAAAAGAAAAATTTTGCTATTGCTGTAGCAATCGGAATGTAGGTAATGTTGAAATTCTAATTGCTCAAAGCTTTATGATTGTCATAGGGTTAATGAGAGGTTTTAGCAGTTTTACAATTGATGTTAAAACATGTGATTTAATGTTTAATACTAATGCTAGAATAAAAATTATTTTTGGCAAAAACAGTATTAGAAAAAGCTATGAAAAAATCAAAATATGTTCGAATAATGATAGAAAATATTTCTTTAAGAAAATTAGATATAATAGTATGAGATTATAACAATTCAATTATAAAATTAAATGTCATTAATTTAGATATTAACTGAAAATAACTTAACATTTTTATGCATTTTTATAAAAAGTATGATAAAATTAATAAAACGTGTATTGTAATAATTACTTTTGAGAAACTAGGGGAGATTATAATGATTGTTTATTCTAATACAAAAGCGAACTTTCAAAGAGATATTATAATAGTGTAATTGCATCACGAATTGATATTCTATTTAAAGAATTGGATATTAGAAGAGAAAACTATGCTGAGTTTAGGTCATGGGAAAATTCATTGCCAAGAATGGCAATGATTTTATCAGATAGTATGATACCTGATGATTGTCAAGTAGCCATTGAATATCAAATACCTTTAACATCTAAGAGAGTCGATTTTATGGTTGGAGGGAATGATGGAAATCATGACAATGTGGTTATAGTAGAATTAAAGCAATGGGAGAAATGTGAAGCAACATCTAGGGAAAATGTAGTTAAGGCCTTTACAGGTGGCGCTGAAAGGTACGTTGCTCATCCATCTCAACAGGCATATTCATATGCAAAATTAATTGAGAATTTAAACGAGACAGTTAGACAAGAAAAAATCTCTATGATACCATGTACATATTTACATAATTATTTAGATGAGTATAGAAATCAAATATGCCATAAGGCGTACAAAGACATAATATCTGAATCACCTGTTTTTTTAAAATGCGATGGAACAAATCTTCAACAATATTTAATTAGATATATTAAAAGAAAACCAAATAAGGAATTATTTGAAATAATTGAGCATGGAAAATTAAAACCATCTAAATCACTTCAAGACGCTGTTGGTAGTATTTTGAATGGAAAGCAAGAATTTATTATGATAGATGAACAGCAATTAGCTTATGCAACCATATTGAAACTTGTGCAGAATTCTCTTAAAAGTAACGATAAGTATACTGTAATTGTACAAGGTTGTCTTGGGACAAGTGTTCCTAGCAATAGTGGGGAAGTTTCATACAATTTTTAGTTCATATGCTATTTGTTTATTGATTTATGTATGATTAAAAAATGTAAAAATAGTTAAAAAATTATGAAATATAAAATTTGATGAGAGTAGGTGAGCTTATGGAATTTGGCATCGATAAATATGGAAAAAGAGTAAGTGCATATGATGCAAATAAAGATGAAGAGTATTTTTGCCCATGCTGTGGTAATAAATTGCTATTAAAAACTGGAGATTTAAATGTATGGCACTTTGCCCATAGAAGTGGAGAATGCGTTGATAACTGGCATTATGATATGTCTGAGTGGCATCAAAAAATGCAAAAAAAATTTGAACCTAAATATAGAGAAGTAGTCATAAAAAATAACGGTATAATCCATAGAGCAGACATATTAAAAGATGGAATTGTTATTGAATTTCAACATAGCCCAATATCATCAGAAGAGTTCACGGATAGAAATGTATTTTATACTTCAGCTGGATATAGGGTGGTATGGGTGTTTGATGTCACGAGATATTTTGATAATGAATCAATAAGATATTTAAACGATGATAGTGAAACTGATTTTATCTGGAAAAACCCAGTTAGGATATTTAAAAGTGCACCACATCCTTCTGAAAATAGTAAAGAGATTTCTATATGCTTTTGTAATAGCGTAGAAGAATTTGACTATTCAAATGACGATGTTAGGAGAGTATATTGGTGTTTAACAGATGATGATGGTGATCCTGACTATAGAAGATTTTCTATGAATAATTATTGTTGCATTGATATAGCGAATGATATGAATTTAGAATACTTTTTCTTTACACCTAAAGAATTTGTTTATGATAGGGTAAAGCATCTTAGAAAATATAAACAAAAATATCGTGGTAGAATAAAGGGGAAAGCAAAAATGGACTATTGTTGTCCAATTACAAACGATTGGATAAATGGCAGGAAATGTGAATATTGCGGTTATTGTGGATTTCATGAAAATTTTCACATCACAAAAAATGATAGAGTTGATGTTTATTATTGTTGTTTTCCAAAAATTGTAAATAAAAAAGATCCTTATGGTATGATGGGTGAAGAATATTGTAGAGTGGAAGAATTATATAGATGATTTGGCTATTGAAAGTGAATTTAAATGAGATTATATGACCCGATTATTGTTAAAATAGATTATAATGAATTTGAAAAAGGCGACATAGGTGTAATTAGTAAAATAGTTGATGAACAAAATGTTGAAATTCTAATTCATAAACCTAGAAATTATTTTTTTGATGAATACGATTTTATCGAAAAAATAAATATAAAATATCTTCAGAAAAGAAACCTTACTGACTATGATTTAGAATATGAGTACTATTTTAAAATCAATGGTATAAAAGTAGTAAGAGCGATATATGGCGAAATAAGTTTTCGTTCAACTGAAAGATGCATAGAAGAATTTTATCGTAAACCAACCAAAGAAGAGAAATTGTTGTTAATTACACCAAAAAATTTAGTGGTGAATTTATTAAAGTAAAGAGTATTGATAAGCTTTTAGGTGTGAAAGAAAGAAAAGAATATAGAAATAGAAAATAAGAATTAATCTAGTTTTTGATAAAACTGGATTTTTTTTGTTTTTGGATTTTTTCAAAAAATTTGCTCTTAAATGGGTGCAAATTAGTAGTAAAAGTGTAGGGCATTAAATTGTTATCAAAAAAGCAATTATTAAATTTATGATTGCAGGTAAAGATAACATCAAAAAGTCCCATCTAATAATCAAGGTATAGACCAGCGAAAAGAGGGGCTATTAGTATAGCCCCTAATAGCCCCTCTAACGCGAACTAAACTGGTATTTAAATGTATTTTTGTACATAATTAATATGCTTTGCAAATTAACAATAATCTGAAATAGGGAGGTGAATATGTTATGAAGAAAATTAAAGAGGAGGTGAAAAAAGAACATGTTGTCACGAGAACATTTGAAAGAACAGGTAAAAATATTTTAGACTTAATGCTTGAATATTTTGAGGGAAGTAATAAAGAAGGATTAAGCACTGAAAAAAAAGAAAAGGTACAAGCTTAATTGCTTATACCTAATAGCCGTTCAACATATTCTATTGATTCAGGATTATCATTCAATGATTCAATTATTTTTCTGATTCGAGGTGAAATAAAAGAAGGATCATTTATTCCAAAAATATCATAAATGGTTACTCCAAGTAATTCAGTTATTTTAACATAGTGATTCACATTTGGAACTGCATTTGGGGTATTAGGATTAAACCATTTATTTGCATTTTGAGGAGATTCTCCTAATGCACGCGCAAATTCGTTTTGATCCATTATGTGTTCAACAATTATTTTTTGTTGCAATATTTGTCTTAAATTTTGTTTGACATCCATTGAAATCACCACCGTAAATTTATTATATATCTAATTCGACAATAAATAAACGAAAAGTTTATTAAATCGATTGACAATACACTAAAAGTTTACTATAATTAAGCTGTAAATAAACTAAAAGTGTATTATTGGTGGTGATAAAGTGAAATGTATTAAGAAAAAGTTTATTGAGTATTTTGGGTAGAAGAAATAGAAGCAAGGAAAATTATTATCACTATTTCAGCAATATAATTTACATATACTTAGTATTATGGTACAGTAATTAAAAGTAAGCTTACAAAGTATAATTGTGTTTTTAAGAAAAACAATAATACTGTTGAGGTCTTAAATGCTGTTCCAGCAATTATTACCAAATAAATGTATGATAAAGCTTTAAAAATAAGAACTGATAAAGCTTTGTTAGACTACATAATGAGGAACGACTAGATTTTGTATTATTGTAACTTCGGAGCAAAAGTGTGTTACTCAGCTGGTTTTTATAGATGTTATAGGTGTCATACGCATGTTAAGGCGCATAAATTATACCCAATTTTATTTGAGGATATCAAAATTTTGATTGATGATGTTTTGAAAGATAAAGAAGCGTTACGAAATGCATTAGTTAAACTAATTTAGATGTAAGGTATGATGAAAATAATCTTGATGTATTCAACAAGTTGATTAAGAGAATTGATGTATGCAGACCTAAAAAAGGCTTTAGGTATTTTGAAGTTACTATTTCTTACAAATTCAAAAATTATAATGATAGATAGGTGAAAATATGGTAAAATACAATACGAAGGTTGTGAGTAATATGTGTATGAGTCCAGTTGTCAAATGGGCAGGTGGTAAAAGGCAAATCTTAGATAAGATTAAAGCCGCCTTACCAAAAGATTTTAATAATTATTATGAGCCATTTGTAGGTGGTGGAGCTCTTTTATTTGAACTTGCGCCTGCAAATGCAGTAATAAATGATGTTAATCAAGAGCTTCTAGCAATATATAAATGCTTACAAGATGATGAACTATATAAGCTGATGATAGTAGAATTAGACAAGCATGAAGCTAATCATAATGAAGATTATTTTTATGAGATTAGAGCGTGGGATCGTAATCCACGCTTCGAGTTAGAACCACTATGGAAAAGGGCAGCTAGAGCAATATATTTAAATAAGGCTTGCTTTAATGGTTTATATAGAGTTAATTCAAAGGGTTATTTTAATGTTCCATCAGCGAAAAAGGAAAAAGTAAAAACCTATGATGTCGAGAACTTAAAAGAAATCCATGAATATTTTTCTAAAGAAAATATTCAAATACTAAGTGGTGATTTTGTAGAAGCAACAAGGACAGCTAAGTCTGGAGACTTTGTATACTTTGATCCTCCATACGATATTCCCGAAGATAAAGATTCATTTACAGCGTATTCTAAATTTGATTTTAACAAGGAAGATCAAAGACGTTTAGCTGAATGCTTTAAGTCTTTAACTAAACGCGGTGTAAAATGTATGTTAAGCAATCACAATACAGCATACATAAAAGAGCTATATAATGGTTTTAATATTCAAGTAATTCATGCAAAAAGGATGATAAATTCAAAGGCATCTGGTAGAGGTGCCGTTGAAGAAGTAATAATTACAAATTACTAAGAAAAATTCCTCATTTTGAGGATTTTTTTATGTCGTTTTTAGACTTTATCATTAAAAATAGTAGCCTTTTATGGTATAATATTCTAAAATGCTTATGATTGTGGTGATTAAATGCGTAAATTGTTTTATTCGGAAAATGACTTCACACTATACCACGATGATACTTTTAAACGACTACCAAAATTAGAATCAAAAACAGTAGACATGATTTTTGCTGATCCGCCTTATTTTTTGTCAAGTGGTGGAATAAGTTGCAGTAGTGGTAAACAAGTATCTGTTGATAAAGGTGAATGGGATAAATCGTTAGAAATAAATGAAAGACTAAAATACCATAGGAAATGGATTAGACAATGTAGGGAATTGTTAAAGGATGATGGAACTATTTGGATTTCAGCGACTCTTCATAGTGTTTATACAATTGGAGTAGCGCTTGAAATGGAAGGTTTCAGCATTATTAATAATATTATTTGGCAAAAGACTAATCCATCACCTAATTTAGCTTGTAGATGTTTTACCCATTCTACGGAGACTATCATATGGGCTCGAAAACAATTAACACCCAAAAAGAAAGGTAATCATACGTTTAATTACTCATTAATGAAAGAAGAAAATGGTGGGAAGCAAATGAAGGATGTTTGGCAATTTGAAGCTTTAGAACCGGAATTTTATGTTTCTGCTTGTACACCAAAGTTAGAGAAAAAAGAAGGAAAACATCCTACACAAAAACCATTAGGATTATTAAAAAGAATTATTGAAGCGTCTACACATGAAGGAGATTTAATATTAGATCCTTTTAATGGCAGTGGAACAACAGGTATTGCCGCAAAGATGCTCAATAGAAAATATATTGGTATTGAACAAGAACAGAAATATTTAGAGCTGACTATTAGAAGATTGGAGGGTTTGAAATGAAATATACGTTTATTAAATTGGCTGAAGATGTTTTAGAAAAAAGTAATGAACCATTAGGTTATAAAGAAATATGGGAAGCAGCAAGGGAATATGGATTGGCTGATAGAATAGTAACCACCGGAAAAACACCATGGGACTCTATCGGAGCGCAAATATATGTGGATATTAGAGATAATATCAATTCTAAATTTGTAAAAGTATCCACAAGACCGACCACATTTGGTTTAAAGACTAAAGACTATAATAATGTGGTTAGTAGTGAAAATGTTAAATCAACACAGACTTATAAAGAAAAAGATTTACATACAGTTTTAGTGAAATATGTAGATTCAAATCCTCATTTTAATTGTTTGACAAAAACCATTAATCAATCAAGTATAACAAAACATGGTAAAAGTCCTGAGAAGAAAGCTAATATGTGGGTATATTCAGATTTGATAGGTGTATATTTTCCATTTGATGATTTTTCAGATACTTCTTTAGAACTGATGAAGCATCTAAATGAAACACCTTATAAGATTTATTCTTTTGAGATGAAAACTAGAATAGATTTTTCAAACTTTAAAGAATATTATTTTCAAGCAGTTTCAAATTCATCTTGGGCAAATGAAGGTTACTTGGTATGTGATGATTTATTAGATGATCCAGATTTAATGGATGAACTAAGAATTTTGAATTCTGCTCATGGAATAGGTATTATTTTATTAAATAAATCTTATCCAGACCAAAGCGAAATAATTTTTAATGCTAAATATAATGAAAAACTTGATATTTATATGTTGAATAAACTAATTCGTCAAAACAAGGATGTTGAATCAGTATTTAAATATGTAAATGATAGTTGTAAGATAGGGAAAAAATTTGGTGGTAATATTTTTGACAATGTACTTACTGATGAAGAATATCATGAATATGCTCTAAAGCATTTTAATATTAGTGTGTAAAGGATAGTTTGTATGAAAAAAGATTTTAATAATTGGTTATCTACATTTAGAGAAAGTATTGCTAATTATACTTATTATGTGGATTTTGATGTCGTATATAAGAATTTTGAAGATATTAAGGTAGAATTAAATATTTTAAATTCATTGGTTGGTAGCAAGAATATTGAAGATGACTTTGAAACATTGATTCAAAGATACCCAGAAGTTTTAAAATGTATTCCAATTCTAATTGCTAAAAGAGAAATGGATATTTATTGTATGGATACTAATGGGGCATTTAATTATAATTTTAAAAAAGCCAACTATAGTATAGAACAATACAAATATTTTATGAGAGAAACTGGTTTATTTGAGCTTTTGTCCAATCGATTAGTAAATAACTTAGTTGACTATGTAATAGGTGTTGAAGCAGGGTTAAATTCAAATGGTCGTAAAAATAGAGGTGGCCATTTAATGGAAGATTTAGTAGAGTCATTTATTCAAAAAGCTGGATTTGTTAAAGGGGTTAATTACTTCAAAGAAATGTATCTTTCTGATTTAGAAAATAAAACAGGATTAAATTTATCTGCATTATCAAATGATGGTAAAACGGCAAAAAGATTTGATTATGTAATCATTACAGAAAAGTGTGTATATGCCTGTGAATGTAATTTTTATTCTTCAGTGGGTTCTAAACTTAATGAAACCGCTAGGAGCTATAAAACACTAGCTTTGGAGGCCAAGGGAATTGAAGGATTTAAATTTGTTTGGTTCACTGATGGACTTGGTTGGATTTCAGCAAGAAATAATTTAAGAGAAACATTTGATGTTTTAGATACAATTTATAATATTAAAGAATTAGAAGATGGGATTATTAATAAATTAAAGTGAGGTAAACTATATGGGGATTTCAAATTTTAAAATGTCAGGTTTGGGTGAAATTATTAGAAGTTGCATGTATATCCCTAAGTATCAACGTTCATATGCTTGGGGAAAAGATGAGTATATAGATCTATGGGATGATTTAGTGTTTTTAATTGATGAAGGTAATGAGATGCACTTTTATGGTCAAATTGTTATTCATAAAAACAAAGAAGATGAGAATAAATTATACATAATAGATGGTCAGCAAAGAATAACAACAAGTTATTTCTTAATAAGTGCATTTCTAAATGGATATAATACTATTTATAATAAATACAAAGATCCAACAGTTAAAGATGCCAAAAAATTAAATAGAAAAATTATAGAAATTGAACAACTAATAGGATACAACAGTAATGAAAATTATGAGAACCAAAACATTAATTTAATTCAAAATGATATTGATAATGAATATTTTATAAAATTAATTTGTCGTGAAGAAAGTGCATTAAAAGAAAAAAATCCAAGTAAGTCGAGTAAGAATTTAATGAGATCAGCATTAAACTTTTTTGATTCGAAAATAAAAAATTTAGTTAAAAATTTAGATACTTTAGAGGAGAAACTTGCTTTATTAGATACATATTATAGTGCATTCACTAACAAATTTAAGATAATGTATTTAGAAGATGATAATTTAAGTGAAGCTTATACTATATTTGAAACACTCAATGATAGAGGTAAAGATTTGGTATCAACTGATCTATTAAAAAATTATATTTTGGCTAATTCAACAAATGTCGAAACAGCGCATAAAAAATGGAATAAAATAGTTGTTAATCTAGATAGTCTTGATATTACTAAGTTTATTCGTCATGTATGGAATGCAGAACATGATTTTACTCGCGATAAAATTCTATATTCAAATATTACAAATGAATTACAAAGAAGTGCAGTTAGGTGTGAAAAATTACTGGATGATTTAAACCAAAGCTCGTTATTTTATCATGATTTATTTGATCCTGAAAATCCAAAAATTGTTGATGAACAAGATTTTTTAACTACTATGAAGGCATTGAAGGTTATGAAATCTGTGACTTGGTGTCCAGTTTTGATCTCAATGTACATCAAAAAAGATGCCAATGATTCGAAAAAATATGATATAAGTGAGATATCATCAGTAGCTAAGTGTATTGAGACGTTGGTTTTCAAGAATTTTGTGATATGTTCTAATAATCCAAATGAAGTAGAGGTAAAATTCGCTAATTTGGCTAAAAATATTTCACTAAAAAATTATACATCGTCAGAAGTTATTGATACAGTAAGAAGTTGGATTGTTCCAGATAATGTGTTTGAAGCAAGTTTTAAGGAACATTCATTTTCAGATTCAGAAAATGACAAAGAAAAAATAAGGTATATTTTTAGGAAAATCCATAGATTATTAGATAAAACAAATGAAATAAATATCAATAATACAGAAGTTCATATAGAACATATTTTGCCTCAAAACAAAGACCAATGGCCCCATATTAGTGATGATATTCAAGAACAGTATTTATGGAAGCTTGGAAACTTGTGTTTGTTAAGCGGTCCTTTAAATATAGAAATTTCTAATAGACCTTTTGCTTATAAAAAAGAAAATGCCTATAAAATATCTGTCATCAAACCAAATAACGACTTAATGTCATACAATGATTGGAATGAGGAAAGTATAAATGATAGACAAAATAAGATATTATCATATGTTAAGTTAATATGGAAATAAATCTATAGTGCTATATAATATTTTTGCAAAGAGATAATTGTAATTTAATTGTCTCTTTTTTTATGGTAAAATAAAACGAAGTCAATTTAAAAGACTTTACGAAGAAAGCTTGGTGAAATAATTGCTGTACAATGAGGATTGTATAGAAGTATTAAAGAAACTTAAGCCTAATTCAGTAGATTTAATTTTTGCAGACCCACCTTATTTTCTTTCTAATGGTGGAAAAAGTATACATTCCGGTAAAGTAGTATCTGTTAATAAAGGTGAATGGGACAAAAAAGAGAATTATGAAGATACCATTTCATTTACTAAAAATTGGATTAATGGATGCTACAAAGTATTAAAATTTGGAGGAAGTATCTGGGTTAGTGGAACTGTACACAATATTTTTGATGTTAAAAATGCTCTGGATGAAGCAGGATTTAAAATTATTAATATTGTAGTATGGCACAAAAGTGACCCACCACCTTTAATTTATAAGAATAAATTTAGGTTTTCTTATGAATTAATAATATGGGCATCTAAAGGTTTTAAACACACTTTCAATTATGATGATATGTTTAAAGTGAATAATGATGAGCTTGAAGATGTATGGACAATTCCTGCAGTACAAATGAATGAGAAAAAGTTTGGATATCATCCTACGCAAAAACCAGAAGAATTATTAGAAAGAATAATAAAATCATCTTCTAATGAAGGTGATACTGTACTTGATCCCTTTATGGGTTCTGGCACAACTTGTTATGTTGCAAAAAAATTAAATCGAAAGTATATAGGTATAGAAAAAGATAAGAAGTTCTTTAATATTTCTAAAAGAAGAATAGATTCTATCTAAGTCTTCGGGATGCCGAAAGGTATCTTTAGCAATTGTTTGAGAAAAAACATGTCTTAGTCTACTAAAATATATTATTATTTTTTTATTTATAAAAAAGTGAGGTCAATTATGGTATCGTTACAAGAAACATTAATAGGTACTAAAAAAGAGTTAAATTCTAGATTAAATGATGAGTTCATTTTTATTTATGAGAGCTTATTTAAAAATCCTATGCTACAATTGATTTTTTCTACGATTCACTCGATTTTAATCACCCAGTTTAAATTTATGAATTCAAGATTACCAAGCAATGAATATGGTGCACATTTTTGGGCGGATAATAGTAGAGAATTGATAAATACTTTTGAATTAATAAAGACTTTAAAAAGCAAATTAAAGCACACTGAATTTTCCTTTGAAATTGATACATATTATAAGGAAGTTATAAATAATTGTGATAAATTTTTGGAAAAGAGTGGTGGCAGTACTATACCACCAAATATGGAAAAAATAGATTTATATTATGAAAGTCCAATTTTTATAAACCAACTTAGTCATAGTACAATCTCAGTTGAAAAAAAGTGTAATTATAATTTAAAAATGATTGGTTCTGGCTCATATGCTACAGTCTATAAATATTTTGATGAAGATTATTCATGCTATTTTGCAGTAAAAAGAGCTAATAATGATCTATCTGAGAAAGAACTAGAAAGATTTTATTTGGAATTCGAAGAATTAAAAAAGTTTAATTCTAAATATATAGTTAAAGTATATAAATTAATAAAGGATAGTAAAGAATATATTTTAGAGTATGTCGATGAATCTTTATTTGATTATATACGAAAAAATAATAATAAATTAAAATTAAATGAACGATTAAAAATGATAAACCATATGTTTGCTGGATTAGATTTAATTCATAAACAAGGTATATTACATAGAGATATTAGTCCTAGAAATGTTATGATAAAACATTATGATGATGGATTTGAAGTGAAAATTTGCGATTTTGGGCTTGTGAAATTACCTGAAAGTGATTTGACATCAATAGATTCTGAAGTTAAAGGTTCATTTAATGACCCATCTTTAAAAATTGATGGTTTTAAAAACTATGATTTTAAGCATGAGATATATGCCATTACTTTAATGTGTATATTTATTTTAACTGGCAAACATTCCAATTTTGACGCAATAAAGGATGATAAGATAAGAACGATATTAAATAAGGGAACAAACATTGACAAAAGTAAAAGATATGATAGTCTTCAAGAATTATGGAATGAATTAAAGAAATTAAATGGTTGATTTTACTCACTATTGCTAGGCACAGGAAAATCAGTTATTGCGATTAATTTATTAGCCAAGATTTTGAATGAAGGTTTTTCTTGTGCATATGTTACTAAAACAAGTGCTCCTAGATATACATTTTCAAATAATTTAGTTAAAGGGAAACATACGCTAGGATATTTAAAGGGGGTGTTTAAGGGTTCTGGTTCTTTTATTGGAATAAATAATAATGTTTATGATTGTCTTTTAGTAGATGAGTCGCATAGATTAAATGCTAAATCTGGTATGTATTCTAATAAAGGTGATAATCAAATAAAAGAAATAATACATGCATCAAAAGTTAGTGTTTTTTTTATTGATGAAGATCAAATTGTAACAACTAAAGATATTGGTTCTATAGAAGAAATAAAGAAATGGGCAAAGATTGAAAATAGCATTGTAATTTGCGATGATAGTTTAGTATTAAAATCACAATTTAGATGTAATGGTAGCGATGGATATTTAGCTTTTTTAGACGACTTACTAGGTATTAGGGAAACTGCAAATCATAATTTTTTTGATTTTGATTATGATGTTAGAGTTTTTGATGACCCTAATTTAATGAGAGAAGAATTGAGAAAAACAAATATTAATAACAAGTCAAGAATGATTGCTGGTTATTGTTATCCATGGAACAGTAGTAAAGATAAAAATGCTATTGATATAGTATTGGAAAATGGTTTTGAAGCACAATGGAATTTCGACACCAATACGTTTGCAACCGATTCAGATTCATTTGAACAAGTTGGGTGTATTCATTCTACTCAAGGATTAGAATTTGACTATGTTGGAATAATAATTGGGAAAGATTTAAGATTGATTGATAGTATTGTTAAAACTGATTATACAAAAAGAGCAAAATCAGATGCATCGATAAAAGGTATAAAATCAACTAAAAATTTTGCTTTAGCAGATAAGATTATTAGAAATACATATAAAACTTTGCTATCAAGAGGTCAAAAGGGTTGCTTTATCTATTGTGAGGATAAATTATTATCTGAATACATTAAATATAGACTATCAAAAGTAAGAAAATGAATATTATGGAAAGATTAGAAGAAGTTTTAGAAGAAATAAAAAAATTTGTAAAAGATAGGAATTGGGATCAATTTCATGAGCCGGTTAACTTAGCTAAATCAATAGTAATAGAATCAGCAGAACTTTTAGAGTGTTTCCAATGGTCAAATGATAAATATGATATTAAAGCAGTTAAAGAAGAATTAGCAGATGTAATTATTTATTGTTTACAAATGACTATTGGATTGAAGTTAGATCCAATTGAAATTATTAAAGCAAAGATGGAGAAAAATGCAAAAAAATATCCTGTTGAAAAATGCAAGGGTATTTCTACAAAATATGATAAATTACAATAATGGTTATTATATGAAATATAAGATTGAATATACTGAAACATTACAACGAATAATTGAAATAGAAGCTAATAGTGAAGCTGAAGCACTATCTATTGCTGATGAAAAATATTATAGTGAAGAAATTATTTTAGATGATAATGATTATAAAGGTGTTGAAATTAGCATAATTAAATAATAGTTAATTATAAGATTGGTGTCTATTATAGGCATCAATCTTTTTTTATATTAATATACTCCTAAGTAATTTATTTTAGGTCACTTGATATCCGTTTTTCCCCCATAGTTTAATGCTACAATTAAATAAAAAAGGAGAGAAAAATGAATAAGTATAATATAAATGTAGTTGATGATTATACTATAGTAGAAATTGATGAAAAATTATATTTGTTAGATACAGGTACTATATCAATGAGTATAGATAAATTAATTAAAATAAATAATATAGATTTTTCTACTAATTTTTTACAAAATAATTTCAAAAAACAGCTTGATTCAACGTTCAATATGAACATTGAAGGAATTATCGGAAAAGATTTTATTAATAAATTAGGTGGTATTGAGGTTGATTTAATAAATATGAAAATCTGTTTTGGTATTTTTACAAAAGAAATAACTAATGAAACTAAAATAAGTAATAACTATATTTGTAAAATAAAAGTGAATGGTAATTTAGTAAATGCTTATTTAGATACAGGTGCACATATAGTTATGATTCATAATAAAGCTTTACTAGATAGTTGTAAAAAAATAGGTGTAGTTACTGAAACAAGTTTTACAGGTAGCTTTAATTTGAATCTATATGAATGTTTAGTAGAGTTTAATGAAAAAAGTTATACCATAAAGGTTTTAGAGCATAATGATAAAATGAATCATATGCAAGGAATAGATGTTTATTTTAGCTTAAATCAATTTGCTAAAAAATACTATGCTATCGATTTAACAAAAGAAATTTTTTATTTTGAATAAGACGAGGTGAAAATAATGAAAAAACCAAAAATAAAAAAAGGTAATCGTGCACTTATATTGGCTGTTTTATGGCTATTAATAGAAAATCCAACAAATCTAGAAACATTTAGAAATACGGATATAAAAGAATTATTAGAAAGTGAGTTTAATAAGCACGTTGATTGTAAAACTGCATCAAATTATTTAAAGGAAATAAAAGGACTATATCCAGATTTAATCTTAGAACATTTAACTAATAAAGGTAGCTATATAAAGAAAAATAAGACAATTAGCATAGAAAAACAAGTAATCATTAATGCAATAAAGGAAGAAAAAAATTTAGATGATAAGACTTTAATGGCTATTAATGAGATGATAAATTTTTTCTCTAGTGCAAAAGAAAGACAAGAATGCTACATGCTTTTAAAAAATAATGAAGTTATAGATAAAATGTATAGTCTAAATAATATTTTAGATGATCTTAACAAAGCAATTAAAAATAAAAATAAAATTAGATTTGGGTATGAGACATTTTATTATAAATCAGGCTTAAAGAAAAGATGCTTAATTTATGAGGCTATACCAGTAGAAATTAAATATTTAGATGGAATGTATTATTTAATTACCTTAGAACCATTATGGCCAAATATATATTGTGGCATAAAAATTCGTTATATGAGAAATTTAGAGATATTAGAAGAGGTAAATGAGGTAATACCTGAAAATCTAAATTATAAAATAGATTTAGGAATAAATTATGACTGGGCAATAGAATTTATTGATGAAACATTTAATAATTATAAGATAAGTAATGCAAACAATATGCTTGTTGCCCATATTGAGGCACCTTATGAGCAAATAGTAAATTTTTGTAAAAGATATAATCCTTTTTATACTGTTAATGATGAAAAAATATTATCAAGAATGGAAAATGATGCCTATGAAATATTAAATAGTGTAAAAAATAATAAAGATATTATAAATATAATTAAAAGAGGAATTGTTAACTTCTATTATTTTTATGATCTTGATAAGGCAAATGATTACAAGTTATATATGAAATATTTAAAAAGATTTATAGAAAATATCTTTTTAGATTTAAAATATAAAAAAATAACAGATGATATATTAACTTTAAATGATAATAAAGTAGCATTTGAGATAGTTACCTATAATTCAGATTTAATCAATGAACAAGGAGATATTAATCGTATAAAAGAAGCAAAAACAAAACTTCTAAATAAAGATGCTAATAATAGATATATTATTTTATTATATGATTATCTATCAAATACAGAAAAAGAAAATATATTAAAAATAGTAAATTCGCATTCAATAAATAATACACATGACAGGTTTTCAGTTTTTACAACTGCTTACTATCATAACTTTGATGTTTTTAAAATTTAAATAATTTAAAACGGACCTCCACTTTTTTTCCAGATGGGTATGCTATAATCGGGAAGGATTTTGAAAGTAGTTAAAATTACTACAAAATAAATCTCAACCCGTTCTTTGACAACTTAATAATAAGGTAAGGGGCATATTTCATTATTATAAAAAAGTAAAGGAGACCGTATAAAAATGAGAATAAGTATAACACCTAATGAGTATGAGTTAATTAATAGTATGATCGCTAATAAATTGCAAAAAGATATAAGTTATAGCAAACTTTATGACGAATTAGAAGGATTAAACAAAAACAAGATTGACTTTAGAATTACTATTAAATACGTTACAATAAAAATAACTTTAAAAACGGAGTCATTACTTTCAATTAGACTAGAAAATAAATGTTTGCCTAATGAAATTAGAAAAAACATGAATGAAAAGCTTGAAAAGCTTGGTTATTATAATCACAAAACAAAGCAAAGTGTAAATTGTATGAAGCATTACTTTAAAGTCATCTCATCAAAAGATGATTCTATTAATTTAGATGAATTCTTTATGGTATTATTTAAGACAATGAAAATCGTAAAAGATTTGCAAAAGCCGTATTATGAACTAGAAAGTAGGGTAGATGATATACCTCTAAGGGAAAAGGTGAAAAATGGTGTTGAAATGATGTCAAAT
Organism: uncultured Acholeplasmatales bacterium; assembly: GCA_944324805.1. Lineage (GTDB taxonomy): Bacteria > Bacillota_I > Bacilli_A > Acholeplasmatales > Anaeroplasmataceae > CALUXS01. The sequence goes on along the minus strand of CALUXS010000003.1, from coordinate 85,344 downwards.
GAAGATGCGTTAAAATTTGTTATCTATTCATTTGAGCATTTCAAAAACTTCACTTTAGAAAGAGGAGTAGAAAACCCTGAAAATTACTTCCTAAATCAATCGGAATATCTAATTGAGCATGATGATTTAGATGATATGCAATTTACATTTAAATTCTTGCTTTATTGTGCTAGAGGTCCGTTAGATTATTTATTACATAAAGATAGTACCATTGCTGCAATAGAGGAATTCACAAGAAATTACAATGTTAGATATTGTGCTAATCTATTTGAAAATAATAGTAATTACGAACTTTGTGATAAAGTATTTGGTGAAATGTTTGCTAAACCATCAATAAATAAAACTATCAGTTTATTAGAAACAATGAGATGGATAGTTGACTATTTAAAGGAAAAAAATGGATATAATATCAAAGAAGAAATAAGAGAAGATTTATATGATGAACGTCCTGAAAATTTGTGGTGGAACTTTAAAAGAAAGGTTCCAAATGCAAATGGATTTGGAGAAACATTACTATTTACTTTCCTCGCTGATTATGATCCTGAAACGTTTGACTTCGTAATTCCTAGTTCAATTACGAAAAGAAGTTTATTATTCCTACTAGCAAACGATGTCCCTTATTCAGATTTATACTTTAAAGATACAAGAATAAATTCATTCCTTTCAATGAAGTCACTTCAAAAAATCATCGAAAAAGCACAAATTGCTTATGAGGAAAATGGAGGCTATGGAAACCTAAGAAACCTTGCAATCTATAGAGTATTATACATTAATGGTTCTGATTATACTCCAAAAACTAGAGACTATGTAAGCAGTAAGGAATTGATATCTGATAATGAGTACAATTATAAACAATTCTATTTGGGTTTAAAGGGAGAAATGTATAAAAGTATTGATTTGAACAACTATGATATGAAAAATTTATATTGCTTAACATCAAGTAAATATATTGAATAAAAGAAAGGATTTAAGGCTATTTATTAGTCTTAAATCCTTTTTTATTATATGAAACTAAAATAGTAGAGTAATTCTCTAAAATGTAGAGATATAATTTATAATACTTTGTTATAATATAGATGAGGTGATTCTATGAAAAATATAATTGCTAAAAGAAGAAAAGAATTAAATTTGACTCAAGAGCAATTAGCAAACAAATTAAATGTTAGTTCTAAATTAGTTTCAAAATGGGAAACAGGTAGAAGTTTACCTGATACATCTATTTTGGTTTCTTTAGCAAGAGAATTAGATATTAGTTTAGATGAATTACTCGGTAATAATAAAAATGAGACAAAAGAAGATAATGAAAATAATCAATTAATATACAAAAAATATAACTATATAGTTACATGCAAATGCTTCTTAGCTTTTTTAGAATTATTTTTTTTGATATTACATATTTTTTCAAATAGTATTAATGAGAGTAATTCAGGTAGTCCAATTATTTTTATTTGCTTTTTTATTACGTTTATTTTTGTAGATTTATTCATGTTTTTGTTTTTTAAAAACTATTTTAATAAAAATGGTATGTTTTATGATTTGAAAATATTTAAGGTAGATTATTATAAAATTACAGCAATAACTTCTTATATTTTAGGTATAATGATAGTTTTTACAATTGATAAAATAGATGGTGTAATTATTTTACTATTATTAACTATAATTTGGCTTATTGTATATCTCATTAGTTATATAAAAAAATAAAAGTGAACAAAAGTTCACTTTTATGCTTTATAGGCTTGATACAAACTAACAATTTCATTAATAAAATCTAAATGCTCAAAGTCTTGATGGTAAATTAAATTTATTTCTCTGATCATAGAAAGGTTTTCAACATTAACCATTTTAAAAGTACTTTTTTTAACTTCATCTATACAAGAAGACTTAGCTATAATTGAGACACCATAGTTATTAGAAACAAGATTTTTTATTACTCCTATTGAATCTAACTCTAAGCTAATATTGAAATCCCTAATATCAAGATTTAAACTATGAAGCTCAGCTTCAAAACGGCGTCTACTATCTGAGTTAGGTAATCTTAATATTAGCTTTTCTTTTTTTAATTCATTTATAGTAACAATTTGTTTTTTACTTAAAGGATTATCATTAGCTACTATTAATACTAATGCATCTGTGTCTAATAAAACAGTATTAAAGTCTTTATCTGGGAATCTTCCTTCAACAATTGCTAAATCTATTTCATAAGTTTTTAATTTATCATAAATCTTTTTTATACTATCAGAAATAATTTTTATATTTTTTACTTTTTTATCCTCATCATCGTTAGTAGCATAAGCTGCTAAAACTTTAGGAATATCTGAATTTTCAGCTGTATGAGACATACCAATTGTTAAAGATTTAATATGTTTTTTTTCATTTTGCAAAGCTTCATTTATTAATGTATATAGAGAATTAATCCTTTTAGCATACTTCAATAAAATGGCTCCTTCATTAGTTAATATAATTTCTTTATCATTTTTTACGAAAAGTTTTATATTAAATTCAGACTCTAGTAATTTTATATGCGTTGAAACAGCAGGTTGCGTCAATCCTAAGAAATTAGCTGCTTTAGAATAGTTTTTAAACTTATCAACGGCAATTAAAGTTAATAATTTTTGATCAATCATAACAACACCCCATAATAATTTTTTATATATTTATAATAAACTATAATTTGTTTTTATGCAATATATATAATATACTTTCCGCTGTGAGGGGTGAAAAAATGTTTGAAAAATTTTATGATAACTTAGGATTACACAGTAGTGCTTCAGTTGTAATTGTCAGCTTATCAATTATTTTATTATCAGGTTTTTTAATGACAAGAATTACAAAGAAATTAAAATTACCTAATGTTACTGCCTATATTATAGTAGGTATTATCATTGGTCCATTTTGTTTAAATATGGTTGATGATGGTGTTAGAGTTGGAATGTCTTTTATAACTGATATTGCACTAGCCTTTATTGCTTTTAGTGTGGGAGAATATTTTAAACTTGAAACATTAAAGAAGAATGGTTCAAAAGTTATAATAATAACTATATTTGAAGCATTAATGGCTTCGATTTTAATTTTTATAATAATGTATTATATTTGTCATTTAGATTTAGGCTTTTCGATTGTACTAGCTGCTTTAGCCTCTGCAACAGCTCCTGCATCAACTATTATGACTATTAGACAAACTAAAGCTCATGGTGATTATGTTGATACTTTGCTTCAAGTTGTAGCATTAGATGATGTAGTTAGCTTAATTGCTTATAGTGTTGCTATAGCAATTGCTTTAGCCTTTAGTGGCAATGGTGAAGGTTTTTCAGCTAATACAATTATTATGCCAATTGTCAAAAATTTGTTTAGCATAGCGATTGGCTTCATTTTTGGTTTATTGTTAAAGATTTTTCTTAATAAGAGAAGTACTGATAATAGATTGATTATTGCAGTAGCCTTATTATTAGCATTCTGTGGTATTTGTGCCTCTTTAGATGCATCACCACTTTTAGGCTGCATGATTATGGGAGCAACTTATATTAATGTAAGTAAAGATGAAAAGTTATTTAAGCAGCTTAATTATTTTAGTCCGCCAATTTTATTAATGTTTTTTGTTTACTCGGGAATGAATTTTGATTTGAATGCTTTAACAGCTAAAAGCAATTCTTTAGGAAGTATTCCTTTAATTGCAATTGGAGTTATCTATTTTTTTGTTAGAATCATTGGTAAATATATAGGAGCTTATTTAGGAGCGTTAATAACTAAAAAGCCAGTTAGAACAAGAAACTTTTTAGGTCTAGCCTTGATTCCACAAGCCGGAGTAGCTATAGGTTTAGCAGCCTTAGGAGCTAGAACTCTAGGTGGTGAGGTAGGAAGTGATTTACAAACTATAATTTTAGCGTCAAGCGTACTTTATGAAATGATAGGACCTGTATCTTCAAAACTAGGCTTATATTTGTCAAAATCATATACAACAAATCTAGAAGAGCTTGTTCCGATTAAAGAAAGTAAATCTGAAAAAAGTGATTTTGATTTACTAGTTGAAAGAATAAAGCTTATTCAAGAAGAAATAGATAAAGAGCCTAAATTAAATCCCCAAGAAGAAGCTTTTAACGAAGCTATATATGAACAAGAAAATGCATTGGTTGAACTATTAGTAAATAGAAAGGGTGAGAAGAATGTTAGATCCAATAGCAAACTTATTAGGTGATTGGGCAAGAGAGGTCACAATATACTCAATTTTATTACGTTTATTTTTGGCCCTTTTGATGGGAGGCTTAATGGGCTACGAAAGAGCATCAAAAGGTCATGTTGCTGGTTTAAGAACTTATATATTAATAGCAATTGGAACATCAATTGCTTCTATGGTAGATAGTATCTTAGATTTGAATTTTTATTTTTTATCTAGTGCAAGTATAATAGCTATAGCCTTAATTGGTACTAATTCAATTACTATCTCCTCAAAAAATAGAATAAAAGGCTTAACTACAACAATCGGTTTATTTTCAATGTCAATTTTAGGAATTGCAGTTGGAAGTGGAGGATATACAATAGGAATTATAGGTATTGTTTTGGTTTTAGTCTGCTTTTCTTTACTTGGACCACTTGAAACATACTTAAAGGAAAAATCTAGTCATATGCTTATTCATCTAGAGTTAGCAGGGAATAAATATCTAGCTAATTTCACTACAACAATAAGAAAATTAGGTATGACAATATCAGATATCGAGGTTAATACAGCTTATAGAAATACTAGTTTAGCTGTATATACTATCTCTATTGAATTGAAAAATAAAAATGTATTAACATATAAAAAGCATAAAGATATAATAGAAGCATTAATGAGTCTAGATTATATTGTTTATTTAGAAGAATTAATATAAAAAAAGCACCCATGGTGCTTTTTTTATTAATCTATTGTTAGCTTTGTAAATTTAACAGGAATTACTTTTGTCAAATCATTAGGATTAATTTCAAGATGTGTACCAATTTTTCCGCCTGATATATAGATTTTATCAAAATTAGTAGCACTATCATCAATGAATGTAGGAAATAATTTTTTCATGCCAATAGGACTGCATCCACCACGCATATAACCAGTAGTTGGTAATAGTTCCTTAACATGAATTAATTCAACATTTTTTTCATTTGCAAGCTTAGCAGCAAGCTTTAAATCTAAAGTTTTAGCAACAGGTATGACAAATACATAATTTTTCTTTGATTTAGATGTTGCGACAAGTGTTTTAAAGACTTTTTCTAGGGGTAAATTTAGCTTTTCGGCTGATTCTATTCCATCTTTATATTCATCACTTGTAACCTCATAGCTTAATACATTATATAAAACTTTTTTTTGATCTAAAATTCGCATTGCATTAGTTTTTTGATTCATATTTTCACCTTGTTTAATTGCTTTTTATAAAATTAGATTATATTACTTTTTGAAAAAAAGTCAATTTATTAACTAGAATTTTCTAATTTTAAAGAGTATAATTAATATGTAGAAAATTTCTTTGCTTAAGGATAGAGGTGTTAATTTGAAAAATGTTTTAAGAATTAGAGGTGCAGAGTATTTAGATCTTTCAAATAAGATATTTAAGGATAAATGGACTATAAATGACGTTCCCTTTTTAATGCGTGAGAACAATTTAGATAGTTTAGCAAATACTTGTGAATTACCTCTTTGCTGTGATGAAGATAAGACAAAAGAGATAATATGTCTAGATAAATTATCTTTAATTGATAGAATTACTAGATTGATTTCAGAAGATACATTAAAACACCTAAATTATATTATTAACCCAACTATAAAAAATGCCAATCAAATTGCAGATTTTATGATAGTTAGATATAATAAAATAGTATTAGTTCAGTTTTGTTATAACCTTGTTTCTATAACTAAACACACTGATTTACAGGAGAGTAAAGTTGTTTTTGTTCTAAGACAACTTGAGCAAACATTAAAAAGATACTTGCCTGTTGATAGTGTAGTTAAGACTATTTTATTTCCAATAAGAAATGAAAAGGCAAATGAACTAGAAGTTAAAAGAGTTGCTGAGCAAATTGAAGAATTTTACAGTAAATCAACAACAAAAGAACTGATGAAATTAATACAATAGGAAAGAGATTTCCTATTTTTTTTGGAGAGATTATGATGGATAAGAATGAACTATATAAGAAAATACTTAAAAATGAACTTATTGTTGCTATGGGATGCACTGAGCCTATTGCCTTAAGCCTTGCAGCAGCTAAATTAAGAGAAATACTAGGTGACTATCCTAAAAAAATTGAAGCCTACATCTGTGGTAATATCATTAAGAATGCCAAAAGTGTAGTAGTTCCTAATACGAATGGTTTGCAAGGAATTGAAGCAGCAATAGCTGCAGGATTAGTAGCAAATGCATCAGATAAAGAACTTGAGGTTTTAAGTGAATTAACAAAAGAGGATATAGAAATTATTAATTCAATACTAGAACAAAAAATAATTCATATAAATTTAGCAAGAAATTGTAAGAGCTTATACATTAAACTTATAGGAAAAAGCTTAGAAGATGAAGCAGAGGTAGTATTAGAAGATTTACATAATAATATTACACATATAAGGAAAAATGATAAAATCCTACTAGATAAAATGGATATTTTAAAACAAAAGAAACTAGAATATGATGCCTTAAATGTAAAAGATATCATTAACTTTGCTGATAATTGTAATTTTGATGATATAAGGGTTTACTTGAAGAGACAACTAGATTATAATTATGCTATTGCTAAAGAGGGCTTAACAGGAAAATATGGAGCCTCTATTGGCAAAATATTACTAGAAAATGCTAAATCTTTGCGTGAAAAGGCTAAAGCATATACAGCAGCTGCATCTGATGCTAGAATGGCAGGGTGTGATATGCCAGTTGTCATTATTTCAGGAAGTGGTAACCAAGGTATTACTACATCAGTTCCTATAATGATTTATGCTAATGAGTTAAAAGTAGCAGAAGATTTAGTATATCGTTCTTTGATAGTTAGTGATTTAGTGGCACTAGAAGAGAAAAATGATATTGGTAGATTATCAGCCTTTTGTGGAGCAATTAGCGCAGGAGCTGCCGTAGCCGCTGGTATTGCTTATATGCAAGGTGGTAAAGAAGAAGCTGTTGCACATACTATCGTCAATGCACTAGCTTTAAGTTCTGGTGTAATTTGTGATGGTGCAAAATCTTCTTGTGCTGGTAAAATTGCTCTAGCGCTTGAGGCAGGCTTTATTGGCTATGACATGTATTTGCATAACAAAGAATTTAAGGCAGGAGAAGGCATAATCAAAAAAGGTGTCGATAGAACAATAAAGAGTGTAGGACGCTTAGCAAGTCAAGGAATGAAAGAAACAGATAAAGAAATATTAGCAATGATGATTGAGGAGTAGAATATGAACTTTTTAGAAGCAAGAATTAGTCAAGATGGAATTGTTAAAGAGGGAAATGTTTTAAAGGTTGATAGCTTTTTAAATCACCAAATTGATATCTCTTTAGTAAGAGAAATGGCATATGAATGGCAAAAAAGATTTAATGGTAAGAAAATAACTAAGGTTTTAACCATTGAAGCATCAGGAATAGGCTTAGCAGCGATTGTAGCTAGTATATATAATGTACCATTACTTTTTGCTAAAAAGAGCAAAACATTAAATCTAGATGGTGATTTATATCAAGCTTCAGTAGAATCTTTTACTCATAAGACAACAAGTAATATCGTTGTTTCTAAAAAATTCTTAAATGAAGATGATTATGTGTTAATTATAGATGATTTCTTAGCTAATGGTTGTGCATTACAAGGATTAATTTCTTTGTGCGATCAAGCAAAAGCGCATGTTCAAGGAATCGGTATAGCAATTGAAAAAGGCTTCCAAGATGGTGGAAAAATAATAAGAGATTTAGGCTATCAACTTGAGTCATTAGCAATTATTGATTCGATGGATGCGAAAACCGGAACTATTAAATTTAGAAATTAATAAAATGAAATGGGATCTAATTTAATGTTAGGTCTTTTTTCTTTTTATGATATAATTATTTATAATAAGGAGAAGGGGAAAATGAAAACAATATATGAAGAAAACTATAATGATTTTCCATTAGATGAATTTCCGTATGATAAGGGGCATACAGCATTAGGTGAATATCATTATCTTGAAATACCAGGATATAAGGGGAACTTTTATGATCCGATTGCACTTCATCAGTGGCGTAGCAAAGATGGAAGTTGGCTTATCACATCAGATGGAAAAAATAGATACATTGAACAAAATAGAGCTGATGAGGCAACAGGAGCCTTCACGAATCTATATTCTATGCTAGTTTTAAAAAGAACTTTATATAGTCCTTATGAAATTGAAACAACAATAAGACCATTTATGATAGATAAGCCAGTAGGTATTTCATTTGCATATAAGACAAGTAGAAAATACTATGCATTCTTTATGAAAGAAGATGCAATAACATTAACATATCGTAGTGAGGAAACGTTCCTTGATTTAGCAGTAGCTAAATTTGACTTTGAAATAGGAAAAACATATAAGGTAAAAATAGAAGTAGGAACACATACAAAAGTTTTTCTAGATAACAAATTAGTACTAGAGGCAAAAATAGAAAATATAGAAGGAAAAGTGGGTTTTGTTGCCAAAAGTGTTGTTCGTTATGGTACTTTAAAAATCATAATGACAGATGAAAACTATGATTCTCAAATTGAAAAAGAAAATAAGGAAAACGCTAGATTAGAAGAAAAAAGAAGTAAATATAGTCCTTTAAAATGTATAAAGAAAATTAACTTAAAGAATTTTGGAACAGGAAGGCAACTAAGAGTCGCTAAATATAACAATAAATGTTATTTTTTAATGGCTCAGCATCAAAAAAGAATAATGCGAGATTCATTTGCGCATATGTCATGTTTGACTTGCTTTGATATAGAAGGAAATATTTTATGGCAAAAGGGCGAACCAAATAATGACTTTAATCATACTATGATAAGTTGTGATTTACCATTCCAAGTAAGTGATATTAATAATGATGGTAAACTTGAAGTAATATATGCGGTAGATTTTAAAGTATATATTTGTGATTTACTAAGTGGAGATGTCCTAAAGGAGATGCCAACCCCAATCATCTATAAAGATCCATTAGTAAAAAATGAACCTTTGTATCAATTAAATGTAGATGCGATTAGAGTTGCAGATTTCGAAGGATTAGGATATCAAGGAGATTTCATAATTAAAGATAGATATCAAAATGTATGGGCATATAATAAAGATATGGAATTAATGTGGCGCTATAATCACAAGAATACCGGACATTTCCCATATATATATGACATAAATAATGATGGTTTTGATGAAATGCTAGTTGGATATGATTTAGTAAGTCATGATGGTAAAATAATATGGTCATTACCTATGAACAGTGATCATACAGATGAGATAATTTATACAAATCTAGAACCAAATGGAGATAAAAAATTTGTCTTAGCTTCAGGAAATGAAGGGATGAATATCATAAATAGTGATGGTAGCATTTATAAGCATAATGAGATAGGTCATGCTCAAAGAATAAGCGTTGCAGATTATGATAAAGATAGATATGGAAACGAAATAATAGCAACAGCCTTTTGGGGGTCACCAGGAATTGTTTGTAGCTATAACTATAAGGGGGAGTTACTAGCAGAAAAAGAATTTATAACAAATGGTATTCTAGTAAGTCCGGTTTCATATGATGGAAAAAATATATTATCTTTAACGAATGCAAGTCTTAATGAAGGTGGCTTAATGGATATAAACTTTGATATAGTAGTACCATTTCCTGATGATGGTCATCCAAATATAACATGTGAAGTAGTAGACATTGATGATGATGGAATTGATGAAATATTAGTATGGAATGCATATGAAATGTGGATATATAAAGCTAGTAATTATGAGCTAACTACTAAAAAATATATGCGTTATCCTGAAAATGCATATAGTAATTATCGTGGAGAATTTATTGTTGAGGTGGAAAATGAAAATAGAAGTTAAAAAACCAAGTTTTAATAAACTAGAAGTAAATGTAAAAAAATATCAAAATAATCCTAATGAGATGATTCAATTAGCAATAGATGAAGTAAACTCATTAGGAGGAGGATATGTTATTATTCCAGCAGGAATATATATATCAAAGCCAATCTATTTAAAAAGTAATGTTTGTATAAAAACAAAAGCAGGTGCTTTAGTTATATTCCCAAAGAAAAAAGAATGGTACAAACTACAAATTACAGAGTATGAGGGAGTAAAAAGAATAAGAACTATTTCACCAATAAATGCTAGAAACGTAAATAATATAGGAATCATAGGAGAAGGAATATTTGATGGTGATGGTTTTAGTTGGAGACCACTAAAGAGCTTTAAAGTACCAGAAAAACAATTTAAAAAGTGCTTAGAAAAATCAAATACATTTATTCCTACGAAAGAAGGAGGAATATGGTATCCAAGTGAGTCAAGCTATGAGTTAGCTATAAATGGAGATGAACCAGCTCCAACAGAAGAAAATCTATTTAAATATGCAAAAAATTATGATTATTTTAGACCTGTAATGGTATCAATAGTAAATTGTGACAAAGTAATATTATCAGGTGTAACATTTAAAAATTCACCTGCATGGAACATACATCCACTTTATACGAAAAATTTAACAATTAAAAATTGCTTCATTCAAAATGATTTTTCAGCTCAAAATGGTGATGGAATAGATATTGAATCATGCGAAAATGTTTTAATAAAAGGCAATAAGTTAGCTGTTGGTGATGATGGAATTTGTATTAAATCAGGGAAAAATAAAGAGGCTAGATTGATAAAAATTCCTACAAAGAATGTTTTAATTGAAGATAATTTAGTATTAAATGCTCATGGTGGCATCGTAATAGGTAGTGAGATGTCAAGAGGGGTATACGATGTTTATGCAAACAATAATACCTTTATAGGAACAGATATAGGACTTCGCTTTAAAACCCAACTTGGTAGAGGTGGAGTAGTAGAAAAAATATATATCAAAAACACACGTATGTATGATATAAAAGAAGAGGCAATAATTCTTACAACAGGTTATGAATTATATAGAATGGAAAATGAAAGTAGAGATATCGTAAAAGAAATAGCTGAAGATGATATCCCTGAATTTAGAAATATATATATAGAAAATTTAGATTGTTTAAATGCGAAAAAACCTATTGTAATAAAAGGTTTACCAGAAAAAAAGATTAATCATATTTACTTTAAAAATCTAAATATTGAGGCAAAAGAAGAATCAAATTTGACAAATTATGAGGATGTTTACTTTACAAATTGCAATATAAGAGTAGAATAGTAAATGTTTATTTGTTATAATAAATCGAGGTGTGAAGATGAAAAAAAATCCAGTTTTAGTAATATTGGCTGCTGGAATGGGTAGCCGTTATGGTGGTCTTAAACAAATTGACCCTGTTGATGAAGAAAATAATAAGATTATTGATTTTTCTATGTTTGATGCTAAAAGAGCCGGCTTTAATGAGGTTGTTTTTATAATAAAAAATGCGATTGCAAAGGACTTTATTGAACAAGTCGGTAAGCGCGTCGAAAAATATATGAAGGTACATTATGTATATCAAGAATTAGATAAACTACCTGAAGGCTTTACAGTACCTGAAGGAAGAGAAAAACCTTGGGGTACAGGGCACGCATTATTATGTGCCAAAGATGTTATTGATGCTCCTTTTGCAATAATAAATGCTGATGATTTTTATGGCAAGGTAGCTTATGAGCAAATATATAGATTTCTTACAAGTGAAAATCAAAATGATTCAAAATATCACTACGCAATGGTAGGATATGAGTTAACTAAAACATTAACAAAAAATGGTAGTGTAGCTCGTGGCGTATGCGAAATGGATTCTAATCACTATTTACAAGATATTAAGGAAAGAACAAAAATTGTAGCAACAGAAAAAGGTGGAGCTTATACTGAAGATGATGGCAAAACATGGCATGATCTAGAAGCAAAAACTTTAGTTTCAATGAATTTCTGGGGATTCTATCCAAACATTTTTGATGATTTAGAAAAAGAATTTAAAAAGTTCTTAGAAACAAACACAAACCCATTAAAAGGTGAATTTTATATTCCAATCTTTGTTGATACATTAATTAAAGCTAATAAAGCTGATGTTAAAGTTTTACCAACAACAGATACTTGGTTTGGTGTAACATATAAAGAAGATAAAGAACATGTAGTATCATCAATTAAGGAATTAAAGAAAAATGGAGTTTATCCAAATAAACTATGGAATTAATAAAAAGACATTAAGCTCTTTGCTTAATGTCTTTTTCATTCATTGTTTATAAATAAAAAAAACTGCTCATCTAAGCAGTTTGGTAATCTATTAAATGGTGGACCCTAAGAGACTCGAACTCTTGACCCACTGATTAAGAGTCAGTTGCTCTACCAACTGAGCTAAGGGTCCAAATTTAACGCAAAGACATTATACCACTTTGAAAATGCCTTTGCAAGTAGAAATTTAATTTTTTTTATAATAATCAGAATTAGCTGTAAAATAGTCACTCATAATTTTATATAAATCATCTGTCATTTTTTTGATTCCCTCTTTTCGCGGTAAAGAAAAATCGGGATAATAAGGAGCTAAAATATTTTGTCTAATAACAGGCTTTTTCTTATAAAGTTTATAAATTCCTTTTGGTTTATGAAAAGTAAAAACAATAGGAATAATTGGAGCATTCGCTTGATAAGCAATATGAAATGCCCCAGGCATAAAAGGTCTTATATGATCACAATAAGGCTTTAAGGCAGCTTCAGGATAAATATGGACATACTTACCTTTTTTAATGATATCCTTTGTCTCTTTTAAAAAGCGAACGAATAAATGACGATCTTCTGGAATTGGCACTGCAGCTGCTATACGCATAAAATTAGAAACAACTGGAAAACCTAAATTACTTTGTAGCATTGTTATATAAGTCTTTCTAGGTAAAAGAGAAGCAACATTTATAAAACCATCTTGTTGTAATGTATGGTTAGAGATAGTTATAGCTCCTTTAACATTTTTCAAATTCTTTTTACCTGTTACCTTTAATCCCCAGCATATTTTACCTATAAAAAATAGAAAAAATGCGGTAATATAAATTACTATTGTTGAAAAGAAAACAAAAAATACATTACGATTATAAAATTTGTAATTAGGTTTTAATTTTACCTCACGAGGATGAAAACCATTATCGTAGGTATGCATGTTCTCATTATTTTCCATTTTATCACCTTTTTTAATAATAGCATATTTTAAAAGTTAGTAAAAGTGGATTTTAAAAAAAACTATAATATGGTAAAATAATATAATGGAGTTGATAAAATGCTAGTTATTTATGGAGGGTCATTTAATCCCCCAACTAAAGCTCATAAGAAAGTAGTGGAGCTTATTAAAAATAAATTTCCTGAATCAAAAATAATAATTGTTCCTGTTTCTGCTAATAACTATACATGGAAAGATAACCTTTTAGATAATAAGTATCGTTATGAAATGTTAAAACTAGCATTTCCGGATTTATTGATTTCTGATTATGAATTCAAAAAGGAAAAGTATGAAGGAACCTATAAATTGTTAAGTGATTTTAAAAAAATCGATTCTAATGTTTACTTTGTCATAGGAACAGATAATTTAACTCAAATGCCTTTATGGATAAATTTTAAGGGGTTAATAAAGGAGTTTAAATTTATAGTAATAAAAAGGCCAACAGATAAGGTTGATTTTACAAATTATAAAGGATTTGAAGATAACTTTATTGTTTTAGAAATGAATTCTGAAATATCAGCGACTCAAATTAGGAAAAATGTTGATGCTAAAAAAGATTGGCTTTTAGAACCGGTCTATGAATACATAAAAACAAATAATTTATATGAGGTGAATAAGAATGAATAAAAATGGGTATGTTAAAGTATCATGTGTAACACCAATTTTAGAGGTTGGTAATCCTTTATTTAATGTAAAAGAAATAGTTAGAATAAGTAATGAGGTAAAAAGTTCAATTACTGTTTTTCCCGAACTATCATTAAGCGGATATACCTGCGGAGATTTATTTTATCAAGACTCTTTATTAAATGATGTTTATAAAGCAATTAGCTATTTTCTAGAAAATAATAAAAATGAGGGTATTGTTGTAATAGGTGCACCACTTATTATTGAAGGGTCATTGGCTAATACAGCAATAGTTTGCCAAAAGGATAAAATATTAGGTGTTGTTCCAAAAAGAACTTTGCCAAATAATCATGAATTTTATGAGAAGAGATGGTTTAAATCTGCAGAAAATATAAATCAGGATAAAATTTATATTAATGGTTGTTTTTATCCATTTGGGAATATTTTATTTCATGAATTAGATAAAAATATTCACTTTGGAATTGAAATATGTGAAGATATGTGGTCAGCAATTACACCTGGCAATATGCTAGCTTTAGCTGGAGCTAACATGATTTTAAATCTATCTGCTTCAAATGAAGTTCTAGGTAAAAGTACAATTAGAAGAAATACTGTTTTAGAAAATTCAAGACGTAATTGTGGTGCTTATGTTTACGCCTCTGCAGGAGTAAATGAATCTACATCTGATACAGTATATTCGGGACATAATATTATTGCGTTAAATGGTGATTTATTAATCGAAACTGAGAACTTCAATCCTAATTCTGAAATAATCTATGCAGATATTGATATTAAAATGATTGAATTTTTAAGACGAAATCAAACAAACTTACATGATGCAATTCCTGTAAATTTTAAGTATCAACAGGTTATGTTTAATCTTAATGAATCTAATGAATATAAATTTGAAGAAGCCTTTGACCAAACACCATTTATTCCTAAGAAAAATCAATTAGAAGCCTTCAATAAAATTGCTTCATTACAAGAATATGCATTATTTAAAAGATTAAAGCACACAAATACTAAATCATTAGTAATTGGTGTTTCAGGTGGATTAGATTCTACACTTGCATTATTAGTTGCAGTTGAAGCATTTAAGCATTTAAAATTAGACTTAAAAGGTATTATAGCAGTTACGATGCCTGGTCTAGGAACATCTTCAAGAACTAAGACAAATGCTATGAAGATGATGGAGGATTTAGGATTAACAGTTTTAGTTAAGCCGATTAATGATAGTGTTGTAGAGCATTTTAAATTGATTGATCATGATATTAATTTAAAGGATGTCACATACGAAAATGCTCAGGCTAGAATTAGAACATTAATATTAATGGATTTAGCCAATAAATATAATGGCCTTGTTTTAGGTACAGGTGATTTATCAGAACTAGCTTTAGGTTGGTGCACATATAATGGTGATCAAATGAGTATGTATGGAATTAATGCCGGAATACCAAAGACTTTAGTTCGTTTTATGATAGATTATTATTCTCAAACTAAATTTCAAAATATTAGAGCTACGCTTCAAGATATAATTGATACTCCTATTTCACCTGAACTTTTAGGAACAGATCAAAAAACAGAAGATAGTATTGGAAAATATGAAATTAATGATTTTATTTTATATCGTTATCTAAATGCTGGTGATAGTGAAGAACGTATCATTTGGTTATTAGAAGAAACATTTGGCTTAGCAGGTGATGATGCAAGTAAGTATGTGAAGAATTTCTTCTTTAGATTCTTTACACAACAATTTAAGCGTCAAGCATTACCTGATGGACCAAAAATTTTAAACGTTTCCTTGGCACCAAGAGGAGATTACCGTATGCCAAGTGATATCAAGAGGTGGTAAGAATGGATAAAAAGAAGGTAATATTGGGGCTTTCCGGTGGTGTAGATAGTAGTGTTGCTATTATTGAATTAAAAAAACAAGGCTACGATGTAGAAGCTATGTTTATGAGAAATTGGGATAGTGCAACTAATAACGATATTTTAGGTAATCCCGATTTAAATGATGATATTTGCCCACAGGAAAAAGATTATAATGATGCTTTAGAAGTTGCAAAGGAATGTAATATTAAACTTCATCGTGTAGACTTTATTTCTGAATATTGGGATAATGTATTCACTTACTTTTTAGATGAATATAAAAAAGGAAGAACTCCAAATCCTGATATAATGTGTAATAAATATATAAAATTTGATGCCTTTATGAAGGAAGCTATTAAGCTAGGTGCTGATTATATAGCGATGGGACACTATGCAAGAGTTAAGCATTTTAATGATCATAGTATTATGTTAAGAGGCGTTGATAGCAATAAAGATCAAACATATTTTTTATGTATGTTACGCCAAGAACAACTAAGAAAAGCTTTGTTCCCTGTTGGTGATTTAACTAAGCAAGAGGTTAGAAAAATTGCCTTAGAGAATAATTTATACACAGCTAAAAAGAAGGATTCAACAGGAATTTGCTTTATTGGTGAAAGAAACTTTAAAGCATTTTTACAAAATTACTTACCAGCTAAGCCAGGTAAGATGGTTACGCTAGATGGAAAAGAAATAGGAAAACATGATGGATTAATGTATTATACAATAGGTCAAAGAAAGGGCTTAGGTATTGGAGGTTCACATGATTACAATAATGAAGCTTGGTTTGTAATTGGTAAGAATCTTGCTAAAAATGAATTGTTAGTAGGTCAAGGAATCGATAATCCATACTTATATAGTGATCATTGTTTTGCTGAGGATTGTAACTGGATATATGAAAAGCCTTTAGAAAATAAAGTTTATCAAGCAAAATTTAGATATCGTCAGGCTGATATTGAGGTAATGATAAAGCATTTGCCAGATAATAAAATGGAAGTTAAGTATTTAGTTCCAGTTAGAGCTGTTACACCAGGTCAGGCTGTAGTAATTTATGATGGTGAAGTTTGTCTTGGTGGGGCAATCATATCAGAAGTATATATGAAGGAAGAAAAAAGATTATACTAATGCAAGAAGAAACTATTAATGCCACTTATATTCAAAGTATATTTATAAGTGATGATTCAACTTTTAAAGTTGCCTTAGTAAAAACTGATGATGATAAAACAATAACTATTAGTGGTAATTTTATGCCACTTGAGGAAGGCCTAAATTATGAGTTTAAGGGTTTCTATAGAAATCATCCTAAATATGGTAAGCAATTTGTAGTATCTGAAGTAAATAAAGCATCTAATTCAAAACTAGGATTAATAAACTATTTTTCATCAGAAAAGTTTAAAGGAATAGGAAATAAAATAGCTTCAGAGATTGTTAAAAAATTAGGAGAAAATGCTATAGAAAAAATTTTAGAAAACGAGAGTGTACTAGATGGTATACCTAATCTTTCAAAGGGTAAGAAGGATTTGTTTGTAGCAACATTAAAGCAAAGTGAATTATTAAATACAATTTATACTACACTTTATAGCTATGGGCTAACAAGTAAAATGATTCATAAGTTAGTAGAAAATTATGAATTAAAAACTCTAGAAATAATTAGAGAAAATCCTTATCGATTAATCTATGAATTAGATGGTTTTGGTTTTCAAAAAAGTGATAAAATAGCTTTACAATCAGGAATAAAAAAAGACAATCCAATTAGAATAAAAGAGGCTATATTGTATTCCTTGCAAGAAGAATGTTACGGAGCAGGTAATATCTTTATTTTATTAGATGAGTTGATAGAATCCGCAAGTAAATTACTAGATTTAGAAATAAAATATGATTATAAAAAAATAATAAATGATTTAGCAACTGAAAATAGACTTATACTGCAAGAAAATAGAGTTTATCCATTGAAATTATTTAAAGCAGAAGATAATGTTGCTAGAAGATTGAGGGAAATATTTGAAACTAAAAGTCGTAAGGAGTATAGTAAAGAAGAACTAAATTTAGCCTATCAATATGCAAGTGATAGGATGAAAATTAATTATACACCTTTGCAAAAAGAAGCCATCATGCAGGTATTTAGTGAAAAAATATCAATAATTACAGGTGGTCCTGGTACAGGTAAAACAACGCTTGTAAAAGGAATTCTTGAAGCATATTCTAAATTGACAAAAAAAGATTTAGATAGTGATGAGTTTGGAGTATTATTAATAGCTCCTACAGGAAAGGCTGCTAAGAGACTAAGGGAAAGTACTAATTATGATGCCTCAACAATCCACAAAGCTTTAGGATATAATTATGACGGGCATTTTTGCTTTGATGAAATAAACAAGCTTCCATATAATCTAGTAATAGTAGATGAATCAAGTATGATTGATATTGAACTTGCTAATAATTTATTAAAGGCAATAAGTAATTTTGCAAGAATTATATTTATCGGTGATGAAAATCAGCTTCCTAGTGTTGGTCCTGGTGAATTTTTACACGATATAATTAATTCAAATACTTTTCGTGTATTTAGATTAAAAGAAGTAATGCGTCAGGTTGCTGATAGTAATATTATAAGGTTAGCAAATATGGTATTAAATCAAAGAATAGACTATAGTGTTTTTAATACTAAAAAAGAAGTTTTTTATTATAACTGTGTTGCAAATGATTTTTTTGATCGCTTAAAACCTATCTTAGATGCATATTTTTCACGTACTAATGGTAGTTTTGAGAATTTGCAAATTCTAATACCAATGTATGCTGGCAAAGCAGGAATAGACGCGACTAATGAATATATACAAAAAAACTATAACAAAAATCAAAATGAAAAGTTGATTTATGGTGAACGTGTTTTTTTACTAGGCGATAAGGTTTTACAATTACAAAATAATCCCGAAAAGGATATTATGAATGGTGATACAGGCTTTATAGTAGAAATAAAAAAGGTTGACAATAAGGACACAATTATTGTTGATTTTGGGCAAAAGCTTGTTACATTAGATAGAGGAGACTTAGATAATTTAACCCTTGCATATGCGATTAGTGTACATAAAAGTCAAGGGTCAGAATACGAAAATGTAATACTTCCGATTTTTTCATCATATCAAATTATGCTTAAGAAAAAATTAATTTATACAGGTATAACTAGAGCGAAGAAGAAACTGATTTTATTCGGAGATTTAAATTTGCTTAGTCAAAATATAAGCTATAAGGAAAAGCTTCGTAATACTACTTTAATGCGACTTTTAATGTATGATTTAAAAAAGGGAATCATAATAAACGATCCGTTATCTGCCTTTAATGAAATAAAAGAAGAATTAAATGGTTTAACACCATACGACTTTTTATGAAATAATAAATATAAATTAGAAATAAAATTTAAAAATAACACTTAAAATAGCGTTTTTAGATTTATTAATGATTATAATTGTTGTATAATAATAAACGTTATTAAAAAAAGAGGAGTCTTAATAAATGAAACATTTAACTTCAAGTCAAATTAGACAAATGTGGTTAGATTTCTTTAAAACAAAAGGACACCATGTAGAAGCTTCAGCTTCTTTAATACCACAAAATGATCCAACTTTATTATGGACAAATGCAGGTGTTACACCATTAAAAAAATATTTTGATGGTACAATGGTTCCTGTTAATCCAAGAATTACTAATGCACAAAAATGTATAAGAACTAATGATATCGAAAACGTAGGAAAAACAGCACGTCATCATACATTCTTTGAAATGTTAGGAAACTTTTCTATTGGTGACTATTTTAAAAAGGAAGTAATTCCATGGGCATGCGAACTACTTTTTGATGAAAAATGGTTTGGATTCGAAAAAGATAAGCTTTATATTACATATTATTATCATGATTTAGAAGCACGTGATTTATGGATACAAAATGGTATTGATCCTTCTCATTTAATTCCACTAGAAGGAAATTTTTGGGAAATAGGTGAAGGTCCATGTGGTCCTGATACAGAAATGTTTTATGATCGTGGTGAAAAGTATGATTCTCGTGGTAAGGAATTAATTGAAAACGATATAGAAAATGATCGTTTTATTGAGATTTGGAACATTGTATTTTCTCAGTATAATTCTAAGCCAGGTGTTCCGCGTGATGAATACAAAGAATTACCAAGCAAAAACATTGATACAGGCTGTGGTTTAGAGCGCTTATGCTGCGTAATGCAAGAAGTAGACTCTAACTATGATACTGACTTATTTAAGCCAATTATTGAAAAAACAGAGGAAATATCTGGTGTAAAATATGAAGGTCAAATGGCATTTAAGGTAATTGCTGATCATGTAAGAACAGTAACATTTGCAGTTGCTGATGGGGCAACGCTATCAAATGAGGGTAGAGGTTATGTTTTACGCCGTGTTTTACGTCGAGCTATGAAGTATGCTAAAACATTAGGTATCAATAAACCATTTATGGCTGAATTAGTAGATGTTGTTATTGAAATCATGAATGATTATTATCCTTACCTAAAGGAAAAAGAAGCTATTGTTAAGCAAATAATTACTAATGAAGAAGTAAAATTCCTTCAAACATTAGCAGTTGGAGAAAAACGTTTAGAACAAATGCTAGAAGGAAAAACAATACTAGATGGTAATGATGCATTCTTATTGTATGATACTTATGGTTTCCCATTAGAGTTAACAAAAGAATATGCATTAGATCGTGGTGTTGCTGTAGATGAAGAAGGATTTAAAAAAGCTATGGAAGCCCAAAAAGAAAGAGCTAGAAATAGTCGTAAAGAAGTAAGTTCAATGGCAGGTCAAAATGAAGCCTTCTTAGCCTTTAAGGAAGAATCTAAATTTGTTGGTTATGAGACATTAGAAACAAATAGTAAGGTAATTGCAATTTTTGAAAATGGAGTAGTATTAGATGAAACTCCATTCTATGCAACATCAGGTGGACAGGTTTGTGATAAAGGTGTAATTAACGGAATTAATGTTATCAATGTCATAAAAATGCCTAATGGTCAAACATTACATATTTTAGAAGAAAATTCATTGAATGTTGGTGATAATGTAGTAGCTTTAGTAGATAAAGATTATCGTGCTAGTGTTATGAAAAATCACTCAGCTGCTCATTTACTTCAAAAGGCATTACAGGATGTATTAGGTGATCATGTTCATCAACAAGGTCAACAAGTTAATGACAAATATGTTCGTTTTGACTTCAATAATTACAACCCACTAACAGATGAACAAATAATTGAAATTGAAGATAGAGTTAATAAATACATTGCAGAAGGACATAAAGTTGTAACAAAGATTATGCCAATTGAAGAGGCTAAGAAGCTTGGAGCTATGGCTTTATTTGGCGAAAAATATGGTGATTTAGTACGAGTTGTTGATATGGAAGTTTCTAAGGAATTCTGTGGAGGAACTCATGTTAATAATACTTCAGATGTTGTAGATTTTGAAATTTGTGGATATGAATCAATTGGTTCTGGTATATTTAGAATTTCAGCTTCTACATCTAAAAATGCCAATAAAATATTACATGAAACTTTAGAAAATACATTCCAAGATATTTATACTCTTGAAAAGAAAGCTGAAAAGCTTGCTAATGATGCAAAAGATAAGGGTATCAATGTTAATAATAATGTAAGATTTGTTGAGCCAAAAGAAAAAGGCTATCGTTTCTTACTAGCCTTAAGAAAATGTTTAGCAAATGTTCAAGCTGATTTGCATAATCTTGAGAAAGAAATTAATGAAGCAACTAAATCTAATGCAATGAAAGACTTAACAAAATATGAAAGTTACATTGTAAATAATAAGCTTGTTGTTACAGTTAATGATGTTGATAAGTCACTATTAAAAGAAGTTGCAAAAACATTAGCAAATAACTATAACCTAGATGTTGTATTCTTAGCTTATAGTAATAATGAGAGCATTACATTTGTATGTTTTGCAAAAATGCCTTATAATGCGGTTGATATCATTAAAAAGGCAACTGCAATCACTGGTGGCGGCGGTGGTGGAAAGCCAGATTTAGCTCAAGCTGGTGGTAAGGATGCTTCTAAATTAGAACAAGCACTTGAAGCAGTAAAGGAATACTTAAAATAATGCGTATTATAGGTTTAGATTTAGGAAGTAAAACACTTGGAATAGCTATTTCAGATGAATTAGGAATGCTAGCTAGAGCACTTGAAACCTATCGCTTTCCAGAAGATAAGTATGATATGGCAGTTGATTATATAGTTAATCTTTGTCAAAAGGAAAATGTTAAAGAAATTGTTTTAGGTTTACCTAAGCATATGAATGGTGATTGTGGAATAAGAGCTGAAATTTCATTTAATTTCAAGGATAAAATCGAAAAAAAAGCCCCTATTAATGTTCACTTGGTCGATGAAAGATTGACTACTTCAATTGTAGATAAGGCTATGATAATGGGAAATTTAAAACGCAAAACCCGTAAAGAAAAAAAAGATGAAATGGCCGCAGTTGTAATATTACAAAATTATTTAGATAAAAGGAGATAAAAAATGGAAAACGAGTTTATGACAGTAACTGATTCAAATGGTAAAGAATTAAAATGTAAGATTTTATTTACTTATCAATCAGAAGAATTTAAGCACAATTATGTAGTATTTCAAATTGAAGATACTGATGAAATAACTGCAATGAGATTTACAGAAAATGATGGTAATAGTGGTACTTTAAGCCCAATTACTGATGATGCCGAGTGGGAAATGCTTCAAGAGGTATTAGAATCATATTTAAGCAAGCATGAAGAAGATTCTTGTGGCTGTGGATGTGATTCATGTCATCATGATTGCAGCTGTTGCGAAGGTGATGATGACGAAGAATGTCATTGCCATGATGAATCATGTGGCTGCTCATGTGGCGAATAATATGAGCTTGATTGAAAATTTAAAACAATATGCAAAAGAAAACCACGTCCCTATTATTATGGACGCTGGTCTTTCTTTTTTATTAGAGAATATTAAAAAGTATCAAGTTAAAACTATTTTAGAAATAGGCACAGCGATAGGTTACTCGGCAATTAATATGGCTTTAGCTGGTGCTAATGTTGTAACAATTGAACGTGATGAAAAAATGTATCAAGAAGCTTTAAAGAACATTAAAGAGGCAGGATTAGAAGATAAAATAAAAGTTCTTTTTATAGATGCTAAAGAGGCCTTTTTATTAGTTGAAAATATGGAGTTTGATATGTTATTTATAGATGCAGCTAAAGCATCATATCAAAAGTTTTTTGATTTATACATACCACTTTTAAAGAAAAACGGAATTGTGATATGTGATAATTTGGCTTTTCATGGTTTAGCAGAAAAAAATGCAAATTTAGATAATTGTTCGCGCAATTTAAGAGCTATGATTAGAAAATTAAATAATTTTAAAGACTATTTAAAAAGTAATGAAAATTTTTCTACAAATTTCTTTGAAATTGGTGATGGAATGAGTGTAAGTATTAAGAAAAGTTGACATTTTTAAAAATATATCATAAAATGATTAAAAGAGGTGGATATTAATGATTTCTTTAGAAGAAAGAAACGAAGTTTTAGATATGGTAAAGAAGTTATCATATTATTTTGAAAAAACTAAAAATAGCCTATGTGAACCATATAAACTCTCTAGTATCCAATCAACGATTATTTTAGATGTATTTCATAATGAAGGAACTAAGGTTACAGACATTTGTAGCCGTTTAGGTAAGTCAACCAATACAGTTTCACCACTTATTAATCGTTTAGTTGAACATGGATACTTAACTAAAGAAAAAAATGAAGATGACCAAAGAGTTGTTGGAATATTTTTGACAGATAAGGCTAAAGGCATTATGGGAAAATTAATGGATGACATAGGGGCATTTACTTGGCCAATGTTTGATGCTCTGACTGATGAAGAGTTTAAAAAAGTATATGAATCATTAGTTATCCTAGCAAATTTAACTTATAATGCGGATAAAGGTGACAAATGAAATATTTAATTGTATCAGATATACATGGTTCATTAGATTCTGCAAATTTAATTAATGAACTTTTTATAAAGGAAAAATGTGATAGAATAATATGTTTAGGTGATATACTATATCATGGCCCAAGAAATGATTTGCCAGTTAGTTATAATCCAAAGGGTGTAATTAAAGTTTTAAATCCAATTGGTTCTCAAATTATAGCTGTAAGGGGTAATTGTGATGCTGAGGTAGATCAAATGGTTCTTGACTTTAAAATAAATGATGAGTGTTTTTTAGATATAAAGGGAAGAACTTATTATTTATGCCATGGACATCATTTATCTTTTGATAATGATGATTTCTTGCCAAAAAACGCAATCGTATTATATGGACATTATCATATTCCTAGTCTTAAAGAATCTAATAAGCATATATATATAAATGTTGGTAGTATAACATTACCAAAAGAAAATAATCCTAAAACTTATGCCATTTTAGATGATTCTGGTATAGAGGTTAAGGATATAGATGGACTAGTTTTATTTAAGTATTAGCAAAATTCAATTAGAATTTTGCTTTTTTTTGTTTATATATATAATGGTGATAAAAATGAAAAAAGGTGTAATAGTTTTCATAATTCTTATTATAATTTCAATTTTAGTTAAACCTCAAAATGAACAAGAAATATATAAAACAGAAGAAATAGCATACTATAAGGTAGAAATAGTTGGTGAGGTAAATAGACCTGGAATATATGAGGTTCCCTATGGGACTAAAAAACAGGAAGTTATTAAATTAGCAGGAGAAAAAGTAAATAGTGTATATTGGTTTTCGGATGATATCGTGACCAAAGATCTTACAATAGAAGTTTTAAAAAGAATTGATAATCCAATAAAAATAAATGAGGCAAGCTTAGAAGAATTAGATTCTTTGCCTGGTATTGGAATTACTACAGCTAAAAAAATTATAGATTATCTAAATACTAAGAAAATTACTTCCTGGAATGATTTTAAAAAAGTAGCAGAGGTATCTAATGATGAGATGCTTGAGATTATGGTTAGAGCAATCATCTAGCTATTGGCATTTTATTGTTATTTGCTTAATAATCCTAGCTGTTTCTTTTTTTCATCCAGTTATTTTTATTGCACTTATAATATATTTGATATATATATTTCGAGTTATAAGGCTAACTAAATTACTTGTAATAATAATGATTAGCTATGTTTTTTTATTTGGTATAAGAATGTATTCTTTTTATAATCAAAAAGAAAATATTACAAAATCAGGAATTGTTATTAACTGTAATAGAAATAAATATACAATAAAAACAATTTTTAATAAATATGAAATACTAACAGATGAAGCATTAAGTCCTGGAGATTATATTAAATTCACAGGCAAAATTATAAAATATAATAAAGAGGGATATGAAGGAGATTTTTCAGAAGAAAAATATTACCTTGGACTAGGAGTCAATGGGAAATATGAAGCTACGTATATAAAAAAAATAAATAGTTTTCTAACGCCGGCTAAAATAAAATTTAATTTGCTAAATTATTATGAAGAAAAGCTACCTGCAGAAATTTTTAAATTATTCTCAGCATTAATTTTTGGTGAAAATATATTAACATCTGATGAAAAAATAGATTTTGGACGACTAAATATACTGCATATTTTAGCACTAAGTGGACTACATGTACAATTAGTTTATTCAGCATTAAAAAAGATATTCTTTAGTATTACAAAAAAGTATTATTTTACAGAAAAAATAAGTTTATTTTTTGTTTTTACATATTGTCTTATATGCGGTTTTTCAAATTCATTATTGAGAGCATTTTTGTTTTTATTTATATCTAAGATTAATGAAAATATTAAAGTATTTACTAAGCTAGATATATATTCGTTATGCTTCTTATTAGTTATACTAAATCCAACTAAAATATATAATATTGGTTTTATTTTAGGACAACTTGCAAGTTTTCTTATTCTTTATATGCCTAGATTATGCACCACAAAAAATATAATAATTCGTAACATAATTCAAGGAATTTTATTTTTAAGTATTACTTTTCCTTTTGTTACTAATTTTAACAATTCATATACAGTTATAGCACTTTTTTCTTTCTTATTTGCAGATTTTTTTCTATATTTTTGGATACCATGTTGTTTTTTGATGTTGATAATACCAAAAATAGGAATATTAATAAATCCAATATATAATAGTTTTATTGCACTAATAAATAACTTTGGAAATACAGGACTAATATATTTTCCTTATATGGATTGGTACTTAAAAATAATTTATTATCTAATATTAACGTTAATATATATAGCTATAATTAGGAAAAAAAGAAGAAATTTGATTGGGATTTTTATGTTTTTATTTATGACCATTTTTATAAATAAAAATATATTTATTTTTGATGAGGTTTGTTTTGTTTCTGTAGGTCAAGGAGATTGCACATATTTTCAAAGTGGTAAAAATAATTTTTTAGTTGATTGCTATAATGGATACGATTATTTAGTTAAAAGAGGAATTAGACACTTAAATGCAATTTTCATAACCCATAGTGATAAAGATCATGTAGGAGATTTAGAAAAGATTTGTAAAGAAATAAAAGTTGATGTAATTTATATAAATAAATTTGATGAAGAGACTCTAAATCTAGAAATTAAAAATATTCAAAGGATAGGTATAGGGAAAAATATTATAATAGGAAGCTTTTATATACAAGTCTTATCACCTATAATAAATTTAAATGATGATAATGCCAACAGTTTGGTATTACTTATCAAAAATGCATATTATGACTTTTTATTAATGGGTGATGCAACAATTAGTACGGAAAAAATATTACTTCAATACGAATTAATTAAAAAAGTTGATTTTTTGAAGGTTGGACATCACGGAAGTAATACATCAACATCTAGTCAATTAATAGAAAAAACAAAGCCAGATTATGCAATTATTTCCGTTGGTAAAAATAATTATAATCTACCAAACAATGAAGTTGTTTTTTTACTAAAACAAAATGCAAAGGTATTTCTAACTAGTACAGTTGGTACTATAAAAATAAATAAGAAGATTATAAGTAGCTATCATAGCTAAAGTTTGTTTCTATTTTCATTTTTATGTGATATAATGAAAAAGGTGATATTTTGGAAGCAAGAACTTTTATGATTGTCGTAAATGACACATTTTTAATGAAAAAAAAGATTCAGGAATTAGTTGAAAGTCTGAATGAAGAAATTGAAATTGAATATCATAGTATAGAAGATGATGGAATACCTTCAATTTTAGCACTTTTGAATACACCATCATTATTATTTGGTCAA
Source organism: uncultured Acholeplasmatales bacterium (assembly GCA_944324805.1). GTDB lineage: Bacteria > Bacillota_I > Bacilli_A > Acholeplasmatales > Anaeroplasmataceae > CALUXS01. The sequence goes on along the minus strand of CALUXS010000003.1, from coordinate 58,235 downwards.
AGGCTCATTGTTATAACTGATGCATACCTAATAGAAAGTAAAGTTAATGATGATTTTTACATGCATTTACTTAAATATATTACAAATCCAGCTAGTTTTAGTTATTTAGCCCTAATATTTAACGAAAATAAAGAAACAAAAAGATTCCAAGAACTAAAGAAGTATACAACATATATTGAATTAAAAAAAGAAAATCTATCAATAGAAGATTTTATCAACAATAAATTAAAAGAAGAAAATTTTGAAATTGAAGAAGATGCGCTTAATTATTTATTAACATATGGAAATGACAATTTATTAATAAGTAATTTATTAGATAGTTTGATATGTTATAAAATAAATGAAAAGGTAATAAAAATAGAAGATATTAAAACACTATTTTTACCACCATTAGAAAATAATGTTTTTGAATTAACTGCTAGCGTATTGAGACAAGATAGTAAAATGGCATTTAAGCTTTATCATGATTTCAAAACACAAAACTTTAACATTACCTTTTTGTTAGGCCTTTTAATAAATAAGTTTCAAGAATTGTATAATGTAACAGTTTTATATCAATCAGGAATGTCACAAACTGAAATTGCAGATGCATTTAAAATTAAACCAGGTAGAGCTTATTTTTTAATAAATGAAGCAAAAAGATGTTCATTAGCACTTTTAAAAAATAATCTAGAAAAGTTAAATGCGATTGAGTTTGGAGTTAAAAATGGAAGTATTAATGGTGAACTAGCATTTTCAACTTATTTATTATCGATATAAAAAAATAAAAAAGACTTCTAATAAGTCTTTTTTATTTTAGCTATATTTAATTATCTAATAGTGTTAACTAAGCTAGCTAAAGCACTCTTATTTCTAGCAACATAGTTCTTATGAACGATTTTCTTTGCTAGAGCTTTATCTAATTTCTTATATGCTAAATCTAAAGCAGCTGTAGCTTTTTCTAAATTTTTCTCTTGAACAGCAACTCTAACATCTTTTAAAGCAGTCTTTAAAGAAGATTTGAAAGATACATTTGCTAATCTTGCCTTTTCATTTGTTTTTACTCTTTTAATTTGTTGTTTAATATTTGCCATGGTTTCACCTCCATCAATACAACGCCTTTTAATTATAGCAAAAATATATTTTTGTTGCAATATTTAATTTTAAATTTGTCACTTTTTTATTAGAAAATATGATTTAATAAATTTTTTTCATATTTATTCTATTCCAAATTTCTTTTTATTTAATTGTTGTAGAATAAAAAGAGACTGTGTGATATAATATCATTGATTTTTTAGGAAAGAGGTTTGATGATATGACATTACCTAATAAGCTTACAATGCTACGTATTTTATTAATACCGGTAATGATAATTTTTTACTATATTCCTTACTTTAAGGAAACAGTAGTATTCTTTGATGTAAGTCTTTTATATTTACTAGAAGCAATCATTTTTGCAATGGCATCATTCACAGATTTTTTAGATGGACATATTGCTAGAAAAAATAATTTAGTTACTACATTTGGAAAATTTGCAGATCCTTTAGCTGATAAAATGTTAGTCTTTACAGCTATGAGTATTTTCTTAGCAGATGGGGTTTTACCAATATTTATTTTTGTTATTATCTTAATACGAGAGTTTATGGTTTCTGGTATTAGAATGGTGGTTGTTGAACGTAATGTTGTTATAGCTGCTAGTAAATTAGGAAAATATAAAACTGCTACTACAATGGTTGCTTTAATTGTTATGTTCTTCGGTGGAATTCATGAAGGAGTATATGCTACAGGTCAAGTATTAATTTATATAGCATGTATATTAACTATTATTTCTGGAATTGAATATTTTTGGAAGAATAAATCAACAATTTTAGAATCTATTTAAAAAAAACAAAAAAATGTCTATATATAATTAGGAACAGGAGGTATATTAATGGCTGATAATAAAGAACAAGCCCTTGAACAAGCTCTTAAACAAATAGAAAAGGATTTTGGAAAAGGTTCAATTATGCGTCTTGGAGACAAGGCTAAGGAAAATATTGAAGTTATTCCAACTGGTTCTATAAATTTAGATAAAGCTTTAGGGGTATGGGGATATCCAAAAGGAAGAATAATTGAAATATTTGGTCCTGAATCATCTGGTAAAACAACTTTTGCTTTACATGCAATTGCTAGTACACAAAAAGCAGGTGGATATGCTGCATTTATAGACGCTGAACATGCATTAGATCCAGTATACGCAAAAGCATTAGGAGTTGATGTTGACAATTTATTACTATCACAACCTAGTAGTGGTGAGCAAGCATTAGAAATTGCTGAAGCTTTAATTAAAAGTGGTAGTGTTGATATAATTGTTATTGATAGTGTTGCTGCTTTAGTACCTGAGGCTGAATTAAATGGTGATATGGGGGATTCACATGTTGGTTTACATGCACGTTTAATGTCCCAAGCAATGAGGAAATTATCTGGTATTATTGCTAAAACTAATTGCGTTGCTATTTTTATTAATCAAATTAGAGAAAAAGTTGGTGTAATGTTCGGAAATCCTGAAACAACTACTGGTGGTAGAGCGCTAAAGTTTTACGCATCTGTACGTCTAGATATTAGAAGAGGCGAGCAAATTAAGGATGGAACAAACGTAATTGGTAATAGAACGGTTGTAAAGGTTGTTAAGAATAAGGTTGCTCCACCTTTTAAAACAGCAGAAGTTGATATTATTTACGGACAAGGCGTTTCTCATATTGGAGAAATAATTGATCTTGGTGTCGAATATGATATCATTAATAAAGCTGGTTCATGGTTTAGTTATAATGGTAATAAGATTGGTCAAGGCAAAGAAGCTGTAAAAAAATTCCTTGCTGAAAATGAAGAAGTTACTAAGGAAATTGAAAGTAAAATTTATGAACGTTTAAAAGCATAAAAAAATCCATAGGCTTATACGATTAGTCGCAAAGCCTATGGATTTTATTTTTGCCTAAATTATTTATGCGGTAAGTCCGCCTTCGATTATTTTGTATGAGCCGTATTTAAGTTTAAGTAAATAACTATGATGTGAGATTTTACCATTATCAACAGAATCGAATGAAATTAAAATGTATGTTGTTGGTTTAGGAAAAGGAATCAAATAATTAGTTCTTGTCACTAAAGGTTTTAAATCATAAACGGTAGTTACACTAGACGCAGTAGAATTACTTTTATAAGTAATTGTGTTTTCACTTGATTTTGAATAAAAATTAATCCAATTTGCCGCAAGAGCAACCTGATATGTTATCTTTCCATCCTTTATATTTCCCTCAACATGTTCGCCTTTAACATAAATTTTAAAACTTGCCTTGTAATCCTTTGAAACATCAAATTTAGTTGATTCAAATTCTAAATCAAGTGCATCAAATTTGGAATAATTCATTTTTTCTACTTTATTTCCTGATGCTTCTAAAGTTTCAATTTCTGAAGCAAAAGGGGTTACCTTATTTGCAAAATAGGTGGTTCCATAATAAATTGGTATACAAATTATAAAAATAGAAAGAAAAGCTAATATGAAGACAACTTTTCTTGGAATATGCTTTTTATTTTCTTTGCTCATTGAATAACAACTCCTCAAAAATAATTATACAAAATAGCTTCTTTTTTTTCAAGCCCATTATATTGACTAAAATCTTTCATTCTTGTATAATAAACTTAATGTTATGAACTTAACATTTATTATTTTAGGAGGACAAACGATGTTATTAGGATTAGAAATAGGCATTGTTTGGATAATACTTCTTCCTGTATTTGGTTTATTAATCGGATCAGTTGTTGGATATTTTATCCGTGTTAAAATACACGAAAAATCTTTTTTACAAACTAAAAATGAAGCATTGAAAATTGTAAATGACGCTACATTAGAGGCAGAAAATTTAAAGAAAAATGCCGTTAATGAAGGTAAAGCAGAAGTTAATAAGTTAAAAGCGGAAGCTGAACAAGATATTAGAGAGCGTCGTAAATCAGTAAATGATTTAGAAAGTAAGTTAAATGTTCGTGAGGATTCATTAGATAGACGTAGTTCTAATTTAGATAGACGTGAGGAAATTTTGAATACAAAGGAAACACGCCTTGATGAAAAGAAAAATGAATTAGAATCACAAAGTGCAAAGATTGAAGAGATTTTAAAACAACAAGAAGATAAGCTACAAGAAATTGCAGGCATTTCTAGAGAAGATGCTAAGAAGATTATTATGGATGATGTTCATCAAAAGATTTCTTTAGAAATAGCTCAATATATCAAAGATGAGGAAGAAAAAGCCAAACTTGAGGTAAAAAATAAAGCTAAAAATGTATTAGCCTTAGCAATGCAAAAATATGCTAGCGAAACAGCTAGTGAAAACACAGTAAGTACAGTTTCATTACCAGTTGACGAAATGAAAGGTCGTATAATTGGTAGAGAAGGTAGAAACATTAGAACAATTGAATCATTAACAGGTGTAGATTTAATTATTGATGATACTCCTGAAGCAGTTGTTCTTAGTGGTTTTGATCCTGTTAGACGTGAGGTTGCAAAGAAAGCACTTGAAATTTTAGTTAGTGATGGTAGAATTCATCCGGCTAGAATTGAAGAAGTAGTTGAAAGATGTAGAAATGAAGTTGAAATGAACATAAGAGAAAAAGGTGAAGAGGCCGTATTCAAAACAGGAATTGGTAAGATTCATCCAGATTTAGTTCGTCTTTTAGGAAGACTTCATTATCGTACAAGCTATGGACAAAACGTTTTAAAGCATAGTATTGAAACTGCAATGTTAGCTGGAAAGCTAGCTAGTGAGATTGGCGAAAACGAAATAATAGCTCGTCGTGCTGGTTTATTACATGATATTGGTAAAGCTGTTGACCATGAGGTTGAAGGTTCACACGTTGAAATTGGTCTAGAATTAGCTACTAAATATCATGAGCCTAAAGAGGTTCTAGATGCAATTGCTTCTCATCACGAGGATGTTGCACCTAAGACTATTATTGCTGTTTTAGTTGCTGCAGCGGATGCATTGTCTTCTGCAAGACCTGGTGCACGTAGTGACTCATTAGAAAATTATGCTAAGAGATTAGAAAATCTTGAACAAATTTCTAATAGTGTTAAAGGTGTTGCTTCATCATTTGCAGTTCAAGCTGGTAGAGAAATTAGAGTTATTGTTAATCCTGAAGAAGTTGACGATTTATCAACGATTACAGTTGCTCGTCAAATTAAAGAGGAAATCGAAAACAAATTATCTTATCCAGGAACTATTAAAGTTACAGTTATTAGAGAGACTAGAGCTGTAGATGTAGCAAAATAATAACAAAAAATTAAAAGCTTAAACGTCTCTTTTAGGGACGTTTAGCTTATTTTTATTTATAAAGGTAAAAAGATGCGAATTTTATATTTAGGTGACATAGTTGGCGAAGATGTTTTATCAGTAATAGAGAAAAATCTTAGCCGTATTAAAAAAGAAAATAATATTAATATAGTTCTTGCAAATGCAGAAAATGTTGCAAAAGGAAGAGGACTAACAAAAGATTTATATAAGCGTTTGATGACTGCAGGAATTTCAGGACTTTCAATGGGAAATCATACATTCGCTAAAAGCCAAATTGTAGATTTTATAGATGAGAGCAATATCGCAAGACCTGCCAATTTATATAATGTTCCAGGAAAGGAATTTTTACAAATAAAATATAATACTAAGACTATTACACTAATCAATGTTTTAGGAAGAGTATTTATGAACGGAAGTTCAGATTGTCCATTTAGAACAATTGATAGAATAATTTCAAGTGTCAAAAGTGATTATTATATTATTGATGTTCATGCTGAAGCTACATCTGAAAAAATAGCTTTAGCAAATTATTTAGATGGTAGAGTTTCTGCAATTGTAGGGACTCATACTCATGTTCAAACTGCTGATGAAAGAAAAATGAATAAGGGAACACTTTACATATCTGATTTAGGTATGTGTGGACCATATGACTCAATATTAGGTGATGAGATTGAACCGATAATTGAGAGGTTTATTACAGGAGTTTACAAACCTACAAAGCCTGCAAATGGAAAAATGGTTTTAAATGGTGCAATATTAGATTTAACATTAAATAAAATAACAAGATTTCATGAAGAATATTAAGAGAGGAAACAAAAATGCGCAAAATTAAATTGTCAATGCCATCTCTTGTAGCTGCAAGAAACCGTAAGGGTGAAGAAACAAGATATGTTACATATAAGTTAGATAATAAATATAACAACTTAGGCAAAGATAAAACATATTATATATTTACGTATGGTTGCCAAGGGAATGAAGCTGATAGTGAGGTTATAAGTGGAATATTAGAGCAAATGGGATACACTAGAGCTATAGAACCGTATGCAAGTGATGTTGTTTTATTAAATACTTGTGCAATAAGAGAGAATGCAGAAAATAGAATTTGGGGAGTTCTTGGTAACCTAAAAGGTGTAAAGCGTCAAAATCCAGATTTATTAATTGGTATTTGTGGCTGTATGCCTCAAGAAGAGAATGCAACAAATAAATTGTTAGAATCATATCCTTTTGTTGATTTAGTTTTTGGAACTCATAATATTTGTGAATTGCCAAAATTAATATACCAAGCATACTTAACTAAAGCTAAGGTTGTTGAAGTTATTTCATCACAAGGTTATATTCTAGAAGGAACACCAAAGCATCGTGAGTCATCACATAAGGCTTGGGTTAACATTATGTATGGTTGTGATGAATTTTGTACTTATTGTATAGTTCCTTATACAAGAGGAAAAGAAAGAAGTCGTCATAAAGAAGATATTATAAATGAAGTAAAAGATTTGGTTGCAAAGGGGTATAAAGAAGTAACTTTACTTGGACAAAATGTAAATGCTTATGGCAAAGATTTTGGCCCTGACTACACATTTGGTGATTTGTTAGTTGACTTAGATAAAACTGGTATTGAAAGAATCAGATATACTACAAGTCATCCAAGAGACCTAGATGAAAAAACAATTCAAGCAATGGCAAATTGTAAAAGTGTAATGCCTCAACTTCATCTTCCTGTGCAATCTGGCGATAATGAAATATTAAGAAAAATGAATAGAAAATATACTGTAGAAGAGTATTTAGAAAAAATTAAACGTTTAAAAGAATTAATTCCAAATATTTCTATTACGACAGATATTATAGTTGGATTTCCTAATGAAACAGAAGAGCAATTCCAACATACACTTGATTTGGTAGAAAAAGTTCAATTTGAAGGTGCATTTACTTTTATTTATTCTAAGCGTGAAGGTACACCAGCTGCCAAAATGGAAGATAATGTAAGTGAAGAAGTGAAGAAGGAACGTTTAGAACGTTTAAATGAACGTGTTGATTACTATTATAAGAAAGGTAATGAACGTTTCTTAGACAAAGTGGTTTTAGTTTTAGTAGATGGTGTTAGTAAAAATAATAAAGAGAACTTATGCGGTTACTCAGAAAATCTAAAGCTTGTTCATTTTAAATCAAGTGATATGTCATTAGTTGGTAAAATTGTTAAGGTAAGAATTACTGAAGCAAAAACTTGGTTCCAAATGGGAGAATTAGTTAGTGAATAATCTAAAAGAGTTCTTTGCTAACACACCTGAATTTAAAAGATTAAAAGAATTACATTGTTATTTTAATAATAATGCAAACTTAAAAGAAAAATTAGATGCATTTTTGGCCCTGCAAAAAAAGATTACAAGAGCAAAGATTGATTCGAATTTTCAGCTTTTAAAAGAACTTGAAAATGAATACAAAAAAATGGAAAATAGCATTATAGATATTCCATTTGTTGAAGAGTATTTTGAGTTGCTAGAACTTTTCAGGAATACTTTAAATATCGTTAAAGATACGATTGAAAAAGAAATTTTTAATAGTTTTAATATATAAAAAATCGTTATTTTTAACGATTTTTCTTGTTTATTTTGCTATTTTGCTTTATTATATTTATAAGAGATAAAATAAGGAGGGTTATTAGTATGGAGTACAAAAATGATAACGATTTATTAATAATAAATAACGAAAATATGAAAGCTTCAGATGTTTTTTTAAAGTTAGCAGCAAAGGACGCAACAGCTTTAAAAAACTTATTATTAGAAAATGAAATAAAAGTACCTAGAATTATTAATATGGTTTCTCTTCGAAAGGTGATTAATCCATATATTGTAAAAGCTAAAGAAATGCATTTATCAGATGAAATGCTTTATCGTCTAAGAACCTATCCAAAATTTTCTGAATTTCAATTACAATCTTTATATAAGTTAGTGTGTGATGAAACAAATGATTTTTATAATTATAAGGCATTTTTATTTGAGATTTTATTTAGAAATTGTGAAAAATTAGGATTGACAGATGCTATCATTAAAAAAATGCTAGAACTACCTAATGGCCAAGATGATTTTTCTCATTATCAAGATAATATCTTTGCTGCCTTTAGTGATTATGGAAGACAATTTGATGGTCTTACAACTAATGATTTGCTTGATAATTTGCCAAAAAGCGCAACAGCCAACGATATACGAGATATGGGAGCTAAATACGGATTTTCTATTCCAAAGCGTTTGAAAAAAGAAGAAATGCAGGCTATCATTTTAAAAGAACTTAAAAAGCAAAGAAAATTAGATGAAGCAATGAATGAAAAAGTCGCTAGCCTTCCAATCATGGGACTTCAACGTTTAGCTAAGGATAATAATATAAAGGTTTCTATTGATTTAAAGAAGGAAGATTTAATAGCTTATTTGCTAAGTGAAATAGAAAAGGCTAACTTACCTTCTGTTGCTTATTTACCTCTTGATTTAGAGCTTAATGATGGTTTTGAATTTGATTTAAGCTATGTTATGAATGAGGAAATAAAGGTAGAACCTATAGTTTCTAATGAGGTAATTACAAACGAGGTAGTAGAACCTGCTAAAGAAGAGGTAATTACAAAAGTTGAAAGTCCGGTTACTTCAACTGTTGATATAGATCTAATTACTAAAGCAATAAAGGAGTCATTTAATAGTGCAGTTAGTGAATTGACTTCGCTTGTTGCTGATAAAGTCAGTGAAGCTACAAATAAAATAGCCGAAAATATGAATGAGGCTTATATAAAGGCAAAAACTGAAAAGGAATTAGTAGTAAAACCACTTCAGCCAATAGTTAATGTTTATAATAACAAAGAAGAATGTAATACTGAAGAATCATCTTTAGAAAAAGTTGAACATATCTATCCATATGATAATTTCACTAATCAGTTAAATCCATTTTATGATAGTGAATTAGCGGCTAAAATTGATGTTGCTGACAAAAAGTTTATTGAACCACAATATGAAAATACTAATCAAGCAAGTGCTTCAAATCCTACTTTAGCTGAGGTTAAATTAATTCAAAAGCAAGAAAAGAAGGCTGCTAAGAAAGAAAATAAAGCCTTTGTTAAGGAACAAAAGAAACTTCAAAAAGAAGAAATGCTACGTAAGTATAAAGAAGATAGACAAGCTATTAAAGAAAAGAAGAAAAATGAAAAGTTAATGAAAAAAGCGATTAGAACAGGAAAGGTTGAAGGCGTTAACAAGGATTACTTCGATGAACAAATGCGTTTACGTGAGTATGATTTATTACGTCGTCAAGCATCTGAACAAAAAAGAAATCGTAGAAATTCAATAATATTTGGAATTATTAAATTCATATTATTAATTGCATTATTGTTAGTTCTTGCTTGGGCCGTTTTTGTTGGATTATTTGCATATGATAAAGCTGCAAATGTAAAAAGTGTTTTAGAGGAATATGGTTTATATAATCCACTATTCGCTAAAGCTGTAGAATACATTAAGAATTTAATTAATAAGTAGTTAAAGGAATGATTGTTAATGGAGATTTTAAATAAGGAAGCTTATACTCCTATGATTCAACAATATTTGGATATTAAAAAAGACTATACTGACGCTATAGTCTTTTTTAGATTAGGAGATTTTTATGAAATGTTTTTTGATGATGCTATTTTAGCATCTCGAGTTTTAGAAATTGCTTTAACCGGTAAAGATGCTGGTGTAAAAGAAAGAGTACCTATGTGTGGCGTTCCATTTCATGCATACGCAAGCTATGCTGAAAAATTGCTAGAGGCAGGATATAAGGTTGTAATAGTTGAGCAAGTAGAAGATCCTAGCCTTGCTAAAGGAATTGTTAAGCGTGATGTGGTAAAAATTTTAACCCCTGGTACAATTGTAGATAGCTTTTTAAATGCCAAGACCAATAATTATTTAGCAAGTTTAGTTACTTTAAGGAAAACTTTTTTACTAAGTTATGCTGATATATCAACAGGAGATGGATATGTTACAATAACTAATTCCTTTGATAAGGTTACCCAAGATTTAAAAAATTTAGCAGTAAAAGAAATAGTTTTAACACCTGATTTTCCCGATACATTAATTAATTCCTTGAAAGATAATAGTTTTTTAATTAGCTTTGAGGAAAATACAAAAATACCTGATTACTTAACATCTATAACCGATAATATTGATAAAAATTATCACAAACCAATTGGATTATTATTAAATTATGCAATTAGAACTCAAAAAACAGAATTACACCATTTTAAGCCTTTCGAGTTTTATACTGATAAGGATTATTTACGTCTAGATTATTTTACTAAACGTAATTTAGAGTTAACAGAAACATTACGTTTCAATCAAAAAAATGGTTCACTACTATCATTTATTGACCATACATCAACAGCTATGGGGTCAAGAATGCTTAGAAAATGGTTAGATCGTCCATTAGTTGATTTGAATAAGATTAAAGAGCGCCAAAATTATATTGCTGGTTTTGCTTCTGATTACTTAAAAAGAGAAGATATCAAGAACTGTTTAAAAGAGGTCTATGACTTAGAGAGAATTATAGGAAGAATATCATGTGGTAATGCTAACGCTAAAGATTTAGTTCAATTACGTCATACTTTAGGAAATATTCCAAATATAAAATCAATTTTGCTGTCATTTAATAATCAATTATTTACATCCTTAGCTAATGGTATAGATACTCACGACAACATATATAAATTATTGTCTGAATCATTAGAAGATAATCCTCCATTTGTTCTAAAGGAAGGTGGAATGATTAAATATGGCTATAACAAGGAATTAGATGAATTAAAGGATTTAAGCAGTAATTCTAAAAAATGGCTTTTAGATTACGAAACTAAAGAAAAAGAACGTCTAGGTGTTAAGAACCTTAAGGTTGGTTATAATAAGGTTTTTGGTTATTATATTGAAATTAGTAAAGGACAATCATTTAACCTAGGTGATATTGAAGGCTATGTTAGAAGACAAACTCTTGCAAACGCAGAACGCTATATATCGCCTGAATTAAAGAAGTATGAAGATATCTTATTGGGTGCAAAGGATAAAATTGAAGCTCTAGAATATGAACTTTTTATGCAAATAAGAGATTATGTATTTAAATTTATTCCTTCTCTTCAAGCTTTGGCAAATATTATTTCAGAAATTGATTGTTATGTTAGTCTTGCTAATGTTGCCCTAGAAAATAAATTTACTATGCCTACTTTTAATGATGAGGAAATTAAAATTATTGATGGTAGACATCCGGTTTTAGAATCTATTTTAAAAGAAAAATATGTGGCAAATGATGTTTACATTAATGAGTACAATATGATTTTAATAACAGGACCAAATATGAGTGGTAAATCTACTTATATGCGTATGTTTGCTACAATAATTATTTTAGCCCAAATGGGGTCATTTGTTCCGGCAAGAATTTGCGAATTAAAACTATTTGATCAAATATTTACTAGAATAGGAGCAAGCGATGATTTATCAAGCGGACAATCTACATTTATGGTAGAAATGAGTGAGGCAAATTATGCAATTAGTAATGCAACGAAAAATTCATTGATTCTATTTGACGAAATTGGAAGAGGAACTGCAACTTATGATGGTATGGCTATAGCAGAAGCAATTTTAGAATACGTTCATCAAAAGGTCGGAGCAATAACTTTATTTTCTACGCATTATCATGAACTTACAGCACTTGAGGGAAAGTTGAAACGATTAAAAAATGTGCATGTTGAGGCAATAGAAAATAATGATGGTGTAGCATTCCTACATAAGGTTAAGGATGGCCCTACCGATAAAAGCTATGGTATAAATGTTGCATCACTTGCAGGAATGCCTAAATCACTAATAGCTCGTAGCAAAGAAATTTTAGAAAATCTCGAAAAAAATAATAACCAAGAGAAGGTTATGCCTAATTTATTTGATTTTGACTTATATGAAGAAAATGAAAAGAAAAAAAATGTAAGCGAACCGGAAGCTATTAAGATATTAAGAGAACTTGATGTAGATGAGTTATCGCCAAAGGAAGCCTTAACTTTATTGTATGAATTAAAGGAAAAATGTTAGGAGGATATAAATGGCTAAAATAATAGAAATGTCTACCTCTTTAGCTAATATGATAGCTGCAGGTGAGGTTGTAGAACGTCCTAGCAATGTTTTAAAAGAATTGGTAGAAAACTCTATTGATGCAGGGGCTAAAACAATTACCATTAGTGTTGTTGAAGGTGGAATAAAAGAAATAAAGGTAATTGATGATGGTTTTGGAATGGAACGTGAGGATTTAGAATTATGCTTTAAATCACATGCAACCTCAAAAATTAAGAATGAATACGATTTAGTAAGGGTTAAAACTCTTGGCTTTAGAGGTGAAGCAATACCATCAATAGCTGCTGTGAGTAAAATGACTATATCCTCTAGTACTACTGGTTCTAATGGTTATCAAATTGCCTACAAATTTGGAAGAAAAATTCTTCAAGAGCCTGTAAGCCATAATATAGGTACAACAGTTTTAGTTAGTGATTTATTTTATAATACCCCTGTTAGATTAAAATATTTAAAATCACCAGAAAAGGAACTAGCTAGTATTACATATTTAGTTGATAAGTTAGCTTTAACCAACCCTGGTATTAGTTTTAAATTATATAGTGATGAAAAATTGATTTTTAATACTAATGGTAATGGAGATATGACATCTTTAATTGGTGAAATATATGGATTAGAGGCAGCACGGAAATTATGTAAAGTTAGTTTTGAAGAGTCTGGATATGAAGGAACATTTTACTATGTTAAACCAGAAATATATAGAAGTAATAAATTACATTTAACTTATATTGTTAATGGACGCTATGTTAGAAATAATGCATTAAATGAAATGGTTGTTAAGGCCTTTGATCAATTTTTACCAATTAATAAATATCCGATTTTAGTATTATATTTAACAATTGATCCCCTTTTGATAGATGTGAATGTTCATCCTAAGAAGGCAGAAATAAGAATAGCTGATGAATTAGATGTAGTAGAGACCTTACGTAAAATTTTACGTTCAAGTTTAGAAAAAACACGTCAAATTCCTCAAAAGTCTATTTCAATAGAAGAAAAAACATTCACTTCTAATAAAAATGATGAATTTAGATTTGATAATTCTAAATTATTTCAGGATGAAATTAATACAAATACATTTAAAGAAACAAATATTTCTTATTCATTATTTGATAGTGAGCCTGAAAAAGAAGACAAAATCGAAAATATTATTTTAAATGAACAACCAACATATAATAAATTACCAGAATTATTTTATGTTGGCATAATATTTAAAACATATATTATTTTTGAAAATGAAACAGGTATGTATTTAGTTGACCAACATGCAGCAGCTGAACGAATAAGATATGAAAAATATGCTGAATTGCTTGGTGATTTAAATCAACCTACTACAAGTTTATTAATACCAATTACAATAGACTTTACAAAAGATGAAATGCTTTTTATTGAAGAACATAAAGAAGAATTTAGTAAACTTGGATTCTCTATTGAGCAATTAGATCAAACAAGTTATGCAATTAGAGAGGTGCCATTGTGGGCTCAAAATAAAGAAATAGAAGATGTAGTAAGGGAATTATTATCAGATATGATAAGAACTAAAAATGTTTCTATTTTACCATTTAGGGATAAAATTGCTAAACAAATTAGTTGTAAATCTTCAATTAGAGCTAATGATTATATTGGCAAGGAAGAAGCTTTAGCATTGATTAAGGATTTGAATAAGTGTCAAAATCCATATCACTGTCCACACGGAAGACCGACAATTATAAAATTTACCCAAAATGAATTAAAAAAGATGTTCGAAAGGATTCAAAGCAAATGAAAAAAGTAATTTGTGTTGTTGGCCCTACAGCCTCAGGCAAAACCAAACTATCAATAATTCTTGCCAAGCACTTTAATGCTCCTATTATTAGTTGCGATAGTGTTGCTGTCTATAAGAGGCTTGATATTGGAAGTGCAAAACCGACAGATATAGAGCAAAAAGAGGCTAGACATTATTTAATTGATATTATGGAACCAAATGAACAATTCGATGTAGCTACATGTCAAAAAATGGCAAGAGAAATAATTGATGAAAATGAATTATCTATTCTTTGTGGCGGTACTGGATTATATGTTCAAGGTGTAATAAATAACTATGAATTTGAAAGTCCAAAAAGAACTGAAAATTTTGCTTTGTCATATGAATCTTTTACTAATGATGAATTATATAAACTATTATTAGAAAAAGATTGCAAGAAAGCTTTAGAGATACATCCAAATAATAGAAAAAGGGTACTACGCGCATTAGAGGCAAGCATTAATGGTAGTAATCTAAGTAATTATGTAAAGCATAAGGAAAAGTACTATGATGCATATATAGTTTATTTAGACATTGAGCGAGAAACCTTATATGATAGGATAAATAAAAGAGTAGATTCAATGATAGAAATGGGATTAGAAGAAGAGGTTAGAAGTTTAGCTAATGATAATATTTTCCCACGAGCGATAGGTTATCAGGAATGGCTACCATTTTTTAGAGGAGAAGTAAGTAGGGAAAGTTGTATTGAAGAGATAAAGAAAAATACTAGACATTTAGCAAAAAGACAAAAGACATGGTTTAAAAATCAAACAGATGCTCATTTTTATCAAGTGAATCTAGATGATTTTTCTAAAACGGCTAATCTAATTATTAATGATATTGAGGAATTTTTAACAAAATGAAAATATATTTAATAGGAATGCCTGGAGTTGGTAAGTCAACAATAGGTAAGATATTAGCTTCAAAGCTAAGGTATGATTTTATAGACCTTGATTTATTGATAGAAGAAAAATACCATTCTACGATACCTGAAATTTTTGAAAAGGGAGAAGCCTTTTTTAGAGATTGTGAAACTAAAACTCTTGCTAGCATTAAAAGAAATAATGTAGTAGTAAGTACTGGTGGTGGAATAATAAAAAATAAAAATAATTTAGGTCTTATGAATGGAATTAGAATCTATTTATATGCTGATATAAATAGATTAAGTGAAAGATGTAAAGATAGTAATAGACCTCTTTTAAAGACAAATTCCCTAGAAAAGCTTTGGAATGAAAGAAAAAACAAATATGAAAAATTTTCATCTTTTAAAGTAATAAATCATAATATTGATGATGCTATAAAAATTATAATGCGGAGGATTTCTAATGAAAATATTAATTATTAATGGTCCAAATTTAAATATGCTTGGAAAAAGAGATCCTAATCATTATGGGAAGTTAACATTAAATGATATTAATAAAGAATTAAAAAAGAGAGCTAAAAATAAGGCTAAATTAGTTTTTTATACAAATAATGAGGAAGGAAAAATAGTAACTAAGATACAACGTTCACTAAATTTTGATGCAATAATCATTAATGCTGGTGCTTATACACATACATCATTAGCTATACATGATGCATTGGAAATGTTTAAAGGAAAAATAATTGAGGTTCATCTATCAAATGTTTTAGAAAGAGAAAGTTTTAGAAAGGTAAACTTTATAAATTCTCTTGCAACAAAAAGTTTTATTGGTGAAAAAGAAAATAGTTACTACAAAGCCTTAGACTATTTACTAAATAATTGAATTTTGTTATAATAGTAAAGAATATTTGAAAAAAAGGAGGATTTTATGGTTTCAAGTAATGATTTTAAAAATGGAATGTCTATTAAATACGATGGCCATATTTATACAATTTTAGAATTTATGCATGTTAAACCAGGTAAAGGAGGAGCTTTTGTTAGAACAAAGCTTAGAGATTTACGTACTGGTACTGTTATTGATTATACTTTTAATGCTGCTGAAAAGGTAGAAAGAGCAACAATCGATAAGGTAAAAATGCAATATTTATATGATTCAGGTACAGCTTTAGTATTTATGGATAATGATACATATGAACAAGTAGAATTAGATAAGGCTTCATTAGAATATCAAATGAAATTCTTAGTTGAAGGCATGTCTGTTGAGATTGTTTATTGTGAAGGTGAAGTTTTAGGTGTTAATTTAGCAGATAAGGTTGCGTTAAAAATTACAAAATGCGATCCTGCTGTTAGAGGCGATACTAAAACAAACGCTTTAAAAGATGCAATTTGCGAAACTGGTTTACTAGTAAAGGTTCCTATGTTTATTGAAGAAGGAGAAACAATTATTGTTTCAACTGATACTGGTAAATATGCAAGTAGAGCTTAATAAATAGGAGTGTAGGAAATTGGACATACAAAGGTCGTATATGATTTTGACAAATGTTAGTTTTGACGTGCCTGTATTTGTGGCAATGATTATTTTAGTAGCTTTATCAGCTTTCTTTTCGATGAGTGAAACTGCGTTTTCATCATCATCAATTGTTAAATTAAAACTTGCGGTTGAAGATAGAAAAGCTGGTGCTAAAAAAGCTATTCGCTTAACAGAAAATTTTGATCGTACTTTAACAACTCTATTGGTTGGCAATAATATTGTTAATACTGCTATTTCAACTATTTCCGTAGGTTTCTTTGGAAAATTAATTTTAAATGCAAAGTACGTTGAATTAGTTGCGACTGCCGTAATAACTGTAACGTTATTGATTTTTGGTGAAATTATGCCAAAAACAATTGCTAAGCAAAATTCGGAAGCTGTAGCGCTTAAGGTTGCTTGGCCAGTTTATATTATATCTTGTATTTTACTTCCAGTAGTTTTATTTTTCCAATTATTACAAAGAGCCTTTACTAGAAAAAAGGTTGATGATGTAATGAATGAAGATGAGTTAGAAATTGCTCTTGCTTCTATGGAAGAAGATGGAAAAATAGAAGAAAAAGAAGTTGGACTTATTAAAAAAGTTCTTGATTTAAACGATCGAAATGTCGGCGATATAATGGTTCCACGTATAGAGATGGTTGGTATTGATTATGCTAGTTCTTTAAGTGAAGTTAAAGATATTTTGCAAAAAAATAATTTTTCACGTATACCAGTATATAAAGATGATAAAGATCATATCGTTGGTATCTTATTTGAACGTGATTTCTTTAAATCATACGCTGATAATAAAGCAGTAAATTGGCGTAAGTTGATTAGACCTGCTAAATATGTTTCAGCAGCTATGAAAGTTGATGCGTTAATTGAATATCTACAGCAAGAAAAAACACATTTGGCAATCGTATCTGGTGAGTTTGGCGACACTGTTGGATTAGTAACGATGGAAGATGCCCTTGAAGAGCTTGTTGGTGAAATATACGATGAGCATGATGAAGCTGGCTTAAATGATTTAATGTTTGAGAAGCAAGAAGATGGTAGCTATATCGTTGATGCTGATATGTATGTTGAGGATTTGTTCGAGCGTTTAGGAGTTGGTTCAGCTCCTGAAGATGCTCCTAGCAAATTATATAGTTGGATGTTTGAGCATTGTGAAGAATTACCTAAGGTTGGAATTTCAATGTCATATGTTAGTAGATATACAAAGTTTGATGAAGAAGAAGAAACTTATGTAGATTATGCAAAGAAATTGACATTTACAATTTTTGAAGTTGATGATCGTAGAATCGAAAAAATTAAAATTGAGATTACAGATGCAACTGAAGAAGAAATTGAGGCTCAAATAGAAGAAGAGGAGGAATAATTTCCTCCTCTTTATTTTCTTAAAAAATAAAAAAAGCACTATTAGTGCTTTTTTTATAATTAAACGTTTAATTTGCTTTTAAAGTTAATTAAGCTCTTTCGATATTGCCTTTTTTTAATGCTCTAGCAGAAACTTTAACTTTGATTACATTACCATTTTCGTCTTTAATACGAACTGTTTGTAAGTTAGCTTTCCAAGTACGACGAGTAGCATTTAAAGCATGACTTCTACGGTTTCCTGTAACTGTAGTCTTACCTGTAAAATAACATTTAGCCATCTGTGTCCCTCCTTACTATGCATAATATGGACTTTATTATTATAATGTATCAAAAGCAAAAATGCAAGTAAAAATTTCTAAGATATTATAAAAGGCCTTAAAAATGCGTCAATTTTAGCTAAAAAAAAGATTTTGTTGACTATTATGTCAATATAGGATATAATTGACAAGTGAAAAATGTAATTGATATTTTACATTTTATTTTTTTATGATATAATTAGATATAGTAGGAGATAGGGGTGTTAATATACTATTTGAGTTATATCATATATTTTACTTTGAATTTTAGATAAAATCTTTATATATAAATATAATAGAAAAGTTATGGAGGATACCTATGGCAATTTTAAATATAGATGTACCATTGTTTAAAAAAATGGTAATGAATGGAGCCATTAATTTAAAAAATCATCATCAAGAGGTAGATGAATTAAACGTTTTCCCAGTTCCAGATGGAGATACAGGAACTAATATGCAAATGACAGTTATGAGTGGTGTTCGCGAAATGAACAATTGTCGCTCTAACTCAATTGTTGAGGTTGCTAAATCATTATCTAGAGGATGTTTAATGGGAGCGCGTGGAAATTCTGGTGTTATTCTTTCTCAGTTTTTCCGTGGACTATATGTTGGAATTAAGGATTTAAATAAAGATTCTTTAGATATAGCAGGTTTTTTACAAGTATTAATTTCAGGTTATAAAGTTGCTTACAAGGCTGTTATGGAGCCTGTTGAGGGAACAATTTTAACTGTTGTTCGTGAGGCGGCAGAAAATACTGAATTGGTTAAAGGTAAATTTAAAAATATTAATGAATTAGTATATTATTATTTAGATGAAGCAAAAAAATCTTTAGACAATACTCCAAATCTTTTACCTGTTTTAAAAGAAGCAGGAGTTGTTGATAGTGGTGGTGCAGGTTTCGTTAAGATCGTTGAGGGTATGATTCTTGCTCTTGAAGGAAAAATTTTAGAAGCTGATGAACAAAAAGCTAAGCCACAAATCAAGACTAATGAATTAGAATTTACTTATTGTGTAGAATTTGTTTTGAAATTGAATAAACCTGATAGTTATCAAAGTAGTGATATAAAGGCACCACTTTCAATTTTAGGGAATGATTTGTTATATTCACAAAATGGTGATTTAGTAAAAGTTCATGTTCATACTAATAATCCAGGACGTGTCCTAGAAATTTCTCAAAAATTAGGCGTTTTTGAAGCTGTAAAAATTGAAAACTTATATAAACAACATACAGAGTTAAAAAATGGAGTTAAAGATGTAAAAGAAGAGGTTAAGCCTAAGAAACATTTTGCTCTAATATCTGTTTGTTTTGGTGATGGAATAACTAATACATTTAAGGATTTAGGCGTTGATTATGTTATTGAAGGTGGTCAAACAATGAATCCTTCTACTAAACAATTTGTTAAAGCAGTTGAAGAAGTTAATGCTGAAAATGTAATCATTATTCCTAATAATGGTAATGTTGTAATGGCGGCTGAACAAGCAATACCTTTATGTGAAAATGTTAATGTTCAGGTTTTAAAGGCTAAGACAATTGCTCAAGGTTATGCATCATTAATGGTTTATGATCAAAATGCTGATATGGATACTAATATTTCTGAAATGACTAGTGCTGTTGCGCATGTTCAATCAGGAGAGGTTACATATTCAATTAGAGATACTGAAATTAAGGGCGTTAAAATTGCCAATGGCGATTATATGGGTATTGCTAATGGTGAGATTGTTGTATCAACAAAAGATCGCTTAGACGCAACTAAAGAGTTGTTGAAGAACATCCTTGTAGAAGATAGTGAGATTGTAACTATTTTCTATGGTCAAGGCGTTGAAAAGGATGAAATAGATAGTTTATCTGCAGTGTGTGAAGAAATTTTACCTGGAATTGATGTTGAATTAATTGATGGTAAACAAGATATTTATTCATATATTATCGCAGTTGAATAAAAAAATGTGGGTGTCTAGGACACCCTTTTTTTGTCAAAAGGTGGTGATTAAATGGATTTGAAAGATTTAAAAGGGGTAGGAAAAGTAACACTCGTAAAGTTAGAAAAAAATAATATTCATACCTTAAAAGATGTTGTTTTGAATATTCCTAAAAGGTATATTAATTATGAAATAACTGATGATTTTTTGGCATCTGAGGCCACTATTAAAATTAGTATATGTTCACAAGTATTAAATAAAAAAATAAAACCTCATATGTCAATGCAAGTTTTTTATGGTTACCTGAATAATATAAAAATAAAATTTATTAGTTTTGGACAGGATTTTTTACAAATTCAACTTAAAAAAAACATGAATGTAATCATTTATGGAGCTTATAATAAAAATTATGAATATTTTTTAGTTAAAAAAGTTTTTTTGAATGATTTTTCAAATAAAATTGAAACTAAATATAATCTTAAAGAAATTCCTGATACTACTTATTCAAAAATTGTTTACAATGCTTTTGAAAACATTATGCCACCTAGGGAAAGATTACCGTTAGATATTGTTAAAAAGTACTCTTTTTTGACCTATGCGGACTTTTTAATGAAGGCCCATTTTCCTTTAAATTTAACTGATTTAAAAAATATACGAAGGAGAAAAACATACGAAAAATTTTTTTGGTATTATCTTGCTCTAGCTCTTTTAAAAGAAAAACAAAAAGAGAATCAAAAAATACCACGGATTTTTGAAACTAACAAGGTAGAAGACTTTATAAAGAAATTGCCCTTTACTTTGACAATTGATCAGGATAAAGCAATTAGAGAAATTTTAGAAGAATTAAAGCTTACAAAAAGAATAAATAGGCTAATACAAGGAGATGTAGGATGTGGAAAAACAATAGTGGCATTTATTGCTGCATATGCAACAATATTATCTGGATATCAAGTAGCCTTTATTGCTCCTACAGAAATATTAGCTCAGCAACATTATAGCAAGGCTAAAAATTTATTTACAACATTACAAATTGAACTTTTAACATCAAGTTTAAATGGAAATGAAAAAAAACGTATTTTAGCTTCTATGGAAAAAGGAGAAATTGACTTAGTAATTGGAACACATTCACTTATTCAAAAAAACGTTAAATTTTTAAATTTAGGCTTAGTAATAATAGATGAGCAACAAAGGTTTGGGGTTGAACAACGTTCTAAGCTTTTAAAAGAATATCCTAATACAGATGCGCTATACTTTACTGCAACACCTATCCCTAGAACGCTTGGTTTAACGATTTTTGGTGATTTAGATATTACATCAATTCATACAATGCCTAAAAATCGTAAAGAGACAATTACGAAAGTAATAGATGAAACAAAATTAGATGGTCTTTGTAATTTTATAGAAAATAGAATTAAACTTAATGAACAAGTATTTATTGTAGTTCCTTTGATTTCTGAAGGAGATGATTTGAATTTATGGGATATCAACTCAGCTAAAGATTTTTTCACCAAAAGAATTAATGCACGTTTTGAATTTTTACATGGCAAAGTATCTAATAAAGAAAAAGAAGATATTATGAACAAGTTTCAATGCCATGAATTTGACGTATTAGTTTCTACTACAATTGTTGAAGTAGGAATAGATATCCCTAATGCTTCGGTATTGGTTTTACTTAATGCTGAAAGGTTTGGATTATCTAGTTGTCATCAGCTTAGAGGAAGAATAGGAAGAGGTAACTTAGATGCGTATTTCTTCTTAGTTAGCAATATAAAAGATAATAAAAGGTTAGAAATACTAGAAAAAACTAATGATGGCTTTATCTTAGCTAATGAAGATTTTAAACTTAGAGGACCTGGTGACTATTTAGGAAAACTTCAAAGTGGACATATTAGTTTATTTAACGATGATTTAGATTATGAACTAAAGGTATCAGAATATGCAAAAGAAGATGCATATAGGTTGGCATCAAATTATTCTAATAATAATTTAGATGAATATTTTGGCGTAGTTCTTAAGCAACTTGAAAATAAAGAAAATGAAACAAACTAATGAAAAAGTTTTCATTTTATTGAAAAAGTTTTCATAATCAACTTTTATTGCATGATAATTGAATTTGTAATATATTATTATGCGGAGGGATGAAAAATGGAAACAAAAAAAATTGAAATTAAAAATAAACTAGGATTACATGCGTCTTTATGTGCTAAAATAGTTCAAATAGCTTCAAAATATTCTGCAGATATGCAACTAAATACTAATGATAAAACTTATGATTTAAAATCAATATTAGGACTAATGAGCTCAGCTGTTTGTTATGGTGATAACATAACGATTAGTGCTGAGGGTAAAGATGCATCTAATGCTATAAAAGCTGTAACAGAAGTTATACAAAAATAATTATTAAAAAGGTAAAAAGAGCATTTTGCTCTTTTTATTTTGCTCTAAAAATGGTAAAATTAATAAAGCATAAGTTAAAAAAAGGCTAGGTGATTTTTATGATAAAAATTGCAGTAGATGCTATGGGTGGAGATTTTGGTTTAAACTCGACTGTAAGCGGTGCAATGGAAGCAGTAAAAAAATTTAATGATATTGAGATTGTACTTTATGGCGATGAAAAGAAAATAAATGAAATGCTAACTAACAAAGAAAGAATTTCAGTTGTAAATACAGAAGAAGTTTTAAGTATGGGCGAAAAAGATCCTGTAAAGGCAATTAGAAGATTGAGAGATAAGGCATCACTATGTGTTGCAATGACTGCAGCAAAAAATAAAGAGGTTGATGCTGTAGTTACAGCAGGACCAACTCAATGTGTTGTAGTTGGAGCACATTTGTTAATACGTCGTCTTCCTCAAGTAGAAAGAATTGCTTTATGTCCAATTATCCCTAATTTAGATGGAAATCCACGTCTATTACTAGATGTTGGTGCTAATGTTGAATTACGTCCTGAACATATTTGTCTTTTAGCTAATTTTGCAACAGTTGTTGCTAAAGAGGTGCTAGGATATAAGAATCCTAAGGTTGGTTTATTAAATATTGGTAGTGAACCAGGAAAAGGTCGTCCTGTAGATAAAGATACTTATTATGCTCTTGAGGCTAATAAAAATATTAATTTTTATGGTAATGTTGAAGCTAATGAGGTTTTAAATTCACCAACAGAAATTATTATTAATGATGGTTTTACAGGTAATGTTTGTATGAAAACAATGGAAGGTACTGCTAAAACAATGAGTAAAATGCTTAAAGAAGAAATTAAGAGTTCTTTAGGTGGAAAAATTGGTTACTTATTTATGAGAAAGAATTTAAAACGTTTTGCAAAACGTATGGATTCTTCAGAAATTGGTGGTGCAATGGTCTTAGGTATTGGTGTACCTGTAATAAAAGCACATGGAAATAGTAATAGTTTTGCATTTTACAATGCGATTCGTCAAGCTAGACATATGGTAGAGACTGATGTAATTGGCCATGTTTTAAAAGCTCTTCCTAAGGAAGGTGAAAGTGATGGATTTAACTAATTTATTAAAGGACTTGGGTTTAGATAAACCTTTGAATCAAGACTTATTAGTTGAAGCTTTTACCCACTCATCATATGCTAATGAACATCATTCAAAAAGTAATGAGCGATTAGAATACTTAGGAGATGCAGTATTAGAGTTATGTATGAGTACATATTTATATCATAACCTAAAGGATGATGAAGGTGTTTTAACTATAAAAAGAGCTCAAGCAGTAAGAGAAGAGGCTTTAGATATCTATGCCAATAAAATAAATTTAAGCTCTTATCTTTTATTAGGTAAAGGAGAAGAAAAAAGTGGCGGTAGAGCAAATAAAGCCATTATTGCTGATGCTTTTGAAGCTATGTTAGGAGCAATTTATTTAACATATGGTTTTTCTGAAACTTATAGAGTATTTAGTAGAATTGTTATTCCATATTTAGATGAAGTAGTGGCAATTAAGGATTATAAATCGATATTCCAAGAAGAAATACAATCAGAAAAACGTAATATTCGCTATGAGATTATAAACGAGACAGGACCTACTCATGATCGTGTTTTTGAAGCAGTTGTTTATATTGATGACTTATTATATGGTCATGGAATAGGAAAAACTAAAAAAGAGGCTGAGCAAATGGCTGCAAAAGAAGCCTTGCTTAAAAGAGCAAAATAGGTGAAATGATGTTATTAGAGTTATATTTAGAAGGATATTTTAACTATAAAGATTTCTTGCTTAAAAATGCAACGCGTCTTGAGTTAACACCTAATGAAATAATTGTGTTATTATTTTTATTAGAAGAATATCGTGCTGGAATAAATTCAATTTCAATTGCTAAAATAGAAGAAAATTGTTTATTACATAGAAATGAAATAGCTACTGCCTTGTCAAATCTACTAGAGCATTCGTTTTACAAAGCATTCATAAAAAATGAAAATGGTGTTGGAGTAGAAAAATTCAGTATAGAACCATTTTTTACAAAAGTAGAGCAGATGTACTCAAATCAAGATAAGGTAGAAGAAGACGAAATAAATAAAATAATTAAATACGTTGAGAAGAAAATGAACAGACTATTAACTGCTTCTGATTATGATGCATTAATTATGCTTGTTACTGAAGAACATCATACATATCAAGATATAGTTGATACAGTTAATAGAATTGAAAAAAGTAAATATGATGTTACAATTCGTAATATACAAAAGTTCATAGAAAAGAATGAACAACCAGTTGTTTTAGATGAATCATTACAAAACTTTATGAAAAAGATTGGTTTAAAAAGATGAATAAAATTAAAGCAAATCTAATAGTTGATTCATTGAAACAAATATTTCCTGTTCATGAGTGCTTTTTAAATCATAAAAATGTTTTTGAATTACTTTGTGCAGTTATGTTATCAGCCCAAACTACAGATGCAAGAGTTAATATGGTAACTCCTTACTTATTTGAAAAATATCCTGATGCATATGCTTTGAAGGATGCAAAATTAGATGATGTTAAAGCTATAATAAAAAGTATTGGATTAGCAAATAATAAAGCAATTAATTTAATAAAGATGTCAACTGTATTAGTAGAAAAATATAATGGCAATGTTCCTAATGATTTTAATTTATTACAGGAGCTTCCTGGAGTAGGACGTAAAACTGCTAATGTTGTTTTGGCAGTTGGATTTAAAGTTCCTGCCATCGCTGTTGATACTCACGTATATAGAGTTAGTTATAGACTTGGTTTTAGAAAAGAAGAGGCAAATTTATTAGAAGCTGAAGCTTCTTTGAAAAAATATATAAAAAAAGAAGATTGGATTGCAGCGCATCATTTATTGATATTATTTGGTAGAACTTACTGTAAAGCTCAAAATCCAAACTGTAAAGAATGTCCGTTAATAAACTACTGCGTATTTAAGGGAGGTAAAAAATGAAAAAAGGGATGCTTTCATACATTTTACCTTCCTTAATTGCTTCTTTATTTTTAGGCTTATATGTTTTAGTTGATGGTGCTTTTATAGGAAGCAAAATGGGGGATATTGGATTATCTGCAATAAATATAGCATGGCCGATAACCGCCTTCATCCAAACTATTGGCTTAGCAATAGGAATTAGTGGTGGAATTCAAATGTCTATACATGAGGGTAAAAATGATAAATTAGCAGCTAAAAGAGCATTTGATTCAACCATTTTTATTTTAGGACTTTCAGGGATAATATTTACAATTGTAATAAGCATATTTGCTAAACCAATTTTGATGCTTTTTGGTGCTAGAGAAGATTTATTATTTTATGGGTATAGATATTTGATTGTAATGGCTTTAGGTTCATTATTTCAGGTTTATGCAGGTGGTTTAATTCCTCTAATTAAGAATATTGGCAAAACAAAAAAAGCTATGATAATATCAATTTCTGCTACAATAATAAATTTCATTTTAGATTATTTATTGATATTCGTTTTTGAATTTGATTTATTAGGAGCTGCCATTGGCTCTATTATTTCTCAGGCATTTATTGCAGTAGCAAGTTATATTGTTTTAAAACCAAGATTAGTATGGAAAAATATTTTGTATAAGTCGATTTTTAAAGGTTCATTGGCTCCTTTTGCCTTAAATTATGCATATTCGGTTATCATTATTTTAAATAATACAGTTTGTTTAATATATGGTGGTGAAAGTGCAATAGCCGCGTATACTTTATTTTCTTATTTACTCTATATTATTCAGTCTTCTGCCTCTGGTAGTGGTGATGGTGTTCAACCATTAGTTAGTTATTATTATGGTAAAAAAGATTATGAAAATTTGAAATCTTTATATTATAAAACATTGGTTTTAGGCTTTATATTTTCTAGTTTAATCAATTTTTTATTTTTGTTGTTAAAGGAACAAATTCCAATTTTATATAATTTGAGTTCACAGGGTCTATATTATTATAATTTAGGTTTTTATTTTTATTTTATTAGTTTCTTCCTTTTAATAATTACTAGAATAAATAGTTGTTTTCTATATTCTTCAAATAATATAAAAGGAGCAAACCTAATTACTATGTTAGAACCTTTAGTTTTAACTCCTATTTTTTTAATAGGAATGGCTCTCATTTGGAAAATGAATGGCATTTTCAGTTCATATCTAGTGATTCAAGTAATTTTATTAATAATTAGTACAATTTTTATAGTGAAAATGTATTTAAAAAAGAGGTTTGATTTTAATGTATGAAGATGAGCTTGTAAATTTATTAATAAAGAAAAAAATGCATATAAGCTTTGCCGAGTCATGCACTGGAGGTTTGGCTGCAGCAACAATTATTAATGTCGCTAATGCCTCAAAAGTTATTGATATGAGTGTTATTACTTATGCAAATGATGCAAAAGTAAAGCTAGTTGGAGTTAATGAGCAGACTATCACAAATTTTGGCGTTGTATCAGAAGAAGTTGCTTTAGAAATGGCAAGAGGAGTTGCTAATTTAGCAAAATGTGAAATTGGTGTTGGAATTTCTGGTATTGCTGGTCCAAGTGGTGGAACTGATAAAAAGCCAGTTGGGATGGTTTGTTTCGGTATTTATTATTTAAATAAAGAATATTCTTTTACAAAGCTTTTTGGTGAAATAGGAAGAAATTTAGTGAGAACAAAGTCAGTAGATTTTATTTTGAATAAGCTAATAGAGATTTTAAAAGGTGAGTAATCACCTTTTTTATTATCTAAAAATAAATAATTAAAAATAATAAAAATTATAAATTTAACTAAAAGCAAAACGCTTTACATAAAACAATATGCATTATATAATCAAATAAAGTGGGTGATATTTTGACAGAAAAGAAATTTATGGTTGAAGGCATGACTTGTGCTTCATGTCAGGCCCATGTGCAAAATGCAGTTGAAAAATTAGATGGTATAAAGGAAGTAAACGTAAATTTACTATCAAATTCAATGGTTGTTAATTTTGATGACAATACTATATCTATAAATGAAATAGAAAATGCTGTTCAAAAGGCAGGTTATAAGGCTTATTTAGGCGAAGAAAAATTAGTAAGCATTGATAAAAATAACAATAAACTGAGAGATTTAATAATCTCATTTATCCTTTTGATAGTCTTAATGTATGTTTCTATGGGACATATGGTTGGACTTCCCCTTCCATCTTTTTTAAGTGGTCCTGAAAATGCATTATCGTTTGCTTTTACCCAATTTTTATTGACACTACCAATTATATACATTTATAGAAATTATTATATAAGTGGTATAAAGAAGCTTTTTAAAAGTCCTAATATGGATAGTTTAATTGCAATTGGAAGTATTGCATCTTTAGTTTATGGAATTTTCGCAATTTATATGATAGGATATGGATTGGGAAATAATAATCTCGATATTGTAAATAATTATATGCACAATTTATACTTTGAGTCTGCAGCTATGATTTTAACCTTAGTTAGTCTTGGAAAGTATTTAGAAGGATTATCAAAAGGAAAAACAACTAAAGCTTTAGAAAAAATGATCCAATTAGCTCCTAAGCTTGCTACTGTCTACGAAGATGGTAAGGAAATAAAAAGGGAAATAGAATTTGTAAAACCTGGCGAAATAATAATAGTAAAAAAAGGTGAAATTATTCCTGTAGATGGGGTAGTAATAGACGGATATGGTGCTGTTAACGAAGCAAATTTAACAGGGGAATCAATGCCAAAAGAAAAAAATTCTGGTGATAATGTTTTCGCTTCTACAATTTTAAATACAGGATATTTAAAATTAAAGGCAACAAAAGTAGGAAAGGATTCTTCTATTGAAACAATTATTAGTCTAGTAGAAGAAGCTGCTAATTCAAAAGCTCCAATTTCGCGTTTGGTAGATAAAGTTGCGTTTTATTTTGTTCCAACTATTATTCTTATTTCTTTGATTGTTTTAGTTAGTTTTTTATTTATTAGCTCTAATTTCGAATTGGCATTCAATTTTGCAATTTCGGTGTTAGTAATTGCTTGTCCTTGTGCTTTAGGATTAGCGACTCCTGTAGCTATTATGGTTGGCACTGGCAAGGGAGCAGAAAATGGATTATTAATAAAGAATGCAGAAATACTTGAAAAAGCACATAGTGTTAAGACAGTTGTATTAGATAAAACGGGTACCATTACAAGAGGAGAACCGGTAGTAGTAGATGTAATTACAAATGATGAAAATAAATTGTTAGAAATTGCCTATGCTTTAGAAAACATGTCTGAGCACCCATTAGCAAAAGCTATAATTGAATATGTTAGAAATAAAAATATAAAACTTCTAAAAACCAATGATTATGAGAGTATAGAAGGATATGGAATTAGTGGAAGTATAAATGGCATTAAATATTTTGCAGGTAACTTAAAACTAGCAAATAAATTAAATATTGATACTGAGAAAATAAAGAATGTAATAGAAGAGTTAGCAAAAACAGGTAAAACACCACTAATTTTTATGGATGAAAAAAACATTTTAGGTATTATTGCTTTAAGAGATCCGATTAAAGAAAATTCAAAATTTGCAGTTAATTCATTAAAGAAAATGGGTATAAAAGTAATTATGCTTACAGGAGATAATAGAAAGACAGCTATTAGCATTGCTAGCGAGGTGGGAATAGATGATGTCTATTCCGATGTTTTACCTCAAGATAAAATGAGAATCATTCAAGAACTTAAGGATACAAATAAACATGGCGTAGTGGCTATGGTTGGTGATGGTGTAAACGATGCATTGGCATTAACAACTGCAGATTTAGGTATAGCTATTGGCGGTGGTGCTGATATTGCAATGGAATCTGCAGATATTGTTTTACTACGCTCTGATTTACTTGATGTCGCTAATGTAGTTAGTCTGAGTAAAAGAGTTTTATTTACAATTAAAGGAAATTTATTTTGGGCATTTTTCTATAATTGTATAGGAATAATTCTTGCTTCAGGAATATTTTATTACTCTTATGGTATAAAATTAAATCCTATGATTGGATCATTAGCAATGAGTTTCTCTAGTGTATTTGTCGTTTTAAATGCTTTAACAATAAATCTTTTCAAAATAAAAAAGAATAATAAGGAGGAAAGTGAAATGATTGAATTAATTGTTGAAGGAATGATGTGCAAACATTGTGTTATGCATGTTACAGAAGCTTTAAAAAAAGTTTCAGGTGTAACTGAGGTAGAGGTC
This sequence comes from uncultured Acholeplasmatales bacterium, assembly GCA_944324805.1. Lineage (GTDB taxonomy): Bacteria > Bacillota_I > Bacilli_A > Acholeplasmatales > Anaeroplasmataceae > CALUXS01. Next base: position 28,453 of record CALUXS010000003.1, on the reverse strand, counting down.
AATTTAAAGAAAAAATTAGCTCAGGTAAAAGGTGACGCAGTAGATTCTAATGCGCTTATTGAGGCAGTTACTGAGGCAGGTTATAAAGCAAGATTAAAGTAAAAAAACAAATAAGGTCTTTAGAAACTAATCTAAAGACCTTTACTATTTGAGGTATGAAAATGATACTTAAAGAAATAAATATAGAAAAGACAACAAGTAATGAATATCCATTTTGTATAGAATCAATAAAAAATATTAATAGTGTTTTATTTGACAATATAACAATAATCGTTGGTGAAAATGGTAGTGGTAAAACTACGTTTTTAGAGATGATTGCAAGCGGATTATCATTATTGAAAATTGATGATGGTAAAAATGCTTCATTTTCTAATAATGTAATTGATGCAATTAAATTTAAATATTATAAGAAGCCATCAGGATTTTTCTTTAAAGGAGAAGATTTTATTACATATTTAAGATATTTGAAATCTGTGAAAGAAGAATCACTCAATAGTATTAAAATTATTGAAGAAAGTTATGGTGAAAATCAAGTGGCAGCAAAGTCTTTTGCTAAAATGCCACATATGAGACAACTTGCAGAAATAAAGAACATGTTTCCTAAGGATTTAGGAAGTATGAGTCATGGTGAAGCTTTTCTATCTTTTTTTGAATCACGCTTAAAAGAAAATAAATTGTTTTTATTAGATGAAGCAGAGGTGGCACTTTCATACATTAATCAGTTAGCTTTAGTTAAATTAATTTGTGATTATGCTAACAATGGTACCCAATTTATTATATCCACTCACTCTCCTATTTTAATGGCCATTCCAGGAGCAAAAATATTTAAAATAGACTCAACTGGTTGTAATGAAGTTAATTATGATGAGATTGAAACGGTTAAATTTTTAAAGAACTTTTTAAACAATAAAGAAGTATTTCTTCATCATTTATTAAAAAAATAAAAAAAATTTCTAAAAAATACTCCTAAATTGATATATATATACATGAAGGCTATTTTAATAGTCAAAATAATTGTATAATAAAAAAATTGTACACAAAAAATAGGAGGATTTATTATGGAAATTAAAAATGAAATTAGAAGAAGATTGTTAGATGATGAGGATGTATACCAAGCATTAGGCGCAGAAATTAAGCGTCAAAGACTTGCAAGGTCTCAAACTTTATCATCAATTGCGGACAAAAACTGTTCGGTGTCTTACTTGTGTAAAATTGAGCGTAATCAAATTAGACCAAGTAAAAAATATCTTAAGGATATATGTGAAAAGGTAAATATTTCAGAAGAAAAAATGAAATATTTACTTAGTTCAAAAAAACTTTTATTGGCATCAGTAAAAAGATTTTATTTTGAACAAATGCAAAATGATAAAGAATTGATTGAAAAACTTGAAGGGTTAGATAATCATAGAATTGAGTTAATAAGATTAATTTATAATTGTAGTATTAATAATATTGCTGCTGCAGAAGTATCTATTAAGAAATTAGTTAAATTAACATCGGCATTGGCTGGCATGGATTTGATGATATTAGCAACGTTTTATGGCGTGTATTTATATAAACTTCATAATTATGTTGAGGCAGCTGAATATTTGAAATTGGGAATAATTTATAATATAAGTGTTCCATACATTAAACCAATTCAAAGAAAGTACTTATTTGAATGTGCAGCTAAAGCTCACAGCATTAACACAGGTAGATACTATTTTGAGTATCAAAAGGAGCTAATTATATATGGTAATACTTTAGATATCGAAAAGATTCACTATGAAATGGCATATTATTATTTAATTGAAGAACAATTTGAGTTATATGAATTCGTTAGAAATAAAGTATTAGTGATTTCTGATAGTGATAGTTTAGACTATATTTATTATGTTATGACAAAAAATAAAAAGATGAATGAAATAGAATTTGAAGATTTAAATCAAACTGCTAAAATTTTCTATATGTTAGAAAATAAAATTGATGAAGCCTATGAATATATAAATAATTCTGATTTACCAAGTGATGAAAAATATTTTTTCATATATCAATATTATAAAAAAGTTGATTTAGAAAAAGCATATGATTTTTTAATTGAGGTGGCATTTTCAAATTCAATTTGCAAAAATATGTACTATCAAGCCATATATTATCTAGATGAAATAGCAAATTCTATACATCGTCCTAATAAATACAAACGTTTTTTTGATATGTATAAGGAAACTAGTCAAATTAGACATTTAGTTAATCAAATATAAGAAAGGTCAAGGATTAATTCCTTGACCTTTTTACAATCTATTAAGCTAAGATAAGTTTAGTTAAATCCATAGGGTCTAACAATTTTCCATCTTTATAAACACGCATATTTCCGCTTGCTATTTCATCAATCAATATTACTTCACCGTTTTTAGCGTATCCAAACTCAAATTTAATATCATAAAGTTTCATACCCTTTTTTGCAAGATCGGCAGCAACGATTTTTGTAATTTCTAAAGTTTGAGCTTTCATACTATCGTACATTTCTGGTGTCATAATATTAAGAACTACAAGACCATCTTTTGTTACTAGAGGATCTCCTAAAGCATCATCTTTAAAAGTAGTTTCTACATATCCTCCAGGCAAATCAGTACCATCAGCAATATATTTTCCATAGCGACGAACAAAGCTACCTGTTGCCACTAAACGACAAATAACTTCTAAGCCATGACCAAATACTTTAGCAGGTAAAACTTCCATAGTAGCATCCTCAATATTTGCAGATACAAAATGAGTTTTAATGCCTGCATTTTTTAATAGATTAAAATAATAAATAGATGTTTTTAAGTTTTCTCTACCAATACCCTCGATTGTCAATCCAACAGCATTTTCACCTGGATCAAATTTGCCATCTTTACCTGTACAATCATCCTTAAATTTTAATAAAACATTGCCATTTTCTAATTCGAAAACATCTTTTGTTTTACCAGTATAAATTTTTTTCATTTTACAAATCTCCTAACCTAGGTTTTAAACCCGCTAATATTAAATCATATTTTTTTAGTTTTTTCTAGTTTTTAAAAGGAAAATTTTTATTTTTTTATTTTAAACGTATATATATATTATAGGTGAGAAAATGAAGAAAATGATTTTATTTATATTTATTTTATTAGCACTAATAGTTGCAAAAGTTGTTGAAGCTAGTACATGGTATTATAAATGGGAAAATACATATATAAATGTTCCAATTAATTCTAGTATATATGAATATACTAATTTACCAAAAGCTACATTGTATAAAGATGGAAAAAGTCTCATAGATGCAAGTATTACTTATAATTGTAATGGAGATTGGCTCTATTATTTAAAAGATGTTGATACAAATAAAACTGGTGAGTATATGGTTTGGTATAAAGCTAGTGAAAGTAAATATAAACCTGGAACATGCAATAACTATAAACAATTAGTAACATTTAGAGTTTATGATGATGTTCCGCCACAAATAAATTTATTACAAAAAGAAATAAAGATTCCAATTAATTCAAAAGAAATTAAAATAGAAGAAGGTAATCAATTCAATATTAAAGATAATCTTAATGATTATAAAGTTAGCATTGATTTAAATGAAATTAATTTGAATAAAATAGGTCAATATAAAGCAAAAATTTATGTGGTTGATAAAGCAGGTAATCAAGATACTGCAGAAATAGAAATAAACGTTATAGATAATGAAGGCCCTGTAGTAAACCTAATAGAAGAAACAAATACAATAATAATTGAAAAAGGTAAAAAGATTAATTGGAGAGATTATCTAAGTGCTTTTGATGCCGTTGATGGAGATGTTTTCAATAGTTTAATTATAGATAAAAATCTTAAAATTGATGTTATTGGTGAATATCCTAGGGTTAAGTTTTCTTTTTATGATAAAGAGAATAATGAGGGATTTATATATTTAAATATAAAAGTAGTAGATACTATAGCACCGATACTAGAACTATCAGTTAGTCAAATTGAACTTGAATATTTGCTAGATTTTTCAAATTATGAATTTAAAAGATATATTAAAACAGCAACTGATAATGGAGAAGATATGTTAGAAAATGTAATAATTGATATTAGTAATCTTCGAAATGAAGTTGGTAACTATGAAATATTTTATTATCTTACAGATATAGATGGAAATAGTGTAACTAAATCACTGATTGTAAATGTGATATCTTCTACAAAGCCTATCATTAACACAAATGATGTAGTAATACTAATTGGAGAAGCACTAGATTTTACTAAATATATTGAAGTTATTGATCCATCAGACCCTTTCGTTAAGGATACTCTAATAATAGATAAAAGTAATTATGATAATCAAAAGGCTGGTATTTATTATCTTAATGTAAGCTGTCATAATTCATCAGGGTTATACACTAATGCAATTTTAAAGGTTGAAGTAAAAGAATCTAAAGAAGATAGTTTTACTTTGACTATAAATAACATTTTAATATTAGTAATTGTGGTAATTGCTGCAGTGATTTATTGTTTATATCTTTATTTGAAAAAGCGTAAAGAAAGTAAAATAACTATATAATTTTTCCTTTAGTTGTGTTAAAATACCTTACAAGGAGATGACAAAATGAAGGGCTTTTTGTATGGTCAAACAGAATTTAATATTCTAGAAAATGCGGTTCATTTAGATGAATATGTTTCCCTAGCCAAGCAAAAAGGCTATGATTTTTTATCAATTACAGATGGAAATTTAGCAGGTCATCTAAAATTTTATCGTTTATGTAAAAAAAATAGCATTAAACCAGTAATTGGTCTAGAAATAAAAATAAATCGTGACATAGAAGTAGATACTATTCTTTTATATCCATATTCATATAAAGGATATCAAAATCTATTACATCTTGCTAGCATAAAGGCAATAGGTGAAATAACTATAAAAGATATTATAAAATATCAAGATGGTAACTTCATAGTTTTAGTAGCAAATGATTCTATAGTTATTAGAAGTATAGTAGCTAATTGTCCGGTTGAGGCTAAATATGCTTTAGAAGAATATAAAAATCAGTTCGAAAATTTTTATTTAGGAATTACCTTTCAAAAGAATAAATTTAAAGAGGAAAATTTAGCTGCAGCAACGTTAGCGAGAGAATTAGATATAAAAAGTATTTATGTTCATCAGCAACTTTATTTGACAAAAGACGATGAAAAGGTTTATATAGCTTTAAAAAAGATTCAAGGGAAAGAAGAAATAAATGTAGATGGCGACTATGCATTTTTAGAAGATAATGAGATAGATGATGAAGCCTTAGATTTATATCTAGAAAATACCCAAGAACTTGTTGGAAAAATAAATTATAATTTATTAGAACAAAAGGTTAGGATGCCAAGATTTCCATTACCAGAAGGAACAAATGCAGTATCATATCTTAATAATTTAGCAAGAAAAGGACTTGAGCGTAGACTTTTATCGCATATAAACCCTAATCGAAAGGTTTATTATGAAAGATTGGAAAATGAATTAAATGTAATAAATAAGATGCAATTTTCTGATTATTTTTTAATTGTTTGGGATTTTATTAGATATGCAAAAAAGAACGATATCTTAGTTGGTCCAGGAAGAGGAAGTGCTGCAGGATCATTAGTTGCCTATTCATTAGGTATTACTGAAGTAGACCCTCTCGAATATGGTTTAATTTTTGAACGTTTTTTAAATCCAGAACGTGTCACAATGCCAGATATAGATACTGACTTTCCAGATAATAAACGTGATTTAGTAATAAGTTATGTAAAAAAATTCTATGGGGATACTCATGTTTCTAGTATTAGTACTTTTGGAACATTTTCTGCTAAAAGTTCGTTAAGAGATTTAGGAAGAGTTTTGAAAATTGAAGGAAAAAGATTAGAAGAAATTGGTAAATTAATTGCTAAAACGACTGACTATGATACTTTATTAGCGAATTTTACGTATCGTCCAGATTTATATGATTTTATATATATAATGAAAAGATTAGAAGGATTGCCAAGAAATACTTCAACTCATGCGGCAGGAATTATTATTTCTGATATAGATTTATTAGATATAATACCTCTACAATTAGGGCCTAATGATATATATCAATCTCAAATAGATGCTGAAGATTTAACAGATATAGGTCTTTTAAAAATGGATTTTTTAGGCATTAGAAATCTTACTATAATAGATAATATTCTAAAGGAAATAGGGAAAGATTCACGTTGGCTAAGAAATATAAATTTAAATGATTGCAAAGTATTAAATCTTTTAAAAAAAGCAGATACTTTAGGTATATTTCAGTTAGAATCTGATGGAATAAGAAAAGTCTTAATGAAACTTTCTCCAACTAGTTTTGATGATTTAGTAGCCACTTTAGCCCTATATAGACCAGGTCCTATGGAAATAATTGATGAATATATATTAAGAAAGCATGGTAAACCTTTTACATATTTACATAGAGATTTAGAACCTATTTTAAAGGATACATATGGCTTTATAGTATATCAAGAGCAAATTATGCAAATTGCGAGAAAGTTTGCTTCCTATTCGTATGGACAAGCAGATCTTTTAAGACGTGCTGTCTCAAAGAAAAACTTAGAAGGTTTAGAATCTGAACGAGAACGTTTTGTATACTATTCAAAAAGGAATGGTTATGCTGAAGATGTTGCAACTAAAATATATGATTATATAGTAAAATTTGCAAATTATGGTTTCAATAAGTCACATAGTGTTGCTTATGCATTAGTTGCTTATCAGATGGCTTATCTTAAGACTTACTATCCAGGAAATTTCATTGCTAATATTTTAAATAATGTTATAGGAAGTCCGACTGTAACATTAAATTATTTAAATTATGCTAGAAACTATAATTTGATTATTTCCTCTCCAAATATAAATATATCAACTGATAAATTTGTTGTAATTGGTAATAAAATATATTTACCTTTAACTGCTATAAATGGAATAGGTAATCAGCTCTCTTATCAAATCTTAAATGAAAGAAAAAATGGCAAATTTAATAATTTTGAAGAGTTTAAAAAAAGATGTCCATTCATTAATGTAAAAGCAATGGAATCATTAGTATTCAGTTCAGCACTAGATGTTTTTGGTAAAACAAAAAAAGCTTTAATAGAAAGTAAAACATTGACAATCTCATTAATTGATAAATATCTAAAAGATGTAATAGAAGAAACTAATGAATATGATGAGAAGTATCTTGCTGAACAAGAATTTAAATGTTTAGGATTTTACTTAAAATATGATCCAACTAAAAAAATATCATCAATGCGTAAATTAAGAAGAACAACTCCAATTGCAGCACTCAATAAAGGTGGAAGTTTTAGAGTTATTGCAAGAATAAGAAACTTGAAAACTATTAAAACTAAATCACAAAAGCAAATTTTAAAGGGAGTTTTATATGATGATACTGCTTCAATTAACTTTGTTATGTTTCAAACTCTTTTTGAAGAAGTAGGAAAAATATTATCTGAAAATAATACATATATTTTTGGTCTTACACCAACGCAAGAAGAAGGTTTTGAATTAGAAGCAATTATAAATTTTGTTGAGATTATCGAAAAAATTGATTGACTTTCAAGGAGGATTATTATATAATCTTTCTTGCATGCGGATATGGCGAAATTGGTAGACGCGCTAGGCTTAGAACCTAGTGCCCCCGGCGTGCAGGTTCGAGTCCTGTTATCCGCACCATATTTTGAAGAATTGCTTGATATTTCAAGCTTTTTTTATTTTTAGAGTTAAAGGAGAAGAATATGCCTTGCTTAATATATAGTTTTGAACCTAATTATTTTATTGCTCTTGGACTAACTCTATTAGCAGGATTATCTACAGGAATCGGAGGCTTAATTGCCTTTGTTACTAAGGATACTAACAAGAAATTTTTGGCTATTTGTTTAGGCTTTTCGGCAGGAGTAATGATATATGTTTCATTTATGGAAATATTGCCTGAGGCAACTAATTATTTACAACAGGAAATTGATTTAAAATGGAGCAGTATTTTTACGGTTCTAGCATTTTTTGGTGGAATGCTTATAATTGGAATAATTGATAGACTAGTTCCTCAAGATAAAAATCCTCATGAATTTTCACATGAGGAAGAAAAAAGAGAATATCACAGCAAAAGAAAACTATTAAGGGTAGGACTATTAACTGCTATAGCTCTTGCAATTCATAATTTTCCAGAAGGTCTTGCAACATTCGTTTCGGCAATTCAAGAACCTAAGGTTGCATTACCAATTGTATTTGCAATAGCAATTCATAATATTCCTGAAGGAATTGCTGTTTCTGCCCCTATTTACCAGGCAACAAAATCTAAGAAAAAGGCCTTTGTATATTCATCTTTATCAGGACTTGCAGAACCTTTAGGAGCCGTAGTTGGATGGTTCATCTTATTACCTTTTATGAATAGTATACTATATGGAATTATTTTCGCTGCAGTTGCAGGAATTATGGTGTTCATATCTTTTGATGAATTACTACCAGCAGCAAGAGAATATGGTGAACATCATTTGTCATTATACGGTTTAATTGGTGGTATGGCATTTATGGCTGTTAGTTTACTTTTGTTTATATAATAAATTGGTTTAGCAATGTGGCTAAACCTTTTTTGTGCAAAAAATTCCTAAATATTTTTTTAAATATGCTATTATTTAAATAAAAGGAGATTTAATATGAAAGAAGTAAAAGCGATACCATTTACAACAATTCACCACTATATTATGTGGAATAAAGATTTATTATCAGAATTAAAAGAAAAGATTACAAAAAAGGAAATTGATGAATATTTAACATTCTTTAAATATTTAGATGAGATACCTAATTATACAGTTACAGATAAGAGTGAGGAATTATGTTTATCTTATTCTAAAAATGATTATGTATCTTTAGCTGCTTACTATTGGCCTAATCCAAATACCAAAGATGGACTTCCGTACATCAATTATGATGGAAAGAGCACGCCTGAAAATGATTTTTACGATAAAAATAAGTTGAAATCTACAGCATTTGTTGTTTATCAGCATTTATTAGAATATTTTATTAGCGATAATAAGATTTATTATGAGAAGGCTAAAGAACGCTTGAAAGTGTTTTTTATAGATTCAAAAACAAAAATGAATCCAAATATGAATCATGCACAATTAATAAAAGGAGTAAACGATGGAAGGGGAATTGGTATAATTGATTTTGCTAATTTCACATATGCGTTAAATTTGTTTTATAGTTTATATAAAATGTCTTATATTGAAGAGGATTTTTATCAAGACATAAAATTTTGGTGTATGGAATTTTTAAAATGGATAAAATATAGTCCAATTGCTCTTGAAGAAAAGGATGGGCAAAATAATCACGGCATATATTATGATTTGTTATGCTTAGTTTTAGAAAGAATTGCAGAAAATAATGATGAAATTAGAGTATTATGCTATGGTTTTATTAGTAATAGAATTGAAAGGCAATTAAAAGAAGATGGAAGTATGCCATTAGAATTATTAAGAACAAAATCAAAAAGTTATTCTATTATGGCTTTCAAAGGAATTTGTGATTTCATAGATCTTGCTTGTTTAGAAGGATATGACATTTATAATTTAGAAAAATGGTATTATAGAAAAATAGATTTACATTTATTAGAAGGATATTTATTTTTATATGATAGATTAATGACTAAGAAAATTAAATGGGAAGGAAAACAAATTGTTGAATTTGATGAGGCAAATAGTTTATCAATTTTAATTAACTTAGTAAGAAATTATGGTGAAAAATATAACGTAATCTCCAATTATGATGATTATAGTGTTAAAGATAAGGGCTTATTAATAATCTCAAAAGTCTTGTTAAAATAAAACTTGCATTGTAAAGAATAAAAGAGTAAAATAATATTGAATAATAACAAGTGTTATATTTGAATAGGGTGATAAAATGCCAGCAACTAGAAAAGTATGTGAGAAAGATATTTTAGAGGCAGCGATAGATGTGATTCGTCAGGATGGTTTAGAGATGCTATCGGTTAGAAATATTGCTAAAAAGCTTAATATTTCTACTCAGCCAATCTATTTTCATTTTGATGGTATGGTATCTTTGAAAAAGAGATTATTAGATTATTCACGAAAACGTTTTGAGGAAATAACTAATAAGGCCATTAGCGATAATGCATATAAAAGATTTGGCTTATCCTTTTTAGAATTTGCTAGTTCTGAACCAGAGTTATTTAAGTTTTTATATTTACGAAAGAGAAAAGATTCAGAAATAGAGATTGAAGATATTAACTATAATAAGACTATTTCGCTATTAGAAAAGTATCTAGAGTTATCAAAGGATGAAGCAAGAAATTTTCATGAAAAAATGACTAATTATTGTTATTCACTTGGAGTAATGATAGCATCTGGATATAAAAAATTTTCAAGCTTAGATCTAGAAAAAGAATTAGATGAAATGTTTTATATTTTATTAAGATATTATAAACATATAACTAATGAAATAGAATTTAATAGTTGGCGACAAAAATTACACTTTATAACACTTGAAAAGTGAGAAAGGAAAAAATATGAAAAGAGAAGCAAATAAAAATTATGATGTAGTTGTAATAGGTGCAGGTAATGGTGGCTTAGTAGCAGCGATTCGTGTTTTACAAGCTGGATTTTCTTGCTTATTAGTTGAAAAACACAATTTGCCTGGTGGTTTTGCTACTAGTTTCAAGCGTGGACGTTTTGAGTTTGAAGCTTCACTACATGAATTAAATGATTTTGGTTCTAAAGAAGATCCAGGTGACATTCGAACATTATTTAGAGACTTAGGAGTAGAAGACAAAATTGATTGGATTAGAATACCTGAGGCATATCATCTAATTACAACTGATAAAAAGTATGATGTTACAATGCCATTTGGTAAGCAAGCATTTATTGATAAAATGGTTGAGGTTTGCCCTGAATCAAAAAAGTCAATTACTGAATTTTTTGAATTATGCGAAGAGGTTAGAGCAGCACAAACATATTCAAACTCTGTAAATGGAAATACAGATTCAAACTACATGCGCAAAACTTTCCCAAATTTTGTTAAAGCAGGTTCTTATTCAGTAAATGAAGTATTAGATACTTTAAAAATGCCACAAAAAGCAAAAGATATATTGAGTGCTTATTGGTGTTATCTTGGTATTGATTTAGATAGAATGAGTTTCTTGCATTATGGTTCAATGGTTATAAGATATATTACTAAAGATGCTTGGATGCCAAAGATGCGTAGTCATGAGATAAGTCTTGCTCTTGAAGAAAGAATTAGGGAACTAGGTGGCGATGTTTGGTATAATAGTGAAGCTACTGCTATTCATACAAATTCAAACAATGAAATTGAATCAGTTGAAATAAATAATGAAATTATTGTAAAAACTAATCATGTTATAGCCAACTGTTCTCCACATATTGTTTATGGTAGGTTATTAGATAAAAAGTCAGTTACTGAACAAATGGTTAGAAGAGCAAATTCTAGAAAATTTGCGGGAAGAGGATTTACACTATTTTTAGGATTAAATAAGTCTGCTGAAGAATTAGGAATTAAGAGCCATAATTATTTTATTTATGATACTGCTGATAGTGTCAAGCAATATGAATTGATGAAAAACATTGATACTAATCATGTTCAAGCGACAGTATGCTTAAATAATGCTTATCCAGACTGTTCACCAAAGGGAACATGTATGATGTATTTTACAACTATGTTTATGTCAGATGCATGGGGAAATGTGATAGAAGAGGAATACTTCAAAATGAAGGATAAAATAGCATTGGATATGATAGAAGTATTTGAACGTGAAACAGGTTGTAAAATTAAGGATTCTATAGAGGAAATTGCTGTAGCTTCTCCTACAACTTATGCTCGCTACTGTGGTCATCCACAAGGTGTAATATATGGGTATGAAACAGGAGATTGGGACTCATTAATGCCTCGTATGATGATGATGAAAGAAGATTATATATTTAAAGGACTACGATTCGCAGGTGGATATGCAATGCGTTCTTCTGGCTATTCAAGTGCTTACGTGTCAGGTGATATTTCTGGGCGTCAAACCGCTGGTGAATTGAAAAAGGAGGCAAAGTAATTATGAAATTTAGAAGACAAATATTTGGCTTTTTAGATATGCTTCGTTTTAAGAAGATGATTCCACTTAGAAGAGAAGCTCTAGCAAATGGTGCTAATACTCCTCTTCCTGAAACATATAGAACAAATGAGTTAGCTAAACGTTTACATCCTGGATATATGCAAGTTGAACTTGTAGGAGTACGTAAATTAACTGAAACAATGAAAGAATTTACTTTTAAAAGAGTAGATGGAGATTCTTTCCCATTTTTTAGAGCAGGATCATATGTAGCATTGCAAACTAAAATTGATGAATCTTTAGTAACACGTGCTTATTCAATTGCATCATCTCCAAAAGATGCTTTGAGAAATAGACTATGTCTAGGAATTGATAAGGCAGGATATTTTTCAACATATATGCATGATAAAGCTAAAGTTGGAGATTTATTTATAATGACTGAACCTTCTGGCGAATTCCATTACGAAACGCTTCGTGATAGTAAAAATATTGTTTGCGTTGCAGGTGGTTGTGGTATTACACCATTTATTTCAATGGCAAAATCCTTATTAGAGGGAACAGAAGATTATAATATGACTTTATTCTATGGCTGTAGAACAAAAGATAAAATTGCTTATAAGGAAGAGCTTGATGAAATTGCACAAAAAGGAGTTAAGGTTGTTTATGTACTTTCTGATGAAAAGGTAGAAGGATATGAATATGGTTTTGTAAGTGCAGCTTTATTAGAAAAATATGTTGATATTAAGTCTTCAACATTCTTCTTGTGTGGTCCGGTTCAATTATATAATTTTATTTATAGTGAGCTTGCTAAATATAATTTGCCAAATAAAGCAATTCATAAGGATGCATCTAGCTGTCCAAATTTAGATATCAAAGACCCAAAGACATTTAATTTAACAGTTAGAATGAATGATTTAGTTTATAACATACCTTGTTACGAAAATGAAACTCTTTTAGTTGCTATGGAAAGAGCAGGTCTAAATGCACCTAGTAAATGTAGAGCTGGTGGATGTGGATTTTGCCATAGTAAATTAATTAAAGGTGATTATGTAATTGCTGCAAATCGCGACGGAAGAAGAGGAGCAGACAAGAAGTTTAATTATATTCACCCTTGCGTTACTTATCCTAAATCAGATATGGAAATTGATGTTCCTGTTGCATATTAAGGTTTTTAAAAGCACCAATAGGTGCTTTTTTATTTTGAAAATAAAATAAAAATTATTTTTGTTGTCAAGATAAGTAAAAAATTATATAATATCTAAAAGATAATTTTAAACAAGGAATGATTTTTGTGGATGTAAAGTACTTTAAATGGTATAGTTATTCTTTAAATCGAGAAATGGAATATAAGGTTTATGGTAGTAGGGGAGTTCCATTCTTTTATTTTCCAACTCAATATAAACGTTTTTTTGAGGCTGAAGATGAAGGAGTTATAGCTACACTCAGTTATTTAATTGATTCGGGTAAATTGTTTGTAGTTGCTGTTGATAACATAGATTATGAATCTCTAAGTAATTTTAATAATTGGGATAAGCGTAAAAGATTAGAGCGACAAGAATCATATTTTGAATATGTAATTAATGAACTTTATCCAAGTGTCAATAATTTATACAAATTTAGTTCTTTACCAATTGCATTTGGAATGTCATTTGGAGCTTTTCAAGCAATGAATATGTTTTTAAGAAAACCACAATTATTTGGTGGCGTTTTTGCAATGAGTGGCATTTACAAGATTACATTCTTTTTCAATGATTATTATGATGAATTGGCATTTTTAAATTCTCCTATAGATTCTTTGAATTTATTAAAAAATAATGAGTATTTAAATCTATATAAAAAAAGAAATATTTTGCTTGTTGTATCAAATGGTGCTTATGAGTCAGAGGCATTACATGATACATATGAACTTGAAAAGGCCTTTAATAAAAATGGTATTCCTATTTCATGCTATTATTGGACAAAAGATTATCCACACGACTGGTCAAGTTGGAAGATTTATTTGAACTATTATATCAAAAATTTTTTGTAGTATATTGAGGTATTATAATGAAGAAGTTTTTTAAGATTTTTTTAATTGTACTTTTATCAATTGCAATTTTATTAATTGCTGTTGTTCTAGGATTGAACGTATTTAAATATTCTATATATAAAGACTATTTTGCAATAAAAACAGATTTAGCAATTAATGAAGGTCTAGGAGATGGATATATACCACAAGGAGTATCTAAGATATCCTATGAAAATAAAGATTATTATTTAACAAGCGGCTATATGACAGGTAATAGACCTAGCCGCATATACGTAATTTCAAATAATGAAACATTCTATGTAGAGGTTAAATTAAACGATTATGATTATGCAAATGGTCATTTTGGTGGTATTGCATGTGCAGGTAATAATGTATTTATATCAGATTCTAGTCAAATTTATATTTTAAATTTGGATGATATTTTTGCTACAAGAGATAAAAGGGCTACAGATGTATATAACCCTTCAAGTGATGATGTAAAGGTAATAAAAACAGTTTATGTTGATGTGGCAGCAAGCTATATCTTTATCGATGATAAAGAAGAATTTTTATATGTTGGTGAATTTAACGATAATAAAAATTATTTTACTTATCATGAAACTAGTGTAAATAATGGTACTGAAAAATATTATGCATATGTTGATAAATACTATGTAAAAGACATTTTGAATGCTAAAAATACTACTGATCCAATTGCCCATTATGCGGTTAGAGATAAGGTTCAAGGCTTTGCTATTTCTGATGATAAGATTGTCTTATCAACATCATATGGTTTACCTTCATCATATTTCTATGTTTATGATATTCCTACTACGTTTGATTCAGAAAATATTTATTTTTTAGATGATAGATATTTAACTAAAACTATTAAAGCACCTTCTATGGCAGAAGGACTAGATTATGATGGTGAACAATTTATAACTTTATATGAATCTGCAAGTAATAAATATATCTTTGGAAAGTTCTTTTTTGCGAATAAGATAGTTGGTTTAAAAATATGATTATAGAAATAACAAATATGTGCATGATTTATAGTGACAACCAGATACTTTTTTTGAATAGAAAAAGAGAAACATGGCCAGGTATTACGTTTCCTGGCGGTCACGTAGAAGAGAATGAGAGTATAGAAGATTCTGTAGTTAGAGAAGTGAAAGAAGAAACAGGATTAGATATTCTTAGTTTAGAATTTGTAGATTATATAGAATGGATTTCACCTAATAAAAGAGAGATTGCTTTCTTATATAAAAGTTCTAATTTTAAGGGGGAAATTAAATCATCCTTTGAAGGTGAAGTTTTTTGGAGTAAATTAGAAGACATCTCAAAAGAAGATTATTCTCAAGATTTTGATAGGATTATAGAAAAGTATAATTTAAATAAAAGGAGTTAAGCCTTATTTATGGCCTAACTCCTTTTAATATTTCAATTAATTCATTTATATTTTGACTAAGGATTTTTCCTTTTTTATATATGTAAGAAATTTCTCTTTCAAAAGTAATGCCCTTAATTTTAATTTCTTCTAGTTCTAAATTATTTATTGATTGTATTGCGAGTGAATACGGAATAACGGCAATACCAAAGCCAAGTTTCGCATAATTTATCAAAGCTTCATAACTCAATGAATCAATTAAGGGTTTTATCTCATAATCTTTAGTCTTTAGTATGCTATCAAAGTAATCACGTGTTCCACTACCTTTATCACGAAGTAAAAAATTAAAGTGATTAGTTTCTTCAAGATTAATTATTTTTTTTGAACAATATCCTGGTTTGGCAACTAAAACTAATTTATCCGTGAAAAATTTATTAACTGCTATATTTTGATTATAACAATATCCCTCAATGATTCCAAATTCTAAGATATCATTTTCTATCATTTCAATTATGTCGCTTGTAGTCCTAATAAATAATTTAAATTTATTCTTAGGTAATATATTAGGAAGTAAGCTAGATCCTATTGAAATAGAAGAACCAATTTTAATATTATCTTCGGTCTTTAAATTTATTTTTAAATTATTAAAATCATCAATTATCTTTAGAGCCTTTTGATAAAATATGCGTCCCGTGTTTGTCAAATAAATTCTTTGTTTAAACCTAATGAATAATTGTACATTATAATATTCTTCCATTTGTTTTATTGCTAAACTAATAGCAGGTTGAGCCATTAACAATTTGTTCGCTGCCTTAGTAATATTATTCTCCTCAACTACGGTGATAAATATTTTTAAATGTCTTATATCCATATTAACCTCATAATAAAAAAATATTAACTTTATAAGATTATATTATTTTTATTATGAATATTCAAGTGATATAATAACAATGCATAAAAAAAGAGGAGTGTTTTTATGAATAGATACTTAAGCTTATTTATTAGTTTTTTTAAATTGGGGCTTTTTACATTTGGTGGCGGTTATGCAATGTTGCCATTAATTGAAAGAGATGTTGTTGAAAAAAAGAAAATGATTACTGATGAGGAAATGACAGATATATTGGCCGTTAGTGAATCTACCCCAGGACCATTAGCTATAAACTGTGCTACTTTCGTTGGATATAAGGTTGGTGGTTTTTTTGGTGCTTTAGTTGCGACTCTTTCAGTTGTATTTCCTTCATTTATTATAATTTTAGTTATTTCTCTTTTTTTAGAAAAGTTTTTAGCTTTTGAGTATGTAGGTTATGCATTTAATGGAATAAGAATAGCAGTTGCAATATTAATATTGGAGGCTGCAATAAAAATGTTCAAAAAGGCTGATAGAACAGTTTGGTTTTATATATTAGGGATTATTGCCTTGCTTTTAACTCTCTTTTTTACATCTATAGAACCTGCCTTTATAATTTTAGGTGGCGGTTTGATTGGAATGATTATTGCCTTAGTAAGAGAAAAGATAGGTAAGGGGGAAAATAAAGATGATTCTATTTGAGTTGTTTTATACATTCTTTAAAATTGGTATTTTAACTTTTGGTGGTGGGTATGCAATGATTCCTATGATTAAGGATGAAGCCATAGCAAAAGGCTGGATATCAGAAGAAATGCTTCTAAATTTTTTGGCAGTAAGTGAATCTACACCAGGATCATTTGCAATAAATATTTCAACATTTATTGGTAACAGCCAAGCTGGTGTTTTAGGAGCAATTGTTGCTACATTAGGTGTAGTTACACCTTCATTCATTATAATAATTATAGTATTTCAATTTTATAAGAGATTCATTACAAATAAATACGTAATTGGTGTCATGTCTGGTTTAAGAGCAGTTGTTGTTGGTCTAATTTTTAGTGTTGCGATAGATTTAATTTATAAGGAATTTATTACAGTTAATGAAAATATTTCCATAAACTATATATCGATAATATTATTTTTTATTCTATTATCGATTAAGTTTTTATATGGAAAAATATTCAAACATAAGCTAAATCCAATTGTTTTTATAATTTTAGCGGCTGTAATAGGAATATTTACATATGGAGTTATTTTGTAATAACTCCTTTTTTCTTGCAAGAAAATAAAAAAATGGTATTATATTCATGTTAGGTTGGTGATTTTGTGGAAAAAATTAAATTAATTTTGTGCGATATGGACGGAACACTTCTAAATTCTAAAAAAGAAGAGCCTAAGGACTTTAGAAAAATAGTTAGGGAATTGGTAAGAAGAAAAATATTAGTTGGTATCGCAAGTGGCAGACAATATGTTACATTAAAAAATCAATTTTTAGATATATATGATGACTTAATATTTATATCTGATAATGGAACAATTGTATTCCATCACGATAAATGTATATATAATAATCCAATGCAATTAGAAGATATAAAGGAAATAAAAAAAATAATAGAAAAATCTAAAACGTCTTTTATGGTGTGTTGTGGTTTAAAAGGAGCATACGCATTTAATAGAGATGAAGAATTCACAAAAAATGCGAATCAATATTGCAAAAATTTAACAATAGTAAATAGCGTAGAAGAAATAAGAGATATTATATGTAAAATTGCTATATATGACTTATATGATGCTAAGCAAAATATTTTGCCATTACTAAAAAATTTAAAGCCTGAACTTAGTGCTGTACATAGTAGTTTTAATTGGGTAGACATTAGTAATGCAGATATTAGTAAAGGTAGTGCTGTAAAAATGATTCAGCAAATGTATCAAATTACGAAAGAAGAGACAATGGCATTTGGTGATTATTTGAATGATTTAGAGATGCTTAGGGAAGCAAAATATAGCTATGCAATGGCAAATGCAATTCCTGAAATTAAAGAAGCAGCTAATTTTATTGCTCCTTCTAATGATGAAGAAGGTGTAATAAAAATTATAAAAGAAGTTCTAGAGGTAAATTGTTATGATTAAGGGAATTATTTTTGATATGGATGGTCTTATGTTTGATACTGAAAGATTATCTTTGTTAATATGGAAAGATTTAATAATAAAGAACAACATGAAATTCTATCCTGATTTTATTTATCAGATTAGAGGTAGAAGTAGTATGGATGCCAAAAAATTGTATGAAGAAAAATATTATCCAGATGCTACAATAAACTATGAAGATATAAAAAAGCAAAAAACTTATATAATGCAAGAATGGTTAGAAAATAATGAAATTCCTATTAAAAAAGGTTTACTTGAATTACTAGAATTTCTTAATGAAAACAAATATAAATTAATTGTGGCTTCATCTACGAAAAAAGAAATTGTAAATAAATATTTAGAAAAAGCTGGAGTAAAAAAATACTTTTTTGATATTGTAGGAGGAGATGACATAAATAAAACTAAACCTAATCCTGATATTTTTTTATTAGCTGCAAAAAAAATATCTCTTGCAGCTAATGAGGTTTTAGTCTTAGAAGATAGTTTAGCAGGTGTATTAGCTGCTAATGCTGCTAATATGAAAGTTGTTTGGATTCCAGATGATATTGATATTCCTGAAGCAAGAAAAAAAGCAACTATTACGCTTAATAATCTAAAAGAGGTAATTTCTTTTTTAAAAAATCAATAAAGACTTTATACTTTTATATAAAAGTGCTAAAATACGACATAAAGGGAGGTTTTATTTATGGATAAATACCTAAATAATGTTGTTGAAGAATTAAAAATTACAGAGGCAGATGAAAAAAATAATACAGCTGTTGTTATTACATATAATAAATCATTCACTGCAAGAATGACAAAGGCTAGTGAACAAATAAAAGGCTACTATGCTGAATTGTTAATTAATTTAATGAGTCACGTAGGAGTTAGAAAACGCGTTAGTTGGAATTATATGTCATTTAATTTTAAACGTCAACAAATGGCCAAAATAAATGTTAGAGGTAATGTTTTATCTTTATATTTAGCATTAAATCCTGAAGATTATAAAGAAGCAAAATATAAACTTGAGGATGTTTCAAATAAAAAAACTTACGAGGATGTTCCTTTGCTATTAAAAATTAAGGGTGGAAGAACTTTCAAATATGCTTTTAGTCTTCTAAATGATTTGTATGAAAAAAACAATCTTGAAGACTCTCCATATGATTTTGATGAAAAAGAATTTACTTATGAATATCTAAATAGACCAATTGAGGTATTAGTGAAAGAAGGCCTTGCAAAAGAGGTAAGACGTAAGTCAAAATTAGATAGAGCAATTAAACGTCAAGAAAAGTTACTTGTAAATGTTGAGGAAGAATTAGTAAATGTTAAGATTTATGCTAAAATAATGAATCCAAATTTAAAGATTGAAAATCTATATTTAACAGGTAATCTAGAGAAACTTGGTAAATGGAATCCTAAAAAATCTTTAAAATTAGAAAAAAAGTCAGATAATTATTTTGAAATTGATGTAATGTTACCAAAAGAACACTTAGAATTTAAAATTTTAGAAGAAAAAGATTTTTTATATGTTGAAAAAGGTATGTGGAAAGAAGAAATTCGTAATCACACATATGATTTATATGATGGAATTGTAATTGAAGACTTAATATACAATTTTAGATCTAGAGATTAGAAAGGAAATGAATTGTGAAAGAAGAAAATAGTTGGTTAAAATCATCATTCCTTGGCTTTTTTATTGGCCTAGCAATTATTATTCCTGGTTTTAGTGGAGCCCAAATAACAATTTTGTTTAAAATGTATGACAAATTGATGGCTGCCCTTGGAAAAATTTTTTGCAAAAAGAGCATTTTGTTTTTAATCCCGATTGTTATTGGGGCAGTAATAGGTTTTTTATTAGGTTTATTTAGTGTAAGATTTTTATTAGGTATATCTACTTTTGCGGTTGTGGCATTATTTGCAGGTATGATGCTTGGTGGAATGCCTTCAATAACAGATGAGATTAAATCATCTGTCTTTAAAAAGAAATATATTATAAATATACTGCTAGGATTAGTTATACCAATATCTATAAGTGCAATTGCAATTAATGTAAACTATAATCCTGGAAACATACTAGAAAATATACCTTGGTATATGTATTTACTAGCATTAGGTATAGGCTTTTTAATTGCATTAACGCAATTAATACCAGGACTTAGTGCTACAGCCTTATTAATGTCATTTGGTTTATATAATGTCTTATTAGAATCAATTGACATACAAATTTGGAAAGCTAATCCTATGATATTAGTATTATATGTCTGCTTTGCTTTAGGTGCTGTAGTAGGGGTTGTTGTTATAGCTAAAGGAATAAACTTTTTACTAGAAAAATATAAAGTTGGTTTCTATTATTTTATTATTGGATTATGCATTAGTAGTATAGCCTCTATGTTTTATAACCCAGAGATGATGCAAGTTTATAATGAATGGAATGAATATTCTTACATTCATTTAATAGTAGGAATTGTTCTTTTTGTAGTTGGAACTATTGGTGTCTATTTTGGGTATAGATATACTTTAAAGTTAAAAATTGATAGTAAATAAAAACACATCCTTAAAGATGTGTTTTTTTCTTAAGAAGATAAAAAAAACAGCCTCATAGAGACTGTAATAATTTAAGATGGTGACCCGTACGGGGTTCGAACCCATAAATGCATGCGTGAAAGGCATGTGTGTTAACCATTTCACCAACGGGCCATTTATAACACCTCGCACATTATACAGGTTTTTATATCCATTGTCAATAAAAAAATTATTTTTTTTTAAGAAGATAAAAAAAACAGCCTCATAGAGACTGTAATAATTAAGATGGTGACCCGTACGGGGTTCGAACCCATAAATGCATGCGTGAAAGGCATGTGTGTTAACCATTTCACCAACGGGCCATCTGCAATCAAATGCGATGCAGTTAATATTATACACTTTTTTTTATTCATGTCAACAATTTTTTTCATTTTTTTTAAAATTGAAAAAACTGTGGTCAACTTATATAATTTATAGATAAAGTTTAAGGTTTACTTTAATAGCTTTTTTTGATATAATTCTATAGGTGATGTAGATGGCAGAAGACAATAAGACTAAGGAAAATTTAGAGGTCTTTTTTGATGTGTTTGATGAATCATGTAGTTATCTATATGAAATATTAAAGGCTAATTATTTTGATCTGATTCTTTTAACTGCAAAAAATATTTTAGCAGGAGAGGTTTTAAATGATTTAGAACCTGAACAAGTAAAAAAATTAGAAAAAATTTATGAGCCTCTAGCTAATGTTGATTTTGATGTTGAAGAGATAAGAAAGGCTATGCAAGCTCAAGTTTTAAAGGGCATAAAAGAGATGCGCTTAGAAAATGGCCTTGCTACTCCTGATACTATAGGTATATTCATTGCTTATTTAGTATCACGTTTAAATCAGGATAAAAAAACAATCAATATAGTAGATCCACTTTTAGGTACAGGTAATTTACTATATACTATTTGTAATCATCTTTCTATAGAATGCAATTTATATGGTTGCGATCATAATGAATGGATGACAAAAATGGCTAAGGTAATCGCTGACTTAATGAATCAACCGATTGATATTTATTTGCAAGACACACTAAATTTAAATCTAAGAGGAATGGATTTTGTTGTTTTTGATATGCCAAATCTTTTTGAGGATAAAAAAGATTATTTTCCTTATAAGGCAGTTTTACATTACCTTACAATGCTGAATGATGAAGGTTTTTTAATCGGAGTGGTCGGAAATGATTTTTTTGATTATGATAAAGAAGGATTATTCAAGAAAAATTTGACAGCTGACTCAACGATTATAGGTATTGTTGAACTTCCAGATAACTTTTTTGTTAACAATCCAAAAAGTATTATTGTTATTCAAAAGAAGATATGGGAAGAAAAGAAATGTTTTATGGTTAAACTACCAAGCTTTACAGATGTTAAGGCATTTAACAAGGAACTTATGAGCTTGGAATCATGGTTTAATACAAATATTATGAGAAGAAAGTAAGGGACAAAAAAATGAAAATTATGGCAGTTAATGCAGGTAGCTCTTCAATAAAGTTTCAATTGTTAGAGATGCCAAGTGAAACAGTTATCGCTTCTGGTGTAATGGAGAGAATTGGATTGGAAAAGGGAATTTTTACAATCAAATATGATGGTAAAAAAGAAGAAACAAATCCAGTTTTAAAGGACCATGCTGTTGGTGTAGAATTATTACTAAAATCATTAATTGAAAAAGGAATTCTTAAGAATTTAAATGAAATTTCTGGTGTTGGTCACCGTGTAGTTCAAGGTGGAGAATACTTTAAGGATTCTTGCTTAGTAGATGATGTTGTTGTTGATAAAATTGCTGAATTAGCAGATTTAGCTCCACTTCATAATCCTGCTCACATCGTTGGTATTAAAGCTTTCCAAAAAGCTCTACCTGAAGTTCCACAAGTTGTTGTCTTTGATACAGTTTTCCATCAAACTATGCCTGAAGAAGCATATATGTATGCTACTCCATATGAATGGTATGAAAAATATGGAATTCGTAAATATGGTGCTCATGGTACTAGTCATCAATATGTATCACAACGTTGTGCAGAATTAATTAATAAGCCATTAAAAGATACAAAAATTATTGTTTGCCATCTAGGAAATGGTGCATCTATTTGTGCTGTTGAAGGTGGAAAGTGTAAAGATACATCAATGGGTTTAACACCACTTGAAGGTATTCCAATGGGAACAAGATCTGGTAATTTAGATCCAACTGTTGTTTCTTATATTTGCCAAAAAGAAAATAAAACTGCTGGTGAAGTTGTTACTATCTTAAATAAAAAATCAGGATATTTGGGTATGTCTGGTCGTTCTAATGATGCTCGTGATGTAACTGCAGGTATGGAAGCAGGAGATCATCGTTGCAAATTAACATTTGATGTTCAAGCAAAGCGTATTGTTGATTATATTGCTTCTTATTATGTTTACATGGGCGGATGTGATGCAATATGCTTTACAGCTGGTATGGGTGAAAATTTAATTCATTTAAGAAAAAATATCTTAAATCGTTTAGGTGTTTTAGGTGTTAAATTAGATGAAGAAAAGAATAACATTCGTGCAGTTGAACAAGAAATTACTACTCCAGATTCAAAAATTAGAGCATTCATCGTTCCTACAAATGAAGAAGTTATGATTGCTCGTGACGTTGTTAGAGTTGCTAAATTAGCTTAATTTATAGAAATAAAGGATAGTGTGATTTAGTCACACTATTTTCTTTCGAAGGGTGATTTTATGAATTATGATGAGATGGTTTTAAAATATAAGAAGATAGGTGCCCCTGTTCCTACTCGTGAAATGATTAAAACAAAAGAACAAATAGAAGGTATTAGACAAGCAGGCATTATTAATAATAAAATTCTAGATATAGTTGCTGAAAAAATTCATGGCGGTATGACAACCTTAGAAATTGATAATTTAGTACATGAGGCTACTATATCTTTAGGCGGGATACCAGCACCATTAGGATATGAGGGTTTTCCTAAAAGCTGTTGTACTTCGATAAATGATCAGGTTTGCCATGGTATACCATCTGAAAAAGTTGTTTTAAAAAATGGTGATATCATAAATGTAGATGTAACAACTATTTATAATGGTTACTATGCAGATGCATCAAGAATGTTTAAGATAGGCATTACTGATGATAGAGCAAATAAATTAGTTAAGGTTACTGAAGAGTGTCTTGCAGAAGCACTGAAAGTTTTAAAACCATATTGTCGTTTAGGTGATATTGGTTATGCAATAGAGCATCATGCGAGATTGAATGGTTTTAGTGTCGTACATGAAATTGGTGGTCACGGAGTAGGAGTTGGTTTCCACGAAGACCCTTATATACCGCATTTTGGTAAACGTGGGACTGGATTAGTTATGTTTCCTGGTATGATATTCACGATTGAACCAATGATAAATGAGGGAACTAGAAAAGTTTTTTTAGATGCAGAAAACAACTGGACAATATATACTATGGATGGTGGATGGTCTGCTCAAGTTGAACATACAGTCCTAATTACTGAAGATGGTTTTGAAATATTAGCAAAGTAGAGGTTAGAAAAATGTACACTTTAAATGATTTAGCAGAATTAATATTTCCTGAAATTAAAGATACGGTTGAAGATTTAGAAAAACGTTATCCTAAGCGTAATCTAGAAAATGGTGCAATGGTAACACGTTTTGCTCCTTCTCCAACAGGTTTTTTGCATACAGGAAGTTTGTTTACTTCACTAGTATCTTATCACCTAGCAAAACAATCAAATGGCGTATTTTATATTAGATTAGAAGATACTGATACAAAGCGTGAAATTGAGGGTTCAGGAGAAGACTTAGTTAATCAATTAGCTAACTTTGATATAATTCCTGATGAAGGATATTTAAGTAATTCAAAAGAGATAGGAAATTATGGCCCTTATAAGCAAAGTGATAGAGCAACTATATATAAAACTGTCATAAAACATCTTATAAAAATAGGTAGAGCTTATCCTTGTTTTTGTACTCCTGATGACTTATCTAAATTAAGAGAAAGCCAAGAAAAAGAAAAACTTATTCCAGGATATTATGGAAAATTTGCAAAATGCCGTTTCTTAACTTTAGAAGAACAAATCAACAAAATTAAAGCTGGAGAATCATATATTATACGTTTTAAATCAATGGGCAACCATGAAAATAAGGTTAAGGTTCATGATGAAATAAAAGGTGATCTTGAGTTAACTGAAAATGATCAAGATATAGTTATTCTAAAGGGAGATGGACTTCCAACTTATCATTTCGCTCACTTAGTTGATGATCATTTCATGCATTCTACTCATATCACACGTGGTGAGGAATGGTTATCTTCTTTACCTATTCATCTTGAATTATTTGCCACAATGGGATGGGAACATCCAAAGTATGCTCACTTACCAGTTATAATGAAAGTTGAAAATGGTAATCGTAGAAAATTATCTAAACGTAAGGACCCAGAAGCAGCAGTAGCCTTTTTCTTAGAACAAGGATATCCAAAATATGCAATCATTGAATACTTATTGACTTTGGCAAATTCAAATTATGAAGCATGGCGTGCTGCTAATATGGATAAGAGTTATGAAGACTTTGTTTTAACATTTGATAAGATGAGTTTAGATGGAGCATTATTTGATTTAGATAAGGTTGCAAATATTGCTAAGGAACGTTTAGCTATTAAAAAAGCAAAGGATGTAGTAGCTGAAGTAAAGGAATGGGCGCTAGTCTACGATAAGGATTTTTATGATAGAATTGTAAAAGATGAAGAATTCTTTACAAAAATTATAAATATTGAGCGTGATAAACCAAAGCCTCGTAAAGATTACGCAAAATATTCAGATATTTATCCAATAATTTCTTTCTTCTATAATGATAATTATGACAAATTATCAGAAACAAAATTTGAATGGAATGATAATAAGCCTAAAGAAGATATTATTGATATACTAAATGACTATGCAGATAATATTAATTTAGACTTAGATGAAACAGAATGGTTCAATACAATTAAGGAATTAGCAACAAGACATAATTATGCAGCAAATATGAAGGATTATAAAAAGAATCCAGAATTATTTAAAGGTAGCGTTGCAGAGGCATCTGAATTTATTCGTGTTGCTGTTTCAGGAAGAAAAAATGCTCCTAACCTTTACTATGTTTTAAGTATATTAGGTGTTGAAGAAGTAAGAAGAAGAATAAATGTTGCTATTAAAAATCTAAAAGAAAACTAATAAAAGAAAGCGATTTTTCGCTTTCTTTTATTTTTTCTATTGCATTATTTTTAGAAATATTATATAATTTAAAAGCATGCTCCCATGGTGGAATGGCTAACACGTCTCCCTCTCAAGGAGAAGATTACCGGTTCGAAACCGGTTGGGAGTACCAGTTTTGATTTTGTGTTTTTTCTGGGCTAGAAAAGACTTAAAATAAAGAAAAATGACGCTATACTTGAATTTTTATGAATTTGAGTTTAGCGTCTTTTTTTGTTTTTTAAACAAAAAAGGATCTCTTTCGAAACTGGTAAAATCTACCGATTTGTAATGTTCATTTTAAATTAGACATTGGATTAAATTTATAATTATTTTCCTGGATAAATTCGTCAGTATAATCTAGATATCTTTGCGTTGTTTCAAGCTTAGAGTGTCCTAAGAGTTTTCTAACTGTATTGATGTCAGCTCCATTTTTTAAAAGTTGTGTTGCATAAAAATGACGTATCTTATGTGGACTTAAGGATTTTATACCGAGTTTTTTCTTAACTTCAAAAAAGATGGTATTGATTCTAATCTTATCTATATGACCATTACCCAATGCAAAAAGATAAGGATTAGTTCTACATTTATTTTTATTTATAACGTCATTTATTAAAATCTTTGTTTCCTCATCAAAATAGCAATATCTATTTTTACCATTTTTTGTTGTTTCTAATAGAATTCGCATTTTTTCAAAATCAATATTATTGACTTTGATATTGATTAATTCGTTTCTCCTAATTCCTGTTTGAAAAAATAAAAGGAAAATTAATCTATTACGCTCATTCATTAATGGCAAGTAGTCGTAAATAGCTTTTGCATCTGCGAGAGTAATAGTTTTTATTTCAGATGGTTGTTCTTTAAGCTTTACAAACTTATAGGCTGGCATTGAAATTATTTCTCGTTCTGCACAATACTTAAGCATGGTATGTAGTATTGCCAATCTTTTATTTATAGTGATTGCTTTATTGCCTTTAGAAGTTGAATAAGCTACAAATTGATTAATTGTATTTTGATTTATATCGCTAGAATTTTTTACACCTATTGTGTCAAAAAAATCTAACAAGTAGTCAAGATGGAGCTTATAACAGTTTTTTGTTTCAACACGGATGTCAAATTCACGCATCTTTAAATAAAGACCGACTAAAGAATGAAGATCCATCTTTTTGACTATTGAGTTTTTAGATGATATAAGAGCTATAATATCATCTATTGAAATTTGTGTGTTCAGTATATTTTTCATTATTAAATCTCCTTTTTAAATAATAAAATTATACAAACACATATGTACAGTTATATTGACTTTGTCAGACAATATGTAAAATTTAGTTATTTTCTTTTGAAAAATATTTATTTGAGTAAGTCATCATATGAACAATTGAAAATTTTTGTCAACTGTTCTAACTGTTCTAAAGATGGTTTTTGTTTTCCGCTTAGCCATCTACTCACGTTTGAACGATCTATTTCGAGTTTTATAGCTAGTTGATTACTATTAATTTTATTCTTATTCATTAAATTTTGTAGATTTTCTTTAATATTCAAAAAATATCCCTCTCTTTTATGTTGACAAAAACGCAACACAAAGTTAAAATACAAATGTGGTGAGTTTTACTCAACATTTAATTAACAAAAAAACAGCATATAAAAATGCTTAATAAAAAAATATATAATTGTCTGACCATTTTCTATTATATCATACTTTATTAAGCTTTGTTGTTTTTTTAGTACAATTTTAATCCCATGGAAGGGGCTTTTCTCCATTACTAACAATCTTTGCCCCTTCCAACTTCTTAAGAAAGGAAGTACATGCGTATGTCTTTTGTTAATTCGGTAAAAATTGGTAGTCGGATTTTTGTTGACGTCTCCGATTTAAAGCTTTTGTGTTCTGACAAAATTACAAGAAATGGTAATCAGGAGTGTCAGGACTTTTTGTGTACTTTACCATTATTAGATTCTATCAGTAATGCAGTTAGATCTTCAGAAGATGAAGAACCATACAAAGATGGTGAGATTATGACCATTGAAGTTGACACAGAAAAAGTTGATGGTATTTTTGAGGAATACTATAAAAACAAAAAGAAAAAGGAGAAAGAGGTGGTAAAATATGTTAAAAAATAATACCACCAAAGAACAATTAAATGTATTTGGTAAATACATAATGGATCTCTTTAAATTTGCTAATACGGTAGTTAATTATAATGGAATTTATTACGACAAAGGCAAGTTTATAAT
>CALUXS010000002.1 GCA_944324805.1 uncultured Acholeplasmatales bacterium | reverse complement strand
TCTTCAACCTTTTTTTCGGCCGACGTTTTTATATTATACTCATTTTTTTACTATTTGCAACCCCCTTTTTTAAAAAATATCTTTTCTTGTTATTTCTATATATTCTCCTTCTTTTAAATCATTTTTTAACTCTATATTGCCAAACTTAATTCTTTTTAATTCCGTTACTTCTCCCCCACAAGCACTTATCATTCTTTTAACTTGATGATATTTACCTTCCTCTATTGTAACATACGCTTCATTATTACCTAATATTTCTATTTGTGCAGGAAGTGTTATGTATTCATTATTGATATTTATTCCTTCTAAAAATCTTTTCTCAGTATCTTTCACTAATTCACCAGTATATTTTAACCAATATGTCTTTTTTACATGATGCTTAGGACTTAAAAGTTGATGTGCCAATTTGCCATCATTAGTAATTAATAATAATCCTGTTGTATCAATATCTAATCTTCCAACAGGGAATAGACCTCTAATGACTGAACCTGGTAATAAATCTAAAACTGTAGGATACTTATCATCAAATGTTGCACTTATATATCCCTTAGGTTTATTAAGCAAAAAATATCTCAAATTAACATAATTAACTTGTTCTTCTGCAATAGTTATTTCATCATTTTCTGTATCAACTTTTAAATCGTCATTATAAATTTCATCCCCGTTTATTGTTACATATCCTTTTCTTATTAATTCCTTAACTTCTTTACGTGTTCCATATCCACTATGTGCAAGTAATTTATCTAATCTAATTTTCATATTTTTTACACTAAACCTTTCTAAAATGTTGTATAATCAATAATGGTGATTTTTATGAATATATTATTGACATTAAATAACAAATATCTGCCACAAATGACAAGCCTAATAAGATCTATTGAGGCGAATAATGATTGTGACTTAAATATATATATAATTTCTAATGATTTAACAAGTAAATCCATTGAACCTTTTGCAAAGTATTTTTCTAAAAGGACATCAATTGCAATAATTCCTATCAAAGATGATTTCTTAAAATTAGCTCCAACATCCAAAAGATACCCAAAGGCTATCTACTATAGGATATTCGCTAGCAAATTCTTGCCTGATTCACTTGATAGAATATTATATCTAGATCCTGACATAATAGTTAATGGAGATATTACTTCTCTATATAACATAGATTTAGGTAATAACCTTTTTGCAGGAGCTACTACAATTAAAAAATTTTTAACAAAGTTTAACGAAATAAAAAATAGTGCTCCAAAAGGTGCTCCATACCTTAATACAGGCGTTCTTCTTATGAATCTAAAATTACTAAGAATAGAACAAAATATTGATGAGGTTATTGAGTATATCGAGCGAAAGCATCTTGTTTTTACACTACCTGATCAAGATATAATAAGCGGACTTTACGGAGATAGAATATTACTAATAGATTCTAAAATATATAATTTATCTGATCGAGGCATTAGGTTCTATAATTTATATAATAAAGAAAATATTGACTATGACTGGGTTAAAGAAAATACCAAGATAATCCATTTTTATGGTCGAAATAAACCTTGGAATGATAATTATCATGGCATTCTAAAATCTTTTTATGACAAATACAAAATTGATTAAGCACTCTAAAGTGCTTTTTTTATTTTAATTTTCCAATAATATTATTAGTTTGTTCATTTCTCTTTTGCTGTTTTTTTAGATATAAGGAATATAAAAACTCAAATACGCCCCAACCTAAAAAACCAACAAACAAAATCAGTAAAACAATATCATTGTCAGAAAACATATAAAAATCTGTTATGAAGCATGCACTACAAAAAAGTAATGAGAGTGCTAATACTAAGTGCACTTTAAATTTTTCATTCATGATATCACCTCTCAAATTCTATGTTATTACTAATACACCAATTGATAGCTTCAACTGTTATATACTTGTCCTTAAAAATATAAAACTCATCTATTAAATTGCTTGCAATTAAAAGTTTTTTCAATTCAACAATTCTATCTTTCCCGTGAAAACTATTATTTAGTTTTTCTTTCAAAACATTATCCTTTATGCTATTTATATATGCTAAATAGATATCGGAATAAAAAATAATAACATCAATCAATAAATAGTTTGGGTCACCATTTAAGGCAATAAGCTCTTCATCTTTATTGACGATATCATCTCGCAATAAATCATGAAAAATAAGTTGCTTATAATATACTTGTTTTTCTACACCGACAATTAAAATTTGTTCTTTAGCTAAATTCAAATATGCTTTAGGTTTATTATCATAAAATAAAGTGCCTAAATTAGTATCTAAAATAGCGTTTTTTATAAGGTCTATTTTAATCATAACATCTATCCTTTTATTTTAATCAACGTCATTACTTTTTAAAATTGCCTTATACATTTCTGGTCTTCTATCTCTAAAAATTCCCCAACTATATCTTTTTTCTTCTATCTTATTTAAGTCAAACTCATAAACCAAAACATTTTCTTCTTCTCTATCTAACTCACAAACCTTAGTTCCTTCCTCGTTAGCTATAAAGGAAGACCCATAAAATTTCATACTTGAATTTAAATATTTTTCAACACCAACTCTGTTTGCAGCGACTACAGGCATAATATTTGCAGCCGCATGACCGCACATTACATTTTGCCAATGAGTTTTGCTATCCTTATCTAAAACTGGCTCGCTTCCGATTGCAGTAGGAAAGAATAATAATTCTGCTCCTTTTAGTGCCAAAATTCTTGCAGTTTCTGAAAACCATTGATCCCAACAGATACCAATACCTATTTTACCATACTTTGTAGGAAAGACTTTATAGCCTGTGTCACCAGGAGTAAAATAGAATTTTTCTTCATAGCATTGTCCTGTTGGAATATGAGTTTTTCTATATAAGCCTAAATCCGTTCCATCTACATCATAAACTACTAATGAATTGTAAAAACAATTCCCACTTTTCTCAAAAAAACTAACAGGAAGAACAACATCTAATTCCTTAGCTAAATTACGAAATACTTCTAAGTATTTATTATTTTTATATGGCATGGCTAAGTTAAAATTATCATAGCTTTCTATTTGGCAAAAATATTTCCCCATAAATAACTCTGGTAACAAAATTATATTAGCACCTTTTGCTTTTGCCTTTTTTACCAATTCCACCGCTTTAACAATATTATCTTTTACTTCATCTGCCATTTTCATTTGTATTGCTGCTACTTTTACTATCATAAATTTTCTCCTTTTGGTATTTGCATAGTTATACAATGAATATTACCACCAGAAACTAAAATCGCCCTTGAACTTATACGACATATTTCCTTTTTGCCCTTATAAAAATCATTCAATATTTTATAGGCAAGTTCATCTTCTTTACAACCAAATTGTGGTAATAGAATATAATTTTTCCCTTGATAAAAATTCACATAGCTTGCCGCCATTTTAGTCCCAACTAATCTATTCTTTGCATCAGTATTAATAACAATTTTGCTTGCTTCATCATTAGTAATTAATAAATCAGGAGACGGAACAGGCATTTTTATAACTATATATCCTTTTGCTTCTAATATTTCTAAGGCTGATTTACTATATTCATGCTGTAATCCATTATCACTCCACGCTAATAAGATAGTTTTATTATCTAAAAAAACTGCCATATTATCAACATGTTCATTCGTCTCATCATCTACTATGCCATGTGGCAACCAAATTATTTCTTTTTGGCAAAGTTTTTCTTTCAAAATATTTTCAATCTCTTCCTTAGTATATTTAGGATTTCTCCCTTTAGATAATAGACATGCTTCAGTTGTTAATAATACACCTTCTCCATTGGTATTTATACTTCCACCCTCTAATATAAAGGGGATCTTTTTAGAATTAATTTTTAGAAAAGAGTTGATTTTTTCTTTTACTAAAACATCTAGACTATAATCTTTATATAATCCATCTATTTGTCCACCCCATGCATTAAAGTCAAAATTAATAGCAACTGTTTTTTTATCATCTAATAAATAGATAGGACATATATCTCTTGCCCAGGCATCATTATACTCAATTGGTAAAATTATAACATTCTCTAAATTAAATTTATTTTTTGCCTCTTCATAAATTTTAGGCATAGCCAATAAAATCAGTTTCTCATAGCGCGTAATAACAAGTGCCATTTGATAAATTGCATCCCATGCATCTTTACCACTATTAATCCAAATATCTTCTCGATATGGTAGCATTATTATAGTTGCATAATGGCTATCACCTTCATAAGGATATCTTACGGACATTTTCTAAATCCTCCTTATACTTCTCAAAACCTTCCCAATTTTCTTCATCAACAATGCTAACATTACCATCATCATAATCTGAAATAATAGTTGCTCCTGTTGAATAATAATATTTTATATGCTCAATTAATGGTTTTGTAAATATTTCACCAGGAATTATAAGTGGTATACCTGGAGGATAAACCATAATTGCTTCTTTTGATATTTTTCCTACCGCTTCATCTAATTTAATCTTCTTCAAAGGAGCATGATAGGCCGTTCTTGGTCTTAAGGCTTGTGGCGGATATTTTATATCAAACCTATATTTAGGATATTTTATATTTTCACTAAAATACTTACTAGAAATATCTTTTAATGCCGAAACTAAATTATCTATATGTTCTTTTTTAGAACCAATAGCAATAATACCTAATATTACATATTGCTCAGCTAGCTCCATTTGAATACTATATTTATCCTTTAAAAGATTATAAAGTTCAAATCCTGTTAAATCAATATTATCTAGTTCAATAACTAGTTTAGTCTCATCATAGTCATAACAACCTTGCTTATCGAAATATTTAGCATCACAAGCTTTGAAACCAGGAATTCGATTGATTTCTTTTCTTGCATAATTTGCTAGATTAATAATATCATTTAGTTTAATTTGACCATTTAAAGCCATATACTTCCTTGCAGCATCTAAACTAGCAATTAGTAAACTAGAGGGACTAGTAGTATTTAAGATATTTAACGTTTTTAAGATATCATAATGACTAATTTTATCTGTATTCATTAACAAAACTGAAGACTGTGTTAGACTTCCAAGTGTCTTATGTAAGCTAACGCTAGAAAAATCCGCTCCAGCCTTTATTGCTGAAATAGGACCATATTCATTAAAACCAAAATGTGCACCATGTGCTTCATCAGCTATTACTAACATATTTCGCTTATGAGCTTCTTTAACCAACAATTCTAGATCTAAACAAGCACCAAAATAAGTTGGATTAATAACAAAAATTGCCACAGCATCAGGATTACTATCCATAGCCTCTATATAATCATTTACACTTGGTTGGTTAGCAATTTCTAAATCTAAATCATATTTAGGAGCAATAAAAACAGGCATAGCACCACTAAGTGTTAAGGCATTTATTGCAGACTTGTGACAATTTCGTGGCAAAATAATCTTGTCATTAGCTTTACATACAGTCATTATACTTGCTAAAATTCCTTGCGTTGTTCCATTAATCAAGAAAAAAGCTTCTTTTGCATCATACGCTAATGCCATTAATTCTTCTGCCTCTTTAACAACACCAGTTGGATGATTCAAATTATCTAATCCCCTAGGCGCATTTACGTCAGCCTTAAATGTCATTTCTCCTAAAAAACGCTTTAAACTATTACTAACATTCCCCATATGGTGTCCTGGGACATCAAAAGGAGATATCCCTTCTTTTACATACTTTTTTAGAGCATCTAGAAAGGGAGTTTTCTTTTGTCTACTATCTAGCATATTTTACCTCCAAGTTTATAAAATTAGTCTATAGATTTTGTTATGGAAATTATAGCATAGATTAACTATTCTAAAAATAGATTTAGCGAAAATAATTAATTTTAGCTAAATCATTTTATAGTATGCCTACTAAAAAGAGTTGTTTTTTATTATATTTGTGTTCTTTACTAGAATAATTGCTATTATAAAGAAAAGATGTTTATAAACACCAAAAATTTTAGCATTTACAAACATCTTGTCATTCAAGTCTTTAATTTTATTCTTTTTCTAAAGCAAGTGTTTTAGTAGTAGCATCACATACTTCAGTTGGACCATAGTACTGAATAGCACCAGGATAAACAAAGCTTGTCTCAACTGCCCATTGTTCTCTATGTGCTTCAAAATACTTAAATGGCTTGCCATCTAGTTCAACTAATGCTTTTCTAATAACAGGTTTATCTTCACCATGACGACGCTCAATATTCATCATCTTTGTGATTGGCATACCACCAGCAACCCATTCAGAAGCAGGTTTTGACAAATTAGATATCTTTGATAAGTATCCATTATATCCATATTGAATTAGCATAAATGCATTATAGCCTAAAGAATAACAATAATCAGCATCAAAGTTTGAAGGGAATGCACATCTTCCTTCATATCCTAAGAAATGGTGCAATGCTGAGAACTTACCTTTATAAGTACCATTCTTTTTTCTTTCCTCAAGTTTATCTTTTACTAATGCTGAGAATAATTTTTCAGACTCAATTAATGATACTTGAACATTTCCATGAGGATCACGATCTAAGAATAATTGTTGTTGGATATTTTGAGGTAAAATAGCAAATACAGCCATTGACTCTTTTGTTAAACCTTTTTCTATAAAAGCATATTTTTCATCCCATGTTGGAAGTTGATTAAATGCATCAGCCTTACTACCAGCTAACAATTCGTTTATTTCATGGATTAGTACTGAGAATTCAGGAACAAATTCAACAACACCTTCAGGAATAATTGCAATACCAAAATTTAAACCTTTTTGAGCACGTTTCTCAACTGCATCTGCAATATAATCAGCAATTTGCGATAAAGACATTTTCTTAGCAGCAACCTCTTCAGATACTAAACAAATATTTGGTTGTGTTTGAAGAGCACACTCTAATGCTACGTGAGATGCAGAACGTCCCATAACCTTAATGAAATGCCAATATTTTTTAGCTGAATTAGCATCTCTTGCAATATTACCAATAATTTCACTATATGTCTTTGTTGCAGTATCAAAGCCAAATGAACACTCAATATCCTCATTTTTCAAGTCTCCATCAATTGTCTTTGGACAACCAATTACTTGAACACCAGTATTATGAGCAGCAAAATATTCTGCCAATACAGCTGCATTTGTATTTGAATCGTCCCCACCAATAATTACTACAGCTGTAATACCATGTTTTTTACAAACTTCTGCCACTACTGCAAATTGTTCGTTAGTTTCTAATTTTGTTCTTCCTGAACCAATAATATCAAAACCACCAGTATTACGGAATTGATTAATATATTCATCATCAAAAATTAAATAGTTATCTTCTAATAGTCCGCTTGGACCTCCCTTAAATCCATATAAGACATTATCCTTATTTGTAGCTTTTAATGCATCATATAAACCACAAACTACGTTATGTCCTCCTGGAGCTTGACCACCAGAAAGAATAACACCAACAACTTGCTTTTTAGCAACTGAAGTATTTTCTCCTTTTTGGAAAGTAATCTCTTTTTTTCCATAAGTATTTGGGAAAAGAGCTTTAATCTTTTCTTGGTCAGCAACACTTTGTGTTACCTTTCCTTCCTTAACAGATATGTTAGCAATACCATTTCTAAGCATCCCAGGTAATTTTGGTAAATACTCATATCTAGCTTTTTGCAAAGATGAAATTTTCATAATTGTTCTCCTTTATTTGTTTTCTTCACTTAATTTTAATACATTTGAATCTAAATGTAAACCAACAAAGCAATTTATCTTGCTCCTAGATAAATAAAAGCGATTTCACAACAAAAAAATAAAGAGGGAAGTAAGAGTTCCCTCTCATTTTACTCAATTATTGAACCATTTTCTTTTTTAATTACATGTATCTGATTTGGAATTCTATTCTTCAATTCCTCAACGTGAGATATTAATCCTATTGTTTTACCACTATATGATAGTGCGACTATTTGATCTATTGCATTACTCAAAGCTTCAGGATCTAAGGTACCAAATCCTTCATCAATAAACATTGAATCTAAAGAAATTCCACCTGCTTTAGTCTGAATAATGTCACTCATTGAAAGAGCAAGTGCCAATGAGGCCATAAATGACTCTCCACCAGATAAGGTACCAATATTTCTTTTAACACCATTATAATTATCTAAAACGACCATATCTAGTCCGGTTTTTTTCTTTCCACCATCTAAGTCTTCTCTATAGAGCAATGAATATTTTCCGTCCGTCATTTTATTAAATCTTCTTGATGCTATTTTCAAAATTTGCTTGAAAAATTGGACTTGATAGAATGTTTCAAAAGTTATTTTTTTACCAGATAATTCACCATTAAAGACGTCACTTAACTCAACATATGGTTCATACAAATAAGCTAAATCTTTATATTTTTTCTCAAGTTCCTTTATTTCAATAATTTGTCTATTAGTATTATTCTCTAACTCATTTATACTAGCAATATTTTCATCTAACTTCTTTATATCATTTTGTTTATCTAGAATTTCACTTGTTAAATCTTCTATATTTTCAATTACAAGCTTATCAACACCTTTATTTTTAGCTTCTATTATTAATGCCTCTAAAGAAAAATATTCTTTCTCAAATTTAGATATTATCCCCTCGTATGTAGATAATTCCCTATTCGACAATAAATATTTCAAAGCATCTTCTTTAGAAATCTTATATTTGCTTTCAGAGCTTTCAAGTTCTTCTAATGCTTTAACATTTCTATTATTTGCAGAAACTTCATCAATTTTTGCCTGCTTTATTACACTAGTATATGTAGTTTCTTTTTTAGTAAAATTATTCTTATATTCCCTATATTCTAAAATTAGACCTTCATTATGGCTGATATCTTTCTTTGTTTTTTCAACTAAATTCAAAACTTCAGTTTTGTCTTGATTAATTATTTGTGTTTTTAGTTGTTCTATTTCTCCTTGCTTGATATTATATGACGCTTTTTTACCATTAAGATCTATCGTTTTATCTTCTATCTCTTTATTAATGGTGTTTAATCTACTCTTATCATTTACAATATTTTTTTGCTCTACATAAAAATTGTATTTTTCATCTAGACTTTTCTTTATTAGATTTAAATTGGCAATTTCTTTTTCGATATTCTTAGTAGTTTGGTCAACAAATTCTTCAACATTTTGAAATTCTAACTTAATACTAAAGTTTTTATCTATTTCTGCTAATAATAATTCGATTTTATTTTTTTCATTATCTTTTAATCTATTCAGTTCAATATTAACTTGAGTCAATTCCTTATTTTTAATTTCAGCCTCTGTCTTTGCTTTTTTTACCAAATCTTCTGTTAATTTATTATCTAATAAAACAGCTTTATTAGGATGAGTTAAACTTCCACAAACAGGACACGGAAAATTATCTTTTAAAGTACTAGCTAATATTCCAGCTTGACTCTTCAAAAACTTACCCTCTAATATCAAATAGTCACCTTGAAGATTTTTATACTCATTATCTAAAGCAAAGAATTCTTTTTCTTTTTTTACTATTAGATTATTCTCATTATCAATTTCTTTCTTTTTTATTTTTATGCTTGTCAATAATTCAATAAGATTTTTCTTTTCTCTAATTTCTTCATTATTGTTTCGCAAATCTAACATAATATTTGCGTTATTAACAACAAACTTATTAGCTTCTTCAATTATCATTAAAGTTTCTTCTTTATTTTTTTCTAATTTATTGAGAAAAACTGTTAATTCCTCAATTTGTGAAGAAAGTTTTTTTAATTCTAAATTTGCTTTTTCTAGTTTATCAATATTTTCTAAATTTTTATTTAGACTGTCATATGTTTGTTTTAAAAAATCTAAATTTGACTCTAATTTTTTAATTTCTGCATATTTCTTTTCTACATCTGGCTTTTCAAGCAATAATTTAGCTAATTCTTTTTCATTTGTTTCAATTAAGCAATTGATTTTTTCATAAGCTTTTTGTGCTTCATTATAAATATCTAACTTAATTTTTACTTCTTTAGACCTTTTTGATAAATCAATTTTTTCCTTTAATGAAGTTATTTCAAGCAATTTTAATTTCAAATTATCAAATGCTTCTATATTTTTTTTGTAGTCATTTACTAAGATATTATTGTTTCTTATAATACCTAGTCTTTGATTTAAAATGTCTACTTGCTTGTTATAATCATTCTTTTTTTCAATTAATTTAGTTCTATTAATTTTATTTTCATTAATTTTATTAGTAACATTTTCTAATATTTCAGGTAAAATCAAATAATTACCAGATGATGTAACACACTTTAAATAATAATCTTGTGTAAATAATTCTTGTGGCAATTTTTTAATGCTTTCTGAAAATGTATTTTTAGTTAAATCAATCTCTTTTTTAAATTCTAGAGCTTTACTTTTTAATTCTAGACCTATTTCTTCTAATTTATTAGTCTCTAAAATTCTTCTGAAAATGGCTGTTCTTTCTCCACTATCAGCCTTAATCAAGGCAGCAAAATCTCCTTGAGAAATCATCATAGTTTGCTTGAATTGTTCTATTGATAGCTTAATTACTTCATCCTTAATATAACTATTTAATTCTTCTAACTTATTTAGAGGAATCCTCTCGTCATTTTTATAAACATTAATTCTTTCATTCTTATACGCTGAAATTTTTTTATTTATATTTTGCTTTCCTGGCGTTCTTTCTATTAAATAGACATCATTTTTTATAGAGAATTTATATTTAACATAAGTTGGAGTTTCATTATCGCTATATGTAGATCTAATGTTTTCTGTGACATTCTTGTCTCTAAGTTCACCTGTTACTTTTCCATATAGTGCATAACAAATTGCATCAAAAATCGTTGTTTTACCACTTCCGGTTTTACCATAAATTAAAAACACTTTTTCATTTAATTTAGAAAAATCTATCGTGGTTTTCTTTGCAAATGTTCCGAAGGCTTGCATTTCTAATTCTAATGGTTTCATTTATTTTCCTCCTCAAACATTTTCTTAATTATTTCTTCTTCTATACTTGTCATATTTTTGTTTTTAATTTTATAATAAAATTCCTTAAATAAATCTAAATATGATTTGTCATCTACATCAATTGATAAATCATTTTCTTCATCATCATTCATTTCTGATTCATACATTAGTCCTAAAAAATTTTCATATTTAGTTTTTAATCCATCTGCAGCATTCAATATTTGTTTTTTATCTAATAATTTAAAATAACAATAATCAGAACTTGATTCTTCTAAAAGCTTTTCATAATAGTCCCTCTTTACAACTACATCATGTAATAATTTATAATTGATTTTTTCTATTTTGAAATCACTTGTATCAATTACTAAAAATGAGCGTGACTGAGATGATTCATTATGATGATATTTATAGATAGACCCTGAATAATAAATATTTCTAGCTATTGCTTGAGGCATATGAATATGACCTAATGCTACATAATTAAAATCTTTAAATACGGATGCAGGGATAATATCTTCACCACCAATTTGTTTTACTTCTGAATCTGATGCAACATAGTTTCCTAAGATTGGATTTACTGCTTGGTGCGCAATGCAAATATTTTTTTCTGTAATATCAAGATTTAACTCTTTTATAACTCTATCATATGCTTCAGTTAATGTATTATATTTTTCATTGTAATAAAAATTTATTTCATCTAATTTTAAAAAGGGAATTGGAAAAAAATTCACATCATCAATTCTTATTTTTTCAATATCTTCTATGCTTGTGGCAAAATGAACATGGTCATTTAATGAATCATATACTCTTTTATTTCCCAATCTTGTTCGAGAGTCATGATTACCAGCAATTACAAAAATATCTAAATTACTTATTGAAGCTAATTCTTTTAAAAAATTGTTAAAAAGTTTTATTGCATCATCTGTTGCTAATGATGTGTCAAAAATATCTCCAGCTAAGATAACAACCCTAATTAGCTTTTCTTGTATATAATTAACAATTTGCTCTAATTTTATTCTTTGTTCTTCAATCAAATCATATCCATTTAGTTTTTTACCTAAATGAAGATCACTAGTATGTAATATAAGCATTATTTCAACTCCTTTGGTCTTATTATATCATAGTTTTAGCTTAACAATTCTTGAAATATTTTTGTATTACTTCTATAATTAAACTAAACTTGAGGTGATTATATGCAAAAAATAAAAGTCAATTTGGACAAAGATTCTTATAAAAGATTACTTTTGGATATAGAAACTTTTGAAATCCTAAAAAATGATGGTTCTATTAATAAAAATAAGTTTTTAAATTTACTATTTAAAAATTATTTTGCCAAATATCAAGAAAATCAGGAGAAACAAAATAATAAGTTTAGAAAGGTTTTACTAAATTATAATATCAAAAATGAAGAAATAATTAATAGTTTAAATAATGAAATTTCATTTTCTGATTCTACAGCTTATCAAAATGCTTCTATAACTTTTATTTTAAATAATGAAAATGACTTTTTA
This sequence comes from uncultured Acholeplasmatales bacterium, assembly GCA_944324805.1. Taxonomy (GTDB): domain Bacteria; phylum Bacillota_I; class Bacilli_A; order Acholeplasmatales; family Anaeroplasmataceae; genus CALUXS01. The sequence continues at coordinate 212,102 of CALUXS010000002.1, read as the reverse complement.
TTTGAAAGCATACTCGATAAATTATACGGCATTAGTTCTTCTAGTTATTTTAGAAACTTAATTTTATCATATCTAAAAGAACCTCAATATATTAGACAAACTATTATTTTTAAAGACAAAATTGATATTATCAATAAAGCTATTGAAAATAAAAATATAGTTAGGATTCAACTTAAAAATACAACTTTTGAAATAAAACCTTTTGTTGTTACCTCAACAAAAGAGGAGTTATATTCTTACTTATTAGGAATCAATAATCTACATATTGTAGCAATAAATATCTCAAAAATTTTGAATATAATTTTATTGAACGATTCTTATATTTTAACAGAATCTGAATTAGATTTATTGAACTTAAATCTTGAAAAAGGAATTCAATTTCCTTTTGATAAAATTTGTGAAGCAAAAATAACATTATCTAATAATGGCATAAAACTATTTAAAAAAAGATATTTACATCGACCTATACCAGATAAAATAGTTGATAATACATTATATTTTAGTTGTAGTTTTAGCCAATTATATTTTTATTTTATTGCTTTTGCAAATGATATTATTTCAATCGAACCTGATAGTTTAGCCAAAAAAATGTTATCTAGTTATAAGGCTGCCTATTATAACCTTAGAAAAAGTCTAAATAATAAAAACGAGAGTAATTAAGCTCTCGTTTTTATATGGATATTTGATCAAAATATGGATCATTTAATACCTCTTGCATATACTCTAATGGATTAGGTTCAATAGATTTCATTAGACTATCAAAGATATTAGGATTGATACCACTAAGTAATAGAGCTCCTTCCGTATTGTAGGATACGTAATACTTTCCACGATAATTATTTTGACTAACATCCCAAAAAACTAGTTGTGGCAATTCATATCCATTAGAACTATATTTTTCCTTTAGATAATTAAAGTAATCTTTTTTCTTTGTTTTACAATTATCAAATTGCATATCAGATATTATTATTACTTTTTTAGGCAACTGATCAGGTGCTAGTTTATTTTGAATTGCTGTATTTAAAATTAATTTAAATACTGATTCAATATTTGTATTTTCATTTATACAAGGGATAGAGCACACCTTGCTATATAAGCTATCTCCTTTAAATGAAATAAAACTAGGTTTAGCAGAGAAAGTTATCATTTTGTTATGCCATATACCTTTATTATGCTCAGCAAAATATATTGCCAAAGATAAGGCCACATCTAATGGTTTGCCAACCATAGACCCCGATGTATCTGCCACAACTAATGTGTCAAAACTTCCATTAACATAATCTGGCAAGTTTTGCCACATTAATTCTAAATCTGGAGAGTTATTTTTTCTGATTTTTCTAATGATTTCGTATGGTGTTAATGTTTTAACATTTATATTCACCTTATTTTTCTCTACATTTAATAAATATTCGCTATATTTTTCATTTAGTTTATTATTAAAGAATGAAGAATACTGCATTAAAGCTTTGCTTGGTATTTTAGAGAAATCAATATTTTCGTAATCCTTTGAACATAATTTTGTTTCTAGAATATCGATTTTTTTTCTTAGCTTAGTAACTAAAAGACGATAATCCTTACAAATATTATTAAGCTTTCTACTATCTAAATGCCCAAGCATTTTTTCATCGTTGGTACTAAAATAAGCAAAATATTTTGCTGTTTTTACTCCTAAATGAAATTTAGTGCTTTTTAAATTAGCTGATATTAACCATTTACCTAACAATGATGGATATTCACTATTTAAATCATTTATTAAAGTGTCATACATATACTTAAACATTTCTTTTTCTAAAGGTGTTCCAACTAAAGCATATAAATCATCATATCTGCCATAAAATGGAATTAGATAAATATTTTTAGCAAATGACTTTGGTTCTATAGTTGCCAAAAACTTATATAATTTACGAGCTAGATTTCTTTCACCTTGACCTAATTTTCTAAAATCGCGTATATAAAAGGCAAGTTTAAAAGCTAGTAATTTATCTTCAGCCAAGCAGTTTGCAAATAAAATAGTAACCTTTGATGAATTAGATGCTCTACTAAATGAACTAATACTACTAAACATATCTAAAAGACTACTATTAGTGCTTTGATATGCTAATAGTCCTTTACTATTTTTAACTACGTTATTTTGATTTTGTAAATAATCTACTATGCTCATACTCTTACCTCCTAAATTTTCATTATAAAAGGCTTAAGATTATTATTAATTCTTAAGCCACACGTGTAAACACGTTTTAAACTAGATGTTATTCATTCAATAATCCTTCAAAAAATCATACTTTTATCATTATAATTTTTGCTGTAAACATCTACCTAGATACATATCATAATTTTAATAAATTAAAAAACCTTCAATCAATTATTTATTGCTGTTTGTATCTACAGCTATATAATACTATAAAATAAATACACTTTAAATTTGCAAATTTATTTTTTTATTGTGTATATTTTTCATTGTAATTTCAATGTTTTTTTATATTTTTTACAAAATTTTGTGTATATTATTTACACACAATAAAAAATGGGTTATAAAAACCCATCATTATTTTATAAATTTTAGTAATTCATCTACAGTTTTTCTTTTTGGTGACTCAGGATTCTCTAAGGCATAGCCAAATGGAATTAAAACTACTACTTCTTCGTTATCAGCTATTCCTAATATTTCTTTAACCTTTTCTGCTGAAAAATAGCCCATAATTACCGTTCCTACTCCAAGCTCATAAGCAGATAAACAAAAACTTTGAGATGCAACACCAACATCAAACATAAGCCAAGAAGCATCTTTATCTGTTGAATATGATCCATCCCTTTCTACTCCACTTCTACCTTTGATTGCAGTTAAAACGGCCACTTGATTTGCATTTTCCAAAGTATCTATATTATACGTAAATCCTAAAGTGGCATTAGATGCTATTTGCTTTATTTTGTTTTTATCCTCTAAAATATAATATCTAGTTACTTGAGTATTTTTCCATGAAGGGGAAAATCTTGCATGTTCAATAATGTTTTTTATAACTTCTTCACTTACTAATTCATTTTTAAATCTTCTAATACTTCTTCTTTGCTTTATAGCATCTAATGTATTCATTCTAGTTATCTCCTTTTGTTATATTTCTAATATTTTTGAAAATTTCTTTATTTTTTTCAATTTCCATGTCATTACCAATTACTAAAATAATATTTTCTTTTAATGCTTCTAAAAAACAATCTTTAAGTTTTCTAATGTCTTCTTTTGTTGCCATTAATGCCTCTTTACGATATTTAACCTGCAACTCATAGCTACAACCTTGAATATATTCCTGTTGAGCTTTATATCCTTTTGTACTAGGATGAAGGACATAATCAAGTCCTCCAATTGCTCCAATCTTATATTGCAGTAATTGCTCATCAGAAGGATTAAATTCACTTATGTAATTTACTATTTCATCATATACTTCTAAAGTTTTTTTAATTTGCGGATCACGGTAAGAAACTAAGCCAATAGTTTTTGTAATCGGACACATCAACATACAACCATAAGCTCCACCTTGAACTCTTACTCTATTCCATAAATAATCTAAATTTAAGGCATTACTTAAGACAATCATTGCCCCATTATATTCACTTTTATACTTTCCTACCTTAGCTACATAGTTTATATTTGATTTAGTTTTAAATCCCTCATTCAATACTTTAAAATCGTATTTATTGATGCCGCCTTGATTTTTGTCATTTAATTTTTCATATGCATAATCTATATATTCATAATTTTTATATAAAGATTCCTTTTCACAAACCACACATGCGCTAAATCTTTTTTTAGATAGAGTTTTACTGACAATCTCAAAAATTTTATCTTTTATCACATTAAGATTAAAATCTTTATAGATAACTGTCAAAAAATCTAAATAACCAATTCCATTTATTGAGTCTGATATTAAGCTAGATGCTTCAAAATATGATAATGCTCTTTGTAATCCTACAATGTGTCCGTTATTTGCCAAACCTTTTTCTAAACTAACTTTCATTTGTTTTATACGCTCTAAAATTCGTTTTTCATCATTAAAATCAGAATTAAATAGAACATCTAAAACTAGGTCATTTGCCAAATTCATGTATTTATCTAAAGCACTATAGCTAATTTTAAATTCTGTGTGGCTAGTTCCATCTATTTTTGTTAATGTATTAATTGTAAAACTTATTTCTCCTGTATAATTTCTAGTATCTTTTACTATTTGCTTATATGTTCTTTTATCAGTCGAAAGCTTTCCTAACAAATCAGCAAATAATTCTAAATATTGTATTTCTATAATTGAAAGGTCATCTATGCTAAAACAATAACTAATATAATTTATTTTATTTGTAAAATAATCTGAAAATAGTACTCTTATATCATTATAAAATAGTTCTTCACACTTATATTTTTCAGGAACCATAGATAAGTCAGAAATTGTTAACTTTGGCAAAGTTGCTTTTGCCTCTTCACTTGTTTCTTCACTTTGATATTTTTGTAATTTAATATTTTTTTCAATTAATTTTTCTAAATCACTTTCAGATAGCATTTTCTTATATCTTTTTAACTTTTCATTTTGTTTTCTTTCTTTCTCATAGCTTAGACTATGTGATGGCATTAAATTGACAAATACCTTATGTTTATTATTTAGAATATACTCTTCAATTATACTTTCAAAGTAATCACCCTTAAGTTCATTTCTAAGTTCATCTAATACATCTAAAATAGTAAATTTATTAAATATCGCATTTTCATCATATAGCCAAGAGGATAAGCAATCCATAATTATTCCCAATCCTTTTGGCATATAACCATACTTTCCTTCTCTAACTTTGAATTCCTTATAATTAATTAAAGCTTCAATAGAACTTTTATCTACACCTTTTTTTACAACTTGTTTTAATTCACTTTCAATTATTTCTATAAATTCATTTTTTCTATTTTCGTCACAATCTATCGCTTTAATTACTAACAATGGTTGAAGCATTGCATCATCAATAAAGGCACTAACTACAGGCGTTATTTTAGAATTCAATAATGCTTCTTTAATAGGTGCTCCCTCTGCATTAAACAAAACATTTAACAACATATTCATTGCTGTAATCAATTTGTTATCAAGTGTTGTCGGTAATGCTAAGGCATATGATAAAATTGCTTTATTATCTGTTTTTTCATTTTCTGATAATGGATAGAATTCATCAATATATTCTACTTTAGTAAAATTTTTTTGATAAGGTATTTTAGTATCAAAATCGTCTTTTGAAAAATTAGCTAAATATTCTTTATCTAACCAACAAAGTCTTTCTTCCATATCACAATTACCATATATAAAAATGTAAGCATTGCTTGGATGATAATATTTAGAATGAAATTCTATAAAATCTTCATACTTCAAATTAGGTATTTCTTCAGGAAAACCACCTGATTCATAAGAATATGGCGTATCCTTATATAGATGTTTCATTATAGTTCTTATTAGTAATTGCTGAGGATCAGAAAATGCCCCCTTCATCTCATTATAAACGACACCATTATATGTAATATCCTGATTCTTATCTAAAATATGATAATGCCATCCCTCCTGCATAAAAATTTCTTCATGTTTATAAATTTGAGGATAAAAAACAGCATCCATGTAAACACTCATTAAGTTTTTAAAATCTTTGTCATTTTGACTAGCACAAGGATACATTGTTTTATCAGGAAATGTAAAAGCATTTAAAAAAGTATTTAGTGATCCTTTTAATAATTCTACAAAAGGGTCTTTTACAGGGTACTTTTTAGAACCACATAATACAGAATGCTCTAAAATGTGCGTTAATCCCGTATTATCTTTAGGTGGTGTTCTAAATGCTATACTGAATACCTTATTATTATCATCATTTTCAATCGTACAAATTCTTGCATTTGTTTTTTTATGTCTATATATTGTAATGTTTGATTTAATTTCATCAATGTATTTTACTTGTATTCTTTCATAGCTTTTCATAATAACAACTCCTCGCTCATTTTGTTTTGATTATAGCATTTGTTTCGATTTCCATCAATTATTTAATACATAAAAAATCCCCATAGATTAATGGGGATCTTAGCTATTTTTGTTTTATTTTTTGAATTAAATGCTTAAATACAAATATTGGATGACTAAAAATTAATCTAGGGCCAGAATAACGCATAACTTTTTTAATTTTTTCTCTCATATCTTTGTTATAGCAATGTACTTTACAAAAATTACAAAATTTCTTATTTTTTTTAAAAGGACATTTTTCTAATCTAAATAAGCTATATTCAAGTAATTCGTTGCATTCTTCACAAAGATTATCCTTTTTAGTTCTATGTTTCTTATGACAATATTTTTTTATCATTATCTCAATTATTTCTTTTTCTTTATTCCAAGCTTTTAATTCCTTATTTGTCATTATTTTTACCTTTATGTTTATAATAATTTAGAATGATTATTCCGATAAATATTATTGCCATTCCAAGTGCTATATAAGCAATAATTCTTGCAGGAGACGTAAAACTTAACAAATTATTCATAGAGCATGCCATCCTTTAAAGTATATATTCTATCAGCTATTCTTATGCTAGATTTTCTATGTGAAATCATTATCAAAGTCATATCCTTTTTAAGTGACTCTAATGTGTTAAGAATTATTGATTCATTAAAGCTATCAATGTTACTTGTTGGTTCATCTAATAGTAAAAGTTTAGGTTTTCTCAATAATACCCTCGCTAAGCCAAGTCTTTGCTTCTCGCCTAAACTAATATTTATACTATCTTCCTTAATTATTGTATCTAAGCCATTTTCTAGATTAGAGACAAATTCATATATTGATGCTTGTTTTAAAACTTCAATAATTTCATCATCACTTGCATTTGGCTTAGCAATCTTAATATTATTTCTAAGAGTATCATTGAATAAATATGTATTTTGAGTAAACATACATATATTTTCATATAATGAATTATGGTCAATTTGATCAAGTTCTTTTCCATCAATTTTAATAGATCCATTATATGGGTAGAATTGCATTAATAGTTTTATAATAGTTGATTTCCCTATTCCTGATGGTCCAACAATAGCAATTGCCTCACCTTTTTTTATAGAAAAATTAATATTTTTCAAAATCACCTCATTTTCATATGCAAATGATAAATTATTAACATCCAAGCTTGTAAAATCTATCTTATTGTCGTTATGTTTTTCTTCAAAAATTGGTTTTTCATTTAGCAAGGCAAATAATCTTTTTGCACTTGCAAAGGTTTGATTTAAATTTGCAGGTAAGTTAGCTAAAGCAGTTATCGGGGCAAAGCTCGATAAATAAACTATTAGAGCAACTAGAATTAATAATGGGTTCATAAGATGATATTTAGATAAAAAATATCCTGCAATAATTATAGATATGGCTCCTAAATATATAAATACATCAACATAACCTCTTGTCATAATTGTACGCATAATATTTTTTCTTTTGTAATTGACAAGTTCTTTAGTATCACATTCTGAGTTTTTAATAAATAATTCTTTACTATTTGTTAACAAAATATCTTTTCTACCACGTATCATATCTAAAGTTTTGGCATTATATTTTGCGAGCATATTTCGATATGATAACCCATCCTTTTTAGCTCTCTCATATATTAAATAAGGCAATAAAACACCAACTAATAAATAAAATACTAACACTATTAATCCTAATACAAAATTGGTGTATATTGATATAAATAATACAATGCTTCCATTAACAAAAATGGCTATTAAAACCGGTGAAATTGTATGAGCATAAAAAACCTCAAGAGTCTCAACATCAGAAGTAATTTGATTTGTGATTGCCCCTTTTTCCTTTGTCTCTAACTTAGCAGGAGCTAAAACTCTAAGTTTTTCATATATCACATGCCTAATATGTGCAAGTATCTTAAAGGCAATATAATGATTTGAATATTGTTCGAAATATCTTAAAGCACCTCTAATCACACCTAGCACTATCATGATAACAATTATTACAATGAGATTTATACCAACATCATATCCCATTATTGAAACTAGTCCTAAAGCCGCAAATAAAGAAATACAAATTGAGCATAAATTACCTATTATTCCATTAATTACAGCTAAAGATATAATGCTTCTAAAACTTTTAACTAGCTTTAATAGTTTAGCTATTAATTTAAATTTGCTCATTTATACCCCTTCTTTCTAAATCTCTTTGTAGTTTATAAAGGCTTTTGTATTCTTCATTTTCTAAAAGCTCATTATGTAATCCTTTTGTTACTTTTTTGTTTTGATTGATAAAGAAAATTTGTTTAGCGTCAACAACATTTTCTAAGCGATGTGAAATCATTATTACTATTTTTTTCTTACTAATTTCTTTTATGATATCAATAATGATTTTTTCCGAATCAAAATCTATATTACTAGTCACTTCATCAAGTAAATAGGCATCATATTCTCTCGTTAAATAAAAGGCCAATATGAATCTTTGTTTTTGACCACCACTAACATTACTACTATCTTCCTGAAATTTAAAATCTAAAGGAAAATTTTCTAGACCAACTAATTTTAATGCATTATACATATCTTCTTCTTTAGCAAGCGGATTTACAATAAGGAAATTTTCTCTAAGCGTTTTACTAAAAATATGTGATTGATATGATATAAAACATAATTTTTGGTATAAGCTTTCTTCCTTTACTTCTTCTATGTTTGTTTCATTTATTAAACACTTCCCAAATGAAGCCTTACATTCCTTAGAAAAAAGCTTTAAAATTGTAGATTTTCCACTACCTGATTCTCCTACTAAGCCATATAAACCAAAGCTATTTATACTTGCACTAAATGACTTTATTATTTTTTCTTTGCCATAATCTATGTAGACATCTTCAAACGTAATACTATCAATTCTATCTATTATAGTTTTTCCATCTTCCTCTTCTTTTTCATTTAGAATCTCTAGAATTTTTTTGCCTGCAGTTGCCCCGTTCATAGAAATATGAAATGCACTACCTAAGGCTCGCATAGGTAAGAAAAATTCAGCTCCTACAATAATTATGAACAAAGCTAAAAATCCTGAACTAATAGTTCCGTTCCTTAAATTCAATAATGCAACTGTAAGACCTAATGCTGCTCCACCAAAGGCTACAAAGTCCATTATGGCAGTACTCCATAGTTGCATTACTAAAACCTTCATTGTTATCTTTCTAAATTCTTCTGCCTTCAAATCTAGTTCTGTTCCTCTTTTTTCATCGTATAAAAATATTTTTAGTTCTTTAAGACCTTTTATGCTATCTAGAAATTCACCGCCCATTGCTAAATATTTATCCCAATATTTAGCAAATATTTTTTTAGCATATTTGCTAATTGCTATTATGGACATTGGAATTAAAGGAACACATACTAAAAATATTATTGCTACTTCCCATGATATAAAGCAAAATATAATAAATAATATTAAAGGTGAAATCAAAGAATAAAAAAACTGTGGAATATAAATAGTATAATATAAGTTAAGTTGTTCTATTCCTTCAACGCTTAATTGTGATAATGCTTGAGAATTGTATTTTCTAAATTCTTTATGCTGCGATAATATTTTTTCATTAATTTTATTTCTTAGTGATATCTCTACACTATCAGCAATAATACTTTGAAATTTGCCAATTATTCTAGTAATAAAAAGCTTTATAAGTATAATCACAGCTACTACAAATAGTAAATATAAAAACTTGTATTCATTAAACGTAATTATTTGGTATAAAACAATGCACATTATCATACTTATAGATACTGTTAGTATTAATCCAATAATTTGTAGTATAGTTATATAAACAATAAGTTTCTTTTCTTTTCCTAGTAAAGACAATAATTTTTTATCAAGCATTCATTTCACCTCTTATTCTTATATATTCTTCTTTTGACACTGTCTTAATGCACATAATAAAATAAAGATATTTAACAAAAATAAGAATCAACAAAGTAATTGACATATATATATTGTTTACCTTCCACATCGCAATAAAAAGCATTAAGGTAACAAAGGTCAATAATATTGTTTCCCCCCTTAGTGTCATAACTTTATTTTTAGAGAAATTTTCTAAATGTTTCTTATATACTTTAGTTTGATGAAACCAATCATCAAATCGCTTAGACCCTCGTGAAAAGAAAAATGAGGTTAATAGTAAAAATGGTGCTGTTGGCAAAATAGGTAAAAAAATTCCTATAAAACCTAAGCCTAATGATATAAAACCTAAAATGCAAAAAAATAATCTTTTAATTTTCATTTTTATCCTCCTTTTTCTTTTTAAATACTCTTCTATGGTATATGTAAATATGTATCCCTACGAATGCTATCATTAAGATTGCTAAAATAGTATGGATAGATTTAATTATTTCTAAATCATATATGTAGGCAAAAACTCCTGTTATGAAACTTACTAACACTAGTATTAATAAGTAAAACTTAGATAAGGTAAACTTCCTCCTCGTTTTAATAATATGAATAATGCAAAACAATAGAAAAAAAGTCCCCATTACTTTATGTATATGTATTCCTGTTAATGGTACAAATAATGTTAAAAGCATAATTATAATCATAACAATGTACAATAATTTTTTCATAGTTAGTTATAGCTAACCCCTTTCCAAAAATATAAGTTAGCTAAAGCTAACCTGATTAATTATATAACATATTTATAAAATAATCAAGAAAAATTATTTTTTATTTAAAATTTTTATTGCTTTCCTTACATCTTCTAAAGTTAATCCTAAAATTCCATTGATAAGAATAAAATTATTGCTAATCTTATCATCAATAGTATAGTTCGAATCTATATCATCTAATATAACAAATGAATCACATCTATTTTGAGATAAAAAACATTTTATTTCATCCTTTCGATATCTAAAGTTATCTACGTATGAAATAAAAGAAAGATCATAATAAATATCATCTAAAATTCTAAGTAATGTATTTCTTTCATCTTCGTATTTTTTTCTTGAAGATATTATTATTACTCTAGCTTTTGTGTTAAACATAATTTGCTTTAGTAAAGCATATTTTTCTTTACTGATTACACCTTCTATCAAATCTGTATCACCTGGGGCATTTAATACGCCATCTATATCTAAAAAAATGTATTTCATCTTATAACCTCAAATAAATTAATAATATAGTTTTAGTATACCACTAGAAAAAGAAAAAGACCACAACATATGGTCTTTTAATAATTAGCTTATTCTACTCTTATGACAACAAAAATATATAATTTGCATTTCTGATGCTAAATCATTTAATACGTTCAAGCATTTTTCAAGGTTTTTTTCATCTAAGTTAATAAAAGGATCATCTAAAACTATAAATAATTTTTCTTCTTTATACATATTTTCAATCATTGCAAATCTCATACATAAAGCTAAACACGCTTTTTGGCCTTCGGACAAATGTTTATATTCTCTTTCTTTTCCATATAAATCATATTTAAGATTAAAATTATAATCAAGCTTAGCATTTAGTGATAGTTTTGAATTAATTTTATTTACATATTTTATAAATGATGCTTCCATAGGACCTATATATTTTTCTTTTAGATTATTTTCTGCTTCAAAAAAACATTCTTGAAGAATCTTTAATTTTTTTAGTTTATTTTTGCTATCATTTTGTTTTTCCTTTATTTTAGTAATTTCTTCATTTAAATCATCTATCGAAGATAATTTTTCTTCAATGTCTTCTATTTCTTTTCCTACTAATGCTAAGTTTTGATTTGATATTCTTATATCTTCTTCTATATTTTCTTCATTACTTAGTAGGCTACTTTCATTTTCTATATCTATATTTTTATATTCACTATATTTATCTAATCTTTTTTCAATCTCTACTAATAGATTTTCTAATCTACTATAATTAGCTTTATGTTGCTTAAGGTCTACATATTGCTTCGTAAAGTCTTCTACTTTTTTAATATCATATTTTTCTAACACATGTTTTATCTTTTTTGTATTTTCTTCAAAATTAATTGATGCAATAGAAAAATTTTCCTTTTTTTCTTTTAAAGCCAGATATCTTTTTGAATCTGATTCTAATTTATTAATAGATGTAGAATCTAATTCTTTTTCTAAAAATATTTGATGGGAATCTAGTATCGAAATAATAGTTTTATTAGCATCTTCAATTATTCTTTTTGCATTATCTTCAAGTTTTTCAATTCTATCTTGTTTTTCAAGTAATTCTTTATATCTATTTAATTTATCTTTTAGTAAGATAGGCAATCTTGATAAATCACTTGCTATAATATCATATTTCTTATAAAACAAAATAATCTCATTTTTCTTTTCATCAAGTAATCTTAAGTTTGCTTCATAGCTATTAGCACTATTTGTTCTTTTCTCTTCATATTCTGTTAGAGTACTAATATCATCTTTTAGCTTTTCATAATTAGTAGAAAAATTATCTGATGCCATTCTATAATTAGCAAAAAATGCTCGCAAATCACTAGCAATGGCATTATTATTCGCTTTAAGTTTTACAATTTCTTCCTTTGATTTTTGATTAAATATCTTATTATTATCTTTAATTAATAAAACTAAATCTAGCAATAGAATAATAAAACCTAAACTAATGAAAGATATCCCTAATAATCTAGAATAAAATGTTAACACTACACCTGTAATTATTGCTAATAAAGATAATATCGATAAAGTAATTAAAGCACCAATTGGTTTATGGTTATTCAAATTATATATTTCATTATTATAAACTTCTATTTTTTCTTTATTTTCTATGTAATTTTCTATCTTATCATTTATTTCATTAAGTCTATTTTCAGTTGGAATACCAATACTTAATACATCTTTTATTCTACTAATATTAGTAGGGATAGAGTCATCATATATTCCTAGAGTTTTATTTTCTGCTAGGTAATTTAGTACTTTTTCATCAAATAAGATAATTTTTTCTTCATTTAAGCTATCGTCTTTAAATAAATTTTTTAGTTGAGCTAATTCTAATTTTTCTTCACTAGAAAATATATTATTTTTCTTCATTTCAATGGCTTGATTTTTATTTACTAATTTTTCGCGTAATGTTACTATCTCATTTTCATTTAAGTGATTATTTTTAAAGATACTTTCTAAGTCATTATATGAATTTAATTCTTCTTCAGTTAATTCAAAGTTTTTTATTTTAGATATAATAGTGTTTTCATCTTGACTATATTCTTTTAACAAATTTAGTTCTTCTAGTGTAGGTAATCCCTTAGGATAAAGAATATCTATTTTTTCTTTTTCTTCTTTTGCTTTATCTAACTCTTTAACAATATTTTGATATGCTTCATATTTAGTTTTTAAAATTTCTTGATCCTTAGCTAAAAACTTTTTAGATTCTAAGTTTTTAATTTCTTTTTCTATTTTTTCGTACTCTATATATTTATCAGGGAGTGCTTCAGCTAGCTTATTAGTTTCTAAAATTCTTCCTTCTAGTCTATTTATTTCTAAATTATATTTTTCTATAATTCCTAATGAATTTTTTCTAGTGCTTTCTAATTCTTTAATTCTATCAGCTATTTTTTTGTTTAATTTAGCTTCATCAATGTCATTTACAAAGCCTCCTAACTTTTTATTTATTGAGTCTGTTGATTCGATTAATAAATCATTAGATGACACATAAATTGTTCTTGTAAAAGACTTTAAATCAATACCAAAAAAGTATTCACCAGGCTTTTTATCAAGCAAAATTAAATTCCCCTTTGAATCTTTTACTTCTATAATATCCTTTTTTTCACTTTTAGAATCAAAGTTTGCTTCTATTCTATATATTTCATTTTTAAATTCAAAAATAAGATTACCACCATAATTTACATTTCCTCCTTTAAAAGGATAATAATGTAAGCGATCCGGAAATTCCTTATTTTCCTTATTATCAAATCCATAAAACATGGCCTTAATAAATGCAGCTAAGGTAGTTTTTCCGATTCCATTTTCTTTATAATAAGCATTTAATCCTTTACTAAAATTAATATCTTTATTTTCTAATACACCAAAATTTTCAATGTGGCATGATATCAATCTCATAATTCTATATCCTCCCCATTTAATAGTCTTAAACAATAATTCAAAATATCGTTTTTATCTTCTTCAGCTATATTTTTTGAAGTGATTGTTCTGATTACTTCTCCTTTTAGAGAAATATCATTTTTATATTCATCTAAATTTAAAAGTTTTTTAGTTTTATTACAAATCTCATAATAAAAGAACCTTGATTTTAGTCTAACTAATAACCTACTTTCTATATCAGTAGCATCATATTTTACAGTGCCTTTAATAATCAATTTTAGTAAAGACTTATCAGGAACTTCATTTGTTACTTCTTCAATTTTTTCTATTGCGTCATATAAAGAATTAGTTTCTGTTATATCAATTATTTTTTCATATACTATTCTAGTTGCAAAGGGGATGAATGTATGTTTTTTTTCATTTGTATCAATTATAACAAAACCCTTTTCTCCTAGTTCATCAAATCCTCTTCCTTCAAGGCAACCTGAATATACATAATTTCCTCTTGTATCTAAAACATTTGAACTATATGTATGAATGTGACCTAGAGCCATATAATCAATATATTTATTTTTAAATTTGTTTATTATTAATTCCTTGCTATCGCCATGTAACATAATTATATTATAATTTTCTTTATTCAAATTTAAGGTTTGATGAATTGTATTTATATTTTTTTCTGAAACTTCTATACCACTAATACACACATCTTCTATATAATAATATTTCCAATCATTATTAAATAAAAATAAATTCTTAATATTATCTTTATCTAAAGCGCTATTTGTATCATGATTACCACGTAAATAATAAAAATTAAGGTCCGGATTAGCTTCAATTATTTGATAAAAATACTCTTTATCAGCCTTATTAACCTTGTCTTTATCAAAAATGTCACCAGAAAGTAAAATATATTTAATTGCATTTTCTTTAGCATACATAACTAATCTTTTAAAAGAATCTAATAGTTCTATCCTTCTAATTTTTCTATCATTTTCTGATAAAAAAGCTAATGGACTACCTATATGTAAATCTGCTGTATGAATAATTTTCATGAGCATACCTCCCTCTTAATTTAAAGTACAATATATTTTAACACTTATACTTATAATTATCTATCATAATAAAAAGCAAAAGATTATAAATCATTTGCTTTTTATTGTTAATTATTTTGAGCTAATTTCAAATCAATTTTTTCTTTTGAATCCTTTAGAATCATAAAACTACTATTTTCGTTATCTAACTTTATAGTTGAATTATCATAATTAATGAATTCTACATTCAAATTTATATATTTATCTCGCATGCTTATTTCATCATAATATGTAATAAAAACATATGCTTTATAATTTAAATTGGCTGCCAAAATTAAATCATCATATTCATATTGTGATTTATCTAAACTAAGATTATCTACAAATCTAAGAATTACATTTGAACCATATATTCCCTCATTTTTATAATCGTTAATTGCAAATTCTATACTTTTTAAATTATTAATAACATTTTTTTCTAGCAATTCCTCTATATTTTCTATATCTAATTTGAAGCTTGCCTTACAAGAATCAACAACAATTGAACCATATTCCTTTATAATTACTTTTACACAAAGTGTAGTTTCTTTGTAAATCGTTGATGAACCATTTTGTGGCTTAGTTGTAAACTTAAATTTAGTTTCTCCAACCTTAAGTAAGGAACGGTTAATTTTAAAATCTAATCTAGCAATTTCATTGCTTCCTGAAGATCCTACAATATCACTATTTGTTATAAGATTAAAAGTAATAGCCTCTTTAGGCAAAATAGCTTCATCTTCAATCTCAATTATAGGTTCAGAAATACTAGTGCAATTTTTCCAATCATTATTTACTTCAAAGGCAATTATAGCATCGTAGAAAAAATCACTATTTTGATCATCAAGAGTAGAAAAAACATATTCATTCTCCAAAGCTTTTAACCCATTATCCTCTAATTTTATTTTAAATTCATCCTCTATAATTTCAGGTTCAGAAGGATTATTTGGTTCACTAGGGTTTCCATTATCTATTACTTTTTCCTTAGAACAACCTATTGTAAAAAATATAGATATACCAATTAAGATTCCTAAAAAAATTTTTTTCATTTAATTCCTCCTTAATTATTTAATTTCTAAGCGCTACTATCTATTATATTATGCCTAAAATTATTCTATTTTGCAATAAATAATTCTTTTTAAATATAAAAAAAGTCATCTTATAGGATGACTTTTATATATTATTGATTTGAATAATTTGAAAAATAATTTTGAATTAAAATTACTGGTGTACCCTTATCACCTGAACCAGAAGTTAAATCAGATAAGCTTCCTAATAAATCAGTTAGTTGGCGAGGAGTAGTACCTTGAGTTTCCATTTTACCAACTAGGTTACTATCCTTTTCTTTAATAAGCTTAATCATTGCTTCTTTTAATTCCTCACCTGATAAATCCTTTAATGTATTATCAGAAATATATTTTAACTTTAACTCATTTGGTGTTCCAATTAATCCACTAGTATATGCAGGAGATACAACAGGGTCAGCTAACTCCCAAATTCCACCTTGAGGATCTTTAAATGCACCATCACCATAAACCATTACTTCAACATTTTTATTGAAAATTTTCTTCAATCTTGCTTGAACATCTTGAACTAATGCCTCACAGTTTCTTGGGAAAAGCTTTACTGAATTATCAGTAGCTAAATTTGAGCCTAATAATCCATACTTTTCATTATAGCCTGAACCATCAACACTTTCTGTTAATATTTCATCTAAGCAATATACCTTTTTTACACCATTTTTCAATAGTATTTTCTTATTTCTTTTTCTTTCATGAATTGAGGCAACAATTACACTATCTGTATATTTTAAAATTGCTTTTGGGTCATTTGCTAAAATAATTTCACACTCACATTCACAAGCGTTCTTGTAATATTCAATATAATCTACGCCTGTAAATTCATGAACAGTATTTGGGAATATTTTCTTAAATTCTTCTGCTGTAAATACATCAGAATATGGGTTTACACCTGAATCAAATAATAAATCAGGTGAAATCAATTTATTACCAACCTCATCTCCAGGATAAGACAATTGAATAATAAGTTTTTTAACACCTCTAGAAATACCCTTTAAAAGCATTGAAAATCTATTTCTACTCATAATAGGGAAGATTAATCCTACTGTGTCATCGCCAAATTTACTTTTTACGTCTTTTGCAATTTGATCAGCTGTAGCATAATTTCCTTGAGAAATACCAACAACTGCTTCTGTTATTGCTACTACATCCTTATCATTAATTTCTAAGTTTGCCTCTTCTACACATTTGCAAACTGAATCTACAACGATTGATGCTAAATCGTCGCCTTTTTTAATTATTGGAGTTCTAACTCCACGAGATATTGTTCCACTATATTTCATTTTTAATCACTTCCTTCTTGATTTTAGCAAAATATGTGGTATAAGTAAAATATATATTTATTATATTTGCTATAAGGAGTGCTTATAATGATAAATGATTTAAATCAATTAAAAATGTTTTATACAGTAGCCGAATTTGAAAGTGTTTCTAAAGCAGCTAACAAACTACATATTTCCCAACCAGGAGTAAGTCAAAGCATAAAAAACTTAGAAGATGAAATAGGTTTCCCTTTATTTATAAGAACAAATAAAGGAGTAAAACTAACAAATGAAGGAAAAGAAATTTATTCTTATTGCAAAGCAATTTTTAGACAAGTTGATTTACTAAATCAAACATTACAAGATTTATCAACCCTTGAGGCTGGTATTTTAAATATTGGTGCTTCTGATACCATTTGTAAATATTATTTAATTGATATTCTAAAGGAATTTGAAAAAAAATACCCCAAAATAAGATACAGAGTAACAAACTGTACTACTAACGAATCTTTAAATCTACTGAAGGCTCACGAAGTAGATATTGCATTTATACATACACCTATAATTAACAGTTCCTTATCTTACATTAACTGTTTAAGGTTAGATGATGTCTTTGTTTGTGCATATGATTTTGATGATTCTAATATCAAGCACTTATCTGACTTAACAAAATACCGTATTTTGCTTCTTGAGGAATCGAGCCATTCAAGAAGAGCACTAGACAATAATCTATTAAAATATAATGTATTACTTAAACCTAAATTTGAATTAGCTTCTTTAGATTTATTAATTGAATTTTGCAAAAAAAATATGGGTATTATTTGTGTTTCTAAACAGTATATAAAAAATGAGTTAAAAAATAAAGAATTAAAAATAATTAATATTGAAGAAAAGTTAGATCCAAGGTATATTTCACTTACTTACAATAATGAGTACATATCTAATGCTGCTAAAAAGTTACTGCAATATATAAAAAACAATTAAAAAGTATCTTCCTATCTTATATATTTTTATGCAAATAATTATTCAAAACAAGTACAAAATAATTGCCTACTCAGTAAAAACAATTATTTTGTACTTTTTCGTAGTTATATTTATATGACACATATATTCTTTTTTAAATAATAACCGCTATCAAAGAATGGTTTTATCTTGTTAAAGACATAATCTGATTTTCTTAAATTTAAATAAATTAGTGTAAGATCATTTCTTTTGTATGTAGATTTACCTTTATGGTTAGAATTAGGAGAAATGATTTTCTTCTTTCTCTCATAAACTTTAAAATTAAAAAACATTTTATAGAAAAAGAAAAAAAATTACATTCTTTTTACTATTCTTTACAGTACTATGAAAGATTAAAATATATATATGTTATATTCTTATACAAGAAGGTACAATATATCAATATTAATTACTTTTTTAAATAATGATTACAATGAAAAATATATTATATGAAGGAGATTTAGATGTTGAAAAGTATAAAACAAGATGTAAGACGGAATATAAAACTAAGAAAAGATTATATAACTATTATATCTATTATATTCCTTTTTGTTATTACTATTTTTTGTTTTTGGATAATGGGAATAGCATTAACTGGTCAAAAAATGAAGTATGAATTTTTTTTCGGAGCTTTAGGTGCTTGGTTATTTTTTATTGCTTTTACTATTTATCTTCTAGTCACTGAAATAAAAAGACTTAATGGAGAACTAGAAGATATCCAAAGATTAATAGATAATAAAAATGGAGAAAATAATAGTTTGTAAAAAAATATTTTAAATTTCTCTAACTGTAATTTCTAATTATATCTAATACTTCAGACTGAGTTTTTCATTCCTTTTGTAAGTAACTTTCTCTTTGCCGTTAGAATCATGAGAAATAGTCATTTTCTTTTCAACATAAACTTTAAGATATAAAAAAATTATTTTATCAAAGATTTCAAAAGATAGATAATATAAGCCTAAAATCAGAGAATTTTTTACAATTTCTTTACACCTTTATGATAGATTTAAAAAAGTATTTGTTATATATTACTAAAAAAGTATTTTGTATTATAATAAGGAGTTCTCAAATGAAAGTATAAAACAAGATGTCGTACGTAACATAAAATCACAAAAAATATATATGGTTGTCGGTACTATAATTACACTTTCCGTCTTGACCTATTTTTGTATTGATTGGTTAAGCTTTTTTCTATCACTAGATGAAGTTCCATATAATTTTTTCTTTGGAACTTTAGGCGCTTGGTTATTTTTTATGACTATAGCTATTTTTTCTTTGATTCATGAATTTAGAAGACTTAATGGTGAACTAGAGGATATTCAAAGACGAATAGAAAATCATAAAAATCAAGAGGAAATTATTAAATAATACTCTAAAAGAAATGAATAAAGATGATAAAAAACTATAAACGAATTGTTAACGTACATAAATGAAAATAAAACAAAGTCATTATTTCATTATAGAAGTTGCAGTGAAAGTTATCTCAATACTAGACAAGTAACCATTTTTTGAAGAAAAGGCAAAAGAATGAATTAATAATCTAAAGATAACTGACATATTTGAAACTATTCAAAAAGAATCAGTATATTGCATCATAAACTTTATAAAAGGACTTACACCTAAAGTTTTAGAAAATTATAAAAACTATTATCAGAACATTTAATTTATCCAATTTATTGTACTATGGTCATTCAATTAATTTAAATAATCGTTTTAAAACAATGTTCATGAAAATGATTTTTTTTATAACCAAATTTAGAGTTATTTCCTACTAAAACACTATCATATGTTATCATACTTGATGCATAACTTAATTTAGTATAGTCAATTTCAAAAGATTTTTTTTGATGAATATAGTCTATATTTGAAACAAAAGAAATAGAATCAGCATCATTAAAGAAAAAATCAAGTTCAAATGCCTTACCAACTGATAAAACAAAATTGTTATAACTTCTTTCTTCTTTCTTTATTCCATTATCAAAATAAAAGTTTGTATAATCCTTAGGTAATGTATATTCTATTAGCTCATTATGATATATAGCATTAATATCAACTGGTTCTATAACATTACCTTTAATAAAATAATCATTATTCTCTACCTTGCCATCTTTTTCAATAGTTTCTTCGCAATATAAACTAGAATAAGTATAATCTCCTAATGTTTCAAGTGTAGTTTTATAAATATGTTCTATAGTTGATACATTAAGTAAATCATGTTCTCTTTCTTTTATACCATTAGGAAATTCCAGTCTATATTTAATGAACACTTTATTCTTGTTGTCTTCAACAAAATATATGCTTTTAGAATAAAACTTGACATCATAATCACTAATGGAAAATTGCTCAGTTGATAAATTCTTTTCTTCATAATAAAGAATATTAGTAAAATAATTTATTTCTTCTTCTGATAAGTATTCTAGTTCTTTATCCGTAAATCCCAAATTATTTAGTAAAGTCCTCTCCTCAGCATTATATTGATATGCATTTTTATCAAGTGATTCTAAATTATGATTACCAGTATTTTTACTGAAAAATAAACTAATCATTAATATCACAACACCTAAAATAGTACATAGAGATACACTTAAAACTAATTTTTTATGCTTCGCTAAAAACTTCATAAAATCACCTTTCCAATATTTGTTTAATTTAAAATTTCAATAACAATGTTGTATATAAACCATCAAATTTAAAAAATTGATTTTTTATTTATTAATCACTAATTTTTTCACTTTCATCTTTTTGAAGCTCATATATTTCTTCATGAATTATAGCAGTATATATTAAACATATATTTCATTGTGAACATAAATCATCAATACACTTCTTCCTAAATAAATATAAAAACTATATTTTATCTAATAGATAAATATTATGTATCTAATAATACAATTTTGTATTAACTTGTTATTAAATGCTTTAACTATACATTTTGATTTTAAAACTTTTGTATATAGTTGTCAATAATCTATCGACTTTATACTTTAGTAATATAGAATGCGATTAAATTATACTAGAGAAATTTTTAATAGAATATATTTAAATGTTTAACGCTTATTCGAGAGGTAAGATAAAAAGACCAAAGGAATATTAATATAATATTACAAGCAATAAAAAATATATCTTGATTGCCTTAGAAAATTAAAATTAAATTTCATTAGAGACTTTAAAGTGAGCCAAATAATAATAATATTCATCTCTAAATTATTGTTTTTCGATAATTTTTATTGACTTTACATAAATGGCGCCTTAAAATTTAATTGAAGGAGGAGAATTTTATGACAAAATATTATCGTTATTTTGGATTTATCTTTCTAATAGTTTTATTTGTAACTTGTATTTATTCTATAATTACTAAAAATCCATTATCTAATTCTCAAATTACAAATATCAAAGAAAATGCTGAAACTTACCTAGATGAATATCTAGACATAAGTTTATCAAACTTTGAAGCTAATGCACTATCAAATGAAAATGTTAGTGGACAATATATACTAGGCAATAACATTTATAATTATGACTATGATAATAATAAAGTTAACTATGATGGAAAATCTTATCGTATTAAAGAATTGGTTTCTGACATTACACTAAGTTCTTACTACTTCTATAATGAAGATATAGTTTTATTTAGAATCGAAATGCCTTTTCTAACTTTTTTGAGCAATGATTCGTACATTATTAATCTTAACTCTAGTTATACAATAATTAAAACTGGATTGACTTATAAAATTAATAATAATGAGTATTATATAAATAATCTTTACCATGAGGAGTCTTTTTTAATTATTAATAAACCCAAACTAAACACATTAAATATTAATAACTTTCCAATCCGCATTTCTGCTTTACTAAAATTGAATGAACATCCTGATCAAGTAGGTTATCTAGTTGATTTTTATGCTCTTTACGAGAAAAAAACAATCTACACCTTTGGCTTAAATACATTTATCAGTTCTACTGGGTTGACTGCAGAAAGTATATCTAACTATTTAAATATAAAAAAGGAGAATTAAACTATGTTCATTTTATTCATAATTTTACAACTAGCTTGCATCATTTTTGCTTTCTTTTGCCTATATGTAATCAAAAATAAAAAGTTTAACTTTAGTGTTAAATTCTTTCAAATACTTCTTTTTATTGTAAGTGTTTTAATTGTAAGTACTAGTCTAATCAGTTCTATTGTATATATTTGGAAAGATTTAGACATTAATTATCTTATACTAATTTTCATAATTAATTCAATTGTTGATATTTTTTTCATTGTTGTAATTACTTTCTATAGTCATTGTATTATTAAAAACCTTCGAAAAAATATTATTTTTGATAAAAAGAATCAAAATTCAATCCATGAAATAGCTTGTGCTTTTATATATTGGACAATAACTGAAGCAATTTTAGGAATAATAATTGCAATCATTAGAAATATTAATTCTGTAGGCTATGAATACAGTATCACTATTTCTACTTCTTTTTTCATATATTTATTATTAGGAGTTACCTTCAGCATAATTGAAATACTTTTTGAAAGAAGTATTGAAATTTATGAAGAAAATAAATTAACAATATGATTAAGATTGATTTAACAAATGTTTTAAAAAAACGTAATATGACCTCAAAAGAACTTGCAGAAAGAATTGGTATTACTGAAGCAAATCTATCAATTTTAAGAAGCGGAAAGGCTAAGGCGATTAGATTTTCGACATTGAATGCAATATGCAAAGTCTTAAATTGCTTACCCGGTGATTTTATTACTTATGAAGAAGGTGATTTATATGAAGAATAAAATCAAGATTCTAATAATAGTAATATTTAGTTGCACTGCAATTTTTATAACAACATCATTTATAACAACATTTATCAATAATCGTATTGATGTTGATTATACCTATAAAATAGAAAATATTACGGATACAAAATTAACACTTAAAGCAGGAAAACTTTATAATGGTAACAATGATTCAATTGTTTCACTTGGCGAATCAAATATTTATGATTACTATAAAGCAATAGAATTGTATGAATATACTAATTATTACTTTGTTATTTTTAGTAGAAATGTTAGTGAATTTGATGATAAAGTAATAATCGAATGCGGCAAAAAAAATTTTGACACTTTCATTTCAATCATCAATAAAGAAACGGGACTTGGTAATATACTTAGTTTGTTTTCTATAACGAACACACAAATATTAAATATGGATAGTATAATGTTTATTGATAAAAATACATTTTTAATTTCTTGTAATGATTTAATAATGAAAAATCCACTAGCGCTCTACATAATAACAATTACACCATCTACAAATAGTTTAAGATTTTTCGATTACAAATTAACATTTCCTAACTATATAGAAAAATTTGTATATAGTGATGGCAAGTTTCTTGTACTACTCACTGACAAACAACTACTAGAAGTTAAAGTAACTATGGATGCTGAAAAACTTATAGCTGGTTCGTTGACAACGAATATTAGTAATGATTATCAAGAGCAAAAATACTTTTTAGATGGTTACTTTGCAAATTATGAAAATCAGCTAATATATCTTGATAATGAGCTTATGATTCGAAACTATAATACTAATCAAATTATTGAAAAATTAACTAATTTAGATGATTTTTGGTTAAAGTATAAATAAATTGTCTGCAATAATTTATAACTTAGAAAGTCATCAATAAAAATAACTTTTTAAAATGAGAAAATGTAATAACATTTACTTCTAAAACCAAAAATAAATAATGATTAATATATATAATTATCATAAATTATATTTTAATAGTATTTCATCATTTTTAATTATTATTTTATATTTTTCTTCTTTTATAATCAAAATTTTATTTATTATCCATTATTTATATAAAACTATAAATTTTTACAATCTCTTTACACCTTTATGATAGATTTAAAAAAGTATTTGTTATATATTACTAAAAAAGTATTTTGTATTATAATAAGGAGTTCTCAAATGAAAGTATAAAACAAGATGTCGTACGTAACATAAAATCACAAAAAATATATATGGTTGTCGGTACTATAATTACACTTTCCGTCTTGACCTATTTTTGTATTGATTGGTTAAGCTTTTTTCTATCACTAGATGAAGTTCCATATAATTTTTTCTTTGGAACTTTAGGCGCTTGGTTATTTTTTATGACTATAGCTATTTTTTCTTTGATTCATGAATTTAGAAGGCTTAATGGTGAACTAGAAGATATTCAAAGACGAATAGAAAACCATAAAAATCAAGATGAAAATATTAAATAATTTTATTATAGAATCTAGAATTAAATTTATTTAGTTCTTCTATTAATGTTTTGGTTAATGAAGGTTTTTAATTCTAGATTTTTCTTTTTGTTATTGGCATAACTTAATAATATTGACTCAGATAAACTATGTTTATTAAATGATAGGTTTATATTATTTACAGTTAATGATTTTTCATTATCTAATGCATCTCTAAATGTAAAACTCACATCACTATCCATTTCTTTAAGTTTATCACTAATATTAATATTTAATACAATGTCAATTTCTACTATATTTTTTAAATAAATCTTATTATTCATATCATAAATGCCAATGAATTTATATTTAATATCTTACACTATAATTTTTCTATAAAAATAGCTTATACTAACTTTTCTTTGCATTAAACTTATACTTTCTAAATTGTAATAATCACACAAAATGAATATCAATTGAAAAATTAAAATATTCTTTTAAAACAACAAATTTAATAAATTCTTAGAATTAATTATATTTGTTGTTTTGTAGATAGGTATTATTCTATATTTTAAATTTTTCCAAAATAATATCAACAACATCATTTGGAGTTAATTTTGTATTGTCTATTTTTATATAGTTATCAAATGGTATTTCCCCATCTAAGCTAACAAGTCTATGTCTAGTTTCTTCGCCTAGCAAACGTATTTCTGATGCGACTAAATCACGTTTTGATTTCTTGTTTATTATTCTATTTTCTGTTTTATTTCTTTCAATACGCACTTTTTGATCAGCAATAAGCTCCACCCAAAAAATTTCAGCACCATATTTCTTAAATAAATTTGCAACACCTGTAATATAATCCCAATCACTTTGCATATCAAATGCCCACATGAATGTAAAAATCATACCATTTAAATCTGTTTTTACAAAATCTTCAAATATTTGTTGGCGAATTTTTTGTATAAGCTCTGAATTAAAATATCCAAACACATCTATTACTGGTTCTATTATCATATGATTATGAAATAACCTTAGTCCTGTTCTTTTCATTAAAACTTGTCCTACTGTCATCTTTCCTACAGCACCACTACCAAATATAATAACTAACTTCATTTCATTCACCTCTTTTTAAAGCATAAGGAACCACAAATGCTTCGTAAATCATTTTATTTACGCTCTTTTCGCAATACTATACTTTTTTTAATAATATGTACTATAATAAAAGTTACCTATATTTGTACGAAAAATTATGGATGTAATTTATACAAATATTGGCAACTTACTTTTAATATTTAAAAATGGTTTGATTGAGCATAAAACATATAAATTTATTATGTCTATAAAACTTGAACATAATGGTTAGAATTAGGAAATTTGCAAAAACTATTTTTTTATATATTATACAAAATCCCTTAATTCTTTATTAGTTCCTATTTATGATTAATTCAAAATTTCTTCTAAAAATAAACTATTATATAAAATTTCATAAGTAAAGGTATAACTAACCACTTCATATCCATTATTTTTAGGTGCTATTTTCCCGCTAACTAAAACTAAATTATTATCTTCAATTGATTGTGAAAGACAATAGTTTATATCAAAATAATCATTTGGAGTCTACACTATATTTGTCTGATATTGAATAAATCAGATCTTTTGATATTATGTTATCCTCATATCCATCATAATCAACATATAATTTACTAAATTCAACTAGTTCTATGCTGAATAAGTCAAATGCTACATTATCATTTCCCTTATAAAATTGAACTAAATATTTATTATTAAATGAGTTTAATATAATTCTATGTTTATCCATTCTATAATCAGGTAAAATAATTATGCAATGAATCAATGAATTAACAATTATTAACATAAAATATTGTTCTATATTTAGTCACAATAATTATAACATTTTAGTGACGAAATGCAAAATTTGAAAATTATTTTAAAGTATATACTTATTATACTATCAGTTTATATAAGACTATTTAAATATACTTTTATCATATGTATCACATTTGTAAATCCTAATAAACAATACCTTTAAATTTTGTTTTAATACTCAGTCACTTCTTCTCGCTAGAATCATCAGTAGTAAAAAAACTATTTTTTTAATCTTTCATTGTTTTTAGATAATTTTATTATTAGATTATGTATAAAGTAATATTTTCATAATGAAATTTAATATATTTTACAGTAATATTTAATTAACTTTTTCTATATCAATTTTTGGATATAACCAATTTTTAACCCAATTTTTCGTGTATTCGAAAACTTTATCATAAAATATAGCTGCAATAATCGCTTCAATATACTGATTATGTTAAGTTTAATTGTCATAATCCGAAAATTGTTTTTTTAGTTATTATCATAATGATAATATATTTAATTTCCTGCTTAGCTCTTATTCTTTTTTATTTTTTAAGAAATAAAAATCATTTTTCTATGCGTATATAATAATATTTACCTATCAAGTTTTTAAAAAAGAAGTTTCATTATTTTAGTCGAATGAAACTTCTAATGGTTAGTATATATAACGTTCTTTACATTTAATTTAAATGCAGAAAGAAGGTGATCCTCGGTACCAAAAGGGAGCCCTAACTCGTATCATAAGAGCTTTAAGCAAAGCTTTCATGAACATCACCTCCTTTTTACAATGTTGCTATATAACAACAAAATAATTTTAACATCCAAAAATTTTTTAGTCAAATAGTTTATCAATTAAAATATAAATTCCTTCTTCATAAGTTCAAACTCCTATCTTAGTTTTTAATCCACTTAGCATATAATTTTGTTTCAATATAAGTATGTGTACTTATATAATCCTCATAAAATTCTTTGTATTCTTCTGCTGAAGATTCTCCAGGTTTAGGATAATATTCATATAAGTCACCTGTTCTATCTTTTTCAAAATCCCATTTATTTATGCATTCCGCTTCTTTATACCATCCTCCAAATATATATCCCTCTCTTGTAGGTTCTGGTGGTATATATTCTATTAAGGCATTATCATAATTATCTACCCAATAATATCCATAATTTGGTGCTTCTTCATAATTATATTGATATGATACATTACCTATATAAGTTACCCTTTTCCAATAAAGTCCACTTACCAGTTTCTTTCTAATTTTTTCATTTTTAAATAAATTATTGCCATACACACAATCTTTTTGTAAAATACTAAAATTTTCCATAGTACTAATTGAAAAATCATACCAAATAACAAATGAATATTGATTACTTACTTTATCTATAGAAAAGTCATAATCATAAATATCTACTAAATCAAAATTAATATAGACTCTTTTCAACACAGAACTTTCAAAATCATCTCTATAATATCTTCCACCATAAAATGTTGATAACTCTATCGTAAAACTATCAACTTTTTTACCTTTATATTCTTGAGGTAATATTAAGAACTCTTTTTGTTTTCCTTCATCTGTTAAACCATACAAATGTAATTTTGGATTCAAATTTTCTTGTTTATATGTTGCAAAAACAAAATCTCCTTCTTCATAATAATTGTAATGATTCATAGGGTCAAATTCAAGTTCAATACAGCCTGATAAAATTAAGCTAAATAACAATGTTAAAATCAGTAAATATATTTTCTTAATCATATCTTCACCTCACATAAGCAAAATTTAGGATAGATTCATTCTTTTTTAGTGAAACAAAAGAATAAACTAGAATTAAGATAATCACCTCTAACACTAAATATATTTTATTATGCATATGAAACATTGATACTATCCCTCACCTCTTAGTTTTCAATCCACTTAGCATATAATTTTGTTTCCACATAAGTATGCGTGCTTATATAATCCTCATAAAATTCTTTGTATTCTTCTGCTGAAGATTCTCCAGGTTTAGGATAATATTCATATAAGTCACCTGTTCTATCTTTTTCAAAATCCCATTTATTTATGCATTCCGCTTCTTTATACCATCCTCCAAATATATATCCCTCTCTTGTAGGTTCTGGTGGTATATATTCTATTAAGGCATTATCATAATTATCTACCCAATAATATCCATCATTAGGTGCTTCTTCATAATTATATTGATATGATACATTACCTATATATGATATTATAGTCGACTTATAATAATATGCTTTTGCCATCTTTTCTCTAGTTTCTTCGCTACTAAACAAATTATTACCATATACACGATTTTCTAATATAAGCCTGAAATTTTCTAAAACTCTATTACTAAAATCATACCAAATAACAAATGAATATTGATTGCTTACTTTATCTATAGAAAAGTCATAATCATAAATATCTACTAATTCAAAATTAATATAGACTCTTTTCAATACAGAACTTTCAAAATCATGTCTATAATATCTTCCACCATAAAATGTTGATAACTCTATCGTAAAACAATCAACTTTTTTACCTTTATATTCTTGAGGTAATATTAAATATTCTTTTTGTTTGCCTTCTTCTGTTAAACCATACAAATATAATTTAGGATCAGATTCTTCTCTTTTATAAGTTGCAAAAACAAAATCACCTTCGTCATAATAATTAAAATGATTCATAGGGTCAAATTCAAGTTCAATACAGCCTGATAAAGTTAAGCTAAATAACAATGTTAAAATCAATAAAAATGTTTTCTTAATCATATCTTCACCTCACATAAGCAAAATTTTAGAAAGATTTATTCTTTTGTAATGAAACAAAAGAATAAACTAGAATTAAGATAATCACTCTAACACTAAATATATTTTATTATGCATATGAAACATTGATACTATCCCTCACCTCTTAGTTTTCAATCCACTTAGCATATAATTTTGTTTCCACATAAGTATGCGTGCTTATATAATCCTCATAAAATTCTTTGTATTCTTCTGCTGAAGATTCTCCAGGTTTAGGATAATATTCATATAAGTCACCTGTTCTATCTTTTTCAAAATCCCATTTATTTATGCATTCCGCTTCTTTATACCATCCTCCAAATATATATCCTTCTCTTGTAGGTTCTGGTGGTATATATTCTATCAATGCATTATCATAATTATCTACCCAATAATATCCATCATTTAGTGCCTCTTCATAATTATATTGATATGACACATTACCAATATAAGTTACTCTTTCACAATAGAATTCAGATACCAACTTATTTCTAATTTCTTCGTTTTCAAGCAAATTATTACCATAAACACAATCTTTTTGTAAACTACTGAAATTACGCATAGTACTAGTTGAAAAATCATACCAAATAACAAATGAATATTGATTACTTGGGTAATCTATAACAAAATTATAATCATAAACATCTACTAATTCAAAATTAACATAGACTCTTTCCAGGATAGAACTTTCAAAATCATTTCTATAATATCTTCCACCATAAAATGTTGATAACTCTACTCCAAATCCGTTAATTTTTTTACCTTTATATTCTTCAGGTAATGTTACACATTTTTTTTGCTTTCCATCTTTAGATAAACCGTAAAGGTATAATCTTTCAACTCCATCTCCAAAGTCTTTATATGCAAAGACAAAATCTCCTTCTTCATAGTAGTTATAAACATCCTTAGGATCGTAACAACTTGACAATGCTAAGCTTAAAACCAAGGTTAAAATCAATAAAAGTATTCTTTTCATTTCTTAAACACCTCACATAAACAAAATTTTAAATAGATTCATTCTTTTGTAATAAAACAAAAGAATAAACTAGAATTAAGATAATCACCTCTACCACTAAATATATTTTGTTATACATATAAAATATTGATATTATCCCTCCCATTTACATAAATAGAATCTCAAATTTTGTTTGCAATATATCGTATTAATTTTGATACAAAATATCATAACTCTACATATTTAATTTTAAAACCATTATATATAATTGTCAACAATATATTGTATTAAAAGCTATTGTATTAAATGTGTTTTTATTTTATAATCAAATATATTTTAGGATGTGATTAGATGACGCTAACAAAAGATTTAGAAGAAAACTTAAAGGTAGGATTACTAGACCTATTAATTCTTAAGCTTCTTTCCAAAGAAGATATGTATGGATATCAGCTTAAGCAAGAACTATTTTCTCAAAGCAATGAAAGTATTGTTATAAAGGAAGGTTCTTTGTATGGACCTTTCTATCGGTTAGAAAACAAAGGATTCATTGTTTCTAACAAGGTTTTAGTTGGAGCCAAAAGATTTAGAGTCTACTACCATTTAACTGAAAAAGGCAAAGAATACTTAAAAAATGGAATAGAGACATTTAACATTATATATTCAGGCGCTAATGCTATATTAGAAAGGTAGAATAAAATGCATAAAGAATTAAAACAATATTTCAAATCAATAAAGAACAATCTCAACTGCTCAAATAGACTAAAAGTGGTTTTCATTAAGGAATTCAAAAATAGAGTCAACGATTATTTAGAAGACAATCCTAATGCTAATATCGAAGAAATTATTTCTTTCTTCGGTTCAGCCGAAGAGATTGCCAATAGTTTCGGTAACGATACTGAATTTTATAAGAATAAGGCTAAAAAAAGATTCTTTATAGAACTTGGATTAGTAATTGTATTGATATTTTGCATTGCTATAGCTAGCTATTTTATTTTAACCCTGTTAAATGATTTAGGTGGTAACACCACGATAACAACAAAATAAGGAGAAGAGAAAAATATTTCATATTCAAATTTAGGTCTACAGTATAATAAGACTGGTGAAAGAATTGTCACTAATTACGATGCCAAAAATAATGTACAATGGATATATACCCTAACAGCAAAATATTTAATTGAAGATGGTGTATCTGTAGAATGTGTGAATGCCAACTATTCAACTGCTATATACAACAATAATTGGAAATTCAGTGATGGTTCTTCTAGTTATAATTCTAATACCGCATATGGTAATGGGAAATTCACACATAAAATTCTTTTCATAACAACTAAAATATCACAATCGACATTCACTTGTCTTGTGATAAATATGGAAATTTATCATGATAAGCCTATAAAAGGAAACAATTTTCAAGTATATCGAATATTTTAAAAAATAGATGTAATAAAACCTCCTTTGCGTAATGAATTGTCTAGATTTCATTAAAAGGAGGTTTTATTCTTTAACAAAGAGTCCATATTAAGATTGGGTTTGAATGCAACTCATATTGACAACAATATGATGGTTGTAATTCGTACAGACCTAGACACTCAACTCAATACATCAACCATTCTTCTCTTTTGGAAAATAATATCTCGCTAGCACTAATTAGGCGAATATATATTTGTAAATTTGGTGAAACTCTTGGAGAGCCAAATCATTTTAATCTATGAGAAATAATAAACATTAAAAATATAAGATGGCATGCGTATGGATATAAAAACATTGAACGATTACTAAAAAATATTATGTACGTAAAAAAATAATACATTTTATATATTGAAAAACATGTATTTTATATAAAATAATTTATTTACTATCATTAAATTAATCATTAGAATTACATTCTATAACAGACAATACGCCTGTAAAATATTATATGTTGGATTCCTTGTATTTCATATTAGTTCAAACTTGATTTTTATCAAAATCTGAGTTCTAGTATTTAAATAATGTTTCACAATTGATATCTATAGAAACCAGCGATTCCAACGCATATTTTATGATACTAATCATTTTAGTATAACAATAATCTTCATTGCATTTGATGAATCGTCAAACGAATTTTTGGCATTTCGATAAACATGGTTAAGTATAACTTTACCTTTTGAGGATTTTTATTAATTTATAATTTGCAAATATCAGTTTTTTTGCATTATTACATGATTTGTTATTAATCTTATTAAAGAAAATCGAATAACATTTTGTTTAAATTGTGTAAAAAAGAGTCCAATTGTAAAACAACTATTTACAATTTATTTACAGGTTTATGATATATTGAAATATGAATTAGTTATATTCTTATATAAAGAGTTATATACTTATAAAAATTAATTATTACATCAAAAATACATTATATGGAGGATGTTTAAATGTTGAAAGGTACAAAACAAGATGTAAGACGGAATATAAAACTAAGAAAAGACTATATAACTATTATATCTATTATATTCCTTTTAATTATTACTATTTTTTGTTTTTGGATAATGGGAATAGCATTAATTGGTCAAAAAATGAAATATGAAATTTTTTTCGGGGCTTTAGGGGCTTGGTTATTTTTTATTGTTTTAACTATTTATCTTCTAGTTACCGAAATAAAAAGACTTAATGGAGAACTAGAGGATATTCAAAGATTAATAGATAATAAAAACGGAGAAACTAGTAGCTTATAAAAAAATCATTTTTGAATGTAGAAAACTATTACAATTCTGATAACTTATGAATATTCTTATGATACATTTTTTGTTTATACTTTCATCATTTGTTTACCATAACGATACTTTCACTCTTCAACCTATTGGAAAAATTCACCTAAAGAAAAAAAGTCATTAAACATAAGGAAAAAACAAATTCTTTATGTCTAATGACTTAGTTAGTTTATTGAGTTATGGATACAAAACCTTGAGGCTTTTCTTTTTTTCTAAATTTGACGAACAAATCTTATTAATGCGTTAATTATAAATACTTTCTATTTGCTTTTTCTTATACGCATAATTGGAATTAATGTTGTCATACTGACTATTAATAAAATAGTGAAAATTATTATTATTATTTTAGGTGCAGTTAAAGATAATATTGGTATAAAAAGTGAAAACTCACTTTTAATAAAATCATTAAGCAAACTATTTACAATGTAATAGCCGGCAATGGCAAATATTAATGAAAACAAAGTAATAAATAGTGGTTGAATAATGAATATTTTGAATATATCCATATTTTTTCCGCCAATCATTTTGATTACTTTTATATCTCTTTTGTTTTCTAAAACACTACTATAAACAAAATTCATTAAAAGCAGCAAAGAAAATACAATAAATATTACACAAATACAAGTTCCTATTTTAATAATCGAATCAACAAAAATACGCATTCTTAAAACAGAATTAAAGACAATGTTATCAAATTTATAAACATAATTAGAATCATTTTTTATCAAAGCATCTGAAATCTCATTTATGTTAGCAAAATTAGAACTTTCAACTAAAATTTCAGTTACAACCGATTCTTCTTCACAAGCTTTATAATACTCTTCATTTGTAAAAATTATCATATCAAGTAAATCACTACTACTTGCTTTTATGTCTTTACTTGTTTGAATTTCTATAATGCCAGATACTTTAAAATAATCATAGTCTATTATGATAGAAGTAGATTCAAAATTGTCAACAGAAATCGACAATAAGTTCGCTACTTCACTAGTTATTACTACTTCATTTTCTTTTGGAAATTCTCCAATCAAATTAAACCCATATGCTTTCGCTTTTTCTTCTGAAATTTCTGCAATTCCTTCAGCTATAAATGTTTTATCATTTAATGAATTTTCAATAGAAGTATTGAGGTAATCTCCAAACAAAATTGGCTGAATATGATTAAATCCTGATTCAATAATAGATACTTCTGCACTTGTAAAAAATTCTTTAGTGTACGTATTATTTTGGTATTCATATTTATCAATAACAAGATATCCAATATTTTCATTTTTTATACCTGCACTATAAGCTTCATTTTCGTTGAAAAACATTACTCCTGTTACAATAAATAATAAAACGAATGAAATAATTAAAATACATATGGATAAATATAATTTAAAAGTTTTAAATC
This sequence comes from uncultured Acholeplasmatales bacterium, assembly GCA_944324805.1. Lineage (GTDB taxonomy): Bacteria > Bacillota_I > Bacilli_A > Acholeplasmatales > Anaeroplasmataceae > CALUXS01. Next base: position 177,672 of record CALUXS010000002.1, on the reverse strand, counting down.
TAAAATACTTTAATCCTATTTTTAAAGCATATTTAAGATCTAATCCTCGTAACTTAGACTCCGCCACTTCAATATCATTATTTACATATGTACTTTGAGTACAAGTATCATCTTTTACTACTTCCCCATGGCTTAATTTTATTACTCTATCAGCATATGGTTCTGCCAATGATAAATTATGTGATACAACTATCACGAGTTTATTTTTAGAAATATCTTTTAAAATATTTAAAATTTCCTTAGCATTTTTTTCATCTAAAGCCCCTGTAGGCTCATCTGCCAAAATAATATTTGAATCCGAAAATAATGCTCTTGCTATTGCCACTCTTTGTCTTTGACCACCAGATAGTTCTGATGGCAAAGAATTCTCAACATCTTGCAAGTTAACTTTATTCAATATAGATGTAACATCAGATTCATCTTTATCTAAATTTTTTATTGACTTCACCAATAAAAAATTATCTTTTATGCTCAAATCCTCTATTAAATTATATTCTTGAAAAATAAATCCTATATTATGAACTCGGTAGTCTAAAATATCTTTTTTGGTTTGCAATACTTTGCTTTTATATTTAATCTCGCCAACTGAAGGGTCTATTATTCCTGCAATTAAGCCCAATAATGTACTTTTCCCACTACCTGATTCTCCAGAAATAAGAATAAATCCCTTTTCTTCAAATGTTAAATTAACATTTTTTATTGCTTCAACTTTTCTTTTAGAATTAACATATGTTTTACTAATATTTTTGAGTTCTAACATTTTATCACCAATTATATCTTTTTATTGAACTATACCAATTATACAATATTTTTCTTGATAGTTAAATCAAAAATTATTTAAGCAAATCTTATGCTTGGATGTCCTTGATCGTCAAAAACTTTTTTCCTCTATCATTATGGAATATGATAGCAAGCATCTTCCTTAAGTATTAAAATGCTAATGGAATTGTAAGTATAATTTGTAATATTATAAGAATAATTATTATCTTTACCAAAGGCTTTAGAGCCAGTCCTAAATCCAAATCTAAATTATTTTACGAATTATAATAGTTTAGGCCTTGTTCCCAAGCTTTAAATTGAGCTATGGATAATATATCTTCTTCTAAGTACATTACTGACTTAGAAGTTCCTACCTATAATATAAGACTCGACTAGAGCATCAAAATAATAATCACGTCCATAAAGAACAAAAACATAGTTTTGTAAACCTATATGAATATACTCTTACCAAGGTGCCTACTATGAATTGTAAATAACTTTAGATATATATGTTTAGTTCTTTTTGGAGTTCTACATCTAAAAAATCTACCAAAATATATCTAACACCATTTTCTATTTGTTCCCTAGAACGATATTTATTATGTATACTTGAACATATCTATTAAGTGCTATTTTTCTACATACGATATTGACTGATATTTACACATTTGAGCATGTTTTCTTAATTTTTTGATATATTCACCATTGTTAAATAGAACATAAAAAGATAATGAGACCAACTGTCAAACATATCAACATATAATTTCACTTTGCTAATGCAAGAGTATACTCAAAATAACTGCATTATTTTTTCTTATATAAAATTCTATTTTTAAATATTTTGATATAACTTGATAGATAATTTACCGCTACTAAACTATTTTTCAGTAGTTAAATGTCTTTCAATCTCTTTTATATATTTTTCGTTTTTTATCCACATTTTAGCCTCTTCCATATCAATTCTATAACCATTCATTAGATATTGGATTACTGCTTCTGTATACAGCACCTCTATATTAGAGGATAGGGTTTTATCAAAATCAAAATTCATTTTATTGCTTATACCTTCTACGAGTCCTCTATAAAATATACTGTTTTCCCCAAAACATTCTTTTAAATAACTTATATGTGCAAAACCATTAACTATATTTTCAACTTTGATAAATCTTCGCCTGTTATTTACAATACCACCATTTAATAACGTATCAACTGTTGTATCAAGTTCATAACATAAATCTAATAATATGTTTGTATCTGGTAAGGTTTCTCCTGTTTCCCATTTACTTACTGCTTGAAAAGAAACATTTAATGTGTTTGCTAATTGTTGTTGAGTTAAATTTTTAATTTTTCTCAACTTTTTAATGTATTTACCTATCTCATTCATTATTTCATCTCCTTAAATCTTACTGTAGCTACATTTTCATTATAATTAATCTCTAAACATTTAGCTATAACTAGATAAACGAGTTAATTCTAGTGTAAATAGAATTTTAATGTCTTAAAAGTTATATTCTTTACAAACTGTATATGATAATCTACCAATTTTGTTAACAAACACTATACATAATAATTAACATATGTTCTTTATTTTTTATGTTTTCAACTTCAATAAAAATCCAAAAATGTTGTTTTAATGATTTTATACTATTTTGTAAAAAAACTCATATATAATTATCGTTATAGGTTTTAGCAATAATTTGAATTTATATTGTGAAAATCCCATATAACAGAATACTTTTTTATACTAGTATCTTTAATCTTTATCACCTCTATGATTTCCTTTTATGAAATAAAACTTCCTAAAAGAGGCTTTTAACTATGTGGAAATTTAGATAAGCTAATCTATTTTCCTACATCATAATATTAATATACTCTAGAAGCTTAACTATTAGGTGCACTATGTTCTAATTTATTATATTACATCCAATAATATTTCTTTTTTTAAAGATAATTTACTATACTATAAATATAAAATGTTTACGTGATATAGAATTTAAAATATAAATACATAATTACTTATATGTTCACAAATGCGATGTAAAAATAAAGAGGAATTTCGTTAAAAATCCCTCATTTTGGTCTGTTTTTATATTATTTTATGCTATTTCAGAGATAGTAATGTGATTGATTCAACATGAGTGCAGTTAATATAAGTGCTGATACCCACCTATTTTTCAGAGTGTGCGACTATTGTAGTACTGAAAAAATCTAGAATAATGATGTTTGATAACAAAATTCTATATCATCTGACACTTCAACCCAAGTATGCTTTTCGGCATCAACTTAATTGGTTTAGCTACTCTTTGTGGATTCTTAAAGTCATAAGCATAATACTTCTTATTCTCATCATCCCCTTGAAATATAAGATTTTGGAATCTACCGGTTTGATAAGAACAATACTCTTTTTCGGTTATTTCTTTACATCCAACCAGTTCTATAGTCCCATATATTTTCATTAATCTAGAATCTATTAATGCAATCTTACATCTTTTATTTGTTGGATAACTTCTTGCATCAAATAATTTAGTACCATCTAGGATTTCATTGAGATAATCCTTAATCATTGTAAGTCCAAACATATTAGAACTTTCTCCAACTATCAAGCAACTCAATTATTGATTTCAAATCATTTGTTTCTTTATAGATTGCTCCAATCATTGCTTCTATAGCTGTTGCAATATATTTGTGTCTATTTTTATTCTCACCAGGTGTATCTTCATAATTATAATCATTTGGAAGATTCTCATCTTTTGTATTTTTATGAATAAGCTTCTTTTCGATTATTTGATAATGCTTTGCAACTTTTTCAACTAAATATTTATCCGATTCCCATTGAGATTTTTCTTCGGTTAATTTACACCCAGAATCTAGCAGTAGTTCAAGAAAACCTAATTTAATAACTCCATCACCATATGTTCCTAAATCAGTATTAACAGCTCCATTAAATGGTTTATGGTTTTCTCTCTCATATTCAGCTTTATAGGATTTATCAGTTAATGCTCTATGTACCCAGTAAGATAATTCTTCTTTTTGAAGATATTTTTCAAACAAATCCATAATATCCTCCTAATTCGTCGCTTCATCATTTTTCTATATGCACCATATCACCTCTTCAATCTTATTTGTGCTGCTGTCTAACAAAAAACCTGCTGGCGGCGAGCAACATTTTATACTGTTTGAAGACGACAAGTACAGGTGATATCAGCATAAATGACACAAGGGGGTGTAACCCTCTTGTTGGAAAGAAGTGATGGAACATTCTCGGTCTGCTGGTTTTTCAGCTGGCAGTGAATGAATCTCTACAGGACACACGAATACTCCAGGCAAGATAGTATAGAAGTGCGCCATTAGAGTTCTAAGTTTTTTTCTCAGCTTCTTTCAATAATGAATGTTATAAATAAACATCAATAAATTGACACCAAAACAGCACTTTCTTGCTCAGCCATTTTCTCATAAAACTTTCTCAGACTTTCAAATGAATCCCTCAAATCATCTTTTATTTCATCAACTTCATCGTCATATTCCCAGATGTTAGGATATATATCATTTTTCGCAAAATTTCTCATGTTAAATTTATCGATATATTTTTCAAAATCTATTTTTTGCAACGCTTTTGCAATTTCTTTTACTCTATTACTTCGTGTTCCAGATATAAATTCTTCTACATCCTCTCCAGAAATATTAAACTGTCCTAGAATCGCTTCACTGATTAAATCACCTTCAACCGGTACGCTGGCAGGTTTTCCTGTCATCAAAAAATGAAGTGCATCCCACATTTTGCCTATATCACAAATTTCTAAGTCCTCATTTTCCTGCGCTTCTTCCACATCATCAAGGCACTTAAATTTTTCTAATTCAGTATCAGTAGTTGACTGATAATTTGCAATCATTCCCATTTATTTTTCCTCCTGCATATTTTGATTTGTTGACCACTTTATTTAAGTAAATTTTAGCACAAAACTATGAACAATTCTACTTCTGGATTTATGAAATATGAAAGAAGTCCAACCATTTTTTTGCTTTGGTGGTCTCTCTCAACTATTTTTCTTTCTTCTACCACACCTGTTCATGGGCTTCCTACTGATCGATAAACTCAGCTGAAAAGCCACCTTGAAGAAGCTTTCGTTTTCCTCACATTTGACGATTGGCTGTTTGTGCCTGAAATTCCTGTACCAGTTCATACTCAATCGTTGATACAACTGCTCTATTAACTTCTCACAGTTTTCAAGTTCCTTGCGGTTCTTGGCGATGTAGGCGCAACCGTTTAATAGGAGTAAAATCTCCACAATACATGGCATCCTAAAATAATAACTCCTCCTAATATTCATCATTTTCATTATATCATTTATACTAATATAATACAAAAAAGGTAAACTTTTTTTGATTGTTTACCTAAATTTTTATTAATCTTTTAAAGCTGTTATAGGAACTACATAAACGCCATCAGGACGCTTATAACTAGCATTTGTTAATCCACATATTACAATTAAACTTTTAGCTGGTGTTCCTCCATCTTTTTCTATTTGGTTATTTATTCGCACCAAATTTCTTGCTGCTTCATCTATTTGATTTGCTCCAAGCTTAATCTCTACTCCGCACCAAGAGCCATCTTCTAACTCTATTATTGCATCTATTTCATTATTTTTATAATCTTGATAGTGATATAATTTTGCGTTAAAAGAATCTACATATGTAAGTAAATCACGTTCTACTAATGATTCAAATAAGAATCCTAATAACTCTAAATCATTTAAAAGTTTATCTCTTGTTAAATTTAAAAGAGCACAGGGAATTGACGGATCTACAAAATGTCTTTTTTCACTTTGTTTAACACGTAATGACGAACGAAGTTTTGAAGAAAATGGTGAGATATTTTCAGTAATATACATATTATTAAACAAATTTAAATAATCTGATATTGTATCAATATTTATATCATCTAAATCTTTATCTTTAATATCTTTTTTTAACGTCGAGTTAGTAACAGTAGTAGCTTCATTGCGAGCAAGAGAACGTAACAAGAGTTCTATTTTATGTTTATCACGCTTAATATCATCTACTTTATATATATCCTCATTAATTATTGCCTTGACATACTCTCTAGCTACTATAACACCATTTTTAGTATCTAAATTTAAAGATGAAGGCCAACCTCCAACTAAAATATTATCTATAATAGTATCTAAATTTACTTCGTTAGTATATATGTCTTTAGCTCTATTGTGACAAACATCGCATAAAGAAACTTGCCCCGTAGATTTACCATTTTCAAATAACGACATAGGACGCATGCGTAATCTTGCAATTCTTCCTGTTCCTGAGTGTATATATTTATCCTTATTTATAGATGCAGAACCTGTCAAGATAAATTGTCCCTTAATAGTACTTTCATCTATTTTGCCTCTTATCGCATCCCATATTGCAGGAACTTCTTGCCATTCATCAATTAATCTAGGAAACTCCCCCTCCAATACCAATTCAGGATTCATTAAAGCTAATTTTTTATTATTAAAATTTCCCTTTGGACTAGCAACTAAAAACTCGCTATTAGAATTATATTTACTTGTCCATGTTTTACCACACCACTTTGGTCCTTCAATCAAAATAGCACCAAATATTTTTAGATATTCTTTAATTTTATTATCGATAATTCTACTTTTATATTCTAAAACATCCATTTTTCAATCACCCATATATATATTACTATATTCCGATGTTTTTTTCAATTTTAATCCGATAGATTTTTATTTTTTATTCCGAGAGCTTTCTATTTTTTAATCCGATCGATTTTTTTGGATTTTCCAACTTTACTCTTTTAGTAAATAAAATTAAATATTATTCTCTTTATCAATATATATTTGTATATTATGTATATTATCTTTTCCTAACTCTTTGAATGCTTGAATGACTATATTAGTAATATAAGAAAACGAATTTGTCTCTTTTAAAGTCGCATGTTTAAAGAAAATAATATTTTCTTCATACTCATACTTTCTATTAGGTCCTGAACTAATGTAAATATACTTAGATGGAATTTGAGTTGAGATTCCTAAAATATTTAAAGCGTAGTTTCCTGATGGATAAATATCCCAATTAAAATTTCTAGCTAGAGCTTTAGCTATTTCATCTATGGATGGTGTAGCAAACATATTAAATGTTTTATTATATTTAGGAATTTCATAAACGCCTCTTATCAATCTTATTAAAACACTAGACTTTGTCACTTTTTCTAGTATCTTTCTAAGATTATCATATGAACCTAAATCAATAATGTGATATTTTGTTCATTAATTATATCTTTATCAATAGCCTTTTTTCACCATCTGTCAAAATTGTTATATCATTTTTGTAACAAAATGCAAATCTATTCATCAATATAAAAATATATCATCACCACATTTTTTTGTAAAAACATTTAATGTATCACTATTATTCAACTAATATTGTAATCATAGTAGATACACATAATTTATGGATAATATACTCTCTTTTCATATAAAATAAATAGTATATAAGACTATGACAAGTTATAACTCAAAGTTTTTTTGAATATTTAATTATTACTTGGAAAAAAATTTTTCTATCTAATTTTCAAAAAATCCCTTTATTGTATCTTATTTGAGCATATAACATAAGTATTATACCAATAATTAGTCCAACAACTATAATATAATCTATATTTTCATTTTTATAAAAAATTTTTATAACGCCTGTAACTAGCATGGATAAGCCGATAATTATTGTTCCGACTCCCATTAACTTACCATAAATTCTAACATTTTCCTTTTTAATATTTCTTCTATGGTACCAATGTATTGATGAAATATTTCCTTTGAAATTAACAACCCCTAAAAATATAAATACCAAACCTAAAATACCAATAAATATAGATTCTAATGAATCACCATAATAGTTTTGACTAAAATTTAATAATACAATAAAAAGAACTGACAACAAAAATATAATCAAAATATATATATTTTCTTTTTTTCTATTTTTTCTAGATTGATGATCAACAATCTCTGGGATTATTTCTTCACTTTTATTAGTAGAAGTTTCATCAGTAATCTTTTCACCATTTAATAATTCTACTATTGTAATACCTAGAATCTCACTTAATGGTTTTAATAATGCCATGTCCATTAGGCAGATGTCTCTTTCCCATTTACTAACAGCATTCTTACTAACATTTAATTTTTCAGCAAGTTGTTCTTGAGTCAATCCTTTTTCTTTGCGGCATTCTTTAATAAATCCACCTATCTTAACATTATCCATATTTAAAACCTCCTCAATTACAATCTAACAATTAACAAAATAAATGTCCACATACCACAGGTTTACTTTTAATATATTGCTAAAAATTTTTTATTTTATTATTAATTATTCAACATTATCATCTAATAAAACTACTATATCCATTTTAACAAATAGTATATAATATTGTCACAAAATATTTTATACTATCAATTATTTCATTGAATGTTAACAAATAACTATCACTATATTATAAATATTATTAATACTAGTAATGTGAAAATATAATATAACTATTACCTTATTATAATCTTTAACAATAATATTAAGCTAAAAATTAATAAAAAAATTCAATGATTCTAGTTCATTAAAAAAAGTGTGAAACAATTCGGATTTTTCCGGATTAAAGCACACCATTTTTTATAAATTTGCGTCTTTTAGTTTAAAGCTTTTTATGGCTCTACATCTATTTTTTATAGAACTAATTTTAGTATTTTAATTATTTCTCTTTTTTATAGTGATAATTATTGCTATCACAAGTGGAATGGCAAGAATATAACTAGAGTAGAAGAAAATATTCCACAATAAATCAAATGTGTCATTTTTAGAAAAAGGAATATAACGTAAAATTTCCATAACTATACCTGCTAAAAATGAAATCATAAATAAGAAAAAAACAATCCATAAAAATATTTTAATTACTTTTTTCATAATTTTATATTACTCCATTTTAAATTTTTCAAAACATAAATGATTTAATAATAATGCATTCGTATGTGAAAAACAACCTATATTTTTTACTTTAGGTTTATTATTTACTCTTGCAAATACATGTTACCTCTTTATTTTCCAAATACAATTTTTGCAAATGTTTTACCCTCATCATTTATATTGATAATACAATCAGTACCTTTTAACTCGACATTAGAATTCTCTAATAAATATTTATTAAATATATCTTGAACTTCTTGTTTTTGATATAAATTATTTAAAACACTCGTCCCTGCATGTCTATCAAACATTAAATCTAATAATCCCCAATTAGATAACCTTATAAAAGCTTTAGAAACGCTAAATATATCTATACCTTGAATATCATCTTCAATAATCCATTCAGGAAGAGCATTAACATAATATTGATCAGTTCCTTTAATAGTAATATTGACTTTACCAGATTTAACATATCCAATGTACTTATTAGTTAAATGATAGAATACTCTTGCATCTATTTCATTCATTTCAGAAATAATTTTCACATATTTAGGGTGGACAGTAGATTGTTTAGTTTTATCCATACTTGCACCTAACAAGTTAGCAAATAATTCTTGCATATATTCTTCATCAATATTATATTTTAAACCTTCTAACGTTGGTCCTAAAATATTAACTGGACATTCGACTCTATTTTGCTCTGGAATATAATTATATTTTTCTTGTACCTTTTTTTTCAAATTGAATTGCTTTTTGCTCAAAAGTCATATTCAAACATTTCAACGGATATAGGACTACATTGTTAAAAAAACCAGTAAAAGTACCTAATATTCCACCAACTTCTTTTGATGCTGGTTCAGCAATATTTTTTACAATTTCTTTATTTTCATTTACTATATCTAACACTTTATCAATTTTATTCATACTATTCACCTAATTTCACTCTTTCAACTAATATTCTTCCCATATATATGATCTTTGAAAATATGGAATCTCCAATAAAGTTCTATCTCTATTAAAGTAATTAAAAGCTTCTCCATATGCTTTCACAATAGCTCCCCATTAAAATATCTCCGATTCGTAGTGCTTTTTTCACTACAAAATTTATATTTACCTAAATATACATATTTACGTTTTTTATCTTCTTCAACAATTTGAAAAACATGTCTATACAATTTATAAGACCTTGTTGGATTCTTATCAGAATATTCAACAATATAATCATCTTCAAAATAATTTTTAAATCCAGAACGTTCAGTTGAATCTATTCTAATCATCCACACAACACTATCATTAGAAAGATTATATATAGAACGCATATATTGTTTATAATTTGTTCCAAAGAGCAAATTCAAAAATTCGGCGTTCGTTTTGGCAACAATTTTTTCTCCGATAAATAGATTCATAAAATACGACTCCTCAAAGTATTTTGTTTTATATATTGTAATTATTATTACACTATGAAAATAATGGTTTATATCGCTACGATTATACCATAAAAAACGGTTCAATGATAAAAATATTTTCTTAAATTTATCACAATTCCATCTAGTCATTATATGTTTACACGGACAAGGTTTGAGCCCTTTATCTAGTCATTTTTAGGGGTATGCACGGACAATGTTATCATTTTTAAGGTAAAAATATCCGTTCTATAAAAAAGAGCCAAAACTAGAAATTATCTAGTAATGGTGCTGTTTTTTTTACTTTTAAAATCACTTCTTTAGATCTAGTAATGTGATAGACTCGACAAGCAGTTAAAAATCTTTAAAAGTGCTCTACTTTAAAAATTCAATTAAAACGTGCATTTAGTAAAAAAACACTTAATCCAACATTTATTTTGAAAACTTTTTGTAAACTTTCCAGTTTTATAATTAAATTGCAACTTCGCATCAATATATAATGACATTAATTTTATAAGTTAATTAAACTCTATTTCATTACCCATATTCGTTTTATTTTGTTTTTTTCGAATATATCAAGAAGCCATTCATTAAAATCTTTAACCATAACTTCAAACTCATTTAATTCATCCACAAATTTATCTGCATCTTCTATTGATTTTAATTCATTATTCAATAATTTTTCTTTAAAACATCTATGAGCCAAATAGTTTCTATACTCAACAATTTTTTCTAGTGCTGCCATATCGACATCAGCAAGATATTTTGATTTCTCAACCTGTTTTTTTAATTTACCAAAGGTGAGTTCAGAAAGTTCATAAAATTTTGTATCTATATTTTTTCTAATACGTTCAATATCACTCTCAGTGAACATATCTATATTTTCATTTTCGAATTCTTCTAATGATAATATGTTTGCAATATTATATTCATTCATTTGTATTGTATGAAAAATCAAACCAATTCTAGAATACATTTCTCGAAAAACAACTTCTATGTCAAAATTAGGATTTTCCAAATTCAGCCAATACAAATATTTTTCTTTTTTTATCATTAATATCACCACTACTCCATCTCGCATTGAAACTTTGCAATCATTTCATTTTATAAATAACTCAAAACACTATCGATAGTCATATTATAATACAAAGCAAGAGACACATTTGATGCTTAACATAAGAACATTATTGTAAACAGTAGAAAATGCTAATTATTTCTCTCTACTTTCATTTATTAATTCGCAAATGTAATAATGTCTAGGATTCAAGACATATACCTTATCATATTCCTGTCCATCTCTCATGTATTTATTTATAGTATATGCAAATAATTGGGCTCTATCATCCAAAGATATGGATGATTCTTTCTTTGTTTTAAAATCAATTAAACAATTGTTGATTAGTAAATCAGAATCACCATTAACTGCAACTCTACCATTATACATAACATGACCTTCTGGGTGAAAATCAATGGAATTTATTATCGGGAATTCTTTATCGATTAAGTTAATAGAAACATCCGATAATATCTTAGCTTTGCTTATTATCAAAGCCTTATGGTCTAAAATTTCTTGGGTATACTTCATGCCACTTCTAAAAAAAACATCTGGTTCATAAAGTGCAAAAGCTAATTCCTCATCACTCATTTTTAAATATTTTTTCTTTTTAATATCATCGAAAAATCTTAGTTCTTCTAATCCTATATTCATTCTTCTTGCCAACCTAATTTTTGTTAAATATTCTGTAACTCCGCCACAAATAATTGGATGTTCATCTTTATTAACATCAATATAATTTTCCGAAATAATTTTATTTTTAGAAACCAGTGCGTGTTCCTTATAAAAAGCTTTTATTTCCTCATTTTTCAACTCTGGCTTCTTTAAAATATGGGAAATAGCAACAAGACCAAAATATCGTTTAGTACTAAACTTTTTTAGAATTTCTAAATATTCGCTAGATAAATATGATGTAAACATAAAATCATCCTTTCTTTACTTTAAATTATATGAACAAAACTCATAGTAATTTTATTATATATTTTTGTTTTCATTCCATTTAAATACATACAATACTTATAAACCATTTTTATTTCTATGTGAAAAATCTGTTCCTGCAGAAAGTGGTTTAAACCTATTTCTCTTCAATTCTTCATTTTTATTTTTGTATGAAATCTCATTATGTTTAAAGTTTTTTATTTCATCCAGAAATTCATCCATCTCTTTATGTTTGTTAAACATACCTTCAAAATCCAATTCACCAACAACTACATAATTATTTATACCGCCTTTTACCTGTACAATTTCTTTATGGATTGTATCACATGGGGCTGTTATTCTTGAATCTCCATATTCAGAGTTATTTGATTGAGCAATAAAGGCAGATAAATCTCTAGATGTAGAAGAAATAATAGATGAAAAATAATTGGTATCTTTATTATATACTGGCATAAACAATAAATTAATCTTATCTTTTAACAGTGCTCTATCCATTATATTAGTAGCTTCAAAACATGTCATAGTACTATACTTTATATGCTCATTTTTTACTACTATATAATAGGGTTGTACAATCGAAGGACTTATACCTTTAAATGACAATGTAGCTAATTCATCATATGGGTAATAATTTTTTCTTTTTAATAAAAATATTCCCGTATGATGATCATATATTGCAGTAAAATTTATTGCTTTATTATTGTCAATATAGTGTGTTAACCCAGAAATCAAAGATATCTTATTTTTTTTACAAAATTTAACAATTTTACATATTTTAGTATATGGAATGCAAAACTCCGGAAAGATAATATATTTGGCATTATTTCTCTTTGCCTCAACAATTAATTTCATGATTTCATTTGTATCATATGTCGAAGGATAAATACACTGAATATCTGTCTCCTTTATTTCTTTTTCAGGCATCATTATACTTGAAATCGATACATATGATTTAATGTCATATTTTTTTTCAATATTACTTAATTCATTGAATAGTATTTTCGCCGATGTACTTAACTCACCCTCTGTTTTTGAGATAAAATATATTGATGATAAAGAACTATCAGTGTAGACTGTTTGTTTTTCAATTTTTAAGTTTTTCAAATCTAAATCATCATTAAAAGCAAATCCATTTACATCTTTATATATATCAGTTACATGTTGAATATAATTTTCCAAATTAGAATAATTAATAGACACATAAAAAAATACATCTTCAATACTTACATTTATTGGAAAAAATTCATAATGATTTTTTTTATAAACAATGTCATTTATATACTCATATATTTCCATTTGAGATATTTCTAGCATCATAAATTTATTATTAGTGAGCAACTCTTTGATGATATTTATCTCATTTTCCAATGTTTTTTGAGTACTTTGTATTAAATTTTCTCTAAAAAATTGATCGCTTATTTTTAATTTGGAAATAATATTGTCGACCCTTTTTATAAAATTTACTCTTTCATTAATATTTAACTTTCCTATTATTAGTTTCCATATAGAAAAAGCATTTATTATTTCATAATCCCTCAATTTATTTATATATACTAGAAATTCTTTATTACCATTGGCTTCTTTGTTTACAAATTCTTTTACTGTCTTTATTATTTTCTTTAAACTTGTATGGTCATCATCAAATATTTCACCCTCTAAATATTCTTCCATATCAACAAATGATGGGGATGTAATTCTTCTAACATTTTTTCTAACACTCATCGCATTATTTGCGGAGTTTACCTCGATTTTACTCATATTAAGCGGAAGCGCTTGTTTTATTAAAGAATTATGAACATTCATAAAGTAATGTTCATTTTCAAGTGTCAAACCAGGTATTTTATCACATATATTTTCTTTTAACAACTTTCCTTTTACAAGGATAAGCATATCGTCAACATATCTTGAAAAGGCAACAACTTCATTGGAATCGTTAATTTTTTTATCAAAATCACTAAATAATATATTTTGTAATACATTAGAAGAGAAAAGTCCCACTGGTAATAAAACCTGATTCTTATTCCTTTCTTTACCTATTAAATCAAAATACATTTTAGATAATCGTCTATATAAATGTTTACTAATTTTAACACATGGAATAGAATCATCAATCCCGTATTTATCAATTAGTTCATTAATATCGAATTGAACATTATAAAAGCATCTTTTAAAGTCTAACTTTACCAATGTCATATTCTTCAATTCACAATCGTCTTTAACAGAATCAATAATTTTATCTTTCCATTTCTTGTACTGCTTGGTGTAATTTTCAAATAGTAATTTATTGTTAATTAAATTATTACTATCCAGATGTTCATCAAATTTATTACCAAAGTAATTACTAGTGTTACTATTCTCTTTACTAATATTAAACAATTCTAGTGTAAATAGAATATCATTCAAGAAGAACATCATAGGCATATCAACAAATATATTTACTTCATCTATAGACACATCACCAGATTCACCAATTCTTATCTTATTTTTTTTAGGATATACTTTATATTCTAATTTATATTCACTTAATAAATTAAATTCTTTCTTTGCTATTTCTATTAACGCGTTAGAATATTCTTTAAATATATTTGGGTCTTCTTCATACTCATGTTCAATCTCCAAAATTTTGTCGTACAAGTAATTTGAACTATTACTGTAATATGCATATGTCTTCAACTTCTTAAACGCCCATTTTAGGTTATCCTCATTTATTTCTATCACTATTCTAAACTCCCCTTTTTTCACTATTGTTAAATTACGAATAAAATATATCTGTTTAAATATATAAGCTTAGCACATTTGTACATTATATAAAGAAATATAAGAATCGTATTCAAAATTTCAAGCATAACGCTTTTTTCTATTTAGCCACTTTTTCACAATATTTTTAAAAGCTGCGAACTATTGAACACATATCCAAATTACAATTAATACTAAATCAATAAGTTGTTCTATGATACTGTCATACATTTTTTTAAAATATCATTTTATTCGTAAATTATATTTAATATACTTAATATCAATCTAGTTTATTTAACCCAGTTAATAATTTCTCTTTAAGTTCTTTTAACTGTTCTTCGGATGGACATGTTTCATTACTATACATCTTTTCCATCGGATACCACCACACTGGACCTCTACCTTTATTACCATAACTACCTAAATCACCATATTTCCTTTGATTAATATGCCAATGTAAGTGGGCATCTCCCATACCTAACTATTCATAATTTATCTTTTCTGCATTAAAAGCATTATATACAGTTTCGGCAACTTTAGTCATCTCGTCTAAAAAAATTTCTCTTTCTTCTTTTGGCATTTGAAACAATTCTGTATATTTATGATTTTTATACAAGAACAATGTATAACCATAAAAATGCTGATTATCACCAATGACAACATACCCTGTTTTTAGCTCCTTAACAAAATAGGGATTAGTTCCCTCTTCTATCATCTTTATTCTATCGCATATCAAACACATTTTATATTCTCCCTTTATCTTTTCTTATTTATCAATCTCAATAAATTTAATTCTACCATCTATAGTTAATGTATCAATTAATCTATTGTCTCTATTTTTTCCAGCATATTTCTCATATGCGTCAATCAATCGAACAATCATTTTAATATTATTAATTACAATTTCCTCTTTTTTATTCTTATCATAAACATAATATACAAAAGTAATAGTGCTATTTTTCATTATATTCAATATATCCAAATAATCAAAAATTGGAAAAAAATAATTAAAATCATGTACATTTAGCGAATGTCCAAAAACTACAATATGGTTAAATTCTTTATCAAATGAAGATTCAACAGGAAGTTTATTTAAAACTGAATTAATCATTCTTCTAGAAACTTTTGTAAATATAAATTCTGGACTATCAGCATCAATCTTTGATGAATCAATACCGAAAATCGGGTTCTTGTAATCCCCATTAATGTGTTTAATATCATTTAAAAATTCACTTGACGAAATAAAATTCATAATACTATTATCAGTATAATTGAATGTTTCCTTCGAAGTTACATCATCATCAAAAGTCTTCAAAAGAGAATAGAATATAGAAGCATTCCGTAAATATTCATTATGATTTAATAGATACTCATTGTTTACATACTCACCAAAATGTTTTTCAAAAAGTTTCAATTCCTCTAGTAAAAACATATAAAATTTTTCAAGCGATGAAACATCACAGTTTTTATCAATTATATAACCAACTATAATATGTTCCTCGTTAGTTGCTTCATCGTATTCTAAATCATTATTAACAATTCTAAATACTCTCCTCCAATGTAGCTTATTTTCTCCTTTATTAAATGTTTTAAGCATTTCATCCTCAATATCACACCAATCATAATCTTTTTCACCTACACATAATGTAAAATATAAATCCCAAATATTAAACTTAACATTACACTTTATTTGTGGACCAAAACAGTTCCAATTGGATGTTTTTCTTGAAATATAAACTTCTATATCTTTAAATGATTCACACCATTTTCTTATACTCGAATATCTACTTTTCTCACTAAGAAAGAAATGCAAATATCTAGTTCTTAGTCCACAAAATAAATCAAATCCATTCCCCAAAACAACTTTAATTCCTTTTTGCTCAAAAGAACTAATACTTTTTTCATAAAAATCTTCATTAATGTATTGTCCATAATTATTCATTAATTTTCGCCACCCTTATTTGGAAAACTTTTTATAACATAAAACATTTACTAATTATTTTCATAAATATCAATTTCAGTCAACTTAGCATCTTTGTAATATATTAAACCACTAATCTTATTAAAACCATCTACCATGTGCCCATTTGAATGTGTCTTTTCGCCCAAACAAATCCAAATAATTGTGTAATTGTTTTGCTTTAAAAATTGGTCTAAATAATCCTTTCTAATGTATAACCCATCAATATTAGAATTCTTTACGAAAGAAAAGTCAGCGCATACTACATTTTTATCTTGATACCAAATTCCAGGTTCCTTCATATCTAAATTAAAAAATGTCACAATTAAATTAATTGGCAAACAAACATGTATAGTTTCATCCAACGAAAAGTCATATTCATTATCCCATGAATAACTGTTATGTAATGCCATTATTTTTTTTGAATCAACATATTTTGGAACATTTTGTTCTTTTTCCACTTCTTCAAAAAACATATTATCTTTAAATTCAATTGTTTTAACCAATTTCCTCTCATATCCTACATTTAAATGTAGCGAATCAAATTCATCTTTTTTATATTCACATCTACTAGCTAAAGCTGAATAATGTTCCTTTAAATATATCGAGTATGTTGACTTTCCTTCAGATGCATGTGCCCATCTACCATAAAAACTAATGTTTTTAACTTCATTAATGAAATCTTCTAAATCATTATTTGAAATTAAGCAACAGCTCAATTCTCTCCAATACGTTTGTCTTTCCACGCGATAATCTTTATTACTATATGCTGTTTTTGATGTAAACAATGTAACCCAATTTCTTTTTAAAGAGTCAACCAAGATGCAATTTTCATTAAACTCGCGTGAAGGATTACTTTTTTTATACCATTCCTTATCATTTATATCCCAATTTTCATACTCATTACTATACATTTCAAAACCCAAATCAAAATTCCTATTATTTTTTGAAATATAAATAGAAGGATCTATGTCTCTCATAAAAGGTCTCCAGGCACCATTGTATTTATATGTTTGAAAGTCAGAATAAACCTCTTGAAAATCATATACTTCCGAAACAATAGCAAGCATTCTATTCATTGCTATCCTTTGATACTTTTTACCAATTCTCTCTACTAGACGGGAGCCTCTTCCATAATATTCACGATTAATACTAGTATCATATTCTTCAAAATATGAATCTCTATATCCCAAGCCTTTAACTATATATTGGTATGCATTTGAAAAAACAATTTCAATTTCCCATTGATTTAAATGAACAAATTCATCATTAACTACTTTTCCAAAATATGATAACCTACTTTGGAAAACATACCTTCCAAAATCACCATACATATTTCCACTACTAGGAACATGTATATCTGGATACATTGAGTTAAATATATACTTTAACCCGCTAGAATAATTTTTATCTCCAATTGAATAGATTTTTTTAATGTTTTGTATTCCTATTTTTTTAAGTTTAACTTTACTTTTGTACATTGGAAATATAAAATCTTCTATTTGTAATCCATACTTATTTGAGATAAAATAAACGATTCCACAGCAATAATCACGTACAAGAATATCAATGTTTTTACTAATTTTTTTAAAAACTTCTCTCTTTATAAATTCAACCATATTAAATTCATATGATTTATTAGAATCATTTGAATTCAGAATTGCTCCGTAAATAGCTGCATAAATTCTCTCTTTAATGTACACATCACTTATATTTTTAAACTTTTTTAACAATTCAAACATTACTTTATAATCATTAATTAGATTAATACTGATAATTTTGGTTGCCCTATCCCTTAATTCTCTACAACTAGATGAAAGAGTCCAACAAAGGAAAATTAAAATTTGAATTCGATTTTTATTAGCATTCAAATCATGTTCACAATATAATAAAAAATCTTTCAACATAGTATCGGCTTGATATTCTTTGTTAATATTAATTGTCCATAACAAATCTAATTTATTACATTCTAATGAAAATAAATAATCAAAAATAAAAAAATCAAAATTATTAATATATTTAAAGTTATAAAGAATAATATCTAAACAACGCGAAAAAGAACCATATTGGGAATTGAACATCAATTTTGTAAATATTTTTTTATCAACAATACTAGGATTTAAACTAAAAGACTCAAAATATGAATCGATAAGTGATGCATAATATTTCTTTGTAATTTTACTTCTTAATAATATTCTCAATAAATCCTTAGAATATTTTTGTCGGCATTCACTAAACAATATAGATAAAATTCCAAATAATTTAGGATTAACTAATGTATCATCATTATTAGTAGTAGATATTTTTTTTATATTGCGTATTAAATCGTGATAGCATTGACAATTTTCCAATATACATTTAGAAAATGCAAAATCATATATTTTTTCATAACAAAATTCTACTACTTCCTTTTCATTAAAAATTTTTGCCAATAAAACTTCACCTTTAACTAACTCTTTTACAACTATTTCAAGTTCAGTATCATATGAAAACATCTTATACAATTCAAAAGAATCCATATAATAGGTATTCTTTTCAACTAATTTTTTTGAAAAAGAATCAACTATATTAGTATAACTTTTTATATTTACATCTAAATCTTTATTTTCTCTTATTTTCTTTTCTTCAACCTCAACAAACTTCATAAACACTTTATATGGATTTTTTTCCATATCTTTAAAACTTTTTCCTTTATTAATCTCACAAAAAATTTTCAAATATAATGGATTAGTCATCCATACATTTCCTATAGAACTAGTATAATCAATAGCATAGAATTTCATAAATTCTTTTATGGCATAATTATTGAATAAAAAACCATAATGTTTAAGTATACAATAACGATAATTATTATCCATTTTTTCTAATATTCCATCATCAAATATCGAATTTAAATATGTGTTTCTTATGCTGAAAATACACTTTACATTTTCTAATTTTTCAATTTTTGAAAATAAAATAGGTAAATAATTCTTCCAATCTCTATAAGAATAAACTTCATTCAATGCATCAAATACAATTATTATTTTTTCACCTGTAGAAGCTGCTAATGAATCATATGATTCAAGTAAATCTATAAAAGAAATGCCATTTAGACCTAAATTTGACACCATACTATCTGATGGGTTTTCATTACCAATAATCTTGTTACCCAAAAAAAACATAACATAATTATTATCACAATAACTATCAACAATTCTTGATAATAAATGCGTCTTGCCTGTTCCTGCTGCCCCTTCTAAAATCATTATTTTCTTTTCAAAATACTTAAAATTTACTTTAAAATCATTCAAAAATATTAAGCAATGATTTTTACATTCATTAAGTAACCTACTTATTTCTTCATATGATTCATATGATTCATTTGACTTATCATACAAAATATCAAACTCATCAGATAATATAGAAATCTTACTACATACATCATCTAATCTAATACCAAATTCATGCCACTTTAAAGAATTATTTATGTCATCTATTTTTAAAATTTTCATTAATTCATCTTTACTAGATTTGAATCTTTTCAACAAATACTTTTCTTTTTCACTCAAAAATGGATAATTTTTACAATCAATTTCTTTCGAGATATTAGAACACAATGTGTCAATACCTTTTTTAATCTCATTAATATGCAATTCACTTAATAAAAATTTATTTATCTTATCCTCAATTTCTAGTACAATATGATTTTCTTTAAAATATTTCTTATTAATAGATTGAAGTTTATTATTATTTAATTCGATCATTTGTTTCATACTCAAATATTTACCATTAAAAAATATAGGTATAATTTCTTTACAAGATATTGATACATAATCTAAAATATTTTCATCAGTAAATAAATCAATTACAATATTATTTTTTGAGGCTGGTATTGAAATATTATTGTTATATAAAATAGTATCCGTACTTATTTTTTTATTGCAAAATAATACTATCTTTTTCACTAAAGGATAATTTTTTATTGTCATCTCAATTGATGATTTTATATCCGAATAGTCAACTTTATTTGAAAAATGTTTAGATTGAAATCCTGTTAAAACACCTGCAATTGAAATAGGCTCAGTTTCAATTCCGGGATTATTATGATTAATCAATAAATTATAGGTAATATCTCCTATATATTTTTTTTTAAAAATCAATCTTGTCATATCTTCAAACGATTTTTTTACATTAGAATTATACATATCAAATTCATTCCATGTAATCATAAACATCCCCCCTATTTTCATTTCTATTTTAAATTACTTTGAGCTTTTTAATAATATTTTGCGTTTAACCAAATTAAATAAAAATCTATCTATAACTAAAAATGTCCTTGTTCATTCTAGATTTTTTTTACTCTCTTTAGCAATTTAGTATTAAGTTGTTATAACTAATGTTTTTGTTTACTATAGATAAAATAATTTAAGAATTATAGTAGATTAAAATATACCAAAATATGAATACAACGAATAATATTTTCATCTTTATAAAGATATATTGTATGGTGAACATATTAAACATAATCATCTCAAAATATCACTTTAACTGGAAACGTAGTAACATATTTAAAAATATTTTTACACCATTAATAATTGTAGATTATTATTTTACTTTTACCATTAACTCATCATTATAATCAATACCCTTTGTCTTAAAGTTTTTGACATCAATTATTAATGCCCTAGGAACTAATAATCTTTTTCTTCTTTTGAAGTTCTTATAATGTTGAAACCAAATAATATAATCACATTTACATTCATTAATTATATCAATAAATTTATTATCCAAATACGGGATATGCCAATTAACCTTAATACCTTTTGCACCCTGTTCTAATTTCTCTTTATCGGCTAAACTATATACTTCACAAAACTCATTAGATTCATCTGATATGAAAAAAATTACTTTCTTACATTTTGGATAATTCTTCTTATAGTTATCAATCTTAGCAGAATGTTTTAGAATGGTACGTCTAAAATTGTTCATATAACCCTCATATGTAAATATATTGGAAATATTGCTATTTGGTATAAAATATATACTAACATCTTCTCTTATTTTCTTATAATCGTTCCCTAGCGTTTCTTTTAAATTTCTAGTTTCTTTTTCGAAAGAATTTGGTATATGTTCATTATCTACTTTTCCAACACAGTCATCAACACGCATCATTTCCATCATTATATGATGCTTATCATTATGATAATCTGGTGGTAATGTGTTTTTAGCTGATGAATCACCCCATGACTTTCTAAATAATATAGAGCGTGTTACTATCTCAATTCTTAAACATGAAAAAAAACTGCCAACATACTTAATATTTGAGCGTGGTATTGCTCTAAATCTACTTAATAACTCACTTTCCTTATCTAATGTCTTCATACTATCAACCATTTCTTTAAACAATATTACACTTTTTATAAGACCAATATAGAATCAAATATATACAAAATCAAACAAATTATATCATATTTTATATAATTTTACATTACATATTAACATTAAAAAAGGAACAATTTTAAATTTTGCTCCTTTTTTAATTGTTATAAACTTTTTACAATATCAATACAATCAGATAAATTATATGCTCCATCTTCCTTTAATGCATTATCGATAAAAACCATAAAATAACTATACTTTACCCCTGACAAGTCAGACCATTTTTTACCTAGTTTTAATTTTAACTTACTATTTTCATTTTTTCTGTCTTCACCTTTGAACTCAATTAGAATAATATTCCCCATAGTAGTATATATTACAAAGTCTGGATAGTGATTTATATAGCCATTTATGTAAAACTCACCAATTTCTCTTTGTCTAATGTGATGCCAAAATACGACATTATCTAAAGCCGCAATATTTGATATCACAATCTCTTCCTGCTTATTCATAACTGGCTCCAATTCATATAGTGATAATGTTTTCTAAAAAAATTTTATTTACATTTTAGATTTGTGATAAATTATACATTTTTTCTCAATCACAATATAAATTTTACAAATCATATTATAATATTTTGACTCATTAGTTGGAATTCAATCCAAACTCTCTCGTCATAAGTACATTTTTCCAATGAGTTTCTCTTTCTATGATATAAATTTCACCAATATTCATATTACATATTTCGAGGATTGAATATTTAAAGTTTTTGACATACTCAAAACCATTTTCTTCTAATAGTTTCTTTAGTTCAATATTTCCACCGTGACCTGTATTTACATACGATTCCCATCTACTAAAAATACAATTTTCACCATATGCACTACCAACATATTGCTTACCAGTTATTGTATCTACTATTAAATATATACCTTTAACTTTTGATAAAGCATTATGCCAAGATTTAATCTTCTTATTGACTATGACTTTTAAAATATCATAACTAATATTTACTTCATCAAAACCTTCAAAATCATCGATTGCTAATCTTTCTTCGTAAATCTTGCATATTTCCATATTTCGAGGCTCTATAGCATTACTAGGTTCAAGTTCTAAACATGGATATGAAGCTCTAAAGTTTTTCTCATAATAAAATACAACACGACCAATCATATCTTCTTGAACATTTGTCTTTATTGTTTTATACTTCCAACCTTTCCAGTTATATTCAGGATTCTCAATTGGTTCTGGTTTTACACTATGATCAACTTCATACACACCTGCATATAACCATTTATTCTTTTCAACCCAAATCAAAGAGATTACATATTCACGTTCAAAATTCTTTTGAGTTTGGCATTCTTGCTATGATTGGAACTCATCAGCATAGAATACTTCTTTAGCCTCTTCTGGTCTTCCTCCACCTCTTGCAAAATGAATTTTATATTTATTTAATTCTAGATCAGCAATATCTAAAAAATCTTGTAGTCTTATCATAATAACATGTCTCCCTAAAAAACGACATCAACATTATTTTTATTATATCACAAATCGCCCCAAAAGATATAAATATTCTTATCATAACTTATAAACAATCCGATCTAGTCATTTTTTTAGTTCTACATATATGAAAGTTGAAAAAAACAAGGAATTTTCCATCTAGTCATTATATGTTTCCACGGACATGGTTTGAGCCATTTATCTAGTCATTTTATGGGGTATGCACGGACAATGTTATCATTTTTAAGGTAAAAATATTCATTCTATAAAAAAGAGCCAAAACCAGAAATTATCTAGGAATGGCGCTGTTTTTTCGACTTTTAAAATCACTTCTTTAAATCTAGTAATGTGATAGACTCAATATGTGGGAATTATATTTGAACATTTAGGATAACGTCACAGTGTGATAAACGAACATATTCTTGTCCCCAAATTGAGATTTTGTTAGTTTAAAAAAATATGTTCACGCGTACTATTATATCGTCTAATTAAAAATAAATATTTTTTAAACACTATTTTATCTTTTAGCTATTATTTATTGTAACACAAAATATTATCTGTAAAATTTAATTTAAAATACTGGGAATCAATACTATATTTAAATCTATGATTATTGAAATATCAGTGTTTAAAGTAATCATAGATTCAATAAAAAATATCTCAAAAATACCTAAGATAATACTTTGTTATAATAAAGGAATATTTCTACTCCAATTTTATATATCTTCAAAGTTTCAAAAATTTAATCTAATATGTTTTAAGATGGAGGAAAGTACTATTAGCTCCTCAAATATCTGACCTATAAAGAAGTTAAATCGTGTGATTAATTTTTTGTTTGACATTAAAGTCAGAATCAATAACATAAATATATTCAAATGCATATGCATAAATATAATTAAATTGGTTGGAAAGCGAAGAATATTTTTTACATTTTTTGTTATTTGCTAGTGTACTAATAGCTTGATTTATTTCACATTCATTAAAATTATCGCAAAAAAGAAATAGATTATTTTCTCTATAAGTTTGATAATTTCCACTATTAAGCTTGTTTAACTTATCTTCATACGCAATAACAAATTCATCAATGTGATTTTGATAAAAAAGCTTTACATTATTTACTCTAGCATCAACAAATATATGAATAAAACCTAAATCTATGTTTTCCCCTTTAATATGCATATTTTCTAATGCATCGTTTTTTTCTTTAATTTTTTTTTGACTGTTGTAATTAGCTTGCACAAAAGCATTATTTTTACCATCAATTTTATTCATTACATTTCGAACTTCGACACCAACATTATTTTTACTATCTTGTAAGTCTGGGGAATCAGAAATAACTAACGAATTTGCATCGTAATTTAAAAACTTACAACAAATATTTTTTGCAGCAATTTCGTCCTGAGTTGGAAAATTTCTTGCCATGATATCACCTAACTTTTAACAATCAAATTATACAACAAAAAATACCTTTTTACCACATTACCATTTGCATCAAATTCATATTTTTTCTTATCTTCAAACTTTACCATTATTATAACATTTATTTCATAGAATTATTAAATTTCATTTCATTACAATAAAAAATTTATACATAGTTTATTAATCAAAAATTCTATTCATATGACCTTACCTTAAGTTGAATATACTTTTTAAGAAGACAACAATCTTTTTTCAGTTACTGTAAAATCAAAAGCAATGTGTCTTTTACAATATAAAATAGTAGTGATATAATAGTTTAAGGAAAAAACTTAAATTTAATAAATAGGGTGTTAATATGATAAACAAAATAAAATACGAGCAATTGTTAAATAATACAATAAAAGACATAAATAAAGATAATATAAAGAACATAAACGAATTATTAATCTACATAAATGAAAATAAACCAAAATCATTATTTCGCTATAGAAGTTGTAACGAACAATCTATCGAAGCATTTAGAGAAAACAAAATATATTTCAACATAGCAAGTAATTTTAATGATCCTTACGACTGCTTAATATACTGCGATATAGATAAGATTCTAAATCAAGTACAAGATATATTTGATTATAAAAATATTGAAAATCTACATAAAGTTGTTATTGATGAAAGTCATTTAAATACGAGACCAGTAAACATTAATAAAGAAACAGCCCAACAGATAATAAACAATTTTAAAAATAAAAATATAAAAGATGTGTTTTCTAATATTTCAGAAGAATCAATAGATAATATTAAAAACTTTATAAAAAACCTAACTCCTAACATCTTAGAAAATTATAAAAATTATTATCAAAACAATCAACCACTAGCTTGTCTATCTGAAACATACAACAATATTTTAATGTGGTCACATTATGCTGATAATCATAAGGGATTTGTAATAGAATACGAAACTGAAAAATTAAAGACAAATTGTATGCCTTGTACTAACAATCAATCATATCAAACTTGCCCAAATTGGAAGCAAATTATGCTATTACCAATTTTATATACAAACAAAAGATACGATGCTACGAACTATATCTTTGAGAATACTATCATTCAAACATTAAAAAATGTAGGTGTTGAAAATGTATTTCAATTAAGTGATGATTTTGCACAATATAAAATTAATATCCACAAACACAAATGTTGGTCTTATGAAAAAGAATGGCGACTTCAATTATTTAGATTAAATAATGAAAACTTTATCACAGTAAAACCAAAGGCAATCTATTTAGGATGCAAAATTAGTAAATTTTACGAAGATATCTTAGTTAAGTATGCATCTGAACAAAACATTGAGATATTTAAAATGTATGAGAATCCAAAAAATATAAAATATTCATTAACGAGGAAAAAATACACAAAAAAATCTAGTAACGCAAAAGTAAATAATAAGCCCTCTTAAAAATATAAATTAAATTGGACCTCATATGACTTGAATTTCATACATAGATGAGTAAAGCAACAATGCATTATTCAGTAAATTGACTTCATTATACAAATCGTATTTTAGTGCCATAGTATCAGTTATATACTAACATCAGTACATATTACTATAAACTATCATATTTGATGTTGCATGAAGTATAAATTTTAGAATTATAAACATAGACCTATTGATAAATTTAATACTTATGTTAACTATCTTTGTAAATAATTTAAAGCCATATGTTCATCAAATAAAATAGTAAATATACCTAATTATTAATTATATTCCAAAATACTAACATAATAATAATTAAATGAACATAAAATTTAATTACGCTGAAGATAAATTAACCAATTTTTAATCTATTAGAAAAATCTGAAACAGGTCTATATAATATTGAACCACTATTATATAGTTTTTCGTAGTTATCTACTCCTAATATTGCTCTAAGATTATAAATAAGGTTAAATTTGGCTTCTTCGTTATAATAAAAAACAACATATTCTTGCCAATTATTTCTTAGTATCATTCTTAATGAGTCCTCATCTATCAAGTCTAAGGAATGACCCACAATCCATATTGCTTTTTTCAAATTAGGAATTTTATTAGCTGATTTTAAATTATCATCTAGTTTACTAATATCGCTATCTATCATACATCGAATGATTGTTTTTTTAAATCTCTCAAATCCTGAATTTATAAATTTTGTTTTATCATCAACACCAAAAACAATACTATCATTCTTCCAACCATTAATATTTACATTTTCATCATACTTAAACTTTCCATGTAGATGTATTATGTTATCTGCATTTATGATTTTTTCTGCTACTTCTGTATAGTTATATGAAAAAATATAGCTAGCGAATATCTTATTTTTTACTATTGGAATATTATTAGTAAAAACATTTAAATACAATGTAAACAAATTACAAAACAATAATAAATCTTCATATAACAGTTTAGGAATCGTAGCTTTAAGTTCATTTATTCTCTCTATTTGATTAATCTTTGATATGGGATTTGTTTCGAAATATCTATCATAAAACAATCCTTCATCAACAAAAGATTCATTCATAGAAAATTCAAAATCTTTCCACTTATCTATGTAGTCAAAAATATGAGGTGTTGGATAGTTGTATATATTTCTAATAATATATCTTTTATTGCTCATCATAACTTTTTTTTCGTTTAATATTATTGAGTGTATATCTTCTAATAATATATCTAGTGTTAAATATATTTTTTCTAATTCCTTTTCAAGTTCATTCCATTCATTATATTTGGCATTTGAAAAGTATTTAACAAAAAAATTATCCTTATTATCATATATCTTATAAAAAAGTTCTGCTGCTCCATATTCTTCAGATAATTTAATTCCTTCACTTTTCCATTTATCAATAAATATGTGATGATTTCTAATTTTTGTATCAAAAACATCTTTTAAAACACTATGAAAATCATTATAACTAGTTTTTAAGTCTAAACTTAAATCAAATCCATTTCCAATTAATAATGTGTTAATATGTGTATAACCCATTTATATCACTCTCCAAATATACTTTTAAACTACATTTTCATTAATTTTTTTTGATTTAAAGTTAATTCTATACTTAATAGGCTCTTCACCTTCAATATCTTTTCCTAAGATTCTTTTAATTACTTTGCCTTCATTTACATTATTTACAAAGAAAATATAATAGTTGTTAGGATGTGTTCTCATCACCTCATATTCATTAGCTGACATTTCAAATAATACTTCTTCATCAAAATTTTGTTTTGTTCCTTTGACTTCAACAAAAAATTCATTACCATCATTAGTTACATAACTAATATCATAACCTTTTACATCATTATGATTTTCTCCATTACACCAACAAGTAATAGTCTTTATATTCATCTCTTTTTTGTGAGCATTTAAGTATTCTATTACGATATCTTCTGCTTTTCTACCAGTAATTCTCTTAATTTCTTCAATATCAGGATTATATACTAATTTTCTAGTATTTCCATCAGAATTTCTTTTAGTTTTTATAACTTCTCCAACTTTAACATCCTCTAATAAATATTCACTAATCTTATCTATTAGTGTAGGCTTTTCATCGCTACGCAATATATTTCTATATCCATATAGACTATAAACAAATGCCATAAACATATAAGTTGATAAAACCTTATCTAGCTGATTATCCTTATAAAATTTAAACAATTTTTCTCTTTTAAATGCTCTATCTTCTTTTTTATTAAATGGTATTTCGAATATAGTTAAAATTACATTTAGATCATCATCACTATATATTGGTAATTGATTATCATAATTATACAAGAAAGCTATTTTGTTTTTAAATTGTGGGTTTAAAGGAGATTTTGCAATAGATTTATAGTCATTTGCGAAAGAAGCCTCTATAATAGTAGTTATTTCTTTTTTTACATTTTCATATATTTCATTCTTTTCACTACCAAAGCCTCTTCTATACTTAGTTCTTTTATCGCCAAATAAATAATCTTTTTTCTCTTCTGACCAATATATTACATATTTTTGATATGCTGAAGTGCGACCACTTATTTTTCCAAAACATTTAAAAGTTTCTTCAATCATATAACAAAACGAATTCTTATTGTTCATTCCTGTTACATAACTTTCAATAGGCATAGCATCAATATATTCTAAAGTAAACTTACTTATAAACTCTTCTAATTCTTTTTTCTTTTGCTTTTCTTCATTTTTACGCGTTACATAATCTTGAGAATTTTTCCACACTTCTATCTTTGAATAAAAATTATCTATCATTATCAATCACATCCTTATTTTACAATTTAAATAGAATTTGAAGTTAATAAATATTTTGTTTATTGATAAATATAAAAAAACTTATCAATTATGATTGATATATTTTATATTTTAGTTTTCACAATGGAAAAATACTATTAGTTTATAATATAAATGGTTTTTACATCATTACTTTTATAGATGTAAAAAATCTTATTAATATTTGCTGATATTATAATTAAATCTTTTAAGCTTTTAATAAAAAATCTATCTATACAATTTTGTCATTAAAATCTCCGCATTATTTTTTATATAAATCAATTTACATATTAAGAATATTTTTTAACAAGATATTGAGACACACCTTCTATTTCTGGAAATAATGATGCTCTATTAATTGAATAATTATCTAATTCCGAAATTATTTTTTTCTTGTCTTCTATTAAAATAATAATATTTTTATCGTCTTTAGAATATCTAAATTTATTTAGTGTTCCATTCTCAGCATCTAAACCACAAATTATAAAAGCCCCATCTTGTTTTATAATTCTACTATTATTCTTAAGTGCATAAACAACATAATTATTTATAATAGTTTCCTTTTCTATTTCCGGTTTAAAAGCAGGCTTTTCCAATCTAACTTCATGAATTAATCTATTTACTCTAGTATTAAATTCTTTTTGTGTTACTTCTCTATTACTAGCCACATTATTAAACTCTTCTTGTTTTTCTCTACTAAATAAAGGTAAACTTGCTAATATAGAAACTGTGTCACTTTGAGGATATTTTATTTTAGTAGTATCCTCTTCAATAATAATCAACTCACCATACGTATTTGTTTGACTCTCACATGCAAAAAATAAAGCAACTAGCATATTTCTCGTAATATCCAGCAATCTTGTTGGAAGTCCATAGTGTTGCATCTTAACAAGTTTTTCTAAATGACTCTTACATTTTTCAAATTCATGTGGACAATTTATTATCATATCATTATAGAGATTTCTTTCATTATTTTTTAAATTAGTTGTTCGTAAAATAGAAGGACATAACAAATAATTCATATTTTCATGGCCTCTAAAAAAGATAGTTTTCCCCTCTTTTTTTGGTAACAACATTATAAATGAACTTATTTCTGAAATACTTGAAAAAAATTTAAGTTCTACTTTAGACTTGTTGTATACAACACCATTTTCAATTGCAATTTCATTTTTTATGCCGTAAAAATCTTTAATTTTAGTAAATATTGCTTTAGTAAATTCTTCACGTTCACTTTGTTTTCTTAGAATTTGATAAACCCATTTTACAATTGCTTCAGCATCTTCATTTGTAATATTTTCTACATCAATATAACCATTATTTAGTGTTTTTATATTTTGGTACCAAAATGTTGTAGCATCATCTTTGGCTGGGTAAGCCTTTTCATACAAAACTATGTACTTTGAATTCTTCTTTTTCAACTTTTCATACATATCGTTCTTATTTATATTCTTACAAATATATTTATTCATATCATAATACCCATCAAGCAGCATTTTATTCACAAGAATTTTCTTGAATGCGATTTGAATATCAATAATGTTATATAATCCATTAAAGAAAAAAAAGAAAAAAGACAAACTAACACCTCAAATCTATATATTTACTTTAAATTACAAATTAAAATAAACTATTATAATAAAAATATAAGTATGAATAATATAATCACACAAATAAATAATACACTAGTTGCTATTAAACTATTATTAAAATAATTATATTTTCTATTAGCGATTTTAGAATTAATTAAAATTTGCATTTTCAAGTCATTTAGTACATCCTCATCTTTAATTTTTGATGTATCTTTTATAAACTCTTCTTTACTTAAAGTTGAAATTGTACCAAAAAAGAATATTGAATTATTGTTATCTTTATCCTTATTTTTTCTTGCATATAAGGACATAAAACTAAAATAAAATACACACGCATAAGAGAAAATATATGCCAAAATAATGATAACAAATATAGTACCAATAGCTGGATTGGAAGAAAAATCTATTATGCTTTTTATATCATCAATTTTTACAACTAATAGTCCTGAAAATAGTGTTATTATTGCCATCAAAATTGATGTTTTTGTGTCTGAGTCACGTATCCATTCATTAATCATATTTAATGTATTATAGGCATCTTCCCTAGTATAACTTTTATTCTCCATACTTAATCTCCCATATATTACCAACTATATTCTTACAAGTCCCCAGTTTACTCTTATCTACTTCTTTAATCAAATTTTTATTCTTAATTTGGTCATAAGTCGCATCATCAAATAGCACTTGTCCACCTTCAGCTTGATTACAAAGTTTACACGCATAATTAGTAATACTGCTTGGGTAGGCAACCTTACAAGTCTTATTTTTACCTCTAGTACCAATTCTATTTAGGAAAATGTGTCCAGTTCTAATACCAATACCGCAACTAATCTTCCAATCATCTTCTACTATTTCATTGTATACGTCTTTCAAATAATCATTGATGGTCTTTGCTGCACTTAGAGCTTTTTCACCAGAGTTCTTATTTTTATCACCTATAAATGAACAAAGCATACCATCGCCCATAATTTGATAAACTCTACCATCATTTTCTTCTACAGCTGTAATTACCAATTTAGCAAACATTTTATATATCTTTGTCATATCTCTACTGCCATTTTTATCTGTCATATCTGTAGAGTTTCTCATATCTACAAACATAATACTACAAGCTAAGTTATATACTGTAGTTCCCTTTGGTATTTGATTGTCATAATGATGGTCATCAACATTTTCCACTCTAATCTTTAAATCTCTAATTTGTTTTAGTTCATTTTTTAATTTACTTTTATTGCTAGAATTCATAAGTTTATTCTCCCACTTTATTGAAATCATTTCTTATATTATAGCATTTTTACATCCACAAATAAACTTAAAAAAACGACCTCAAACGAGATCATAATTTTAATTATTAATTTTACTTATACTTCGTTCATTCTTTTGCTGATAATTAAAGTTCCATCAATCATTAAATAAACTAATCTTTTTTGCTTATTTTCTATATCTTTTATTGTTTTATTGATTGTTTCTATACTTTTTAGTTGAATATTTTTTCTAATAATTCTCTTTTATTATTAACATTTCTATTTATAATCACTTTTTCGAATACGATCTATATATGTATTAGGTTATTTAAAAATATATTTTCAGCTATTATGATATGTTTTTCATATATTCTCAAATACGAGGCAAAAATAAAGAGGAATTTCGTTAAAAATCCCTCGTTTTTGGTCTATTTTTAGTTGATTTTAGGCTATTTTAGAGATAGCAATGTGATTGACTCAACATGTGATGTTTGTGGGAACATATCTACTGGTTGTATATATCTAACCTTATATTTTTCAGATAATAGATTTAAATCTTTTGCTAAAGTTGATGGATTACAAGAAACATATACAATACGTTTAATGTTTGTTTTTAGTAATGTTGCTATTACGTCTTCTCCTAATCCTGTACGTGGTGGATCAAATACAGCAACATCAAATGTCATATCTTTAGCAATTAATTCTGGTAATAGTTTTGCTGTATTACCTTGATAGAAGCTAACATTTTTAGTCTTATTTAATTTTAAATTTTCTTTAGCTGCTTCTATTGCCTCTTTATTATATTCTATACCAACTACTTCTTTACTAACATTTGCTAGATAAGTAGCAATTGTACCAACACCACAGAAAGCATCTAATACACGCTCTTGATGAGTTAGCTTACATGCCTTTTTAACTTGCTCATATAAGACTTCTGTTTGTTTAGTATTTAATTGAAAGAAAGTTGTTGGATAAATATTAAATTTGTATCTATCAATTGTTTCAATAATACTTTTTTTACCACCTATGAAAATAGATTCTTCACCAAATATTTCATGTGTTTTATCATCATTATTGATATTTACATAAACACTATCTGCTAATTTTCTACCAACAATTGATTTTGCAAATTCTTCAATTTCTTTATCAAATTTATATACTACAAGGCATACTAAACTTTCATTTGTGTTTTTAGCTACTCTTGTTACTAGGTAACGCCAACTATATTTTTCACAACCAAATGATTTTACATTTAATTCATTTGAAAGTGCAATAACCTTAGCATTAATCTCATTTATTTTTTCATCTTGAACTAAACAAGTGTCAATTGCAAAGGTTTTATTTGTTCCTTCCTCAATCATTGAAACAGCATTTTTACCCATGTTTCTTCTAACTACAAGGGTAGATTTATTACGATAATTAAATGGTTCTTCCATTGTTAATGTTTTTTTAATTTCAAAGCTAGTTGGATTTAACTTTGTATAACGTTTAATAGCCTCTATTACTAGTTCTCGTTTTAATTCACCCATTTTATCATTAGATATGTGCATTGTTTGACAGGCACCACATTCATTATAATATTTACACTTAGGTTCTAAACGAGCTTTTGATTTATTTTTCCAATCAACTATTTTAGCATAGGCCATCTTAGGTAATACCTTAGTTACCTCTACGTCAACACCTTCACCTGGTATTGCATTTTTTACGAAGACTGCAAGTTTATTGTAAAATCCAATTCCCTCGCCATTAATACCTAATCTTTTTATATCTAGTATAAATCTATCCTTTTCTTGCATTTTTATTCTCCTTTACCTTGAAGTATTTAAACCTCGCATAGCCATTAGCACCCCAAGCAAAAATACCAATTTTTCCACCAACCCAGGCACCTTTTGTCGCTATGAATTTATCTTTAAACCAAACATTATTATAGCCTAATTGGTAGCAATTTGGTTCATAAAAGCGAAGTTTCAATTTAATTCTATCCTCGTTATAAGATATTTTACTTAGAATAGTATCTTTTTCCTCACCATTTTCAAATAAGCATAAGTAATTAATATCATTTTCTTTAGTTACATATAAGCCGTAGTATGTTAAGCCTAAATAGCTAAAACCAAACTTACTATTTTCTTCTAATCTAGTTAAATCTAGTTCTGTTTCAGCTGTAAAATTCTTAAAGCCAAGCTTTTGACCGTAAAAATTAGGTAACATTCCTAGTTTTTTAATATCAGGATTTAAAGCTTTTAAATTTAATCCGTCTTCTAAATAATACCAATCCTTTTTAGGATTTGCTAAAGTTTGCCACTGTAAGCCTAATTTATCTTTAAATTTATCAGATAATTCGAGCTTATAAAATGGGCCTTTATCAATCAAATATTCATTCCATAAGACAGGCTCTCCTGCTAAAAGAGGATCAGAAACTCTACCCATGACTGGCCAATCATTAAGCCAAGTTACTGGCTGTAAATGACAAACCCTACCATAGCATTCTTGATCTTGAAAATGAATAAATGCCCAGTTATCATTGTCATCTATATCTATTAATGCTCCTTGATGAGGACCATTAATATTAGTATGTCCTTGCGTTAAAACAATTTTAGTTTCATAAGGACCATAAATATTTTTACTTCTTAAACATGTTTGCCAACCTGTAGTTACACCACCAGCTGGTGCTAAAATATAGTAAAAACCATTCCTATAGTTAAACTTTGGACCTTCTATTGTTGGATTATTGTTGTGACCATCATAAATAACTACACTATCTGTTAAAGCTTCTTTTAAATCTTCTGTTGCCTCAAAAATAGCTAGTTTAGAATTAAAGCCACAACGACTTTTAACAAAGCCATGCACAACATAAGCCTTACCATTTAGCCAAATAGGACATGGGTCTTCTAATCCTTTTGCCTTCTTTAGACACCAAGGTTTTTCCCATTTACCATATATATCTTTTGTACTTGCAACAAATAAACCTTCATCAGGTGTTGGAATCATTGCATAAAAAGTATTATTATGATACCTAAGTGATGGTGCCCAAGCTCCATGTCCAGGACACACTTTATCATATTTTGCTAAAGGAAAAGAATCATAAACATAATTTATCAATTCCCAGTCTACTAAATTTTTAGAATGTAAGATTGGAACTCCAGGCATATGATTAAAGCTTGAAGCAATCATATAAAAATCTTCACCTACTCTAATTGCGTCAGGATCAGAAAAATCTTGTAAAATTATTGGATTATTATATATTCTCATAGCTATACCCCTATCACTATACTTATTAAGTATAACATTTTTTTACTTTTTTTAAAAGTTTTACTTGATTATTTAATAAAAAAGTTGTAAAATAATTATCGCTTGATACTTCAAGCATAAAACTAACAAAGTTAACCAAAAAAAATAAAAATAACACTTGAAACCACAAAAAGTTTATGGTATAATAAACGAGCGTTGTGGTCCGGTGGTGTAGCTGGTTAACATGTCAGTCTGTCACACTGGAGATCGCGGGTTCGAGTCCCGTCCGGACCGCCATGTAAATATGCGCCCGTAGATCAACTGGATAGATCGTTTGACTACGGATCAAAAGGTTAGGGGTTCGAGTCCTCTCGGGCGCGCCATTCTAATTTAATAATCGGGAAGTAGCTTAGCTTGGTAGAGCGCCTGGTTTGGGACCAGGAGGTCGCAGGTTCAAATC
Source organism: uncultured Acholeplasmatales bacterium (assembly GCA_944324805.1). Lineage (GTDB taxonomy): Bacteria > Bacillota_I > Bacilli_A > Acholeplasmatales > Anaeroplasmataceae > CALUXS01. The sequence goes on along the minus strand of CALUXS010000002.1, from coordinate 141,766 downwards.
CTGTCTTCCCGACCATCTTACAAGCAGGTGTAGTTTAATGGTAGAACTTCAGCCTTCCAAGCTGACTACGTGAGTTCGATTCTCATCACCTGCTCCATTTTTATATACAAGAGTCTTAATAGACTCTTTTTTTGTTTTATAATAAAAAAAGACACATAGAGTGTCTTTTAAACTATTATTTACTTACTGCTGACATTATTTCACCAACGCAAACTACTTCTCCATTTACACTAGCTTCAACCTCAGCAAAATAAAGATTTAGTTTGTTTTTAGTGAATGTCCCCTTTAATACTAATTTATCATTGGGATGTACTTCTTTTTTGAATCTAATCTTATTAATACCAGCAAACATTCCTACTTTTCCTATATTTGCAGGCATCGATAATAATAAGACTGATCCTACCTGAGCTAAAGCTTCAACAATCAAAACGCCAGGCATAACCGGATAATTAGGGAAATGACCTTTGAAAAAATATTCTTCACCAGTTAAATTCAATTCTCCCTCGATAGTTTTACCATCCTCAGATATATAGTTAATTTGATCAACAAATAAAAATGGTTCTCTTTGGGGAATAATCTTTTTAATTTGTTCTTTATTATAAAGCATCGCTATCAAATCCTCCTATACTTATATTTAAAGCTTTTTTAGCGCCATCTACCATTTCTTCTAAGATTTCTTTTACGTCCTTTATTTCATGGCACAAACCAGCAATTTGTCCCATCATTACCGAACCTGTTTTCATATCGCCATCAAAAACAGCTCTTCTTAGACCGCCAAGAGTAAGCTTTTCTAATTCTTCTCTTGATGATGCATTCTTTTCAAGTTCAATATAGCTTCTAGCCATTTCATTTTTCAAAATTCTAACAGGAGCATTTAAGCTTCTTCCTGTAACAACAGTATCTGTATCTCTAGCCTCTAAAACAGCATTTTTATAATTCTCATGAATAGGACATTCAGTAGAAGCTAAAAGTCTAGTTCCAATTTGAACTCCTGAGGCACCTAAGCATAATGCAGCCGCAAGTCCTCTTCCATCTCCTATACCACCAGCTGCAATAATAGGAATTGAAACCGCATCCTTACATTGTGGTATTAGAGCCATTGTTGTTTGTTCACTAACATGACCTCCTGCTTCAGTACCTTCTACTATTAAAGCATCAGCTCCTGCTCTTTCCATGCGCTTTGCTAAGGCTACACTAGGAACGACAGGAATAACAATAACCCCTGCTTCCTTTAACATTTTTACATAAGGACCAGGATTACCTGCACCCGTTGTTACAACCTTAACTTTCATTGAAGCTAAAAGCTCTAAAATATCCTTAGCAGCAGGATTCATGAGCATAACATTTACGCCAAATGGCTTATTAGTTAACTTTTGACATTCTAAAATTGCCTCTCTAGCTTCTTCTTTTGTCATAGCACCAGTCGCTAAAATCCCTAAACCACCTGCATTTGATACTGCAGCAACAAATTTAGGAGTAGCGATATTAGCCATTGCTCCAGCTAAAATAGGATATTTGATACCTAATAGTTTTTGAATCATAAACACACCTCGTATTTACTTTACTTAGTAAAGTATTATTATAAATAAAAAGAGATTTTTCTCTATTTATATTATATCACTTTCTTACATATTTTCAATTAAAAAAGGCTTTATGCTTTGCATAAAACCTTACTTTTTTTCTATTAATGTAGTCCCTTTTTCATCAAAGGCTATTTGTCTTTCTTTATAAAGTTCACCATAGGCTCTTTTAAAAGCTTTTCTACTAATCTTAAAGGCAAGTTCAATAGCCTCTGAACTACTTTTAGCAGTAAAAGGCATATAGCCATTATGCTCTAATAAATAGTCTAAAATAATTTTTTTATCATCGACCATTTGTTTTTCTTTTACCTCAATCATTGATCCATAAACATCACTTTCTTTTATCTTAGTAATTTTAACTTTTACTGCTTCACCTAAATGATGTTTACCACGTGTCATAATAAATGGAACAAAAATATAAACTAAATCCTTAGTAATTAGTCCGTATCCACCTTTATTAATATTATTGATAACTGCCTCATATGTCATATTCTCAATTACATCTGCAGTTTTATATTTTAAACATTGCTCCTTATTGATTGGCTTTGCAATTAAGCTTTTTTTCTTATCCTTTAATATTACATAAAGTTTTTCATTAACATCTGGCCATAGTTCTTTATTATATGGTAAAAAATCAGTTGATAACAAAACATCTTTAGATGTATTAATATCTAAAAATAATCCTTTTTCATTAATTTCAACAACCTCACAAAGCCCAGGCTTAACAGCACTTGCATAAACATTTTTAGTTGTTGCGCAAAAGCGTCCTTCCTTATCATAATAAATAAAGGCACTGATTTGCTCATCAATTTCATATTCACGTTCTGCTTGGCGATAATGCATTAGAACTTCTTCTTCACCATCATTAAGCATAAATCCTAGATCTGTTTTTCTTGTTACCTTAAATTTATAAAACTTTCCTGCTTCTAACATTAGTTTCGATCTCCATCCTTATAATTTCTATCTGTTTGTTCTAGATACATTTCCTTTTTATCCTTAAAACTTGTACCCTTCTTTTTACCTTCAAACTTTTTAATTAGTTCCTGTTCCTTCTTCGTTAAATTCTTCATCGATATCTTTTATTCCCTTCTGATTAAGATATTTAATAAAATCATTGAAATGTAATTCTGATTGTAAATATTTATGAATATTCCTATAAATATAAATTGTTAAACATTTATTTTTATATTCCTTTAATCCATAAAAAGAAACCGAAACTAGTGTTTGATTTATAGGATTATAAATATAATTTTTTATTTTATTTAAAGGAATGAAAAAATCATCCTTTTTATTTGGTAGATGAGTAAACATAGCCAAACTTTGAAAATAAATCTTTGATTCGTCATATGATAATAAATAGCGTCTACACTTTAATTTACGCATATCACTTTTTTTATCAGCAACTATCATAAATGGTCTTTTACCATTTACTAATCCTTTATATCTTAATTCATTTAGAAATTCTTTATCTGTTGGCATATTGTTCACTCCTTTTAACTATATTTTAGCATATCTAAATATAAAAACCCAGTATTAAAATAAATACTAGCATTTTAAAACTTGACAAGCGCTTTCATTTGTTATATTATATAGGTGAAGAAAAAAGTTGTATTTTTTTCATACGTAATCTCTCCCAATTGAAAAAGAAGGCGTGTAGCATTTGCTACACGTTTTCTTTTTGCCAATTATAGAAGCCTGATAGACTTAAAGTAGGAATATTTATCTCTTTATTTTCTTTATTAATTAAATAATCAGAAATAATAAAAGATTTAAACATACCATTTATTTCTTTAAAATCATCATCGATATCATTACCAATATAATATATCTCATCTGAGGTCAAGTTTAATTTTTCAAGTATTTCAAAGAAATACTCTTTTTTTGGTTTAGTATAATGGGAATTTTCATAGGTTGTAATATAAGTAAAATCATTACTATCTAATCCTGCCCATTTCATCCTCTCTAAAGTAGCTTCCTTAGGGAATAAAGGATTCGTTGCTAAAACTATTTTGTAGCCCTTAGCCTTAAGTTCTTTAACAATTAAGTTTGAAAGAGGATTATAAATAGAAACCTTTTTAAGACTTTGAAATTCTTCTTTGTAATAATTAGGCATTTCGTTAAGCAATTCCTTGTAACATCCTGCAGCCTCATTAAAGGCTTCTAAATTTGTTTTACTTCCATCATTATTAAGCATTGCTTCGATGCCTAAATTAAGATAGTAGAAAAATTTTTTTACGTCTAAATTCTTTTTAATTGCGTAATTTTTCAAAGAGTCAAAATAATTTTTAATGAATTCATCTTGATTCATTTGTAAAAGTGTTGAATCTAAATCAAAGAAAAATGCCTTTAGCATACTTTACTCCTTTATTAAGTATTCTTTTATTTCGGCGATGTATAAAACATGCATATCATCATTTTTATAGAATTTTTCAACTATTTCAGGTAGCATAAAACTAGCCTTACTTAAATCAATTGCACAAAGCTTATTACATTTTAAAACCTGATTTGCTTCAGCTATACTTCTTAGATTGCGATCAATATCAATTGATGCGTGCAAATTAGTTTCTTTAAACTTATCAAAGTCTCGCCCACTTTTAGTGCCAAAATAGTCTATAATTTGTGGAGTTAAGTCTAAAAAATTAATTGTAAAAGTATTAAAACTTTCCATAAATTCATATGTATAACGATTCTTTCTTACAAAAATAAAACAAACCTTTTTATTCCAAAGATGACCAAAGCCACCCCAGTTTACCATCATTGCATTATAGTTATCCTTATTTCCAGCTACAATAATCGGACATTTGTCCTTTATATCTAGAAAAACACTATTAAACTCATCAATACTTTTTTTTAGCATAATATCATCACCATTCCTAAAATAATAAAAAACGAAATCATATTATTAATCATATGCGCAATAATCGCAACATATATGTTATTAAACCTCTCATAAGCTAAGGCTAAGATAAGGCCTGAAAATAAATAAGGAATTGCCATCAAAAGCCATACACCTATACTAGCACTTGTTGAAAGCATGTGTGGTAAGCCAAAAGCTAATATAGATACAATATAAAATAATATTTTACTTCTAGGAATTAATAAATCTCCTATTGCTTTGCGATAAATAAGTTCTTCGACTACAGGGGCAAATATTCCTACACTAAAAAAGGTTACTAGTGCGCCTTTATTTAAAATCATTCCTTCAATAAGTTGTTGATTATTAGAATCTCCTATTGAAAAATTTGCTAAAATCGTGCTAAGAAGTAAAGAACCTCCATATAAAATTATTCCTGCTATTAAAGCACCACCTATAATATACCACTTTTTTAGGCCTTTAATATCCATTTTTAAGTATCCAAAATTAAGAACAACTAATGCCACGAATAAAGCTAAGTAGGTTAAAAAATTACTATATGCCGAAGCCTTATAGCTAGTAGCTAGTAAAACCTCATCAGTTGTTCCATTACTAATTGCATTTAAAATTTCATTAAAGTTATAGCCTGTTTTACCAGATAATAAGAGTGTGACAGCAACCTGAAAAAAGATACTACCAAATAAATAAATCATTAAGTAGGCCATTATTGATAAAAAAGCATTTTTTCTTATATTATTCATACTTACCTCACTATTGCATGTTTTATATTATAAATATAAAGTGCACCCAATTCATCATAATAATCTATAACCGCCATAATATCATCCTTTGTTATCTCTATATTAGTAGATAATACTGAATTATAGGCAACTATAATTTTATTTTTTAATTCTGATTTAAATTTATTTTCACTTTGACTATAAATTCCAAAAACCTTAAGCATTTTTACTAAATATATAAATAAAACTGATTTTGGATTAGTACTTTTTTCAAGCTCCTCTAATGCCATTTTAGTAAAATTAAATATTCTTTCTGTTCTTAAATCAGTTGATTGTCTTGCAATTTCTAGCATAGAAAGAGCATAATTAAATTTAACTATATCTTCCTTTAATTTTGTGAAATTGTTTATTGTTTCAAACTCAATTAAAACCGGTAATTTACTATTTGTTTTTTCATAATCGACAAAACTTAATAGGCTTGTAAAACCAAAGAGGCCATTTTTATAATCCTTGGCCCCTCTCGCTAAAATACTATCTAATCCTTGTGGCGTTAATAAATAAACTAACTTTGATTTTTCCTTGTAATCAATTGTTTTATAAACAATTCCTAACATTTTAATAATTATCCTTTGTATATCCTAGCATATTTAAATCTCTAGGTGTATTTCGCCAATCCTTTTTAACCTTAACCCATAAATCTAGGTGAACCTTATGGTCTAAAAAGTGCTTAATATCCATAATAGCCTTTTGTTTGATTTGCTTAATCAAATCACCATTTTTTCCAATAATTATCTTCTTTTGACTTTCACGCTCACAAACTATTGTCGCATAAATATCAATATAATTAGGATTTTCCTCCGATGTCTTCATAGAATCTACAATAACAGCAATACTATGAGGAACCTCTTCTTTAGTCAAAATTAAAACTTTTTCTCTAATAAGCTCACCAACTGTAAAGCGCTCAGGCTGATCAGAAATAATATCTTCTGGATATAATAGTGGCCCTTCTGGTAGATAGTTATTAATTTCTTGTAAAAGCTTATTAATGTTAACATCCTCTAGCGCACTAATAGGAAAGACACCGGCAAATGGAAATAAATCCTTATATAACAAAATTGTCTCATCGATATCACTAATTTTCTTTAGTTGATCTACTTTATTAATAACTAAAAATACTGGTGTTTTAGTGCCCTTTAAATTTTCAAGAATAATCTCATCACCTCTTAAAACCTTTTTCAAAGGTGTAGTCATAAACAAAATAACATCTACACCACGTGATGATTTGAAGGAAACCTCTTGCATTCTATTATCTAGCTCATAAACTGGCTTATGAACACCAGGAGTATCAACAAAAATAATTTGTTTTTCCTCATCAGTTAAAATACCTAAAATCTTATTGCGTGTAGTTTGTGGCTTTGAGGAAGTTATTGCTATTTTCTTGCCAATAACCCTGTTTAAAAAAGTAGATTTACCTACGTTTGCTCTACCAATTAAACTAACAAAACCACTCTTGAATTCCTTATTCTGCATGCTCAATCTCCTTGAATGTATAAGGTAATAGTTCACTAACTTTATAAGTTTTATAATCACCCTTTAAATTAGCTAATACAACAACAGCGTTTGGATTTAATAATTCATCCATCACCTGACGACAAGCACCGCAAGGGCTAATAGGATTACTAGTTGAACCAATAACACAAAACATTTCTACATCTTTTGGATTATATCCTTGAGCAATTAGTGAAAAAAGACAAGTCCTCTCGGCACAATTTGTTAAACCATAGCTAACATTTTCTACATTACAACCTAAAACATAGGTACCATCTTTTAATAAAGCTGCAGCTCCTACCTTAAACTTTGAATAAGGAACATACGCTCTTTCTCTAGCTTCTTTAGCTTTATTAATTAAATCTAATATTTTATTCTCCACGTTTTAAACCTGCCTTCTCTAAAATTTGTTCTTGCTTACTAAACATTACCTTTTCTTCTTCTGGTGTCATATGGTCATAGCCTGATAAATGAAGATAACCATGAACTGCTAAAAAGCCTACCTCACGCTCTATACTATGTCCATAATCTTGTGCTTGTTCCCTTGCTCTATCTAGACATATAAAAATATCTCCTATCTCACCATCATTAAACATAGCACCTTCATCATTATCATTTAATGCAAAGCTAATAACATCAGTTACACGGTCAATATTTCTATACTCTCTATTAATTTTTCTTATTTCTTCTGCTGATACAAAGATGATACTAAATATTTCTTTTTTATTTTTAAATTGTTTAAAAATGCCTTTAATCAGTTTTTTATATTTTTCTACATCCTCAGTAGTTTCATTAACAAAATTTATATACATATTACTTTAACCACAAGCTTTTCCTTTCCTTAAATTATCCCAAAAGTTCATAAATATTATAGCACAATTATAATAATTAAGCATTTATTTTTTTCTTACAGAATATACAAAAATCTCTATGCACTGAAAGTATATTACCACAATTAGGGCAAGTATATTTTTGTTCTTCTTGTTTAAGAAAAGAATCTAATCCTTCCTTCTTTATAAAATGCAAATTATCAATCATTGACATTTTATAATTAGTTTTGTACCTTAAATCAAGTTTTTTTAATCTCGTGCAAGGAAATTTTTCACATTGATAACAAAATCCCTTTTGATAATCACATTTTCTAAAATAACAATTACTACAGCTTTTTCTAAGTAAGCTTTTGCCACTACTACAACCATTACATCTATTTTTTTCCCTTAGATGACCAATACATAAATTGCAATTCATACCACAAGGGGCAACTAAGTTCTGATCCATTTTCATAATAAACAACTCCTTAGGAAAAAAATTATATCATAAAACAAGGATAAAAAAAAGAAAAAAGAGGCTAGAACCTCTTTATTTCCTCTAATAGCTTATCTAATCCAAGTTCAATGTCTAGGTAGGTTTGTTTAAAGTTCCCTGTGTACCAAGGATCACTAATATCACGTTCTAAAAGCATCTTATATTTAGGTGAATCTCCAAACATTCTTCTAATATTAGAAAGATTATTATGATCCATTAAATATATATAATCAAAATACTCTAAATCAGACCTTGTAATTTGCATGGCTCTTTTTTGGCTACAATCTATTCCTAAAGAATTTAATATTTTCTTAGTACCATAATGAACACCATTTCCGATTTCTTCAGTAGAGGTAGCTCTTGATTCAATTTGAAAATTTGAAGCGATGTTTAAATCATTAACTCTTTTTTTCAAAAGGAATTCAGCCATAGGACTACGACAAATATTACCATGACAAACAAATAATATTTTTAACATCTTTGCTCCTTTTAGCTTAAAAGCCTAAAACATCAGGATATGCTAAAACAAAATCAGAGAATGAATAATTAACATTTTGATATTTTACCTCATCAATAATGTAATATCTACCATCATACTCAATAACATAGTTATCCATTATTTGAAAAATAGTTTTATTAGGTCTATACATTAAAGTTACAGGTCCTATATAATCTCTAACTTTTGTAAAATATAGTTTATTTCCTTTAAAATCTTTTTCTAGCATTAAAATACCACCAAAGCATATTTCTTTTTACCACGACGAATAACAATAAATTTTTCTTCTATCGCCATGCTCTTATCTAAAATTTGATTAAAATCAGCGGCTTTATTACCATTTAGGGTAATTGCTCCATTAGTAATAAATTCACGTGCCTCACGCTTACTTGATGCTAAGCCTGCCTCTATTACTATATCAATTAATGGCTTATCTAAGGCATTAACTCTCTTTAAATCCTTGAATCCCATTTCAATTTCAGCTGCTGATAAGCTTGTCAAATCACCACTGAATAAAGCCTCACTAACATGAATAGCTTGATTTGTAGCCTCAATGCCATGAACAAAAGTTGTCACTTCTTTAGCTAATATTTTTTGGGCTAAACGTTCTTCAGGCTTTTCTTGCCATTTTGCTACTATATCTTTAATTTCCTCTAATGAAAGGAAAGTAAATTGTTTCAAGCGCATTTCAACCTCATTATCAGGTGTATTAATCCAAAATTGATAGAATTCATAAGGATTAGTCTTATTTTTATCAAGCCATACACTTTGTCCGCCTTCAGATTTACCAAACTTTGTACCATCTGATTTTACAATTAAAGGAATTGTAAAGGCAAATGCTTCTGCTTCAGTACCTAACTTCTTACGGATTAAATCGGTTCCGGCAGTCATATTTCCCCATTGGTCTTGGCCACCAATTTGCATCTTGCAATTATATTCTTTATATAAATGAAGCCAATCAAGTGATTGAAGAATTTGATAAGAAAATTCTGTATATGAAATACCTGAATCTAATCTTGCTTTTACAGTTTCCTTGTTAATCATTGTATTAACATTAAAATTTTTACCATAATCACGCAAGAATTCGATAACATTTATTTTAGATATCCAGTCGTAGTTATTTACAACAGTATCAAATTTAAAAATCTCTTCAATTTGTTTCTTTAATGCTAGAGTGTTTGCATTTGTAACATCAAGAGTAAGCATTTTTCTTTCCCCTTGTTGTTTAGGATCACCAATTAATCCTGTTGCACCACCAACTAAAATAACTGGTTTATGACCACAATTTTGTAAACGTTTAGCAACTAAAAAAGTTACTAAATGCCCAACATGAAGAGAATCTCCGGTTGGATCTGTTCCTAAGTAAAATGAAACCTTTTCACTTTCAAGTGCATCTGCAATCTTAGGATCTGTTACGTCAAATAATAAATTTCTTTCTTTTAATTCATCTAATAATCTCATTTTTTTCTCCTCCAATTAAAAAAATAAACGCCCTTAGAAAATCTAAGGACGTAAATAACACGCGGTACCACCTTAGTTCTAGAATAAAATTCTAGCCCTCAAAAATGTAATGATCTCCTTAGTTGTAATTCAAGCCTAATTCTTCCATTCATTTTCACCACCATGAACTCTCTTTTTCTAAAATTAAGCTCTACTAGCCTCTATCATCAATCTATTATAAGCTTCCTCTTTCAATGATCTTATGAGGTAATACGATATGTAAATTATCTACCTCTTCTTGGGCCATCAATTTTGTTAATAAACGCATTGAAACTGCTCCTATATCATATACCGGAGTATCTAGACACGTTAAATTTGGCCTAGATAATATCGCATATTTAGTATTTTGCAAACCGGCAACTAAAATGTCTTCAGGGATTTTCCTTCCCGCCTTAATTGCAACATTCATAAAACTGATTGCTATACTATCTCTAACAGAAATAGCTCCATCAATATTATGATTTCTAAAGAACTCTGTGAAATGTTGTGTATTAATTGTAACATCTCCACTAGTTCTAAAGATTCTTGGCTCTAAATTTGCTTCTTCCATAGCCTTTATGTAGCCTTTTTCTTTTAAATCGTTAGTGTAATAATGTCTTACTGTTGAAAATAGATAAATATCTTTTTTACCTTTCTCAATCATTTTCTTTGTTATTTCGTAAGTACCCTCTACATAATCAATCATAACATATGGTAAAGGATTATTTTCGAAACTAACGTTTGTTAAAACTGTTGGAATTCCTGCCTCCTCAACTCTTGAGACAACAGTTTCAATTTGTTCTTGTTCCAATTCTTCATTAAGGAATAGAATACCATCCACTTGCTCCGCAACAACAGTTCTGATTGAATCGTCTAAATTAACATCCCCAGTAGTAGAAAAAATCTTAATAGAATAATTATATTTTTTAGCAATATCAACTATTCCACCAAGCATTTGTGATGTATAGGCTCTTGTAACATCAGACATTACAACACCTATTGTTGTCGTTTTACGACTCGCAAGACCTCTTGCAATAGCGTTTGGGCGATATCCTAGTTCTTTAATGACTTTAAGTACTTTCTCTCTAGTGGCTGGATTAACTTTTTCAGGGTTATTCATTACTCTACTTACTGTAGCTAAAGAAACCTTAGCCGCACCAGCAACATCATAGATAGTAGTATTTGCCATTTAAATCACCCCATTCGTTAAAATTATATCACAACTGAAGTATTTAGACAATAGAAAACAAATTCTTATGAAAACTTTTCATTACTTTCGGTTTCCTAAAATTAAGAAAATAAAATATAATAGTAAACAGCCAAGTAGTAATGCTAAGATGTAATTAGAATCTAAATTAATATATGCAAAGCTTAGTGATAATATAAAGATAACGATGCTAGCAAGACTATGAATTAAAAACATTACTTTTTCTTTAGTAAAAAATATACTTAAAATAGCAATTAAAACTATTATGCCAATACCTAAACTTAAGGATAAAACAGCATTATTAGTTAAATTTGCCGTTAAAAAGCCAACTAAAGCTAAAATACCACCAACTAATAAAATTGATGTAAACATACTCATTTTTTTAGACATAATAAATCACCTCTAAGTAAATTATAACAAAAAAAAGGAATTATTCAAATAAATGAATAACTCCTCTTTCTTACTACCTACGTTCTTTGATACGAGCAGCCTTAGCTGATAAACTACGGATGTAGAATAATCTAGCTCTACGAACTTTACCTCTACGTAATACTTCGATCTTATCTACGTTTGGTGAATGTACAGGGAATGTACGTTCAACACCAACACCATTAGATACCTTTCTTACTGTGAAAGTTTCAGCAACTCCAGCACCTTGACGTTTAATTACCAATCCTTCGAATACTTGGATACGGTGAGTTTCACCTTCAATGATTTTTACATATACTTTAACAGTATCACCAGCACGGAAATCTGGACGCTCTTTTAAATATTGAGCTGTAATTTCATTGATTAATTGTTGTCCTTTTGCCATAAATGTTTCTCCTTCGTCTAACAAAGTTCATAACTAAATAAATAATAATGTCAGCGGAACAATGTGGTTTGCTTATAAAAGCCGTATAATTATAGCATAGTTTTTTTATTATTTCAAGCAAAATTTATTATATTTCTGTTTTGAAAAAATCTTTCAATAATGGATAAAGTTTTTTATAATTATCATATTTTTTTAAGTAGTAATCTCTTTCTTCTTCATTTGGGATATATTCATCACTATAAAATACAAATTTTTGCTTAATTGTATTTAAATTCGTAAATATACCACTACCTAACATTGCCATATAAACTGCACCTTGGCTTGGACCTTGTTCATTATCTAATGTTCTAATTTTAAGCCCTAAAATAGTTGCAAGCTTTTGGCACCATAATTTACTTTTAGAACCTCCACCACATAAAGTAGCACTATTTATTTTTTTGCCATTCAATCTAGCTATTTCAAGCGAATCCTTTAAAGCAAAGCTTACTCCCTCTATTACTGCTAAGGACATTTCTTCTCTTTTCGTAGTAGATGTTAAGCCAATAAAAGCTCCTTTAGCATATGAATCATTATGAGGACTTCTTTCTCCTGATAAATAAGGTAAAAAGTATAAATTATTTGTTCTAGCATTATTCATAGCCTTCTCATCACTATAATAATCATTAGATTTAATTATTTCTTCTAACCACCATTTTCTAGAGCTAGCTGCACTTAATATACAGCCCATTAAATAATATTTTCCATTAGCATGACAAAACGAATGCAAGGAATTCTTTTCAGGTATTATCAAATTGTCATTTGAAAAAAGAATTGTACCACTAGTTCCAAGTGATATATTGCATTCTCCTTCGTTAATTGTTCCTGTACCAATTGCTGCTATTGCATTATCAGCTCCACCAACTATAACCTTAGTGTTTTTTAAGAAACTATATTTACTAGTTATATTTTGACTAATATTTCCAACGCATGAAAAGCTATCAACAAGTTTAGGTAACTTATCAGTAGAAATTCCTGCTAACTTACAAATTTCCTCTGACCATTTTTTTGTGTTTATATCTAGGAATAAAGTACCAGAGGCATCACTATAATCAGTTACAAATTTTTTAGTTAAATAATAAACTAAATAATCCTTTGGTAACATAATTTTATCAATTTTAGAAAAGTTAATACTTTCCTGTTTTTTTACCCACAAAAGTTTAGGTAAAGTAAAACCAGCATAAGCCATATTACCTGTAATAGAACTTAATTTATTCTTATCAAAGATTTCATTTAAATAATTTGTTTCATCAACAGCCCTATTATCATTCCATAAAATACAGTTTCTAATGACAATATCATTTTTATCTAAAATGACAAGACCATGCATTTGCCCACTAAATGAAATCGCCTCAATCTCATCAACCTTGCCATTAATTTTTTTAAAAACATTGTCTAAAGCTATAATCCAGTCATTAGGGTTTTGTTCACTATAATGATTAAAATTAGAAATAACTTCATATTTTTCTTCGATTGTAAAAAGAGCTTTATTATTTTCATCACAAACTAAAGCCTTTAAAGCACTAGTTCCTAAGTCTATACCAATAAATTTTTTCATATTATTCACTAAACATAATTTGGTTAACAATAGATTCTAGCATTTCTTGCTTTCCTGAACTAGGAAGGCTTGCATCTTTTAATTTAGAAGCATATAAAGCTAAATCTTCTAAGCTTACTTTATTATTAACTATATCCTTTCCAATTCCTGTTTCAAAGCTTTTATATCTTTCTTTTCTAAAGTTTTCTAATCTACCATCTTTGATTATTTTTTCTGCATTAAGTAAACCTAATGCAAAAGTATCCATACCTAAAATATAGCTTATAAATAAATCTTTTAATTCATAGCTAGGTCGTCTATTTTTAGCATCAAAATTAAAACCACCAGTTAATCCACCGGCTTTGATAACTTCTAACATACAATATGTTGCGCTATATACATCAAACGGGAATTCATCTGTATCCCAGCCTAATAACATATCTCCTTGATTAGCATCAATAGATCCTAGCATACCATTGATTCTACTAATAGCTAGTTCATGTTCAAATGTATGTCCGGCAAGAGTAGCATGATTAGCCTCGATATTTAATTTAAAGTCTTTAGCTAATCCATATTTATTTAAAAAACCAATTGCTGTAGCAGCATCATAATCATATTGGTGCTTCATTGGTTCTTTTGGTTTTGGTTCAATATAAAAATCTCCCTTGAAACCAATTTTTCTACCATATTCAACTGCTAGGCGCATTAAACGGGCAATATTATCTTGTTCGAATTTAATATCTGTATTTAATAGAGTTTCATAACCCTCTCTTCCACCCCAAAATACATAGCCTTTTCCTCCCAATTTTACTGTTATATCTAAAGCTTTTTTTATTTGGGCAGCAGCAAAGCAATAAACATCAGCACTATTTGTAGAACCAGCGCCATTCATGAAGCGGGGATTTGAAAACATATTAGCTGTACCCCATAAGCACTTAATTCCTGTTTCATGCATTTTTTCTAATATATAATCTGAAATCTCATCTAGACGTTTATTAGTTACATTTATATCTGCATCTTCAGGCACTAAATCTACATCATGAAAACAAAAATATTCAATCCCTAATTTTTTCATGAATTCAAAGCCAAAATCAACTTTTCTTTTTGCATGCTCCATTGTTCCTAATTCTAAACCAAATGATTTATCACTAGTTCCTCTACCAAACATATCAACGCCATTAGCACATAATGTATGCCACCAGCTCATTGCAAATGGTAAATGTTCCTTCATTGGTTTTCCAAGCACTATTCTATTTGGATCATAGAATTTAAATGCTAAAGGATTTTTACTTTTTGCTCCCTCATAATTAATCTTATCGATTTCCTTAAAAAACTCCATTTTCCTTCTCCTTTATTTTTTTATTTTTATAGTCACGTGGTGTAAAACCAGTCAAACTATGAAAAACCTCAGTAAAATATGATGATGAATTAAAGCCACATAAATTAGCTATTTCTGTTATTGAATATTTATCTTCATTAAGCAAGACCAAGCTTTTTTCAATCCGATAATTATTTAGATATGTAATAAAACTAAAGTTAGTACTTTGTTTAATAATTCTAGATATTTCCGTCTTACCAATACCAAGCTTTCTTTTTAAATCTTCTATTGTAATCCTTTTGTCATAATTATCACTAATATAGCTAATTATTTGCTTCATTCTAATTGAATCTACATCCTCTGTTATAAAAACACCTTTGCTTTGAAGTAATACTTTTCTTACTAATTTTACATACTCTTCTGCAATTAAAAACTCATAAAAATCAGGACATTTAGAAAACAAATCCTTAATTTTTATAATTTCATCACCACACTCTTTTAATGCAAATGCACTTGAAGTTATTTTATTTAAATAGTTATAAAATTTATTGTCATAACCTAAAAAATCTTTTCCAAAGACTAAGGCAATGAATTTTGCAGTTTTTGTTTTTTTATTAATTGAATGTAAAATGTTTGAATTGATAAAAATAGCATCCCCCGTTTTTAAGCTATATGATACATTACCAATTACAAATTCTATTTCTCCATCAACTATTAAATCTACTTCAAGTTCAGGATGCCAATGCAATGCATATTTCCCAATTCCATCATCGGTAAACACTTCTTCATAGAGTGACATTTTAAAATCTACTCTACCATGTGGTTTAATCTCTAACAAATTTTTAGTTAAAAAGACATTCACTAAATTATACCCCCCAGTTATTATAACTATACCACATATTTATTAGAAAAAATATTACAAATATGCGTATTTTTTATAACAATTGTTCATTAAAATAAAAAAGTGCTCTAAAAAGCACTTTATTTAAACTATATATTTTCCTTTGATATAATATTTTCAACTGCACATTTAGCACTAACACAAGCTTCAACTACTGTTTTTGCACCTAATGTCAGATCACCTAGAGCATAAATATTTTCGATATTAGTCTCATAAAAATCGTTAGTAATTATATAGCCATGATCTACATTTATTTTTGTGAAAGCCAAATCACTATCAGGTATTTGCCCTATTGCTTTTACTACAAAATCAAATCTAAGGTTAAAAAATTCATTTGTAGAAACAGGTCTTCTTCTACCACTTGAATCTGGTTCTCCTAAAGTCATTTTTTCCATTTTTAATTCAAGTTTATCATCGACTAATTTAGCCTCAACTGGATTTTGTAAAAAATTAAATCTTACTCCCTCATCTTCTGCTAAAGCTATTTCTTCTTTTGTTGCAGGGGCTTCTTCCCTTGAGCGTCTATATAAAACATCTACATCGCAACCTAATCTTCTTAGTACCCTAGAAGCATCCATTGCTACATTACCTGCTCCTACAACTGCTACTTTACCATAAACATTTGGCAACATACCTTCATTATATCGCGTTTTTAAATTGTATTCCTTTAAAAGCTTTAATGCATCAATAATTCTATCATTACTTCCTAGATTAGCATCACGCGATTTTGTTAATCCACAAGCTAGAAGAATATAATCATAATTATCCTTTTCTAACAATATAGAATCCTCATTCATAAAAGTATTTAATTTTATTTCTACTTTTAAATCGGCTAGCATCTTTTCTATTCTTTCTAAATTATCGTTTGGTAAGCGATAATTAGGAATTCCATAGCTTAAAACACCACCAATATGATTAGATGCTTCAACTAATGTGACGCTAAATCCATTTTTCTTTAGTTCTATTGCTGCATAAATACCGGCAGGACCTGAACCTACTATTAAAGCTTTCTTACCATTACTTGGCTTTAAACTATAATTATATGTTACATTTTTAGCGATGTATGCCTCTAATGCACCTACATTAATTGGCTTATTGGCTCTATTTAAGACACAATGACCCATACAATTATTTTCATGAGGACATACTAAACTACAAATAAATGCTAAATTAGAATTTTCAAATACTATTTGTCCCGCCTTAGTTAAATCTTTATTTTTAATTTCTTTGATAAAATCACGGATATGATTTTTAATTGGGCAGCCTGTCTCACATAGAGGATTCTTACAACTCAAACAACGTTTGGCCTCATTTTCTGCCTCTAAAGTATCATATATATGCTTTCTAATCATAAATTTTACTCCTTAAATATAAATCAGCCAATGTAATTTTGCACATTGCCTCTAATACTACACTAGCACGCATAATAATAGCTGCATCGTGTCTTCCCTTTATAACTAAATTATCTAGCCTATTTTCTTTAAAATTAAATGTCTCTTGGTTAATGCTAATAGAAGGTGTAGGCTTAACTGCAATATTTATTATAATTGGATTACCATTAGAAATACCACCATTAATACCACCATTATTGTTAGTCTTTGTAGTTCCTTTTTTATCAACAATTAAATCATTGTATTCACTACCTTTTAATGCACAACCCTCAAATCCACTACCAAAAGATACACCCTTTATGGCAGGAACAGAGAATAATGCATGTGCAAGCATAGATTCAAGAGAATCAAAATATGGTTCTCCTAAGCCAATAGGCAAGTTATTAATAGTGATTTTAATAGTTCCGCCAACACTATCTAAAGAAGCTCTTGCATCACTTATTATTTGCTCAAATTTATCTTTATCATAGCAACCATTTAATGACGTAATTTCACTTTTTATTTCAATAGGAAAGATTTTATTTGCTACTACCCCTGCAGCAACTAAACCAACTGTAAGACGTCCGCTAAATGTTCCTCCACCTCTATAATCTTGAAAACCATGATATTTAGCATTTGCGACAAAATCTGCATGTGAAGGACGAGGAATATCTAGTAGATTACTATAGTCATTACTTCTTGTATTAGAATTTAAAAAACTAATTAAAAGTGGTGCTCCGGTTGTATATCCATTAAAAAGACCAGATTTTATTTGTGGTATATCAGCTTCACTTCTTGGTGTGCCTGCCTTACCTATTGGTCTTCTTCTATCAATATCATTTTTAAAATCTTCAACACTTAAAGATATACCTGCGGGTACTCCGTCTAATAATACGCCAACTTCTTCTCCATGCGAAGCACCAAAAATTTGAACCTGAAATATATTACCAAAGCGATTCAATTTTTTCACCCACTTCCTCTAACCAATCCTCATATTGAAATGATGAGTCCTGCCATATTTCCTCAGCTTTATAGGCCTGATACAAAAGCATTGGTAAACCATTAAAATTACTTTTTAGTTCTTTTAAAAATTTTGTTTGCACAGGATTGTAAATTAAATCAATTCCTAATTTTGTATTTTTTATTATATTTTCATTTAGTGGCGAATCATTGACTAAAGGATACATTCCTACAGGAGTTGCATTTACTAATAAATCGATATTTCTCGTTGCTAATTCTTCATAAGAAATAGCTTCCATTTTTTGACTTCTTGAAACTCTATTTACACTTTTAGCACCTAAGTCTAGTAACACCTTTTTACATGCAAGGCTTGCCCCGCCAGTTCCAAGTATATAGCAATCTAAACCTTTAGGATTTATGTTTGCTTTTTTTAACAAATACAAGAACCCGTCATAATCAGTATTATAGCCATAGAGCTTACCATTTTTAACCTTTATTGTATTAATACTTCCAATTGCTTTAGCATTCTCATCTAAATAATCTAAATAAGGTAAAAAGCTTGTTTTATAAGGTATCGTTATATTTATTCCTACATATTTTTGGTTTCTTAAATCTTTAACTACCTTTTCAACTTCGTTTTCTTCTATTTCAATAAGTTCATAAAAACCATCAATATTAA
The DNA here is from genome assembly GCA_944324805.1 of uncultured Acholeplasmatales bacterium. Lineage (GTDB taxonomy): Bacteria > Bacillota_I > Bacilli_A > Acholeplasmatales > Anaeroplasmataceae > CALUXS01. The sequence continues at coordinate 122,942 of CALUXS010000002.1, read as the reverse complement.
AATGTTCAAAAAAGCTTTGATGAATAAGTGGTGACAAAGAATGTTTTAAACTTTTACCAACTAGACCATATCTTTTTTTTATTAATTTTCCTTGATAATCTTTTGATAGGTCTAACATTAAACGTAAAAGTTCTTCATAATAGCTACGATAATTAGAATTTTTTATTTCTAATAAATTTCTTTTTATAACTTCATCTTCTCTTTTAGCATCAAAAATTGGTAAATTATTTTCTTTTTTATAGCTTATGACATCCTCTACTGCCTTCATTCTTTCTTCGAACGCTTTTCTAATCATCTCATCTGCTTCATTAATTTTTTTGCGAGCTTCCTCAAGCTTATTCATCTACCTCACCACCAATTTGTTTATATATTTCAAAGAAATTTGGGAAAGATTTTTTTACAGGCTCTAAAGAATCTACCTCAACCTTTTTTACAATTAAGGTACTAACTGCAGCAGTCATTAAAATACGATGATCATTATACGTATTAATAAAGCCTTCATGTAGCTTATTTCCACCTTCAATTTCTAAATAATCCTCTCCTGCTACAACATTAGCCCCTAATGCCTCTAATAAGGCCTTTGTGGCTAATAAGCGATCACATTCCTTATATTTTAATCGTGCTAAATCCTTAAATATAGTTTTCCCAGGAATACTAGTTGCAAATAGCGCTAATACCGGTGCTAAATCAGGTTCATTCTTTAAAGAAACCACTTGAGGCTTTAAATCAATTTTTTCTATCATGTATCTAGAATCAAATGATACTCCAAAACCTCTTAAAATATCTAAGATTCTTTCATCTCCTTGAAGATGACTTTCAACCAATCCTTTTAGTTCTAGTTTAGCTCCTAAGGCATTCATAACAAGGAAAAAGGCTGATTGTGAAAAGTCACCCTCAATCGTATAATTTCTTGCTAAATATTTTTGTTTGCCGCGAATAAAATAGCCTTCCTTAATTTTTTCAATTGTTACTCCAAAAAATTTACAAACTTCTATTGTCATATCAACATATGAAACAGATTCTAACTCATTTTTTAAAATAATCGTTGAATCACCATCTAAAAGTGGTAAAGCAAAAAGCATTCCACTAATAAACTGACTTGAAACGTTGCCATTCATTACATATTTTCCAGGTTTTAGTTTTCCCTTTAGCTTTAAAGGCAATTCACCATTATAACTATACTCAACATCATTTTGCTCAAATATAGGAAAATAATCCGAAATAGGACGTTTTTTTAAATGATTCTCTCCTGTTATGGTTATTTGTTCATCTTGCATAAGTAACAAAGGAATCATAAAACGTAATGTTGAGCCCGATTCATTAGCATTTAAGTTTCCTTTTTTTAAAATTTTATGTGGAATAACAACTATACTATCATTATTAATAATTATTTCTTGCCCTAAATTTCTTAAGCAGTCAATTGTAGCTAAAATATCCTTTGAAAAAGTTACATTTTTAATTTCAGAAGAACCATCAGCAAGACATGCACAAATTAGTGCACGGTGACTAATACTTTTTGAGGCAGGAATAGTAACAACACCTTCACACTTATTCATTTTTAATTTTGGCATAAAGATCCTCCCTTGTTGTTTTATATATATATGCTCCGCCTTCATTTACAAAAATTAAATGTAGGACTCCTTGTAAATTCTTTTTATCCGTAAAGATTTTATCTAGATAATCTTTATAATCAAATGTATATAAAGGAACATCATAAGTTTTTGCAAGTTTTTCTAAATCTAATAAGAAACTATTATCTATAATTCCTAAGTCTTTCTCTAAACAAAAAATCATCTTTAACCCAGCTAAAACAGCTATACCATGTAGTAAGTTTTTATCTAATTCTACTAAATGGCCAAATGTGTGTCCTAAATTTAGCATCATTCTTTTCCCTTGATCTTTAAAATCACTTTCTACATAGCTTTGCTTAATTTGAAGACACTTTAAAATAATAATTTTCAAATCAGCCTTATCCTTCAAGAGTTGTAAAATAGATGTATTTTCTAAAAAAGCATATTTAAAAATTTCACCATACCCACTAGCAATTTCTTCTTTAGGTAGTGTATTTAAAAAAGATGTACTAATATAAATTCCCTTAGGTGTATAAAAGCTTCCTAAAATATTTTTTCTATCTAAAAAATCAACTCCTGTTTTTCCTCCCACTGATGCATCTACATCTGCTAAAAGAGTTGTAGGTATTAAAATATGAGGAATACCACGATATAAAATACTAGCAGCAAAGCCAGTCATATCACAAATTACACCGCCACCTAAACCAATAATATAATCATTTCTTCTAATTCCAAGCTCTAGTAGTTTTGTTACTATCTCTAAAATACTATCAATATTCTTAGTTTTTTCACCAGCTTCTAAAACTATAAAATTAACTTCAAGATTAATAGCTTTTCTAATTTTATCATTATATAAATTATATACATTTTTATCTGTTATAATATATATTTTATCTTTAATTGAGAAATTAGATAAAAACTTATCTAAAAGCGCTAAATCATCTGCTATAGTAATTTTACTTCCTTCTATTTCTAAATTCATTTTAACACCTCATTTAGCTATAATTTTAGCATAGATTAATAAAAAAGAAAAGGAAGGCTCCTTTTCTAATTTACATTATAAAACATCTTTTATGCCATCTATTTCAATGTATCCTAAGCATATAGTTCCAGGTCCGGCATGAGCACCTACAACAGGAGTAAGAGGATACACATTTATATCCTTATATTCAGGATGAGCCTCTAAAACTCTTTCTTTCAAATAAGAAATTACTTCTTCTTTAGCATTAGCATGAATAATACATGGTAAGATATTTTTATCTTTAACCTCTTCTAAGAATAAATCAATCATTCTATCTCTAGCCTTTTTAGAGGTTCTAATAGTTTCTAATGTTTCTACCTTACCTGTTTTTGTCAAATGTAACAATGGTTTAATTGATAACATTTTAGCAAAAGTACCAGCAAATTTAGATAAACGACCATTTTTAATTAAATATTCTAGTGTTTCAACAGCAAATAATAAATGATTATGATCGCGGATATAATCTAATTTTTCTAAAACCTCAGGCATATCCTTACCTTCATTGAACATTCTTGCAGCTATTAAGCCCATTAATGCTTGAGGATATGCAATTGTACATGAATCATATACCTCAATTTCTAATCCTTCGTATTCTTCAGCTACTAAACGAACAGTTTTACATAAACTTGATAACTCACTAGAAATCAAAATACATAAAACGCGTTCATAGCCCTTAGATTTCATTTCATCAAAAATTTCTTCCATTCTTCCTGGGGATACAAAGGCAGTATGAGGGAAACTAGATTTATCCTTTTCTAAACGCTCATAAAAATCATTAGCCTTTATTTCTGTATAATCATCATATTTCTCGTTTTCTCCAAATATAACAACAGATCTAAAAATTGGAATATATTCTTCGTGTGGTATATAGTCTAATGCAGCATTACTACAAACAATTACACCTGTCTTTTTCATATAATTCTCCTTTTCATTTTTTCTAATTATATCACATTTTGATAGAAAATGCTATTTATAATTTTTAAATTGTGAATCATACATATCCTTATATACTGCACAATCCTCATAAAGTGATTGATGCGAACCACGTCCTACAATTATTCCATCATTTAGTACTACTATTTCATCAGCATCCTTAATGGTTGAAAGACGATGAGCAATGATAAAGGTTGTTCTATTTTTACTAACTACATTCATAGCTTCTTTTATTTTTATTTCTGTTTCAGTATCAATATTAGCAGTTGCTTCATCTAGAACTAATATTTTAGGATTACGAAGTAAAATACGTGCAAATGATATTAATTGCTTCTCTCCTAAACTTAAATTTTCTCCTCTAAAGCTAATAGGAGCATAAATGCCTAAATCTGATTTTCTTAATAGTTCTTCTCCACCAACTTCAATCAATACCTTTTCAATTTCTTCATCTGAATAAATATCTCTTTCCATTGTTAAGTTAGATTTAATTGTACCTGCAAACAAAGCAGGAGTTTGTAAAACAATTCCTATATTTTTGCGATATGATTGTTTATTATAGGTTTTTATATCTACTCCATCAACCTCTAATGAACCACTATCATAATCATTATACGCAAGTAATAAATTCATTAGTGATGATTTTCCACTACCAGTATGTCCAACAATACCAATTGTTTTACCAGCCTTAACATCTAAATTAATTCCTTTTAAAACTGGTTTGCCAGGAACATATGAAAACCAAATATCTTTAAAGTTAACTGAACCTTCGATTTCATTTGGTGCTTCATTGCCATCACTTGTTCTAGTATCATTTTTCTCATCCATAAACAAATATACTCTATTAGCACCAACTAAAGAATCTTCAAGTTCATTTAAATTATTAAAGATAGTATTAACTGGGTTTATCATTCTAGTTAAATAATCAGTGAATGTTGTTACTAAACCAATTGTTACGGCACTGCTACCTAAATTTAAATATTTAAAACCAAAGTATACTAAAATTGATACTTCTGCTGCTCTTTTAATTAATATCAACAATTCCCAACCAAAGTAAGCAGCAACTGTATTTGCTTTTTTGTCATTATAATTATAGCGTTTAACTAAGCTCTTATAATCATCAAGCATAGCTTCTTCTTGATTGAAATCTTGAATTATCAAAGCACCTGTAATTAATTCGTTTAGCTTACCTGTAATTCTTGAGCCTGTTTCTCTTAAATCTTGATAATAACCATGAACTCTTCTTCTATATATTGTAACCCAAACTAATAAAATTGGTACTAAAACTAATAAAATTAATCCAAGTTCTGGCATCAAACGAATAATACCAAAATAAACAACGACTATATTAACTAAAGCTTGTCCGATTGAAAACATTGTTTGAAAGAAAACACGTACGCCATTAGAATCAGAAGTTATTTTCGCAACAATTTTTCCATCTGGTTCTAACGAATAATAATCAACTGGTAAAAAATCAATTTTTCTTATTGCATCATTACGCAAGTTAAGTTCTATATTCATAGCTGTAAGTGTTTGAAAATATTGCATAAAATAACGTGATAATACTAGTACAACCGTAAGAATTCCATATTGTATTAATAGATTTCTAATTGCAGCATATTTTTCATCATTCGAAATGGTTGTATTTAAAATATAATCATCTATTACACTCTTAGTAATAAGTGGAGTATATGTCGTTAAAAAAGCAATGACAAATACTAAAATAACTGCAATTATAAATGTCTTCCATTCTCTTTTAACATAAGGAAGAGTTTTCTTTAAAAGAGTAGTTTTACCATAAGCTAGTTTCTCTTTTTGTGCCATCTTACTTCTCCTCCTTTTCGTCCATTTGTTGACTCATAAATTGCTCATAATACCAGCCTTTTTTAGCCATTAATTCTTCATGAGTTCCACGTTCAACAATCTGACCTTGATCAAGTACAATAATTAAATCTGCCTTCATAACTGCTGATAAACGATGGGCAACAATTATATTTGTCTTACCTTTACGATATTTTTGCAAACTATTTATGATATTAGCTTCTGTTTTTCCATCTACTGCACTTAAGGAATCATCTAATACCAGAATATCTGAGTTCTTCAAAAATGCACGAGCAATAGCTAATCTTTGCTTTTGTCCGCCTGATAGTGTAACTCCATATTCACCTACTATTGTATCTAAACCATATGGTAATGCTGATATATCTTTTTCAAAATCTGCCAATTCTATTGCATGTCTAATCTCATCTTCAGAAGAGGCCAAATTAGAGCCTAAGGCAACATTTTGATAAACACTTCTACTAAACAAAATATGCTCCTGAGGAACATAACTAACTCGTTCACGTACTGTTTCTTGCTTAAAGTTTTCTACACTCTTACCATTTATAAAAAGCTGCCCACTACATATTGGTAATTGTCTTACAAGTTGTCTAACTAATGTTGATTTGCCACTACCTGTCTTTCCTACAATACCAATTGTTTCACCCTCATAAATAGTTAAATCAATATCCGTTAATGAGTTATATTTATCACCATCATACTTGAAAGAAAAATTTTTGAATTCGATTTGATGAATTTTATTTAATGGTGCGGCCTTAGGGCTATCAATTACCTTTGATTTTGCATCATATACCTCATTTAAACGATCAGCAGATATTAAGCTTTGATAAAAGTTATTAAGTAAATTACCAATATTTGTTAATGGAGAAGCAAACATTGATAGATAAATTGTAAATTGAACAAACTTATTAACCTCAAAACCCTTTGATAAAATGTAATAGCTACCAACCGCATATGCAATTATTGTTGAGACTGCAACAATACTATCAAAAACTGGCTGAAAAACTACATTAAGTTTTAGATTACTCTTTTCTACTTGATAAACATCATTAGAATATTTTAAATTTTTTTCGTAGTTTTCTTCTTCCTTTGAAAATGCTCTAATGGTTCTAACATTTGTGATACTTTCTAATATTACATTTCCCATCAAAGATGATTTTTCTCTTACTCTACGCCAATTTCTTTTTACCTTTTTCTTTAAATAAAAATTAAAAAAGAAAATTATTGGCAAAGGTATAACAGCAAAAATAGTTAATAGTGGATCAATGAACAACATTGCCACAAAAGTAACAATTATCGTAACTGCTTCTAAGAAAATATTTAAAAGTCTATTTGACCCGCTAAAATTTACTGCCTTAACATCACCTAAAGCTCTAGTTAATAAATCACCAGATTGAAATCTTTCAAAGAAAGTGGCATCTTGAACTAAAATATTTTCCATATATCTAACCTGAAGAGCATAAAATAGTCTAACTTTAAGTCTATTTTGTAAAACTCTTTTAGTTGTTGAGACTGCATAAATCAAAAGCATAATAAATACATACGATAGTAAAATATTTTTAATCAAGAAATCCTTTGTCAAGGTATCGTTATCAATTCCTGCAGTTAAAGCAGAAATAATACGAGCAGGTAATAGATTTACTAATGAGACTAAAATTCCTACAATAGCAATTAATGCATAAAAATACCAATTTTTCTTAACAAACCAAAGCATACTCTTAATAAAAGCTATCATCTCATCACCTATGATTAATTAAAGAATAATTAATCCCTTCCCACTAAAAATATCAAAATTATTATTTTTATATAATAGCACATTTTATCTTTGATTTTAAGGAATTATTTGCACAAAGGGAGTAATTTTACCATTTATAATTTTCTTTTAGGATAGCAATCTCTTTTGCATAACCTTCTAAAGTATCATGAGGTGTTTCTAAGTAAAAAGGTAAATCCTTTAATCTTGGATTATTTATTATTCTAATTATTGCCTCTAGACCAATTTCACCCTCTCCTAAAGCAGCATGACGATCCTTAAAACTTTTAAATGGCATTTTTGAGTCATTAAGGTGGATTGCTTTAAGCTTTTCAAGCCCTATAATTCTATCAAATTCATCTAAAACATTATCTAAATCATTTACTATATCATATCCCGCAGCAAATACGTGACATGTGTCTAAGCATACTCCATATTTCTCTTTATATTCTAACAAATCTAAAATAGCTTTTATTTCTTCAAAGCTTCTTCCTAAATCTGTTCCTTTACCAGCCATCAATTCTAGTAAGATAGTTGTTTTTTGTTCTGGCTTAACAATACTATTTAAGCATTCTGCTATCAATTCTATTCCTTTTTCTACCCCTTGACCTGTATGTGCACCAGGATGAAAATTATAAAGAGCATCAGGAAATTTTTCTAAACGTTCAATATCACTTTTTAAAATCATTTGTGCTAATTCTCTTACTTCTAGCTTACTACTACAACAGTTTAAAGTATAAGGAGCATGCACTAAAGGTCTAACAAGATTATGTTCACTAGAATAACTCAAAAAATTTTGGTAATCCTTTTCGTCCCATTCTTTAGCCTTAAATCCTTGTGGATTTCTACTAAAATATTGGAATGTATTTCCATCTATTTTTACAGTTTCTTTCGCTGCGTTAGTTAATCCTTTGCTTATTGATAAATGACATCCTATTTTTAACATATTAATACCTCCGAATTATTTATATAAATACAAAAGAGGAATTATTTCCTCTTCTTTTTTAATTTATAATGTCCAAATATTGTTTTTTTAAAATCCTTTAATTTTTCAGTTGCCTCTAGATTTCCTGCTAGGCTTGCCTTTTCATACCAATAGTAAGCCTCATCTAAATCAACCTTATTAGTACCAAACTTATTTTCGTAACATTGGGCATTTTTTATCATACCGATTTGATTACCTAAAATTCCTGCTTTTTCATACCAAAATCTTGCAACAAAGGGATCATAAAAGGAATTTTCATTTAAATCTGAACAATAATCTGCTAATTTTACCATAGCATTGCTATTATTATCTCTAACTGCTAATTCCAGAATTCTTTTGGCTTCTAAAGCATCCTTCTTTGTTCCTATCCCCTGATAGTAGCAATCTGCCAATAGGATTATCGCCTCTTCATTTCCATTTTGGTATGCTTTTTTTAAATAACTAAAAGCTTTTTTAGCATTTTTCTTTAATCCAACACCAGTTAAAAAGCCCTTACCAAGAAGAATATATGAATCTATATATCCAAGTTCAGCTGCTTGCATCAAATATAGTTCCGCTAATGTTTCGTTTTTGGCGCTATCATTGAAATAATAATATTTTCCTAACTTATAATTAGCATAGCCATTTCCTAAGCGTGCAGCCTTAAGCAACCAATTTAACATTTCTTCGTTGTCTTTATTCTCATTTAATTTTGCTAATTTTAGCATTGCTTTTACATCATTTAATTTTGCAGCCTCCAAAAACCAATAAGTAGCTTGTTTAATATCAGTATTTAGCAATACTTTCCCTAAAGCAACCATTGCTTTTGTTTGTCCAGCTTTAGCCCCTGTCTTATACCATAGTATAGCTTGTGTATCGTTTTGTGGTACACCATATCCCATCTCATAACAATAGCCAACATAGTAATAGGCATCTTCATCCTGTCTTATCGCTGCTTGACTTAACCAATCAAATCCCAAATTAGCATTTTGTTCAACACCATTGCCATATAAATAGCATAAGCCTAAATTTGTCATAGCTTTAATATTGCCTTCTACTGCCAAGTCTTTAAATAAATTAAACGACTCAACATATTCTTTATTTTTAGCTAATAATATTGCATCATTATAGCGTGAATCCGAATTCATTAGTATCACCTAACCAATCTAACAATATTATTCTATCAAATTTTTTTTATACTGACAACAAAAATAAAAAGGATTAAGGTCTACTAAAAGTAGACATCAACCCTTTTACTTAATATTATTCGTTTTCGGCCTCAAAATCAGCATCGAAATCATCATCAACTTCATTATCGAAGTTATCATCTAAAGATTCAAGATTATCATCTTCCTCTAAATCATCAGTATTATCTGCTTCATCATTAAGATTAATATCTTCTAAATCTTCATCTTTTTCTTCAACAGGACGATGTTCACAATTAAACTCTACATCATGTAAAACACCTGTACCAGCAGGAATCAATCCACCAATGATTACATTTTCCTTTAAGCCAATTAATTCATCCTTCTTAGAACGAATAGCAGCTGCAGTTAGGATACGAGTAGTCTCTTGGAATGAACATGCAGATAAGAATGAGTTAGATGCAAGAGCTGCTTTAGTAATACCTAATAGCACTGGTCTTGCCTTTGGTAATGAACCACCAACTTGTAATGATTGTTGAGTAGCCTTCTTGAATTCTTCTATTGAAACATCACGACCAGGAAGTAAATTAGAAGAACCTTCTTGAATTACATAAAGCTTACGCATCATTTGACGTACAATAATTTCGATATGCTTATCAGAAATTTCAACACCTTGGCTACGATAAACCTTTTGAACTTCTTCAACAATATATTTTTGAACTGCTTCAGCATCTTTTACTCTTAATAACTCCTTAGGAGAGATAGGACCCTTCATTAAACGATCGCCACGTTTAACTTCATTTCCCTCTTTAACAAGAAGTTCAGATGTAACTTCAACTGTATAATCAACAGTTTCTTCATCATTTGCAATAGTTATAACTAAACCTGATTTTGTTCTTTCAATTGATTTAACAATACCATCAATCTCAGAAATTGTAGCTTTACCTTTAGGCTTACGAGCCTCAAATAGTTCTTGAACACGTGGCAAACCTTGAGTGATATCAGCTGTTGAAGCAACACCACCGGTATGGAATGTACGCATTGTTAACTGTGTACCTGGCTCACCGATTGATTGAGCAGCAACAACACCAACTGCCTCACCAACCTCAACAACCTTATTTGTAGCTAGGTTACGTCCATAACACTTCATACATACACCATTTGTACAATTACATGTTAAGTTAGTTCTTAAATAAAGCTTCTTTAATCCTGCCTCTTTAATTCTTAGGGCAATATCCTCGTCAACCATTTCGTTACGATGACATAATACTTCACCATTTTCAGTAACAATATCAGCTGCAGCATAACGGCCAATAGCACGTTCATGAACTGGTAAAATTACCTTTCCGTCATCTCCTAATACGTCACCAAGCCACATACCTTTTTCTGTGCCACAATCAACACGAGAAATGATAACATCTTGAGAAACGTCTACTAGACGACGAGTTAAATAACCTGATTCAGCTGTTTTTAACGCTGTATCAGTAGAACCCTTACGAGCACCATGGGTAGAAATAAAGAATTCAGATACTGATAGACCTTCACGGAAGTTAGCCTTAACAGGAACCTCAATAGCCTCACCAGCAGTGTTACTCATCAAACCACGCATACCAGCAAGCTGTGCAAAGTTAGATGAAGAACCACGAGAACCAGAGTCAGCCATCATGAAAATCGCATTATCACGATGCTTTTGAAGTTCAGACCAAACACCTTTTTCAATCTCATTACGAGCTGTGTTCCATTCTTCCTTTACTTTGTTCTTACGTTCACTATCTGTTAATAAACCAAGCTCAAATGCCTCTTGAATAGCATCAATCTTTTGATCAGCTTGCTTAATTCTAGCTTCCTTGCCCTTATAATCAAGAACGTCGGCCATAGAAATAGTAATACCAGACTTAGTTGAATAATGGAATCCTAAATCCTTTAGACGGTCTAACATCGCACTAGTTTCAGTAATTTGATATTTCTTAAATACTTCAGCAATAATTCTAGCTAAATATTTTTTCTTAAATGGAGCAACCTCTTCATGTGCTAAGAAATCAGCATAATTATCAGTTTTTGGATTAAAGAAATATTTAGCAGGAGTAACATTGATTAAGTTATCCTCTGTTGGTTCATTTAAATATGGGAAATCATCAGGAATGATTGAGTTAAAAATCATTTTTCCCATTGTAGTAAATAGATATGAACCTTTAGGAGCACTAGCATATCTAGTTACAGGTAAATAGCTTGGATCAACGAAAATACGTGTATGTAGTGTAATTTCATTGTTCTTATATGCCATATATGCTTCATCATAATCCTTGAAGAAATGACCTTCACTTGCTAATCCACTTCTTTCAATAGTTAGATAATAGTTACCTAAAACCATATCTTGAGAAGGAGTAACAACTGGTTTTCCATCTTTAGGGTTAAGGATGTTATTAGATGCAAGCATTAATAAACGTGCTTCTGCTTGTGCTTCTACAGAAAGAGGAACGTGAACAGCCATTTGGTCACCATCGAAGTCGGCATTAAATGCTGTACATACTAATGGGTGAAGACGAATAGCCTTACCTTCAATTAAAACTGGCTCAAACGCTTGAATACCTAAACGGTGAAGTGTAGGGGCACGGTTAAGTAATACAGGATGCTCTCTTACAACCTCTTCTAGATATTTCCAAACGATATCATCTTGACGTTCACAAGTTTTCTTAGCTGCAGGGACAGATAATTGATTATGACGTACAAGCTCACGGATAACAAATGGCTTAAACAATGTTAATGCCATTTCACGTGGTATACCACATTGATACATCTTTAAGCTTGGTCCTACAACGATAACTGAACGACCTGAATAATCAACACGTTTACCAAGTAAGTTTTGACGGAAACGACCTTGCTTACCACGTAACATATCTGATAAGCTCTTTAAATGATGATTCTTTTCAACAACTGCTTTTTTACCACGTTTTGAGTTATCAATTAAAGCATCAACAGCTTCTTGTAACATACGTTTTTCGTTCTTAGTAATTAAGTGTGGCGCACCTTGTTCAATTTGCTTCTTTAAACGATTGTTACGGTTTAAAATACGACGATATAAATCATTTAAATCTGTTGTAGCAAATCTACCACCATCAAGTTGAACCATAGGACGTAAATCAGGTGGTATAACTGGTAATACTGATAGAATCATCCATTCAGGTTTATTTGTAGAATTTAAGAAAGACTCTACAATTTCTAGACGTTTAATTACGCTATCACGACGTTGTTTAGATGTAGATTTTAAGCTCTTTCTTAATTTTTGTTCTTCAGCTTGTAAATCAATTTCTTGTAATAACTTTTTAATGGCTTCTGCACCTGTTAAAGCAACAAAGGCATTACCATATCTTTCATACATTTCAGAATATCTAGCTTCATCTAATATTTCTTTTTTAGCAAGTGGAGTCTTGCCTGGGTCAATAACAATATAAGATGCAAAGTATACGATACTCTCTAAATCTTTATTTTTTATATCTAATAAAATAGCAAGTGGAGATGGAGAATTCTTTAAGAACCAAGTATGAACAACAGGACTAGCAAGAACAATATGTCCTAAACGTTCACGTCTTACACGTGATTCTGTTAATTCAACACCACATTTCTCACAAACTTTACCCTTATCAGTGCTGCGCTTTGACTTACCACAAGCACATTGATAATCTTTCATAGGGCCAAATATTTTCTCACAGAATAATCCTTCTGGCTCTGGTTTTAGGGTACGATAATTTATAGTTTCATGCTTTTTTACTTCACCATGACTCCATGATAAGATTTCTTCTGGAGAAGCCAAACCGATTTTAATATATTGATAATGTTTTGCCATAATGACCCTCCTTATTAGGCACCGAATTTAGAAATATAGTCTTCGACATTCAAATCAACTATTGATTGATTTGCCTCATCCTCACCATTTTCGTTAATTAACTCAACATGAATACCTAAAGATTGTAATTCACGAGTTAATACTCTAAATGATTCTGGAATTGATGGCTCAGGGATTGGAGTACCATCAGTAATAGCTCTAAATACCTTATTACGTCCAACTAAATCATCAGACTTAACAGTTAACATTTCTTGTAAAGTATGAGATGCACCATAAGCTTCTAAAGCCCAAACCTCCATCTCACCGAAACGTTGACCACCATTTTGAGCTTTACCACCCATTGGTTGTTGAGTAACTAATGTATATGGACCAACTGAACGAGCATGTAATTTATCATCAACCATATGACTTAACTTAACGAAATACATAATACCAACGTTAACCTTGTTTTCAAATGGTTCACCATTACGTCCATCATATAATGTTTCTTTACCATCATCAGGTAAATTAGCATCCTTCATCATTTGTTGAATATCCTCGATAGTTGCACCATCAAATACAGGAGTAGCAACCTTGCAACCAAGCTTTTTAGCTGCAATACCTAAATGAAGTTCTAACACCTGACCGATATTCATACGAGAAGGAACACCTTGAGGATTTAACATAATATCAATTGGATGACCATCTGCTGTAAATGGCATATCTTCTAAAGGTAAAATATTTGAAATAACACCTTTATTACCATGACGACCAGCCATCTTGTCACCAACTTTAATCTTACGTTTTTGAACGATATATACACGAACAACTTCATTAACACCAGGTGCTAATTCATCACCATTAGATTTCTTATAGTGTTGGATTGATTGAACAATACCGCCACCACCATGAGGAACCTTTAATGAAGTATCTCTTACCTCACGAGACTTTTCACCGAAGATAGCTAATAATAGTTTTTCTTCAGGAGTTGGCTCACTTACACCCTTTGGAGTAATTTTACCAACTAAAATATCTCCTTCTTTAACTTCTGTACCAGGGATAACAATACCATTAGCATCTAGATGACGAATCATCTCTTCACTAACATTAGGTAATTCGGTAGTAAATTCTTCCTTACCTAACTTAGTATCACGAGCCTCAATTTGGAATTCATCAATATGTAATGATGTATAAACATCATCATAAACCATCTTTTCGCTCATGATAACAGCATCTTCATAGTTATAACCATCCCATGTCATGAAAGCAACACGAACATTACGACCTAAAGCTAACTCACCATTTTTCATAGATTGACCATCAGCAATAATGTCACCACGTTCAATTCTTTCACCAGCTTCTACAATAGGACGTTGCATAATAGCTGTTGCACTATTTGAACGTAAGAATTGATATAAATGATAAGTATATAACTCACCACTATCTTCTCTTACTACAATACGTTTAGCATCAACATATTGAACAACACCAGGCATACGAGCTATTAAAGCACTACCGCTATCCTTTGCAGCACGATATTCCATACCAGTACCAACAATTGGGCTTTCTGGGTTAATAATAGGAACAGCTTGACGTTGCATGTTAGCACCCATTAGTGCACGAGTAGCATCATCATGCTCTAGGAATGGAACGCAGGCAGCAGCAACAGAAACGATTTGTTTTGGAGAAACATCCATGTAATCAACCTCTTCAGGGTCAACGATTTCAGTTTCACCATCACGTCTACCGATTACTTTTTCTTCAATAATATGACCAGCTTCATCAAGTTTAGTTGAAGCAGATGCAATTACAACGCCATCTTCACGATCAGCAGATAAATATTCAATATCAGTAGAAACATACTTTCTACCATTTTCATCTTTCTTAACAACAAAGTATGGAGATTCAATAAAGCCGTATTCATTAACTTTAGCATAAGTTGCTAATGAAGTGATAAGACCAATTGAAGGTCCTTCTGGTGTCTCAATAGGACACATTCTACCATAATGTGAATTATGAACGTCACGAACCTCAACACCAGCTCTATCACGGGCAATACCACCAGTACCTAATGCAGAAATACGACGTTTTTGAGTAATTTCAGCAAGAGGATTAATTTGATCCATAAATTGTGATAATTGGCTTGAACCAAAGAATTCTTTTAATGAAGATGTTAAAGGTTTAATATTAATTAAACTTTCAGGGGTAGCTTCATTGATATCAACTGTTGACATACGATCAACGATATTTTTCTCAAGCTTAGAAAAACCAATTCTAAATTGATTTTTCAATAATTCGCCTATCAAACGTAAACGACGATTACCTAAATGATCGATATCATCTAAAGTACCAATACCTTTATATAAATTGAAATAATATGAGAAAGAAGCCATAATATCTGACATAGTGATATGTAGGGCTGTTTCTCTAGGATCATTTCCTATAAGTTTAACTTCTTGTTCAGATTTTGGTGAATAAACATATAAAAATTCACAAATTGGGTCATCACATAAAGTATTGCCTAAATCAACAACCTCACGTAAAGCCGCACGCTTTGCCTTTAATGTTTCTAATACTTCGCCTTCAATAATTGCACCTTTAGAAGCGATTAATTCACCAGCTTGTGCAACTAACTCACCTGTCTCGTCATCAAAAATATCCTCTTTTGCGATTACATCACGAGCCAAAGTTAAGCCTTTTGCACGTTGGAAAATATCCAACTTAATATTGTATTTATAACGACCAACCTTTTGAAGGTCATAGCGTTTATCATTAAATAAACGATCTTGAATAGTGTGTCTAGCACCATCAGCAGGAACATTTTCCTCACCGATTCTTAATTTTGCATATACTTTACGTACTGCATCATCTTTGTCTGTAGAATCATCTTTTTCAAATGTTGCAGTGAAATGTTCATCTTCACCGAACAAAGCAATAATTTTCTCATTAGTGTCTAAACCAAAAGCACGTAAAACAGTAGTTAATGGGATTTTCTTAGAACGATCTAATTCAGCATACCATACATCACGGCTACCCATCTCATAATTAATCCATGCACCACGTGTAGGAATAATTTGGCCTGCATATTTAACTTCACCAGTCTTTTTATCTACTTCTTTAGAATAATAAACACCTGATGAACGTACAATTTGGGAAATAACAACACGCTCAGCACCATTAATAATAAAAGTACCTACAGGAGTCATATAAGGGATATCACCCATAAATAACTCACGTTCAATTTGCTCACCTGTTGCGGTTTTTTCTAAACGTACTTTAACCTTAAGTGGACGTGAATAGTTAATATCACGTAACTTAGATTCAACGATATCATATTTTGCATCTTCAAAATGATAGTCGTCAAAATAAATCTTCAACTCTTCTTTATATGAAGAAATTGGAGATACATCAGCAAATAACTCTTTTAAACCAACATTAACAAAATGATCAAAAGACTTAGTTTGGATTTCAACTAAATCAGGAATATCAACATCAGTTCTAATTTTTGAATAATTTCTACGTTCAGATTTTTTACCATATTGAACAACTTTATAATTCATAAATCCACCCCTTCAACAAGTCAATATGGGGATAAAAGGCGCACTACCCCCACTAATATTGCATTTTAATATTATAAAGGCAAAGTGTAAAATAGTCAATATTGCAATTAACTTTTTTTAAAAAAAAGTAAAAATAAAAGAGGTTTCCCTCTTTTATTTAATACATCTAATAATTTGATAGCCTTTTTCCTTAGAGATAACTTCAACTTTTGTAAATAAATCTGTTAAATATTTTTTAGTTGAATCTGCTCCTTGTTTCTTTTGAATAACAACCCATAAAGAACCATTAGGAACTAACCTTTCTAATGCACCATCATAGATGGCAAAAACTGTCTTTTTACCTGCTCTAATTGGTGGATTTACAATTATTTCTGAAAAGTTAATATTAGGAAGACTTTCATACAAATCTCCACAATATATTTTAGCAGAAACATTATTGATTTCTAGATTTTTCTTTGCAAGCTCATAAGCTCTTTCATTTATCTCAGTCATATATATTTCCTTAGTTGTCAGCTTACCAAGAATGACTCCAACCGGCCCATAGCCACAACACATATCTAAAATAGGACCATCAATATCGTTAGAAACATAATTTTTTAATAGGACATAGGTCCCAAAATCTATATACTTTTTAGAGAAAACCCCATTATCGGTTTGAAAAATAAATTTTTCATTTTTAAATTCAAGGTTAAAAGTTTGTGGTGCTGATGAAACCTTAACCTCATGATCATAATAGTGACTCATATTTAAAGAAAAAAGCTTAGGATAACCTAAGCTCATTTATAAAGTTAATTACTTAACTTCTACTTCAGCACCAGCTTCAGTTAACTTCTTTTGAATTTCTTCAGCTTCAGCCTTGCTTACTTTTTCTTTAATTGGTTTTGGTGCATTATCAACTAATTCTTTAGATTCTTTTAATCCTAAACCAGTGATTTCCTTAACAACTTTAATTACACCTAATTTAGCAGCACCAGCTGACTTTAAGATTACATCGAATTCAGTCTTTTCAGCAGCAGCAGCACCAGCAGCACCAGCAGCAGGAGCAGCAGCAACTGCAGATGGATCAATACCGAATTCTTCTTTCATAGCGTCTACTAATTCTTTAATTTCAAGAATAGTCATTTCTTTTAATGATTCAATAAAAGTTTCTTTAGTTAATTTAGCCATTGTAATTTTCCTCCTAGATAATAAATATATTTTATTCGGCTTCTTGTTTTTCTACTAACATATTTAAACCAATTGCTAACTGACGTACAGTACCTAACATACCAGCAGCTAATTGAGTTAATAATGTTTCGTAAGATGGTAACTTTGATAAAGCTTCTAATTTATCAAATTCGTAAATATCACCATCAACAACACCTTTAACAACTTCAACACATTTGTTGTCATCAGCGAATTTGAAGATTTGTTTTGCTGGAGCTACTACGTCATCTTTAGAGAAAATCATAGCAACAGGACCAGCTAATGCTTCTGCTAATGCTTCATAACCGCATTCGTTAGCAGCACGACGTGAAATATTGTTCTTAACAATTTTAACTTCACAGCCATTAGCACGCATCGCACGACGTAATTGCATGAACTTGTCTACTGTTAATCCTTGATATTTAAAAGCAACAACTGCTTTAGATTCTTGGATTTTAGCCACTAATTCAGCAACTTCACTTTTCTTTTGTTCAATTGAACTGTTCATGTGACACCTCCATAAAATTTTAAAATCTTCTTACCGAAATAGCAAGAAGATTTAATAAAATCAATTCTATACTACCTCGGTAGAAATTAAGTGCCTAAGCACACCTACTGTCTTTGGTAAAATTATTTATTAGCAGCCATAATTGTATCAGGGTTTAACTTAACACCAGGACCCATTGTAGATGCAACAGATACATTCTTAATGTAAGTTCCTTTTACAGTTGAAGGGCGAACCTTAGTTAATGTGTCATAAACAACCTTTAAGTTTTGAGCAAGCTTTTCAGGACCAAATGACACTTTACCAATAGTCATGTGAATATTACCAACCTTATCAGGTCTATATTCAACCTTACCATTTTTGATTTCTGCTACAGCTTTAGCAACATCCATAGTTACAGTACCAGTTTTTGGGTTTGGCATTAAACCTTTAGGTCCTAATACACGTCCTAAACGTCCTAACTCACCCATCATATCTGGAGTAGCTACGATAACATCGAAATCAAACCAACCTTGGTTGATCTTTTGGATGTATTCGCTATCGCCAACGTAATCTGCACCTGCAGCTTGAGCTTCTGCTTGTTTAGCACCACGGCATAAAACTAAAACACGGCGAGTTTTACCAGTACCATTAGGTAAAACGATAGCGCCACGAATATTTTGTTCAGCCTTACGTGGATCTAAGTTTAAGCGGAATACTACGTCAACAGCAGCATCAAATTTTGTAGTTGAAGTTTTGCAAGCTAAGCTTAATGCTTCAATAGCATCATATACTTTTGCGCTATCAACTAATTTGGCAGCTTCTAAGTATTTTTTTCCTCTCTTCATATTTATCCTCCTAAAATGTGGTATAAGCGGGATTTTCCTCCCACAAATTTAGGCTGTTTCAAACAACCTTAAAACATAATTAATCTTCGACAACGATACCCATGTTTTTTGCAGTACCTGCGATGATTTTTGTAGCCGCTTCAATGTCATTAGCATTTAAGTCTGGCATTTTCATTTGTGCAATTTCCATTGCCTTTTGTTTTGAGATTGTAGCTACCGTATTCTTCTTAGAATTGTCGGAACCTTTCTCAATTCCAGCTGCCTTCTTTAATAAGTCTGATGCAGGTGGTGTTTTTACAACGAATGTAAATGAACGATCCTCATAGACAGAAATTACAACTGGTAATACATATCCCATTTTATCTTTAGTTTGTTCATTGAATTGAGAACAAAAGCCTGGGATATTAACGCCTGCTTGTCCTAGTGCTGGACCAACTGGTGGCGCTGGATTAGCTTTGCCGGCTTGAATTTGTAATTTTACAACTTTTACTACCTTCTTAGCCATCTCTAGTTTCCTCCTTCTTTCAATGATGTGGTCAAACGGATTTACTCCTCCCACTCACGTACATACACGTGCTTATACATTATAACAAATAGATAAACTAATTGCAATAGTTAATTTCAAAAAAAAGATGCTATTTCTAGCATCTACTCTTCTTTGAAAAAATTAAGACAAAAATATACTAACAATACTATTAATAAATAGATAAAAGCTAAATGTATTACAACCTTACCATTAATGATAGAATATAGAAAACCATAAAACTCGTAATTAAATTCATCTAGCTTTAAGGAACAATCTATTATTTTGCAAATATCATCTAAGACTAAAGCACCAAAAACTATTACAATTAACCTTTTCTTTTTTGTAAGCATATTATCCAATCTTCTTTACATCTGTAAATTTAAGTTCATTTGGAGTAGCACGACCACCAAACATTTCAATCATTACTACTAACTCTTCCTTCTCTTCATTTATAGAAGAAACAACTCCAACTTGACCAGCAAAGATTCCACTAACTATTTCCACACTATCACCAACATGGATATCAAACTTAGCAGCTTCAAGCTTACCGATTTTTTGAAGAATACGATTCATCTCATCTTGAGGAATTGGAACTGGTTTAGTACCACCACCAGAAGATCCAAGGAAACCTGTAACCTTTTGAGTGTTACGTATTACATACCATGTATCATTATCAATTTCGCCATCTACTTCCATTTCTAGGAAAATATAGCCTGGAAACATTTTAACTAATTTTGTTTTCTTAACATTTTTCTTATCTACAACTTCAACTTCTTCTTCAGGTACTAAAACTTGATATATCTTGTTTTGTAAACCCATACTATCTTTACGGCTTTCAAGATCCTCACGAACTGAATTTTCAAAACCTGAATAAGTTTGTACTACATACCAACGCTTACTCATAAATACCTACCCCATAATCTTAGCTAAAATTTCTGTTATAAACATATCATATAATAAGAATAGCAAAGCAAATATGATTATGAATGTGAATACACGTAACACATTACCAAAATACTTTTTACCCTTTAACCAGCTAATTTTTTTAATTTCTGGAAGTGCTGGTTTAAAAAATGGATAAACTGCATAAATTAATGTTAATGAACCAACAACAACTAAAATCCATGCAAAAGTAGTTGGGAATGAACCAATAATAATAGCATCACTATTGATTGTTAACGTTCCTGTTAATATTAAAATACCTAATAATAATACTAACAAAGAGACTACGAAGAATACATAATTTTCCCAACGATAGTCCTTTGATAGAATTTCCATCAATTTACTTTGTTTTTCTTCTTTTTTTTGTTTAATTGCCATAATATCTTTCCTTTTTATTTAGTTTCTTTATGTATAGTATACTTGTTACATCTAGGACAATACTTTTTTATTTCTAATCTAGTAGAATCCTTTTGAGGATTTTTTGTAGTAGTATAGTTTCTACTTAAGCATTCCTCACATACTAAAATCACTTTTTTTCTCATATTAAAAAACCACCTTTGAAAGTGTCTATATAATTTTACATTTTTTTAGGCAATAAGTCAAACTCTTCATTCATAAAATCACGTATTTTTTTCAATTCATAATAAATTTGCGTTTTTTTCAGGCCCAATTTATTTGCCAATTCATCTATTGGTGTGTGAAAATAATAAATTTCTTCATAAATAACGCCTTGTAATGGGGGTAGCGCCTTTTTCCATTCTGAAACAAATTCCTTTAGACAATAATCCGCCCTAGTATTAGCAAAATCAAAATGAACATATTCAATTTGCTCTTTACTTCTTAAGCGCCAAAAATGCCTTAACAAAATAATTTCAAAATATTTACAAAAGGTTTTATTATACTCACCTTTAAATTTTTTGATGGCAGTTGTAAGTAAAATATAACCTTCCTGAATACAATCATCTAAATCAAAACCTCTAAAGCCACAACTTCTTGCCTTATAAATTATAAATTTCTCATATTTAATGTACATAAGGTTTAATGCCTTCTCACTACCTTCTTTAATTAAATAAAGCAGTTCATAGTCATTCCAACCTTGATATAACATTTTTATACTCCTTACATTAAACTTGCTAATAAAATACCAGCACTTACAGATGCATTAAGAGAATTAACATGTCCAACCATAGGAATTTTCACGATATAATCAGAAGCTTTAACTAATGTTTTTGACATACCAAAGCCTTCCGAGCCAATAATAATAGCTAAATTTCTATCTTTATCTATTTGTGATACGAGCATATTAGCTGAAGCATCAGTTCCTACAATCCAAAAATTTGCTTCCTTTAATTTTAAAATAGCTGTATTTAAACTATTGACATAGATAATTGGAACATATTCAATAGCTCCTGTAGAAACATGAGCAACAACTTCAGTAATCGGAACACTTCTATTATTACCTAGCACAATAGCATCAAAGCCAAAAGCATCTACACTTCTAATTATTGCTCCAAAATTTTGTGGATCAGCAACGCCATCTAAAATTAGAACTCTCTTATTATTTTTTACTAAATCTATCACATAATTAAGATCATAGTTTTTATAATCTTCACGATATGCACCATAACCTTGATGATGGCTACCAAATGTTTTTTGCATGAACTCTTTAGTTTGCATTTCAAAGGCAATGCCCTTTTTTATAGCTAAGTCCTTTAAATAGCCATCCTTATTATTATCCTTTAGGAAAAAAAGCTTCTTAATAGGAGCATTAGCTTTAATCGCCTCTGTAACACAATTTTTACCATAAATCTTAATCATATTGATACCTCTTCCTACATCTTTCAAAAAAATTATATCATAAATAATAAAAAAAAGATAACGAATATTAAAAATTATACCCGTTATCTTTTAAATTTAGAATTTTGAGATTAGATATTGTACATTATGATATGCTCTTTTAATCCAAGGAACAATAGATTGTAATAAACGCATTAAAGGAGAAGCAAGTAAACATAATGTAAATAAAATAAGTAAGGCAGGAATTGATAATCTTTGTACAGTTCCTCCAACTGTCTCTTGAATCTTAACCTTATAATCAGTTACTACATTGTTAATAGTCAAGTAGCCATCCTCTGTAAAATTAAGTTCAGTTGAAGTATCTCCACCAATTTGTTCTGCTTCAAAGGTAGTGTATCTACCATCAATTACATATCTACCTGCAACTGATGCTTCAATATCAGGAGTCTCAATAGTACAATTAGTAGATTTACCTTTAACTAAATATGAACTACCTCTAATTGTAATGTCTTCTTCAGTTAATTCACCTAAACCAGAAACACCCAAGTCTTCAGTAATGTTATATTGAGTAGCTTCGCCACCAAGAACAATCTTATCTTCTGCGTTATAACTAATTGCTGGAACATCTAATTTATAAGGGACCATATTACCATCATCAGTTGCATAAAGGAATTTTGTACCATTAATTCCTAGAACATATGTTCCATCTTCTTCTTTAATTGCCTCAATACTTGTTATTTCTTTTCCATCAAAGTCATAATTGTATCCAGCTATGACAATCTTATCATTATTTAAACGTACAGTAGGTAAGATAGTATAATCAGCAATTTCATAATGGCCGATTATTTGACCACTTGCAACATCTACCTTATTAATAGTAACAGTTCCGTCTGATTTAATGTCTAAACTTAAATCAACTTCAGGAGTAACAAACTTAGCAATATTTGTTGCATATCCTTTTAAGTATAAAATGTTATTTTCATCAGCACTTAAAATTGGAGTTGGAATCTTCCATTCAGTTTGTGTACCATCAATAATTAAATAACCATCACTAGAAGCGGTAGTAATAAATTGAGTAGAATCAACCTTAGCAGGAGTATCAGTCATCTGACCATCTAATACATAATACCAATCTTCACTAATTGCAATACTTGGAGTTTCAGCTAAAGATTTTGTAACTATACTATCTGAGTAATATTCCATAAATTTGAATATAGGTCTAAACTCAAAGAAATTTGGCGCAAAGATAATTAGTAAAACAAACAAAGTATAAGAGGTTCCGCAAATTGCCTTATGTAATAAATTAAACGGACGACATACTTTAAATAATACCATTAGACATGTGTGAGTTGCCATTATAACAATAATAGTTGATGAAGTTAAGAAATCTAAGCCCTGGTACGAAACTAAAGCAAATGCTAGATAAGAAGATATAAGAATTGCCACCGCACCCGGAATCGCACCTTTTAAAATATTCGTAATAAACCTACCATCAACCTCTTTATTATTAGGCTCAAGTACTAAGAAGAATGAAGGCATACCAGTAACTAAAAAGTCAATCATAATCAACTGATTAGTACTAATTGGATAAACACCACCACTATTAATTGCTTGAATTGCTAATAAGAAACTAAAGATAGTTTTAGTTAAGAACAAACAAGCTACACCAGAAACATTATTAATAACTCTTCTACCTTCAGCAACAACCTTTGGCATTGAATCAAAGTTTGAATCTAGTAAAACTAGATGGCTAACATTACGAGCAGCCTCACTACCTGATGCGACAGCTATAGAGCAATCAGCTTCCTTAAGAGCCAAAATATCATTAACACCATCACCAGTCATAGCGACAGTCTTACCAGCTTCCTTTAAAGTTCTAACTAATAGACGCTTTTGTGCAGGAGAGACACGTCCAAATACTGTGTATTTAGTTGCAGCTCTAATAACATCTTCGTCTTTCATTCCATCAAGTGATATATATTCACTAGCATTCTCAATACCAGCTCTTTCACTAATTTTAGAAACTGTTAAAGGATTATCACCAGAAATTACTTTAACTTCAACTCCACTTTGCTTAAAGTAACTAATTGTCTTAATTGCATCTGGTCTAATATTGTCTTCAATTAAAATCATTGAAACTACTTCGATTGGATCATTTGGTAATACACCATTTTCAATATTACCAGCCTTATGAGCCAATAATAAAACACGATATCCTAATGATGCATAATGCTCAACTTCCTTCTTTACAGTAGGATATTTATCCTTCATTACAAATTCAGGAGCACCCAAAATAAATGTACCTAATCTTTCAAAAGTAACGGCATTAAACTTCCTTTGACTAGAAAAAGGAATTGTCTCTTTATATTTTATTCGCTTCGCTCGACCAAATTTTTCTTCTAATGCAACTGAAGTTAAATTACTCTCATTAAGTGCATTTAGCATAGCACTTATAACATTTTTCGTTGATAAACCTGCAACATTATTGAACTCAATAATATTTTTAACACTCATTGTTCCATCAGTAATAGTACCTGTTTTATCTAAACATAAAACATTTACACGCGCTAGCATTTCAATACAATATAACTCTTGTACCATTACTTTGTTTTGAGCTAATCTAATAACACCAACTGCTAAAGCAACTGAAGATAACAAGTATAATCCTGATGGAATCATACCTATCATAGCACCTGCTGTTTTACGAACAGCTGTATAATAGTCTATACCATTTCTAACAAATTGCATATAAAATAGTACAGCACCAATAGGAATTATTATAAAAGCCATCACTAAGATAATAATATTTAATGAGCGTAATAAATCAGACTTTGGCTTTTTATATAATTTAGCCTCTGAAGATAATTGCTCAATATAATTATCCTTACCAACCTTATCTACTCTTGCTCTACATGTTCCACTTACAACAAATGAACCAGAAAATAAAGTATCGCCAGGCTTCTTTACTATCGCATCACTTTCACCTGTTAATAGCGATTCATTAACTTCTACGCTACCATCAACAACTATACTATCAGATGGAATTTGCTTTCCTGAAGATAATAATAATATATCATCTAAAACAATGTCTGTTACAGCTATTTCCTTTTCACTAGATTCTCTAACTACATTAGCTGTAGGAGCAGAAAGAAGCGATAACTTGTCAATTATATTTTTAGCTTTAATTTCTTGGATAATTCCTATTACAACATTTGCAGTAACAATAACCATAAAGAATAAATCAGTAAATGCCTTAATAGAAACTAACCAGCCAGCAATTGCTAATGTCAAAATATTAAAGAAGGTAAAAACATTAGTAAAAATGATTTTTTTAATTGATTTAGTTGAGCCCATATGTGATTTATTATTAAGCTCTTCATCTAAACGATTTTGAACTTGTTCATCTGTTAAACCAACATTAATATCAGGTTCGTAGCGAACAATATTTACATTACCGCCATTTTTTATTTCTTTTAAACGTTGTTTTTTAAGCTTTTCTTTTTGCTTTTCCTTATTTTTTTCTTCCTTAGCTTGTTTTTTTAAGAGAGACTTTTCAAGTTTTTCATTAACCTTAGTTTCTTCTTCAGCTTCACTATCTTCTACCTCTAATTTTTCTTCAACAAGATCTTCAGTAGTTTCAGATAATTCTTCATCAATTACATTTTCATCTTCGCTAAGAATTGTCTTTTTCTTAAAAGCCATGTTCTTCCTCCTCACTTAAAATTAGCTTTATAATATAATCTAATCTTTCTTTCCTATTCAATAAATACAAATATCCACATAAAGCTTCAAATCCTGTTGCCTCATGATATATCGCTAAATCAACATTTTTGCGGTTAGAATTAACTTTTGCATTCCTTCCTCGTAAATAAATATTTTTTTCTTCATCTGTAAGAATATTTTTATTTAATAAATAATGAATAAATTTTGCTTGAGCAGATGAATTAACAAGTTTAGTTACCTTTTTATGCAATTGCTTAACCTTAGTCTCATTAGAATTTAATACATATTGTCTTATGCATAATTCATATATTGCATCACCAATATAAGCTAATGTCATACCATTATATTGATTTATTTCCATTATAAAATTCCTTTTTCTACTAACATAACTCTATACTTGTCAGCATTTGCAAAGTCTTTATTTGCACGTGCAACATCCCACAAATGATAGATTTCCTTCATTTCTGGAGTTAATTCTTGAAGACTAAAATCAATTCCTAATACATCAAGTAGCTTAACAAAAGTATTAACATTTAATGCAAGCTTCTCATAATCCTTTGAACGATAATTTTGATTTATTTCTTTTACTAATTCTTCCATTAGCATTAAAACATTTTGTACGTTAAAATCATTATCCATATATTCTTTAAAACGTTCAATTATTTCTTCATTAACATTTAATGTTTTAATATCATTAGCTTCTAAAAAATATTTAGTTTGCTTCAAGGCTCTTTGCCACTTGTCATATAACTTAGAGTATTGTCCTTGTAATTCTTCACTATAGTTAATTATTGATCTATATGGTGAGAATAATAATAGCATTCTTAAAACCATATAATCCTTTGCTGTAT
Source organism: uncultured Acholeplasmatales bacterium (assembly GCA_944324805.1). GTDB lineage: Bacteria > Bacillota_I > Bacilli_A > Acholeplasmatales > Anaeroplasmataceae > CALUXS01. Next base: position 95,980 of record CALUXS010000002.1, on the reverse strand, counting down.
TAAGATCCTTTACATAAATAACATTGCCTAATGATTTACTCATTTTTACGCCCTTTAAATCAACTCTTCCTACATGTAGCCAATACTTAGCAAGGTGATTATGATAAAGTGCTTCGCTTTGAGCAATTTCATTTTCGTGATGAGGGAATTTCAAATCCATACCTCCACCATGAATATCAATTGAATCTCCAAAAAGTTTATGATTCATAACAACACATTCTGTATGCCAACCAGGACGACCTAATCCAAAAGGAGAATCCCACTTTATACCAGCATCAGTTTTTTTCCAAAGAGTAAAATCCAATGGATTTTCCTTAGCTAAATCAACATCAACTCTAGCACCTTCAGTCAATTCTTCCTTTGCTTGATTTGATAAGCAGCCATAATCATCAATTTTACTTATTCTAAAATACACATTTCCATCAACATTATATGCATAGCCTTTTTCTTCTAAGCTTTGAATGAATGTTTGCATTTCATTAATATAATCTGTAGCATGAGGAACTAAATCAGGTCTTTTCGAACCTAATTTATTAACAGCATCAAAATATGCATTTTCATAAAAAGAAGCAATCTCTTTTTCTGTTTTATTTTCCTCAATAGCCTTGTTAATTATTTTATCATCAACGTCTGTAATATTAGAAGCGTATGTTACTTTATAACCTAAAAATTCTAAATATCTTTTTACTAAATCATAAAAAACAACTGGTCTAGCATTTCCTATATGAATATAGTTATAAACTGTTGGTCCACAAACATACATTTTAACTTCTTTTTCATTATTAGGAATAAATTCTTCTACTTTATTAGTCAAAGAATTATAAAATCTTAAACTCATATCTATCACCTATCATTTATTAAGAGAAAGGGAGCTTAAAAAAGCTCCCCCATTTTGTTATTTATTAAAATAATCAGAAATAAATTTGTCAAATCCATTTAAACTTTCTGAAGGATTAGAAGCAGTTTCACTTATTATTGATTCAACGCCAGTTACAGTTGTTTTTGTAGCTGGATTGCTTAAATTAATAACATTGATTAAATTAATCTTTCCACTTTGAGATTCATCTTCGTTAGCTACATATACTAAATCAGTATTTGGAATACCAATGATCATACCATATTTAACTGAATATGTAGGAAGTTTTTCACCTTCTTCAGTAGCTTCTGGTAATTTTTCAATGGCTTTAATAGTTAATTCATTTAAACGTACAACGCCATTTTTCACTATAATACCATTCATAGCTCCTATCAAACCACCAACATTTGTTTCATAAGCTGCATTAGTAGTAAGATCTGTATCATTTATCTTATTACCCTCGATTAAAATAGAACCATCAAAAGCCACATTATTTAAGCTAACGCCTCTACTATTAGCCAAAGTTTCACCAGCAAAGCCACCAACATTTAAAGTGTAAACTTTTAAGCCTTTTTCATAGGTAGCATTATCAGACTTTTTAGTTCTAACTGTAATATTTACATTAGCAATACCATTACTAATTGTACGAGCAGTTGAACCAACAAAGCCACCAACATTTAATATAATGTCATTAGAAGTTGTTGTTTTATTTTCTTGTGAAACGATAACCTCAGAATCTTTAATAATATTATTTTCAATAGTTTGACCTAAACGAATTGTTTTTGGAGCTACAACTCTACCAATCAAACCACCAACAGTTGCTCTATGAACTGCACTAACTTCAATTTTTGAATTAGTAACCTCACAATTATCAACAGAAATATTTGTACTATCTCCTGCAACTGTACCAGTAATCATACCAGCATATAAAGGATATGTTAAACTATATGCAGTTGACTTAACGATAACTTGTGAATTATTAATTTTGCAATTACTAATTGTGCCATTATTATATCCAGCAATTAAACCTGTATTTACTTCAGATGTTCTATTTGTTTCAATGCTTGCATCTTCAATATTTAAATTTTTAATTACTCCATCATTATATCCAACTAAACCATTATATTGGTTGTTTGAAACAATCTTAAATCCACTTATTGTATGGTTATCACCATCAATTTGACCATTAAATGAATTTGAAGAAGATGTAAACATGGCAGTTAAATCATATGGTTCTGTTCCATCACCATTAAAATCAATATCGCTTGTTAATTTGAAATAACCATCTCTATCATAACGAATGTCTAAGAATTCCTCAACTGAAGAAATTGGAATTGCTGTTTCTTCACTTGAACCTAAATCATTAGTTGTTACGATTTGAGAGTCTAACTCATAAGAATAACCATCGCTAGTAGCCTTTAACACTACCTTGTAGCTAGTTTCTTCTTCTAAATCCTCAAAAACAACTTCGCTTGATGTTGTATTAATACCAACATCAGTTCCTTCACTTATAGACATAGATTTAGAGCTTACTTCATCGCCCTCTTTATTACCATCCATCTCATATAAGTAAACTGTTGGTGTAATTGAGTCAAAAATTCTTTCATCACTATCAACAAATTCAGCAACAACACTTATTTTATCTCTTCTAGCTGTAATAACCATTCTTGTGTTAACACCATCTAGTTTTCTTTTACAACCAACTAGTGTCAACGTAAGAACTAGTGCTAAAACGCCAACAACGATTTTTTTCAAATTTTTCATAAATACCTCCAAAATATATAGCTATAGTTATGTAGAACTAAAAAAATCTATACGCATTGCTTATTATACCTTATCTCGTAGTTTTTAACAACCTTTTTTTATTTATTTTTCAAACTTAATAAATTGACTTATTATACTTTGTATAATATAATTCTAAAGTAAAAAAATTATGAAGGGTGGTTAGCTAATGAATAGATTAGGATTAGATATTGGTTCTACTACCATAAAAAGTATCGTTATTGATGAAAATAACAAAATATTATACTCTGATTACAAACGACATTATTCACATATCAAAGATAATGTCATTGAAAAATTAAATTATTTATTAAATAATGGCTTTATAACTAATGAAACTCCAGTTGCTATATCAGGTTCAGCAGGAATGGGGCTTGCTGAGGGAGTTGGTATTCCGTTTGTACAGGAGGTTTATGCTACTAGAGTTGCAGCTAACACCTTAATTCCAGGAACAGACTGTATTATAGAATTAGGTGGAGAGGACGCCAAAATTTTATTTCTTACAGATGGTATGGAAGTAAGAATGAATGGTTCATGCGCTGGTGGTACAGGTGCTTTTATCGATCAAATGGCAACTCTTTTAAATGTGGATATAACTGAAATCAACGGCGTTGCTAAAGATCATCAAAAAATATATTCTATCGCTTCTCGTTGTGGGGTATTTGCCAAAACAGATATACAACCATTACTTAATCAAGGAGCATCTAAAAGTGATATTGCTGCCTCAATTTTCCAAGCAGTCGTAAATCAAACTATTGGTGGACTTGCACAAGGTAGGGAAATAAAAGGTAATATTGCTTATTTAGGAGGACCTTTAACTTTCTTAACTGAATTACAACGTGCATTTGATAATGCTTTAAATGTTAAAGGTATTTGTCCTGAAAACTCTTTATACTATGTTGCAATAGGCGCTAGTCTTTGTGCAAAGGAAAAAATAAATATAAGTGAAACACTTAAAAAAATCGAAAGTTTTTCAAATAAAACTACATATTCATTTAACTCACCATTGTTTGCAAATGAAAATGAATTAAAAGAATTTAGAGAAAGACATAAAAAAGCCTTTGTTCCTACCTACTCACTTGATGGCTATAATGGCCCTCTTTATCTAGGTATAGATAGTGGTTCAACAACACTAAAATTTTTATTAATGGATGAAGACTTAAATATTCGTTTTACAAAATACTTACCAAACAAGGGGAACCCAGTCCAATTAATAAAAGAAATTTTCATCGAGCTTTATAGTAAGTATCCTACATTAAACATTAAGGGCTCAGCATCAACAGGCTATGGTGAAGACTTAGTAAAAAATGCCTTCAATTTAGATGGTGGCTTAGTAGAAACAATGGCTCATTTCTATGCTGCAAGAAAATTTATGCCTAATGTCGATTTTATAATTGACATTGGTGGTCAAGATATTAAATGCTTTAAAATAGAACATCAAACTATTTCTAACATTTTTTTAAATGAAGCTTGTTCATCTGGATGTGGTTCATTTTTACAAACCTTTGCAAATGCTTTAGGATATTCTATTGAAGAATTTGCAAAACTAGGATTAATGGCTAAAAAGCCTGTCGATTTAGGATCAAGATGTACAGTATTTATGAATTCTTCTGTTAAGCAGGCACAAAAAGATGGAGCTACAATTGATAATATTTCAGCTGGTCTATCTATAAGTGTTGTTAAAAACGCAATTTATAAAGTAATAAGAGCTACTAATGCTAAAACACTAGGCAAGCATATCGTCGTACAAGGTGGAACATTCTATAATGAAGCTGTATTAAGGGCCTTTGAACGAGAACTAGACCTAGAGGTTGTTTGCCCTAATATATCAGGTGTTATGGGGGCATATGGTGCTGCTTTATATGCTAAAAGTTTAAATCTAGCTAAATCTACTTGCCTAACTTTTGATGAAATAAAAGCCTTTAAACATGAAACAAGAAATTTCAATTGTGGATTATGTCCTAATCACTGCTTACTTACTGTAAATACTTTCGGAAATAACAATAAGTTTATTAGTGGTAATAAGTGTGAAAAGCCTGTAACTAAAAAGGTGAGTAATACAAATCTAAATCTATATGATACTATAAAAGAAAAATTATTAAGCTATAAACCTGTAAAAGGAAAACGCGGTAGAATAGCTTTACCATTAGCCCTAAATATTTATGAGCTTTGGCCATTTTGGTATACTTTCTTCACAAGTCTAGGATTTGAAGTAGTTAATAGTGGTTTTTCTACAAATAAGACATATACTTTAGGACAACATACTATACCATCAGATACTGTTTGTTATCCTGCAAAACTTGTTCACGGACATATTGAAACATTAATAAATAATGGTGAGAAAACAATCTTCTATCCTTGTATGAGTTATAATATTGATGAAGGTAAAGGAGACAATCATTTTAATTGCCCTATCGTTGCTTACTACCCTGAAACTATAGAAAACAATGTAAAGGCAATTGATAAAATCACTTTTATTTGTGACTTTATTGGTATCCATAACAAAGAATTATTTATCAAGAAAATTCCTACTATTCTTTCAAAATATTTTAAGGATATTAAGAAAAAGGAATATAAAGAAGCTGCAGATAAGGCTTATCAAGAATATTCTTCTTATCTAGCCTATTTAAGAAAAAAAGCAGATGAAATAATAACTACTGCTCAAATAGAAAAGAAAAGAATCGTTGTTCTTTGTGGTAGACCATATCATATAGATCCGGAAATTAATCATGGCATTGATAAATTAATTGCCAGCTTTGATGTTGCAATAGTAACTGAAGAAAGCATCAGCCATCTAACACCAAAATCTAGTGTTAATGTATTAAATCAATGGACTTATCATGCTAGATTATATGATGCTGCTAAATATGTTGCCTCTAAAAAAGATTTTGAATTAATCCAATTAGTAAGCTTTGGTTGTGGTTTAGATGCTATTACTACTGATGAGGTTAAATCAATTCTTGAACGAAATGATAAAATTTATACACAAATAAAAATTGATGAAATTACTAATCTAGGAGCTGTAAAAATCCGTTTACGTTCCTTATTCAGTGCCCTAGATGAGCAAGAAGGAGGTACGAAATAATGGATTATCCACGTTTTACGGCTGAAATGAGAAAAACTCATACTATTTTAATTCCTAATATGCTTGACATCCATATGCGCCTATTTGAAAATGCTTTAAGAGGCTGTGGATACAATGTTGAGGTATTACATAATGAAGGTGCTAGTGTCGTTGAAGAGGGATTAAAATATGTCCATAATGATACTTGCTATCCTGCATTATTAGTAATTGGGCAATTTATTGATGCATTAAACCATAGAAATGATGTAGATAAAGTAGCTCTTTTGATAACACAAACAGGTGGAGGATGTAGAGCATCTAATTATATTCATTTGTTACGTAAAGCTTTAGTTAAAGCAGGATATCCTCAGGTTCCTGTAATAAGTCTAAATGCTAGCAATCTTGAAAAAGATAGTGGCTTAAAATTAAATTATACATTAATTAAGAAAGTAGTTGCAGCTATGACTTACGGTGATTTTTTAATGTATATTAGAAATAAATGTCAAACTTATGAAATTAAACAAGGACAAACAAAAGAATTAACTGATTATTGGGTTCAAAAGCTTAGTGATGAAATTGATAATAATAAAGGTTTAAGCTTCCATTCTATAAAGAAAAATCTTAATTTAATTGCTAGGGATTATGACAATATCTATTTAGATACAAATAAAAAAGCTCCAAAAGTAGGAATTGTCGGTGAAATATACATTAAATATGCTGGTCTTGGAAATAATCACCTTGAAAATTTCTTATTAGAACAAGGAGCAGAGGTAATGGTTCCTGGTTTATATGGTTTTATCTTCTACTGCTTATATAATAGTATTTATGATCATGAATTTTATGGTAGTGGAATTACTAAAAGTCTTGTATCTCGCTTTTTAATCTATTATTTAAAAAGACGTGAAAAGTTAATGATAAAAGCTTTAGAGAAAACTAAAATTACACCTATGAAGTACTTTTCTGAAACAAAGGAGCTTTCTAACGGAGTTTTATCTCATGGTACAAAAATGGGTGAAGGTTGGCTTTTAACTGCCGAGATGATGGAACTAGTAGAGACTGGTTATGAAAATATCATTTGTGCTCAACCATTTGGATGTCTTCCTAACCATATTTGTGGTAAAGGCGTTATGAAAAAAATTAAAGAGATTCATCCTGATGCAAATATAGTAGCAATTGATTATGATCCATCTGCTACTAAAGTAAATCAAGAAAATCGTATTAAACTTATGCTTGCTATAGCAAAAGAAAGATTATAAAAAATAGGATTCGGTCAAACCGAATCCTATTTTAATTTTGGTTCTTTAATAATATATTTGCTTAAAAATTTATAACCCTTATCATTCAATACTTTAAATATAATAATACTAATCATTGAAAGTGCAAAGCCTAGACCAAAGCCACCTAAAACATCAGTGAAATAATGAACACCAAGCATTATTCTAGATAATCCCACCAAAAAAACTGCCAAGTACGCCAAACAAACAACTAATATTTTTTGTTTTTTACTAGCTCTCCAACTTCTATATGTAAAATACGCTAGTAAAGAATAAAAATACATTGAAGTCATTGAATGACCTGATGGAAAGGAAGTTGAAGCCTCAAACATCCAACGCATACTTTCAATAGGACGTTCTCTTTGATATATTTGCTTCACTACTTCATTTGCTAGATAATTGATAATTGACCCAAAACCTAAAACTGCACATCTTAAATCAATTCTTGTAAAAACAGCAAATACACAAAAAATAAAAATTATTACATAAACAAAACCAAACTCTGTAACAATTCTAAAAAACCAATATAAAAAGCCACCTTTTTCGCCTCTAACATTATATGCAAAATCTCTAACTGCAACATCTAAACTTGGAATGCCACTTTGAGTTTTAACAATAACTGCCATTATTATGAATACCAAAAAGCCAATTAAAGCTCCTAATATTTCTTTAAAAAATCTATTCCTCGTTATTTGTAACAAGCAAGATTTTAGTTTCTTCATCTGTTGTTTCCATCCTTACATCATCAATATAATTTGTTACATCTTCTAATTTACTTAATGTTTCAAAACGATAAGAATAGTTTGTGACGCCTTGCTTTAATAGTCTTAAAAGTTTTGTTCTTAGTTCCTCATCTATTGATTCAACCTTGAATAAGATTAAATATCGATTAGGCTCACTTTTTATTTCTATATTCACATCATCAAACTCACAAAATAAAAAATCAAGCATATGTGAAACGATATAGTGTACCTTTTCTTTGATATCCATAAATAATCAAACTCCTTTATGTATTATTTATACTAGCAAATTTACTATAAAAAAACAACTATTTATATTGATGATTATTTATTTTTTCTAATATTTGCTCTTGATGTCTAATTATTCTTTTTCCAATATCTAGAACAAAATCTTTTCCCGTTACAAAAGTAAAAAAATCATCTAAATTTAACCAACGATAATCAATCGTTTCATTATAATCTAATTTTATAGTTGGCTTATTATTTAAAATAACCACAAAGCTATTACAAATAAATGGCCAGTTTGATTCACAATCTAAGTTTAAAAGCATAGATGAATCAATAACTATTCCTGTTTCTTCTCTTAATTCTCTTATGGCTGCTTCTTTAGGACTTTCCCCAGCCTGAATACCTCCACCAGTAATTTCCCACATAAGACCAGCAACCTTATTTTTAGCTCTTTTAGTAACTAAAATTTCTTTTTCATTATTAACAACCACTATTGTTACAATTCCTAAATATACATCATGACTTACCTTATTTCCACGCAAGACCTGATATCCTAAATGCTCGCCATTTTTATCTAAAGCATCAAAAAATTCCATTTATATCTTTTCTCCTTCATCAGAATAACCTGGTAATCTTTTTTCTAATAAACGATACACACTTTCCTGTTTAAAAATTTTGATGGCAGTAAAAGCCAACAATATAGATATTCCTAATGGCAAAATGAATGTAGATACACTTGATACTTTTAGTCCTAGTAATAGTGCCGTTAATGGCGCATTACATACAATAGCAAATACAATAGCCATACCACAAACCTCAAAAATACTACTATAATTTAATGCATCTGGAATGAATAAACCAAAAAAATGAGTAACTATTTTTCCAATTAATACTCCCATTGCAAGCATTGGCAATGTCAAGCCACCAGATGTAAGTGATGAATTACAAACTCCTGTTGTAACAGTTCTTATAACAAGAACAATTAGTAAAATCCATAATGAAACATCTAACAAATCATTGTCTAAAATAAAGCTTCCACTACCAACACTAATTGGGAAATATCTTCTTAACATTATAAATAAAAACAATATTAATGGCAATAAATAATTAAACCATTTATGTTTTTTACTAAAATCCTTAAAAAAAACTACCGAAAACAAAAACATTTTAGCTCCTATAATACTCATTATAATAACAACTAATAAAATATATGAATATTTAAAAGGTAATTCAACATTTACATCTATAGGAAGCAAGTTATGGTCATAAACATAAATACCAACAAAATAAGATACTGCTATAATAACTAAACCCTTTATAAGTAATTTATATCCAAATATTTCTTTGTTTTCTTCTATTAGATATATAAAGCCTGCTATAGGAGCCAAAAAGGCAGTACTAAAACCTGCGCCTGTACTTGCTGCTACAGCAATTTTATCTTCCTTTTTAAAAATTTTATTTATAATCATACCTATTGAACCACTAATACTAATAGAAGGTCCTTCGCCACCTAATGGAAAACCAGCAAAAAATGCAGATAAGGAGTTAATAAAAATCATAATTAGCATTTTTATCGGATTTATTTTATACCATCCTGCTTGATAACCTTCAAAAGCAGGAATACCACTGCCACTATACCCAGGTATTATTTTATTTATTAGCATCAAATTTATGAAATAAGTCAAAGTAACTAAAAATGCTATTACAAAGCATGTTGTTGTGCTTTTATTAAATAAGTATCCACCCCATAATATAACTTCATGAGCTAAAAACTGATAGAACGAAATAAATAAGCCGATTATTAAGCCAATTATTACTAATCTTAAAATGTCTAATAGTATACTTTTTAATTTCAAGAATATAACCTCCTAAAAGTTCAAAAAGACAAGTCTAAACTTGTCTATTTATTAGTGCTTCCAAAGCCACCTATTCTAGTTTCATTAGCTTCATCATCGTATGTAATGCCATAACTCATAAAAATTCCTTGGGCTATTCCATCACCTTTTTTTACTTCTAACTTTTTATCCTTACTATCATTAGTTAGTTTAATAAAAATATGTCCCTCGTTTAAAGCGTTATAATAATCAGCATCAATAACTCCAACTGTATTATCTAATTGTAAACGGTACTTAAAGCCTAAACTGCTTCTTGGGAAAAGAAGTAAAACATAATCAGATGCCATTTGACATCTTATGCCTGTAGGAATTTTAATTCCCTCACCAGGGTTAAGCTCAAAGTCAAATGGAGCATAAAAATCATAACCTGCACTATATGCAGTTGCTCTTTTAGGCAATTTTATGTCTTCATATACTTCACTTGTAAGTCCTGTTTTTAAAAATTCATTTAAGGAAACTTTTTCAAATTTTGCAACTCTATTCATTAGTCAATCGCCTCATCTTCAAATAAAATTATTCTTCTTTCTGCTATAGTTTTTTTCACATCAATAACTCTTTGATTACTACTACCAACCCAATGAAGCTGAGGATCAAACTTGTCCTTCTCAAAACGTCCATCACATATTACATCAAGTAAAGGTATAAATGATAAAGAAGAAATATCTTCAAATTTATATCCTGTATATAACCATTTAGTTTTAGTAGGAAACTTAGCATTTATTTCAGCAATCAAAACTCCAATTTCATCTTGATTTAATGGATGAAGGGGATCACCACCACTAAAGGTAATTCCATCAATATAATCCTTTTCAAGTTCTCTAAAAAGTTCTTCTTTTGCACTCTCATCAAATAAAATACCACCATTGATGTCATGCGTAATAGGATTATGGCAGCCTGGGCAATGATGATTACATCCAGCAACCCAAAGAACAACACGCATACCATAACCGTTTAGCATATCATCTTTAGTTATATTATGATAACGCATACTACATACTCTTCCTCTCTTTTATTTCTGCCATTTTAGCTTCATTTAATCTAGTATCACCAGCAACTCGTGAGTATGACAAATAACCATTCATTCTTTCAATTTTTGTTAAATTTGTTGAGCCACACTTTGGACATACATCCATATTTAATTCCTGATGGCCACAATCCTCACAATATGCTAATGATAAATTTACTCCCTCATAAAAGCCATATTTCATAGCTCTTCTAATTAATGTTTTAATCGCACCAATATTATAGTCAATTGGATATTTTACGTACTGAATTTTTCCACCGTTAGATAAATTCCAAAAACGTCTTTCTAAATCTTGTTTTTGAATAGGTGTAATATTTTCAGTTACATGGCAATGAAATGAATTTGAAACATAAGGACGATCAGAAACATCTTCGATTATACCATATTTTTTTCTAAATTGAGTTATTTGTAAGCCACATAAGCTTTCTGCAGGTGTACCATATATAGCATATAAAATATGATCTTCCTTCTTATATTCATTTATCTTATTGTTAATATGCTCAAGAACCTCAATAGCAAAATTTCCATCCTCTACTAAAGACTTTCCATTATATAATTCTTGTAACTCATTTAAAGCTGTATAACCAAATGAAGCTGTCATTGCCTTTAAAATAGGTTTAATTTTATCATTAGGAGCTAAATGTCCACCATAAAAACCACCTTGACAATATCCTAAAGGATTAGTAGAAGCTTTCATTTCACCTAAATAATTATATGTTCTAATATGAAGACCTCTAATCAAACCTAAATAGTAGTCTAAAACCTCATAAAAATCCTTACTTTCCTTACGTGCCTTAGCTAATATCATAGGCAAATGTAAACTAATAGCTCCAATGTTAAAACGACCAACAAATACTGGTTTATCATTTTCATCCGCAGGCTCCATGCCTCCACGTTCGTACCAAGGCGATAAGAATGCTCTACAACCCATTGGTGAAACAACCTTACCATATTTCTTATACATTTCAGCAACGTATCCTTCACCAGTCAAGCTTAACCAATCAGGATACATAGTTTTTGAAGAGCACAATACACCCTCGTTAAATACATCTTCATTTACTTTACCTTCACTATGAAGGTTTTCATCATATAAGAATACAATTTTAGGGAATAAAACAGGACGTTTACGACCTTTCTTTCCTTGACCGCCTCTTCTTACTTTAAGACATTCAATAGTAGCCATTTTAGCAAAACGCGTTGTACCAAGTCCTAAAGTAATAGTAATAAATGGATAATCACCACGACTAGAACCTATTGTATTAAACTTATATTCAAGACCTTGCCAACCTTGTCTAAAATCATTTCTAACATCTTCTAAAGCACATTCTTTTGCTTTTTCATCTTTAATTCCTAAGCTTATATATTTAGTGTAGTATTTAATATATGATTTTTCTGCATATCCATCTAAAATTTTATCAATCTCAGGAACTGTAAAACCACCATATTGTTGAGCTGCTGTTGATAATACTAAGTCTCCTATTACGTCAAAAGCAACATCAAGAGTTTTTGGTTCATTATACCAAATATTACCCATCTCAAAGCCACCTTTTAAAACGTGCTCAACATCAAACAAACAACAATTCATAGTATCGCGGCGTGCTGACATATCATGTATATAAATATAACCATCATTAATAGCTTGTAATTCTTCAACATTTAAGAAAAACTTTTTGTATAACTCTTTGTTTAATTGATTATAAATTAAACTTCTTTTAGTAGAAACAAGCGCACTATCGGTATTACTATTTTCTTTATCACCAATATACATAATACTTTGGCTTTTACTATATACCTCATCTAACATATGTACGAAATCCTGCTTATAATTTCTATAATCACGATAACTCTTTGCTACTTGAGGGAAAGTCTCCTCTAATGCTCCTTCAACAATGTTATGCATATCTAAAATATTTATTTTTGTTAGGTTGTTTTCTTCTATTTGTTTAACGACATAATCGATTATTCTAGCAAGATCATCTTCTGTAAATTTTACTAAAACACGGCTAGCAGATTTTTTTACTGCAACCTTAATTTTTTCAGCTTTAAAATATTCTAATGTACCATCTTTTTTTACAATCTCAACACTACTTAAATTCATAATCTCACCCTATCTAACGTTTTATAATGCTTGAATGATACCACTAAATAGTTGACATTTCAACTAAATCGCCCAAAATTTTCCCAACAAAATTTTCACTAAAACTATTGACTTTTTAGTAAACTTTTTTTTGTCTAGCAAGTGTTAAAATGAAAGAATTTATATGCCGTTTTCATATTTTTTTGTGAATTATATTCATGCGAAAAAACAAATTTAAAAAAAATAAAACCCACGATTTTTTTCAATCATGGGTTTAAAAATTACTTAATTATTTAAGCTTTTTTAGTAATTCTTCACGCAACTGTTCATATCCTGGTTTACCTAAAAGAGCAAACATATTCTTTTTGTATGCTTCAACACCAGGTTGATTAAATGGATTTACACCTAAGGTATATGCACTAATACCACATGCATATTCAAAGAAATATACTAAATAACCGTAAGTTCTTGGAGTTAACTCATCTAAGGTAAGTTTCATATTAGGAACTCCACCATCAACGTGTGCTATCATAGTTCCTTGCATAGCAACTTTATTAACTTCATTCATTGTTTTACCAGCTAAGAAATTAAGACCATCTAGATTTGCTTTATCTTCTAAAATTTTTACATCGCTAGGAGCCTTATCAACAGCAACAACTGTCTCAAATAAAGTACGTTCACCGTCTTGAATCATTTGTCCTAATGAATGTAAATCTGTAGTAAAGCTTGCTGAAGCTACATAAATTCCTTTTTTATCTTTACCTTCAGACTCTCCAAATAATTGTTTCCACCACTCACTAAAGTATGCTAAGCGTGGCTCGTAATTAACTAATAATTCAATTTTCTTACCTTTACGATATAATAAATTTCTAACTAATGCATATTGCAATGCAATATTACTTTCAACTGTATGTGCTCCACCAATTTCTAAATAAGCGTCTTTAGCACCTTGAAGCATTGCATCAATGTCTACGCCTGATGCTGCAATTGGAAGTAAACCAACAGGAGTTAATACACTAAATCTTCCACCAACGTCATCAGGAACAACAAATGTTTCATATCCTTCTGCATCAGCTAATGTCTTTAATGCACCTCTTGCTTTATCTGTAGTTGCATAAATACGACGTTTAGCCTCTTCTTTACCATATTTATCAATTAATGCTTGTTGTAAAATTCTAAAAGCAATTGCAGGCTCTGTAGTTGTACCTGATTTAGAAATTACATTTATTGAGTAATCTTTTCCATTAAGGTATTCTAATAGTTCGTTCATATAGCTTCCGCTAATATGATTACCTACGAAAATAACCTCACATCCCTTATGTCCAAAATATGGTTTGAACATTTCAATAGCACTTCTAGCACCTAAATAAGATCCCCCAATTCCAACCGCTAACAATACATCAGAATTTTCTTGAATTCTCCCTGCTGCTTGTTTAATACGACAAACTTCTCTATGATCATAGGCCATTGGTAAATCTAACCAACCTAAAAAATCATTGCCTGCTCCCTTTCTACTCTCCAAAACACTTTGAGCTTCTAAAACTTCCTTAGCCATTTCTTCATATTCTTTTTCAGTATAAAAAGATTTTGTTAAGGAAATATCTAAACTAATAACACTCACAATATCTGCCTCCTTTATTACAATTATAACGCTTTTACTATTAAAAAACAAGGAAATTAAAAACTTAATGTAAGCAATGAAAATAAAAAAACATCCTACACTAGTAGGATGTAAAAATTAATTATTTTATTCCATCAGGATTATTTTCTTGGAACTCCCAAGCACTTTTGCACATATCATATAAATCATATTTTGCTTTAAAACCTAGTTCTTTAAAGGCCTTTTCAGGTGATGCATAGCATGCATCAATATCACCAGGACGACGTGCAACAATTTCGTGGGCAATTGGATGACCTACAACCTTTTCCATTGTATGTAAAACATCTAACACACTGCTTCCTTTACCAGTACCAAGATTATAAATATATAGAGAATCTGTTACCTCATCAAGACGTTTTAAAGTTAACACGTGACCTAATGCTAAATCGCAAACATGAATATAATCACGAACACCGGTTCCATCGTGTGTTTTATAATCATTACCAAATACACGTAATTTAGCAAGTTTACCAATACATACTTGAGTAATGTATGGAACTAAATTATTAGGAATACCATTTGGATCTTCACCTATTAAATGACTTTCATGGGCACCGATTGGATTAAAATAACGCAATAATGCAATTCTAAAATCAGGATTTACTTTAGCAAAATCAGTTAAGATTTCCTCAATCATAAGCTTTGTTCTACCATATGGATTAGTTACGTGTAAAGGAAAATCTTCATAAATAGGGACACTCTTTGGATCACCATAAACAGTTGCTGAAGATGAGAAAACTAAATTCTTTACTTCATATTTAACCATACACTCTAAAACTTTTAAAAGTGATGTCAAATTATTATCATAATACATCAAAGGCTTGCTTACACTTTCACCTACTGCCTTATAGCCCGCAAAATGAATAACTGCATGTGGCTTAACCTCTTTAAATACTTCATCTAGTTTTGAAGCATCACAGCAATCTACGTTGTAGCATTTAATTTTTTTCTTTGTAATAAGCTCTAGTCTGTCAATTACCTTTGGACTCGCGTTATAAAAATTGTCCACAATAATCGGCTCATATCCAGCTTCAACCAATGCTACTACAGTATGAGAGCCAATATATCCAGCTCCACCTGTTACTAAAACTTTTTTCATTTCTTTAACCCCTTATATTATTTTATTTATAATGAAACCTAAACGACTAATGTCATTCATGGTTACATATACGAAAAGAATCATTAAAAGAATAAAGAATACATTGTTTAAAATAACTTCAAAACGTTTATTTGGTTTTCTTCTAGTCACAAGTTCATAACCTAAGAAAACAATTCTTCCACCATCAAGAGCAGGAATTGGCAATAAGTTCACAATACCAATATTAACTGAAAGCATAGCGGCAAAAGCTAACAAAGGTAAAAAGCCATTTTTTACCATCGTTGTAATCATATCAAAAATACCAACAACGCTTGATAAATCTGAAACCCCAACTTGTCTAATTCCACTTGGAGCTATTAATAGCTTTAATGTCCTAAAGATTAAAGTGAAATCACTCCAAAAGCCTTTAAATGTAGAAGCTAATACTCCACCTAATGAAAAGTGATAAGTTGGTGAAATTCCTAATTTCAAAGAAATTTTTTCAATTCTTTGATTGTTAAGTGTTTCATCTCCCCATGTTTGCAAAGGTGCACTGTCTTCTAGCTTTACATATGGATCATCGTTTGTCTTCGCCTTTTCTAGCGAATAATACTCAAAATAAACGTCAGCAATATCAACATCTTTTAAATTATCAACAATGTCTTGCCAACTATTAATCGTAATTTCTTCTCCTCTTGTAGTATATCCGCTAGAGATATATTTGTCAACTCGCATTTTAGTAATAACATCACCACTGGATAAAGGATATTCACCCTTATTTTTATCATCACGATATCTTAAACTAACATTACCAACAATAGCACCAGAATTTAAGCCTTCCGGATATTTATATTCTTCATTTTGTAAATTACTAAGACCAAGAGAATTTATAATAATTGAATATTCTATATTTTCTTCAACTAAAACTCCATCATGCATATAGCCTATTTTTACACTTGTAGGAAAACTAGCATTATATTTATCTAGTTCAATCTCAAACTCTTCCCAACTAGAAACATTAACGCCATTGACACTAACGATTTCATCACCACTTACTAAATAGTTATATCCAGCATAACCATAGCCAACATCGCCAATTATATTACTATTATAATTAGGAACACCAACACAGCAAAAATAAATAAAATAGATAACAATTGCTAGTACAAAATTCATAAATGGCCCAGCAAACAAAGTTAAAAATCTTTTACCAAGTGATTTTGAATCGAAACATTCTTTATATGGAGTAACCTGAAGAGTATTTTTACCATCTAAAACATAAAGAGCCTTTTCCTTTACTTGAAATGTTTTTACCTCTCCTGTTGAGTCATCTTTAATTGTAATATACATTCCGTTGCCATCTTTATCATGTAAATCACGATCAACAACTTCACCCTTAATATCAGCATGCATATTATAATCAAGATTAATTTTTGTAACTAAATCACCATCAAGTATTAGACCAATTTTCATATCCTTCTTAATGGTTTCTTCTGTCATTTCTTCTCCAGCCATAGAAACATAACCACCAATCGGAATAGCTCTAATGCAAAATAATGTATTAGTAAATTGATGTTTATAAATTGCAGGTCCCATACCTATAGAAAATTCATGACATGTAATACCTGACTTTCTAGCAACCAAAAAATGACCAAATTCATGCAAAACTATAATTAGACCCAAAATGATTATAAAGGCGATTAAAGATACAACAATCAACCAAAATCCTGTAAGTGCCAAAAACATTTTATACAAATCTCCTTTTTATTTCCGTTTGAATCTTTTTATCTAATTCTATTATTTCATCTATATTGTAATCAATATTAGAATAATCTTTGTTAATATATTCATAAACTATTTTCTCAATATCTAAGAACTTTATTTTGTCTTGTAAAAATAAATAAACCGCGGCTTCATTTGCAGCATTTAACGCAACAGGATAAAATCCGCCCTTTTTACCTGCTTCATATGCATATGCTAAAAGAGGGAATCTCTCTTGACTTAAAGTTTCAAAGTGTAATGTTTTCCCTTCAAGCATAAGATCAGTTAAATTTTTGGTTTTAACATGTCTAGGATAAGACAAAGCATATAAAATTGGAATACGCATATCAGGAGTTCCTAGATTTGCTTTTATAGATGTATCATTAAATTCAACTAAAGAATGAACTATACTTTCACGATGCATTACTGTAGAGATATTATCATAAGGTATATCAAAAAGAAAATGTGCCTCAATAACCTCAAAGCCTTTATTCATCATAGATGCGCTATCAATCGTAATTTTAGCTCCCATTTTCCAATTCGGGTGCTTTAATGCATCCTCTTTTGTAACATCAATTAATTCTTCTCTTTTCTTATCTCTAAAAGAACCTCCTGAAGCAGTTATTATAAGTCTTTTAATATCGGACCTATCTTCTCCTCTTATACATTGCCAAATAGCTGAATGCTCACTATCAATCGGATGTAAATAAACATCATTTTCTTTTACTAGTTTATTTATTATTTCTCCCGCCATAACTAAAGTTTCCTTATTGGCTAAAGCAATGTTTTTTTTAGCCTTTATAGCGGCAATTGTTGGCTTTAATCCTGAACTTCCTACTAGCGCATTTACCAAAACCTCTTCATTACTACTTTTATATTGAGCAATTTCGATTAATCCTGCATCGCCATAACAAATCTTTGCATTAGTCCTAATTTGGTTAATATGAGATTTTTCTCTAACACAAACTATTTCAGGATGAAATTTATCAATAAGCTCTTGCCCTAGCTTTAAATCTCTTCCTAAAGAAAGACCAACTACCCGAAACTCATTAGGGTAGTTGGCAATAATATCTAATGTTTGTGTACCAATTGACCCACAAGCACCAAGAATATATAAATCCTTCATTATCCTAATAAGCTTGGGCCTTGGGCAAGAGGCAATAAGTAATTTAATATTTTAATAATAGATAGTAAAAACATTGAAGCAAATAAAGCTGAATCAAGACGATCTAAGACACCACCATGACCAGGAAAACAGCTTCCAAAATCTTTTATACCATAAGTTCTTTTCAATCTTGATGCGACTAAATCACCAATTTGACTAATAATTGAAGTTAAGATTGTCAAAATAATTAAAATCAAAACAACTCCAACTGTACCAATTTTTTCAATATTAATAATACCATCTAATAAAGTTTCTTTTGCAGGACCAAAGAAATCACCAAAGAGCACACCATAAAATAAAGAAAAGCAGCAACCAATTATTGAAGCAACAATAGTTCCACCAAATGCTCCTTCCCACGTCTTTTTAGGACTAATTTTAGGTGCCATTTTATGTTTTCCAAGAAGCATACCTGTAAAATATGCAAAAACATCTGTTAATACAGTAATAATAAACAAATAAACAATAAATCTAGTTCCAATTGATCTTAAAATAGTAATAGACGAAAAACCAATACCAGTGTATAAAACTGTAGTAACCGCCTTACCTACATCAGTTCCATCGAAATTTTCCGAAAAAACTGTACAAGCAAAAAGAACTAAAACAACAATTATAGTTGTAGGTAAAAATTCAAGATTAATATTGAACATACTTAATCCTTGTCCAGCTATAGACTTCGGATCCCATTCAACAAGTGCTGCTAAATATAAAACTATTGAACAGCACATAATAACAACTTTCATATAAGGAGAAAATTTTTTCTCCGTTTCATACATTCTAATCATTTCCCATGATGCAACTCCACATAGAATTATCATCATAAATTGAAAGATAGGAAAAAGTGAACTAACAACGATTAACGGCAAAAAAATAGCTAAAATCAAAATCCCAGTTATAGTTCTTTGTTTCATTTTTCTTCCTCCTTTAGACCACCAAAGCGTCTTGTTCTACCTTGATAGCTAATAATAGCCTTTTCTAACTCTTTTGCATCAAAGTCAGGCCATAAAACAGGGGTAAAATAGAATTCAGCATAAGCAATTTGCCAAAGTAAATAATTACTAATTCTTTCTTCACCACTTGTTCTTATTAATAAATCAACTGGTGGCAAATCCTTAGTATATAGATTTTTTTCAAACATTTTTTCATCAATTTGATCTACTGAAATTTCCCCATTTTTAACAGCAATCGCTAGTTTCTTTGCTGCATTTATAATCTCATCATGAGAGCCATAATCAAAACATAAATTAAGAATTAATCCCTCGTGATTGCTAGTTATCTTTTCTATTTCTTCCATCGTAGTTAAAAGATTACTTGGTACACGATCTCTTCTACCACTAAAAATTACTTTTATATCTGAATTTTCAATTTTTTCCTTATAGCGTTTAAAGTACTTAATAGGTACTTGCATTAAATAATCTACCTCTTGCTTTGGACGATTCCAATTTTCTGTCGAAAAGCAATAGCAACTCATAACCTTTATACCTAAAGCTGATGCCTCTTTAGCAATATCAGCAATATTAAAAGCTCCTTTTCTATGTCCTAGATTTCTTGGTAGCATCCTTTTTTTAGCCCATCTACCATTTCCATCAAGAATCAAAGCAATATGCTTAGGAATATTATTCATATCAATAACTATATTGCTCATTAGTTTCACCTCATTATTATAATTATACTATAATAAGCAAAAACAGAAAAGAAAAAAATGTGAATATAAGCTAAAAAAAAAGAAAACTGGTTATAAAACCAGTTTACTATCCTTTTAACCCTCGCGCTTGACGATCCATATCTTCAACAACAATGTCATATATCTCACCAAGAGTACGACAATATTCTAAAACCTTCCATGGTTCATTTGTATGATAATGAATTTTTATTAATTCTTCATCGCCAACTGCTAATAAACAATCACCTTTAAAATTTTGTGTGAAATAATCAATAATAGCATCTTCTGATAAATCTTCACCCTCTATTAACAATTGTGTATCATAACGATATTCGAGCATTTCCACTACCTCCTCTTATCTTATTATCGCATTTTTTATTTATGTATGCAATTATTTTAGATATAAATTTTTACAATTCTCAATAAAATGTGCATTTTTTATTACATTTTTGATATTCTCATCGACATTTTCTACCAAATTAACGAATTCTATTTCAGAGGCATTCTTCAAGTAAATAGTGTTTAAATCGCCAGGAATTTCACCATATTTATATGAAGGACGTAAATCATGTGTGTCTAAAGGCCAATCTGTAACTCTTTTAAGGCCAATAATTATATTTTCAAATTTGATATTTGAAATGGAATTTAAATCATCACCATATACAAATATACCATTTTCTCCAGATGTAGAAATGTTTTTAAATGAAATATTTTTTATACTTCCTAAGACTGTATTTTCTTTTCTTTTTAAAGCTGTAATGGCAATAGGCTCACCTCTTCCCCACCAGTGAGTAGGAGAAAATCTTCTAGTTTCAATTGAAATATTTTCAAACTTTACATTTTCAATTGATCCTTCATCTCTTAGCATTAATGATATTCCTCTATTAGTACCATGAATACGACAATTTCTTACAGTTATATTTTTAAAATCTGATACACTTTCTGTTCCGAATTTTATAGCAGCACTTGTTGACATTAAATCACAATTTTCAACTAAAATATTCTCACAATTCCCATAATTTTTGAAAGCTTCGGTTGTTTTAAAAACAATAGAATCATCAGCACCTTTGATTTTACAATTTCTAATAACAACATTTTGACAATGGTCAGGATCTATTCCATCACAATTTGTCATTCTTAAATTATTATCAATTGTCAAGTTTTCAATTAAGATGTCTCTAGAACCAACTAAGTGTGTTGTCCAAAAACCACTATTTTGGAAAGTTACATTTTTAATTTTAATATTATTACAATTTTCAAAATATACTAATGGTATTCTTGGATAAAATGCACCCTCAATATGCCATTTAGTTACTTTTCCATAAAAAATTTCTTCATTTCCATCTATCTTACCATCGCCTAGAATTCCAATATTTGTTGCACCAACAGCATATATAAAATATTGAGATGGTTTACCGTCATATTCACAATTTTCCCATGACGGAATATATAGATTGCTATCTCTTTTTATTTTTATGTCATAAAAATCATTAAGATTAGAGCTTGCTTTCAATATTGCATCTTCTTCTAAAAAAAGTGTAACATTGCTTAGAATTTCTATTGAACCAACTAGATAAGTTTTCTTACCCGGAATAGTTACAATGCCACCTCCTGAAGCATTACAATCTCTAATAGCTTTATTTAGTAAAACACCATCATTTACTAAGCCATCCCCTACTGGCTTATAATCAGCAAAATTAATATTCATATTTTTTCCTCCACCTTTAGGTTAATTATAAATATCTTTTGCTATTTTTTCAACTAAAAAATAAAGGTATGGAACCCGAGAAAATTCCATACCTTATTTCTTTTATATCTGTAAAATCTAAAACATCTATTAACGTTTTGAGAATTGGCTTGCACGACGAGCTTTCTTTAAACCATACTTCTTACGTTCTTTAGCACGTGGATCACGTGTAATTAAACCAGCAGGTTTTAAAGTTGCACGGTAATCAGCATTAACTTCTAATAAAGCACGAGTGATACCTAAACGGATAGCACCAGCTTGACCTGTCATACCGCCACCAAAAACATTAACAATAATATCAAACTTATCAACTGATTCAGTTAATTCAAGTGGTTGTAATACGTCTAAACGAGTAGCAGCTGAAGGAATATAATCTTCAAATGTACGACCGTTAACTGTGAATTCACCTTTACCTGGTCTTAAGATTACTCTAGCTACAGAACTCTTACGACGACCTGTACCTAAATATTGTACTAATTTTGCCATATTCTATACTCCTCCTTACGCCTTAATCTCAAATTTTACTGGTTTTTGTGCAGCATGTGGATGTTCAGAACCAGCATAAACATATAATTGTTTACGTTGAACGTTACCTAATTTTGTATGAGGTAACATACCACAAATTGCATATTCTACCATTCTAGTAGGATATTTTGTCATAACTTCTTGTGCAGTTAAAGTACGTAAACCACCATTGTATTCAGAGTGATTACGATATAACTTATCTTGCCACTTGTTACCAGTTAATTTAATCTTGTCAGCGTTAATTACGATAACATTGTCACCACAATTTACATGTGGAGTATAAATAGGTTTGTGCTTTCCTTTTAATAAAGAAGCAACTTGAGTAGCTAAACGACCTAATGTTAAGCCACTTGCATCAACAAGATACCAATCGTGTTGAACTGTTTGATTGTTTGCCATAAATGTTTTCATTTTGTTTTCCTCCTTAAATTTATTAAGGGCAATGTGGATATAAAATTTTAAAAATGTACCATTGTGTATTTTACATTAATTTTAAATAAAAAGCAATATTTTTTTAATTTTTTTTACTAATCATTTTCTTTTGTTAAATATTGCGACTCTAAATTAGATGTAGCATAGCTAATAGGAAGCGTAAATGCTACTCCTTGTGCTAGGCTAGTTGAACCAAAACTCTCGTAGATAGATTTTAATATTCTACTGCTTATTTTTTCTATTACAGTTAGAAAAATAATCTCTTTTTCGGGATGAATAGTAATTCCATATAATTTTTCTGCCTCAGGACGAACACTACCTGTTCCATTTATAATAGTTGCTCCCTTTGCACCCTTTGATTTTGCTAATTCAACTAAATCTTCAGCATAACCATTATTAACAATTGCCACTATTAATACTAAATTATTTTCCATTTTTCAAGCCTCCTAAATTAGCACAAAATAAATAGTTTTTCACTCCAATTATACTTTCAAAAGGAATTGCGAAAGCAATACCACCAGCTTTTAATGTTGTCAATTTGTCTTCAACTTTTGCAATACAATCCTTAACCTTATCCTCACGGATAATACTTAATAATATATCTCTATGATTATCATTCAAGCCTAACATTTCTTTTACCTTTTCATCTGCCACGCCTCTACCAAAAAGTGATATATGATAATTTACCTCAAACTCTTCTATAATATCCATTAAAAGTGATCTTTTATTATGTGGTAAAATTGAAATTAATAAAAATAATTTTTTAGGTGTCTCATCATTATTTTTTTTCTTTTGAATTCTATTTATCATTATCGCACCTCAAATCTAATTATAATTTCATCTTTTTTAGAAATCATTTTTTCTACTTGCTTTTTAATTCTTCTCTTATTGTTAATAATTGCTATTAAGCCTAAAAATTCTATTACAAGAACAGGTGTTAATGCAACCATTGCGACAATTCCAAATGAATCTGTTAAAACACTTCCTTCTCCTTGTAAAACAACTGTAGCTCCTACAGCTAGTGGTAAAATGAAGCCGGAAGTTAATGCGCCTGCTGCAACACCACCAGAATCAAAAGCAATTGCCGTATAAACTTTTGGTATAAAAAAAGTAAGTAACAAGCAAATACCAAAACCAGGTATCAAATAGTACATAATATCAAAATGATAAATTATTCTTAGTATTGATAGCATAAGTGATATTCCAACGCCAATCATTAGACCAATTAGCATTGTTCTTTTTCTTAAAATACCACCTGTTATTTCTTCTACCTGACTATTTAAAACATGAATTGCTGGTTCTGCTACAACCGTCAAAGCACCCAAAATAAAGCTAAAACCTAAAATTATTGTTTTGTTTGCGGCTAAACTTTCACCTATTTTATAACCTAATGGCATAAATCCTGCATTAACAGCTCCTAGAAATAATACTAATCCCACAAGCGTATAAAGAACACCAATTCCTAGGCTATATAATTTTCTTTTTGGTAAATGAAAAAATAAAAAATTACAAATTATAAAAAATAAGCTTATTAATAATAGTGATAATGAAACATCCTTAAGTGATGTCAATATATTTTCCAATATCACCATCAAAAAATTTTGTTTTAGCTCATAATCACCAATCACAAAATCTGATGAATTTCCATTAATAAAAAGGCTTATTCCTAAAACAATAATAATAGATCCTATCGATGATAGTCCTATTAAACCGAAGCTCATTTCCTTATCACTCTTTCTAGAAATAACAGAGGATATACCTATACAAATGGCCATCATAAAAGGAACAGTAATAGGTCCTGTAGTAACACCACCAGAGTCCATAGCTAAAGCTAGTAAATTACCATTTCCTTTATATATAACTAAAATCACTAATGAAAATGCAACAAAATATAAGAATAGTAAAAGCTTAGCTAAATTTAACCTAAAGATTATTCTTAGGATTGCAACTACCAAAAATATTCCAACGCCTAATGCAATAGCCAAAATTAAAACCCATGGGGATATTAATGATTTAACTTGATTGCCAAGAACTTGTAAATTAGGTTCAGCTATTGTAACAAAAAAGCCTAAAAGAAAGGCAATTATTAATAATATACTTGCTTTACCTTGCTTTGTTAAACCAGAACCACTTATTTTTCCCATTGGTGTCATTGCAAGATCGGCACCAACATTAAAAAAACCGATACCAACTGCAGCTAGAATAGAGCAAATTGAAAATGTGACTAATTCAATAAGACTTAGTTCTAAATAGTTAGTAAAATTTATAATAATTATTATGAGATAGATCGGCAAAATAGAAATAAAGCCATCTCGTATTTTTTTCAATAGTAAATTCACCCTTATCAACTCCTTACAAAAAATAAAGAGGATTTGTAAAACAAATCCTCTGCTTTAATCCTTATTGGAAAATCAAGTGTTTAAATAATAAACACCAAATTAAATCAACCCAACCAAAAGCAAAACCTAAAAATAAACCTAAAACAAAACCAATAACTGTTTTTAGATTTCGCTGATGAATTAAAGCACTTGTTCTTACAAGAATTTCTGTGACCCAATTAACTACAGGAATTAACAAAAGTAAAATCTGAATTAATCTTGGTTGCTTCTTAAAAGCCTTATCAAATGTCATAGTATCACCTCTTCTTATATTATAGCTTCTTTTTTGATAATTAGCAATTAAAAAGGGCATTTAAATGCCCTTAGCTTAACTAATATAATCTAAAATATCATCAGCAGTAATGTTTTCTTTATTATTTAAAAAAACATCTATTAATTTAGCATAATCATCTTGTATCTTCGATATTATACCTTGATTAGTACTAAGCTTAACATCTAGATAAGCATTTTTATTTTCAATGTCATTTTCTAATTCTTCTAGATATTCAGCTTGAACAAATAACATTGGTATTTCAACTTCTACCCTAGTATATTCATCTAAAGATGAATCATAGGTATATAGATAATTTTTTCTCATCTCAATATCATATCGTCTTGATTTTGCTTTTAAACTTAAACCACCACATTCTTTAATAGCAAAAATTTTATCATTACCATTTACATAGATATCATTTTTGTTAAGAGACGATGTACCGTCTAAGACCTTAATGGTGTTAATTCCTTTTAATTCATCAAGATTGAACCAAAGGGTATTATAAGTAACATTTATTCCTGCAACATCTAATATTTCTCTTACCTCATACCCTTGCATTTTACCAGTCGTAACATCATAAAGCTCATTTATTACTCCTGTGAAGCCAATTATACCACTTGCTTTATTACCAACTACTGATGCATATTCTTCATTAATATAAAAATCTGCTGCACTACTAGATAATGTTTTATCACTTAACTCAATAAATTCATAGATATGACCACTTACATTATTATTTGCATCTTTATTAATATTGAAATATGCTCTTCTAATTCCTAGATACTTAATAGCAAAAGTATATGAATTCCCTTTAACCTCATATTTAATAACATTAGCTGCACCAAGTTCAATTCTTCCTATCCTTTCACCTGTATTCACATCATAACTTAGTAAAAGTTCTAACTTTTGCTCACCAAAAATAGGGAAATTACCTTCATATGAAATACCGAAACTCATTATATCATTTTCAAAAATTATAGTTATAGTATAAATACCATCCTCGAATTCATAATTAGCTGTATCAGCTGGATTTTTATCTAGATAACTTTCAAATGCGGTAATGGCAGTTGTAGATAACGAATCTACAACGCTTAATAGGTTATAAAAATTCATTGATTGTTCTAAATTATCTAATACCATTGCCCATTGTTCACCAAATCCCCCATAAACAATATCATCTACATTAACAAATTTTGTAAAATCATATGCTATAGTTGAACTATCTACAAGATTTGGATTATAATTTGGCAATAATGTTTCTGGTAAAAAACTATACGGACTCATTTGATAGCCACTTAATAATGCCTTTAGATAAGAAAGAATATCAACTTTCTCATTCCAAGCAGCATATAAAGTCAAGTCCTGATTAATCTCAATATTTGAATCTGCCTTAATTGATAAGTTTTCATCTAAGCACCAACCAACAAAATGATAACCATCCCTAGTTGGTTTTATTTCATCTAAATTTAAAATATCTCCATAATTTAGTTCTAAAGGTAATAACTCACTACCTCCATTAGTTACGAAGCTTATATTATATACTTGCTTTTTAAAAGTAACCTTCGCATAATAAGAAATATTTCCTTCGACAGGCATTAAATCTGTTATATCATCAGAATTCATTGATAAACCCCAACCATAAAACTCATAATCCCATTCTTTAGTATCTTCTGGTTCATATGTATAAGTTGGTATCTCATTATAATAGTAAGACACTTTGTCTAATAATTTACCATTGAAATCATAAAAGCAAACCTCATATTGATTTCTACTTTCCTCAAATAAAGCATTATATGTTTGATTTTTATTTGCTGGTTCAATTTTAGGTGTCCAATCAGAAAAGGTATAAGAATATTCCTTTGTTGCTTCTTTAGTTGGAGTAGGTCCTAAATATTTTGGAATCTCTCCTTCTTTTACTGTGCTCGTTTGTACTATTTCACCTTCAACAACAAATTGTATTTCAAATTCCTTTTTATCAGTACTAGGATTTGTTTGCTCATTATTACAACTAGATAAAAATATTAGTGAAAAAATAAAAATACAGAAAGCAAAGCATTTTTTCATATTTTCTACCTCTAATCTGTTACTAATTGTTTTAAGTTAGATGAATCAGCTATTCTATGTTCTAAATAATTTTTTAAGCCTTTAGGATCTTTAATTGCATTTAGGTCAACATCAAAGCGTCCTACTACATCTACTCTTACATTACCATAATTAAATATTCTACCACCAATACTTTGACTATATGATACTGCCATTATATTTGTAAGAGCAGATTGACGTTCACTTTTACTAATAACCCCACTTCTAACAATAACTTTATTATCATAAAATTCTACAGTCTTATATTTTGCACTAATAACCTTAAATATCCAAATTAAAATTGGAATTATTAGCCAACAAAATAAAATACACCAAAATAAACCTCCACTCCCAATTGCACTTTTTCTTGCTATATAATCAGGTTTCATAAATATAACCTCCTCCTTTTCAATAATATTTTATAACTTATATAATAAAAAAGTTAGGGCATTTTTTGTCCTAACTTTCCAAAAAAGTTTCAATAACATCAACATCAAATTTCTCTGCTATTAATTCTAAAGTAGATAGTCTATCTATACCATCTTTAATCCATCTTCTTATCGTTTTTTCATCTACTGATAGCATACTTGCAGCTTTTTCTTGTGTAATTTTTCTTTTTCTTATTAATTCCTTAAATCTTTTCCCAGCCTGCTTTGCAAGGGTTTCCTTCTCCACTAAAGAATCACTCCCCCATCCGTAACCATTGTATATTTTAATTTTATATTTGATTACAATTTAATAATAGGGCTGAAAATGTCCAGAAAAAATAAAAAAACTACTCATCTTTTAAGAAGAGTAGTTACAACATCAACATGAAATGCATTCGCAATTGCTTCTAAAGTACTGATTTTATCAATACCATCTTTAAGGTAACGTCTTAACGTTCTTTCCTCAACTCCAATTAGAATTGCGGCTTTTTCTTGTGTAAGATTGTGCATTTCAATTAATGCCCGTAGATTCTTTCCTGCTAACTCAGCAAGTGTCATCCTTAGATTCCCCCTTTGCTGAGCTAACGCCATGCTCCAGGGGTCTCTATTTAGATTATACAAGCATTATTGTTTTTTGTCTATATTCATTATTTTATTTAGAGTTTTCTTCCTTTTCCATAAAATAGTCTAGATTACCGCCTATCATTTTGGCAATTGCTTTAGATAAGCTTCTGTTTTCTTTTATACTCTCGTTCAAATTTAGTAGCATTTCTAATGATTTATTTAATTTTTCTTCAAGAGTGGTTAATTTTATACTTTTTAAACTATTAACTGCCCTTTCTAAATAATAATTTTTATCTATTAATGACAATTCATTAAATTGTTCAAGAGGTATTTCCTCCTTGTAATCTTTTAATGCTAATTCTCTTTTTAAAATAGCTAGTTCATTTTGTAAATTTTCATTTTCTCTAATTCCTTTATTAAACAAATCAACAAAAAAATCCTCATTGTAACTTGGTATCAATATATTATCTTTTTTAGCAATTTGTAAGACTAAATCATACAATACATTCATGTATGATAAAACATTTTCTATAGTTATTTCTTTTTCTAACCGATGTTTATGACTATTAATTTTATTACCATAATCAAGTAATTTATTATATGTTTCTTTACTAACTAAATAATCATTAAAAATAATATTTTTAAGTTCATTATCATTTAGTAAATTATGTAATGAGCCTTTAATTTCTTTAGTTGAGATACTTCTAATCAACTGTTCTGCTAGTGAAATATAAGAATCATAAAATGAATTACTACGATACTTAATATTTTTAAGCAAAGTAATATAGCGCGCCTTTATGTTTTTGTTAAAATATAAAAATAAATTTTCCACAACCATCACCTATTTTCATTATAGCACTTTATAAGCATAATAAAAAGGGATTAAAAATCCCCTTAAATTATTGATTTACGAACATAGTTTCCATATAAATGTTTAACTGGTTCAACTATAATAAATGATTTACTATCATATTTTTTAACTATTCCAACAGCTTTTTCAAGCTCGTAGGCACTAATTACCATTATTAAATCATATTTAGCTTGTCTAGAATAAGCGCCTTGAACAGGAATCATAGTACATCCTCTATGCATAGCTAATAATTCTTTAAGCATATCATCAACTTGATTTGATATAATATTTAATTTAACATAATTATATGCTGTGTGAATCTTATCAATTGCAATACTACTTAGAATAATTCTAATACATGAATACATTGCAATTGGCCATGAATTAGAAACAAATGCACCACCAACAATTGCAATAGCAACATTCGCAATCATTGTAAATACACCAATCGAAATGTTCTTTTCAATTGCTAATACTTGACCTAAAATATCCAATCCTCCGGTAGATGTACCAAAGCGTAGAGCAACACCACATGCTACACCAGTAATCAAACCACCAATTATGGCATATGTAAGCTGATTAGTTGTAGGATCTAAGCCAAAGTCAACAACAGGTAACCATCCCATAGTAAAGATAGATTGAACAACTACTGATAGAATAGAATAGATAGAAAATCTACGCGAAACCTTTTTCCATCCATAAATGAATAATGGAAAATTCAAGATAAAGGTATAAACACCAAGTGGAATAACAACTACGTTATCTACTAACTTTTTAATAATCTGACCAAGACCTGTCGCACCTGCAGAATAAATACCAGCAGGCTCTAAAAACCAAATTAATCCTAAGCAGTATAAAACTGCCGTAATTATAACGATAAATACACGGAATGCATCATCATAAATTTTATTTTTCATGCTAGCAAATTATATCTCCTGGATTTAGCGTATTTATATTTAATAGTTCAAGTTTTGTATCATCCTTGTCACTAGCACATAATAGCATACCACAAGATTCTTCTCCTCTTAACTTAATTGGTTTCAAATTTTTAACAACACAAACTTTTTTACCAATTAATTCCTCAGGCTTATAAAATTTGGCAATTCCTGAAACAATTTGTCTTACCTCAGTTCCAATATCAACTTTGAAGACTAAAAGCTTAGAAGCATTAGGATGTACCTTAGCCTCTAAAATTTGTCCTACTACTAGTTCAATTTTATCGAAATCATCAATAGTTATTAGCTCTTTTTTAGGAGTTTCTTCCTTTTTAACTTCAGCCTTAGGTGCTTCTTCTTTTGCTAGAACCTTCTCAAGAACATCCTTATTTACATCTAAACGCTTAAATAATACCTTAGCCTCATTCAAACTATAAGAAGGAACTAATCCGAATTCTAGCTCTTCATAATTTGTGTTATTATTATTTAATTGTCTATATATTTCTTTAGAAGTTTCAGGCATAATATTTTCTAATAAAATAGCTGCAAAACGAATAACCTCTAGTAGTGAGTAAAGCACTTCATTTAATTCGTTCTTTTTACTTTCATCCTTAGCTAGTGCCCAAGGTGCAGTTTCATCAATGTACTTATTTGCACGACGTAATAAAGTCATTACATCCTCTATTGCATCAGCTACCTTTAGTTTATCCATATGAGCAAAGTATGCTTCTTTAGTATCTAAAGCTGTTTTCAATAAATCTGAAGTTTCATTTAAACTAGCTGATGACTTTACTATATTTCCAGAGAAATACTTATGTCCCATTGCAATAGTTCTATTAACAAGATTACCAAGAATATTTGCTAAATCAGAGTTATTTCTTTCAGTTACTAATTCATATGTAATATTACCATCTTGTGCAAATGGAATTTCATGTAATACATAGTATCTAACAGCATCAACGCCAAACAAGTTTACTAAATCATCTGCGTAAATAACATTTCCCTTTGATTTACTCATCTTTCCATGGTTCATTAAAATCCATGGATGACCAAATACTTGTTTTGGTAATGGCATATCAAGAGCCATTAAAATTATTGGCCAATATATTGTATGGAACCGCAAAATATCTTTACCAATTAAATGAACATCACATGGCCAGTATTTTTCTACCATTGGACTATTTTTTTCATCCACATCATATCCAAGCCCTGTTAAATAATTTAATAGTGCATCAATCCATACATAAATGACATGCTTAGGATCACTACTAACCTTAACGCCCCATGTATAAGATGTTCTAGAAACACATAAATCTGGTAATGGTTCTTTTAAGAAATTATTTAGCATCTCATTTTTACGTGATTCTGGCTGAATAAAATCAGGATGAGTTTTTATGTATTCTACTAGTTTAGCTTGATATGGAGCAAGCTTCAAAAAGTATGCCTCTTCCTTTTCTCTTGTGACTTTAGCTCCACAATCAGGGCAGCAGCCATCTACTAAATCTTTTTCAGTAAAGAATGATTCACAGCTTACGCAATACCATCCTTCATAATATCCCTTATAAATATCACCCTTTGCTAATAACTTTTCGAAAGCCTTAGCAACTACTTTCTCATGATCCTTATTAGTTGTTCTAACAAAATGATCAAAGCTTACATTCATCAACTTATATGTTTTTTCAATTTCAGAAGCAATATGATCAACATACTCTTGAGGAGCAATATTTTTTTCTTTAGCTTTTAATTCAATTTTTTGACCATGCTCATCTGTTCCTGTTTGAAAATAAACATCAAAGCCTTGTTTTCTTTTATAGCGACAAATTGCATCTGCTAATATTGCCTCATAGACATTTCCAATATGAGGTTTTGAAGAAGTATATGCAATTGCTGTTGATAAATAAAATGGTTTTTTCACGATTTACATCTCCTATCGCAAATAATTATACAAGAATAATAATAATAAATCAATTATAAACGAAATAAGTAGCCATTGTTTTGACTACTTACCTTCTTTATAGTTTAAATAATCTTTATAAAGTTCTTTTTTGTTTAAATTTAACATTCTAGCAACTTCTTTAATTGCTTCATTAGCCTTAAGTCCTAAGGTTATTTGCTCTTCTATAAGTTTAAATGGATCACTTTCTATCATTTCTTCCTTATAACCTTCGACTAATAAAACCATCTCTCCTTTTAATTCAGGAGCAAGACTTAAAATTTCTTCTAAATCTCCTCTTACATATTCTTCAAATTTTTTAGTCAATTCACGAGCCAATACAGCTTTTCGATTACCAAAAACACTAATAATATCTTTTAAAGTATCACATATTCTATGTGGTGCTTCATAAAATATCAAAGTTGCCTTATTGTATTTTAATTCATTTAGTTCTTTTCTTCTTTGCTCTTGTTTTGGCTTTAAAAACCCATAAAACATAAAAGGTGTTGCTAAACCACTAGCAACAAATGCACTTATACCGGCTGATGGTCCCGGAATAGTAACAACAGAAATATCATTTTTAACTGCCAAATCAATAAGCTTAAATCCTGGATCAGAAATTACAGGTAGTCCTGCATCAGATATAATTGCCACATCATTTCCTTCTAAGATATAATTTATTATTGCTTCACTTTTTTCCTCTTGATTGAATTCATGGTAACTTTCTAGTGGCGTCTTAATATCATAATGTCTCAACAATACTGAAGAATTTCTAGTATCCTCAGCATATATTTTTTTAACTTCTTTTAAAATACGAATAGCCCTATATGTTATATCCTCTAGATTTCCAATAGGAGTAGCTACAAGATATAAAATAGGGCTACCTGAAAAGCTAAGTTTACGCATTAATCCTTAATAATACGTGAAGCACGCTCACGCAAATCGCGCTCTGCATAAACAATAGAAATTAAATCTCTACGTTTTTCAGCTGTAATACCAAATTTAGTTTGTAAATCTTCAAGGAATAATAATTCTGATGTATTGTATAAATCATCTTCCATAGAAATTGTAACTAAATTTAGGTAAACTATATTTTTTACAACTGGATTACATTGAACAAAAAAGTCAATTGTATCATCAATAGTACCAGTTTTTTGGAAAGTATATTCCTCCCTTACATCTTCAACTTCAGCAAACATTTTAGTAAGGATTCTTTTTTCAACCACTGTTGGCTCACCATCAATGTCAACCATATAGATTGCCAAATCTAAAAATTTTAATTTTTCCTTACGATTTAAATAACTTAAAAACATAACTTAGTCCTCCTCATAGTTATATATTTTTAAAATTTTATTTGTCCATTTATTATCATCATTATAAACAACTAATGGTTCTAAAACCTTCAAACTACCAGGCTTACCATCTCTAACTGCCTCTATCAATAAATGATTACAGGCTTTATCCTTCTTTGGATGAACAAATTGTATTCTTTTAGGCTCAAGCTTATATTTTCTTAAGGTTTCAATGATTTCTACTAACCTATCTGGTCTATGGACCATAGCAAAGATTCCATTACTATTTAATAACAAAGAAGCCTCTTTTACTATATCATCAAGAGTTGCCATAATCTCATGTCTAGCAATGTTTTTTCTTTCATCTGGATTTTGATTAAATGATCCAACCTTATAAAAAGGTGGATTAGAAATAACAACATCTGCCTTATGAATGCCTAATTCATTACTAATACCCTTTAAGTCTCTATTCAAAACTGTAATTTGCTCTTCCTTATTATTTATTTTAACACTTTTTTGTGCTAATTGAAAGGAATATTCTTGAATTTCTATACCAAAAATTTTAGCCTTTGTTCTTAGAGTTAAATAAAGTGGAATAGGCGCATTACCAGTTCCTAAATCAACAATCATTTTTGTTTTACTAGGAATGCTCACAAAATTAGCTAATAAAATTGAATCAATTGAAAAATTAAAGCATTCTGGATCTTGAACTATCTTTAATAAAGGTCTACCTAAAAGCTCATTAATTATCTGAGTCATTATCTTTTTCCTTATCCATTGAACGAGTAAATTTTATATCTTCAAGCTTAACATATGCAAACTTATCAGGCTCATCTATATACTTAAGTTTTGCTGTTCTGTTTAGAGGATCACAAGATAAAACCTTAGCTCTTCCCTCATCAGTTTCAACAATATCACCAACATCAGGTGCAGTTTTTCTCAATTCCTTATAATTTTCATTTTCATAGCCGATACAGCAAAGTAATTTTCCACAATTACCACTTATCTTAACCGGATTTAAGGCCAAATTTTGGTTTTTAGCCATCTTTACTGTTATTGTGTCAAATTCAGTAATAAAAGTATTACAGCAAACAATTAAGCCACAAGGACCAATTCCACCAAAAACTTTTGCTCCATCTCTGCTTCCAACCTGGCGAAGTTCAATTCTAAGATGATATACCTCGGCCAAAATCTTAACCAATTCTCTAAAATCAACTCTACCTTCTGATTCAAAATAGATTATTAATTTAGTGTGATCAAGAGTATATTCAGCTTCTAGCACTTTCATATCAAGATTTAATTTTTTCACTTCAGCTTTAGTTCTTTCTACTACTTCTTTAGCTTCTTCTTTATTTTTAGCCTCTTGATTAATATCAGTAGGAGTAGCTAAGCGAATTATATTTTTTATTTCTAATCCTGTATCATCAATTTCAAGTTCTTCACCGCTAATTCTTCCAAGCTCTAATCCTCTTATTGTTTCAACAACAACAAAATCTCCATCCTTAAGGCTTAAATTATTACTAGAAAAATAATATCTTTTTCCTACAGGCTTAAAACATACTCTACATACCTTCATATTTCACCTCAAAAAAACATCATAACTAATTCATGTAAAATATTTTTTGCTATGACATTATAATTTTGTTTAGCTTCTAATTCTAGCAAAGTTTCTAATCTT
Source organism: uncultured Acholeplasmatales bacterium (assembly GCA_944324805.1). Classification (GTDB taxonomy): domain Bacteria; phylum Bacillota_I; class Bacilli_A; order Acholeplasmatales; family Anaeroplasmataceae; genus CALUXS01. The sequence goes on along the minus strand of CALUXS010000002.1, from coordinate 60,598 downwards.
TTTTCTCTTTGCTTTAACGAAAAATTACTTTTTACGAGTTTAATTTTATCATAAAGTGGGCTAGAAATCAATTTTTGATTAGTTAAGCTTTCTTCATAAAAACTTATTAAAAGCCTCAATAATTGATTCAATTCACTTGCTGAAATTTGTTGGTTTTCTAAATAAAACAAAACTCCATTTTTAGAATTATTAAGATTTAAAAAAGCAAAAAATAGCTCCTTCAAATTTTGATAATCCTTACTAATATATAAGTTTCTAGCTAACTCCTTATTGCTAGTTAAACTACCTAAAATAAAAGCATCATCTACTGAATATTGCTCACCTAAAATTTTGATAAATTCTAACTTACTAGGAACGATAAAGTGAATTAAGCCAGCTCGTGATTTTATAGTTGGCAAAACACCAGCTAATTCATTAGCAATTAAAATTCCATAAACTTCATCATTCATTGTAGGATCTTCTATAAACTTTAAAAGCGAGTTTTGAGCAGCTGAAGATGCCGTATCAATTCCTTCAATAATATAAATTCTTGGACCTTCAACTAAGCTAGTTTGGGTAAATTCATCTGTAATGGCATTAACTTGTTCCTTAGTTATTAAAGTCTTGCCATCTTCAATCCCAATATATTTAACGTTTAAATGATTATCATCTAAAATGCTTTCGCAAGTAGGACAATTCAAGCAGCCACAATATAGCTTACAAGCAAACATAAATGCCGTATCTCTCATGGTTTTTAAATCAGAACCATAAAATAAATAAACATGCATTAAACGATTATTTTCTTTAGCACGATCTAATTCATTAATTACTTTATCATCAATATCAAGTTGACGCATATTATTTTAATTCTTCCTCTACTAATTTATAGCAAGCTAATGTGACATCTTCTAAGCTATTATTACCATCAACACTTTTTATACGGTTTTTATACATTTTTGCTACCTCTAAATAACCATTATATACCTTTTGATGGAAAAGAAGTCCCTCACTATCTAATCTATCTACTTTTTCTTTTCTTGAATTTAATCTTCCTAATGCTATTTCAGGTTTAACATCAATAAAAATCGTTAAATCTGGCATATACATAGTTGCAAAATGATTAATTTCTAAAATACTTTTTACACCTAAATTGCGAGCATATCCTTGATATACTAATGATGAATCTAAATAACGGTCACATAAAACTATTTTACCTGCCTCTAATGCAGGAATAACTTTTTCTTTTAAATGCTGCATACGTGAAGCAGCATAAAGCAATGCTTCTGTTTCAGGAACCATTTTTGTATTTTTAGGATTCAAGATAATTTCTCTTATTTGTTCTGCTATATCTATTCCACCTGGTTCTCTAGTTATTATTACATCAAAACCTAAAGATGTGAGTTTCTTGGCAATTTCATTAATGATTGTTGTTTTGCCTGTACATTCTCCACCTTCAAAGGTTATAAATTTTCCTTTTAGCATTTTATCACCCTCAATATCGTTATTATACTAAATAACTAATTAAATTAAAAGAGGAAAAAAGACTACACCAATTATTTTGATGTAGTCTTAATTTCATATTTTTTAACATATAAAGCGCGCATAGCATTCAAAATGGCTATCATTGCAACGCCAACGTCTGCAAATATTGCCAACCACATTGAAGCTAATCCGAATGCTCCAAGGATTAAAACAAGCATTTTTACGCCAATTGCAAAAGTAATATTTTCGTAAACAATAAGCATAATGCGTCTTGCAATCCTTATTGCTGTAGGTACCTTCATAATATTATCATCCATAATTACAACATCTGATGCCTCTATTGCAGCATCACTTCCTAATGCACCCATTGAAATTCCAACATCTGCACGCATCAATACAGGAGCATCATTAATGCCATCACCTACATAAGCTAATTTATCTTTGTTATTTAATCTTTCTTCTAGCTTTTCTACTTTATTTTCCGGTAACAATTCACTATAAATATGCTTTATTCCTAGCTCTTTACCAACATAATCAGCAACTTTACTGCTATCGCCAGAAAGCATAATTGTATCATCTATTCCTAGCTTATTTAATTCTTTTATAACAAGTTTAGATTCTTCTTTAATTTCATCTTCAATAAGTAAATAACCTAAATACTTACTATTTTTAGCCACATAAACTATTGTTCCTGGCAAGTCCTCCTTAGTAAAGTTAACATTATTATTCAATAACAATTTTGCATTACCAACTAATATATCGTTATCGTCAACTCTTAGACTAATACCTTGCCCTGAAATTTCTTTTACATCTTTTATTCTATCTTCATTAATCTTCTTATTGTAGCAATCTATTATAGATTTAGCTAAAGGATGATTAGAATAATATTCACCATATGCCGCAGCTTCTAATAGAGAATCCTCATCTTCTAAAAAAGACTTTATTGTAGTTACCTTGAAATTACCTTTAGTTAAAGTTCCTGTTTTATCAAAGGCAACTTGCTTTGTTTTTGCTAATAGTTCAACATAATTACTGCCCTTTATTAGTATTCCGAGTTTTGATGCTCCACCAATTCCACCAAAAAAACTTAAAGGAACTGATATAACTAAGGCACAAGGACAAGAAATAACTAAAAATGCACATGCCCTTTGAATATAATCACTAAATGTAGCACCATCAATAATTAATGGTGGAATAAGTGCTAATAATAAGGCACATATTACAACAATAGGTGTATAATACTTAGCAAATTTTTGAATAAAATTTTCTGTTTTAGCTTTCTTTTCGCTTGCATTTTCAACTAACTCTAGAATTTTAGCTACTGTTGAATTTTCAAACTCTTTTGTAACCTCTATTCGTAATAAACCAGTTTTATTTATGCATCCACTTAATATTTCGTCACCAACAAAAACATCTCTTAATGCTGATTCACCTGTTAAAGATGATGTATCAACTGAACTATTACCTTCTAAAATTACACCATCTAATGGTATTTTTTCACCAGGTTTAACAACAATTATATCGCCTACCATTATTTCATCAGGATCAACAGTTTCTATTTGACCATTTATTTCTCTATTAGCATAATCTGGTCTAATATCCATAAGAGATGAAATAGAACGTCTAGATTTAGCTACAGCAAAATGCTCAAACCATTCACCAAGTTGATAAAGCACCATTACCATTACAGCTTCTTCAAATTGCTTTGTAAAAAAGGCTCCAAATGTTGCTAATATCATAAGAAAATTTTCATCGAAAACTTGACCATGAGCAATATTTTTAGCAGCACGCCATAATACATCATAAGCTGCTAATATATAAGCAACAATACAAAATGATAATTCTAAATAAAAGTTATTTCTAAAGAATAATGAAACAACAAAGATTAATGCACTTATTATAACTCTACTAATTAACCAACGCTGTTTATCCATAATAATCTTACCTCTTTTATTCAACTATTTTACAATCAGAGTCAACCTTTTTACAAACCTTTCTTGCTTCTTCTAATACATTTGCAAAATCCTCTTCATTTGCCTCTAATGTTATTTTTTGAGTCATAAAGCTAATTGAACATGATTGCACACCAGGTAATTTTTTAATTCCTTCTTCCATCTTTCTAGCACAATTAGCACAATCTAAATTTTGCATACTAAATTTCTTTTTCATAATATTCCTCCTTTGAACACTTGAACAACTATTCAACTATATTATAGTTTTTATTAGTAAAATGTCAAGGAAGTTTTTGCATTTTTTATTAAAATTTATTATAATGTCATTGTAGAGGTGAAGTGAATGGAAAATAAATGTCCAAACTGTGGTGGTAGTGAAGAGCATCTTAATCGTATATATGAAGCTAAAAAAAATTTCCCTAAGGATGAACATATTCAAAGTCTTAGTGATTTTTATAAGGTAATGGGTGATCAAACAAGGCTTAAGCTTTTAATGACACTAGAGGCAGGTAGGCTATGCGTTTCAGATTTATCATGTGCCTTGAATATGAGCTTATCAGCTATAAGCCACCAGTTGAAAGTATTAAGAACTGCTAAGCTAGTTAAAACAACTAAAATAGGTAAAGAAGTTTATTATGAACTTGATGATGAGCATATAAAAGATATCCTAGAAAAAGGATTAGAACATATAAAGGAAGAACACTAATGTTCTTCCTTTTTTTCTAAATCTTTAAGTATTTTGCTATATAACTCTAAAATTATTTTTCTCTTCTTTTTTCCTGTAAAAGAGTCAACTAAATTATGATGTTCAACCGGAACCTCTCCCATATATTCTCCCCATTTAGCTGAATCTACTTCAACAATTCCATCAGTTCTATTTTTACCAAAGCTTCTTTGAAAAGCTTTTGGCAAAAGCATTAATAAAGTACCTTTGTTTTTTTCAACAAATGCAGAATAGCTGCTATAATAAACTCCATCCATATTAGGATTTTCTTCATTAAATTTATTTAAAAATTCTGGAGTTAACTCGCTAGCTAGTCTATATAAATCTGGTTTTTTATCTCCAAAAATTTTATATAGGAAGTTCCAATATCCACTGATTAGTTTAGAAAAAAACTTAGGCATCTTTAAAATTCTATATGCCATTTCACTTCCATGGTGCGGGGTAGATAAGGTTGTTAAAGAGGCAACATATTTATTCATCTTTAATGTAGAAATCATGTATCTAGCATCAAGTCCACCCTTTGAATGAGCAATTATATGAACTTTAGGAGATTTTGTTTTTTCTATTATAGCTATTAATTGTTCTTTTAAATAAAGAGCATTATTTTCTATACTTCCTATTGCATCTTGACGAGATACGTATACGTCATAGCCTTTTTCTTTTAGATATTTAACTATTTTTCCAAAACTACGAGCAAAAAAGAAGTTTCTATCTGCCATTCCATGAACTAAAAAGATAGGATACATTCTAACTCCTCCCTTGCTCTTATTATATTAAAAAGGATCATCTTTTTCAAGTTAGTTATTGCTAACTTTGTTGTTTTTATAAAGAGCTCAATTGAGCCCTTTATTTATCTTAGTAATTTTCTTTTCTTACTTCGAAGAAGCTTTGAGCATGAGCACATACAGGACAAACTGCAGGAGCTTTTTTACCCATTACTAAATGACCGCAATTACGGCATTCCCATAATGTTTCTTCAGCTTTTTCAAATACAGCTTTTGTTTCAACATTATTTAATAATGCGCGATATCTTTCCTCATGAGCCTTTTCAATAGCAGCAACAGCTCTAAATTGATATGCTAAAACCTTGAAACCTTCTTCTTCAGCTTCTTTAGCAAATGTATCGTACATATCTGTCCATTCATAATTTTCACCAGCAGCTGCAGCAGCTAAGTTTTGAGCAGTATCACCTAATTCACCTAAAGCCTTGAACCATAATTTTGCATGCTCTTTTTCATTATTAGCAGTCTTTTCAAAAATTTCAGCAATTTGTTCATATCCTTCTTTACGAGCAACTGATGCAAAATAAGTGTACTTATTTCTTGCTTGAGATTCACCTGCAAATGCAGTCATTAAATTCTTTTCTGTTTTTGATCCTTTTAATTCCATTTTCTTCACCTTTCACTTTTCTTTTTTTCTTGGCAAGCATTACATAATCCATGAAATAATAGACTATATCCATAAATAGCCCCTTCATTAGTCTCAGGATATGGAATACTTGGCACAAAGTCGATATCAATAATTTTTCCACAGCCATCACATCTAAAATGAGAATGATTTTTTGTCATACATTCAAAACGGTCAGCAGCATTTGGAATGCTAATCCTAATTAATTGTCCACTATTAGCTAAGCTATTTACATTTCTAAAAACTGTGGCTCTACCGATTGTTGAATTTGTTTTATGCAAAACATCATATACTTCCTCAGCAGAAGGGTGGTACATTTCTCTGATGGTAGCCAGGATTATTTGTTTTTGACTAGTATTTCTTTCCACCAGCGATTCCTCCTTATTGATACTTTGTATCATTATTATAACATATAAAAATAAAAAAGCAAGCCCTTAGCTTACTTTTTTTCAAATATTTTAGCGATATCTTCTAAATGCTTAGTTATTGGTAAATGTTGAGGACACATCTTTTCACACTGATAGCAATGAATACATTCGCTTGCTTTACCATGACCAAGATCAACAACCTCATTATATTCTTGAATATACTTACTATGATCCTTATTAAAGTTTCTAGTTGCTAGATTATATAAATTAAAATATTTAGGAATATTTATCTTTTTTGGACATTTTTCAACACAATAACCACAGGCAGTACATTTGATTTTTATACTTTCATTAATAATTTCTACTGACTTAAATAATAAGTCTAATTCTTCATTATTTAGTGGTTCAAATTCTGTCATATATGATAGATTATCTTTCATTTGCTCATAATTTGACATTCCACTTAATACCATCATAACTCCATCTAGTGAGGCCGCAAATCTTATTGCCCAAGAAGGAATTGATAATGTAGAATTATAGCTTTTTAGTAACTTTGTAGCCTCTTCAGGTAAATTAGCTAACGTTCCACCCTTTACAGGCTCCATAACAATAATCTTTTTATTGTATTTTCTAGCTACATCATAGCATTTATGTGACTCTACATTTTCACTTTCCCAATCTATATAATTGATTTGTAATTGTACGAACTCTACTTCTGAATGATGCTTTTCTAATATTTTTTCAAGCTCGCTAGCCTTACCATGGAAAGAAAAACCTAAGTGTTTTATAAATCCTGCTTCTTTCTTTGCTAGGGCAAATTTAAAAGAATTAAAACGTTCTGCCTTTTCATAGTTAGCAACTGAAAGATTATGTAGTAAATAATAATCAAAATAATTAACTCCACATTTTTGTAATTGTTCATTGAAAATTCTTTCTTGATCTTCTTCACTTTTTAAAAACATTGTAGGAAGCTTACTAGCTAAGCAAAATGATTCACGTGGATGTCTTTCAACTAAACACTTACGCACATAATTTTCACTTTGGCTATTATGATACATATAAGCAGTATCAAAATAATTAAATCCTGATGATAAAAACAAATCAACCATCTTATTTACTTCGTTTTCATTAATACTTGTAGGGTCATCTTCTCTTAATAGAGGTAACCTCATCATTCCGAAACCTAATTTTTTCATTTAATTTGCTCCTTTCAATCTTTCAATTGTTGTTTCAATGGCTATAATGGCTAGCTTAGAATCATTTATATTCAAAACAGCTTTTTCCATAGGACATAAATCATCACCTTTTCTATTGATAATATTAGGAACCTTTAACCTATAGTCAATAGCAATTTTATTATCTTTTAAAACATTATAAGCTGGTTCTGAAATAACTTTAGCAAATATTTTTTTTATTCCTAATTCAACATATAAAAGGGCAGCACCTTTTCCTATAACCTTATCATACGCAATATATTTAGAAAAATCCTTCTTTTCCTTTACTAATGATAATAGAAAGCCTATTCCTCGTTCCTTATTCTCAATAATATTAGTATCAGAAACCAAAACTAAAGTGTTGTTTAATGTATCAATATAATATTTTAGATTATCTTCCATTTCTAACCTCTATTACACCTTTAACAGGATAGAAGGCATCTTTAATAATTTCTCCTACACCATCACATACTATTTTTCCACTTCTAGGATTTTTTATTGATAATACATTTCCTTTAATAGTCGCATCAACACTACTATTTTCAAAGGCTAAATCTGTATCAATCATTTCACAATCAATAAGCTTTAGATTTTCACAATAGCAAAATGGTTGAGTACCAATTATTTTACAATTTATTAAAGTAAGGTTTTTCGAATACCAAGCTAAATATTCTCCCTTTAATGTTGTATTATATACAGTGACATTATTTGTATGCCAAAAAGCATCCTTAGTATCAAAATTTGAATCTCTTATCTCCATATTAATAACATATTGAAATGAATATTTTCCTTTAAATGTTAAATTACTTATTTTTAAGTTTTTAGATTCAAAAAAGGCATAGACAGAATTTAGATTTGAATCAGATATTACACCATTATCACTACGCCAAAAAAATTCATCAGAAATTATATCACAATTCTTTATTTCTATATTGCTACATTCTCTAATTGCCTTAATGCCATACATATTACTATCATATATTTTTAGATTATTATCATACCATAAGGCTGCGCGGCAATTATTAGTCATTTCAATGTGTTCTAATGTAGTATTTTCGTTATGCCATAACGGATAACGTAAATCCATAAAGCAATCCTTTACAAAGATATTTCTTGCCTCTTTTAAAAATGATTCTCCATCCTTTGGACCTGCAAAATTGCAATTTAAAACTTTTGCGTTTTCTAAATGATAAAGAGCTCTTTCTTCATCAAAATTTTCATTTCTTATTTCCTTCATATTATCACCACTTATATATTATAATCATTTGAGTATACTTTAGGTCAATTATTTTTTTATTTCAGGAATAATTTTATTCTTTATTAAATAACTTAAGAATAAATGCCAATCATCTAAACTATAATCATATAATGAACTAGAATCATTCTTTTTAATTTCAATTCTACCAATTTCACTCGAAGTAAGCTCTATACTACTATTTTTCAAAACAAATTCAACAATTTCAAAAGATAATAAATCTAGTTCTTTTTTGCTTTTACCCTTTTTGACCTCTTTATCTAATTGTTTTAGTATTTTCTCTAGATTTTTACTAATAACATATTTTTCTTCAATTGGTTTAATCTCACAATCAATATCATAAAGCTGTAATAAATTCTCATTTATATTAAATAATTCATCTGGCTCATATTTCATATTTTGGATAGCATCATGATATGTTATTATGGTTTTAAATAATAGTTTTTGATATTCCTTTAACTCTTTATTTAATTCTATTGATTTAAAAGAACTTTTAAAAACATCTAAAGAAAACTTTATGAATCTATCATCTGAATAACGTTTTTTACCTTCTACTGCTAGATATTCTAAATAACCAACGGTATTATTTTTAAAATCTAGGATTGTTTTTAATTGTTCCTTACGTAAAATAAATAATCGTTTATTTAAATCAATATTAATCTTTTTAACTATTTCTTCAATAAAATCGATCTTACGATTAATGTAACGTAATAAGCTTGAAATAGATAAATATATAAAACGCGAATTAATAAAATCCTCTGAATATACTATAGCCACAAAATCTATTTCCTCGTTATCAATCTTAGCATCACTAATATTATCAAAACTAAATTTTCTTCTAACTGTAGGACACCATTCATTAATATATTTTTGATATTCTCCATGCTTTGTTGTATCAAAAGGATGAACTGAACAAAGCGATCTAATATATCTAAAATAGGCATCATCATTTCCTGTTCCTTCTTCGCCTAATTCGTTAAAAACATCACTTTTTTTAGTTATTTCCGTCAAATTTGTGTGAAAAATCCTAGCCAACTTATAGATACAATCTGTTAATGTTTGGGCTTGATTTAAAAAGTCATACAATGCAAAAACATCTTTATCATGAGCCATTTTTTCAATAACTGAATTCAAATGAACTATTATAGCATCCATTCTACTCATAATTGAATTTATACAATTATATGCACTTTGTCCTACTATTTTAGAATCTTTAGTTATGATGTCAATTTGCAAGATAGCATCTATATTTTCGTTAATAACCTTCCTAAGTTCTTTACTATTTTTTAAACTAATATAATCAAATTCTTCCATAAATTACCAACTACTTAAAATATTCAGAATTTAGTTTTAACTTATCAATTATTTCTAATGGTAAGCGAAGTGCATTAATCAAGAAATTAATTTCGTTTTGATCAAGTTTACGGGTTAATCTAATATCTAATGCATTGCTATTACGTTCTACAAATACATATATTTTTCCATTAACAAAAGCATAACTTAAAACACCACGAACCATATTTTCTAAAGACATTAAGCCTTGTAAAACTACAGGTGTCAAAAATTTGTAGATGTTAACATTATCCTCTGCAAGTATTTCATAGCGTTCATTAATAACTGTTAATTCAGTTTCAATTTTATGTAATCCACGCATATAGTTCATCATACTTCCCTTTTCTCTTATAAAGATATTTTGTGGACATACTTCAGGTTTAAATACTAGCATTCTTCCATTAAAATAATCTACATATGTTGTTGTAGTTCTTCCTTTTGAATCTCTAACTACTCTTTTTTCTTGCAATCTTATGTCAGAGCAAGAAAAAGCCACACCATTATAACAAGTTGAATAATAATCTTCACCATAAATACGATCTGGATGCTTTATTAGATTTAATTGTAAAATCTCACTAAGTTCTGGTAAACGTTCATTCATATTATAATAAACATCACCACCACAATTATCTATCATTAGCTTTCTTATCAATTTTTCTTTAATTTGATGCTTAAATTTTGATTGCTTACTGATAAATAAAACACTAGTAACAATTCCTCCAATTGCTAAAACAATACCTAAAATTTCAATTCTAGTAACTAATAAAACTATTAGTCCGATAATAAAAAATAGACCACCTATAAAGACATACAAATAATATGAAACTGCCTTTTGTCTTAGTTTCTCTAATTCATCAAAATTCATAAAATCACCCTAACCTTTATATTATATATTTTACCGATTTTTTGTAAAAAAATAAAGCCTAATATTAGGCTTTAAGATGTTTGATAATATATTGTTGAAATATTGCTGTTAAAACAAAAGGAACAATAATTATTAATAGTAAATGAGTTGTCTTAATAAAAATACTAATAATAGTAAAAATAACCGATGATATCATTAATGTAAAAGAAAAAAATGTATTTGTTTCATCTCTTATTTTATCTAGATGTTTAGTAGATCTAGTTCTAAATCCTAGTATATAGCTATGTGCACTAACTGCTGGGTGTACTAATAATCCAAATATAAACATCAATATACCAACTACACAAAAAATAAACTGCACATACTTTTCATCTAAATCATCAAAATTTATAAAATAAACAATTATCGCGGCTAAACCAACTACTACCTCTACAATAATTGTTACTATTTCTAATACATATACCTTTTTGGCCTTTTTTCTTTTAAAACTTCCAAAACGATAAGCAACTGTAATAAGATAAAAAAACAAAAATGGCAATAAGAAATACATTATTTCATATTTACTAACATATTGTTCAACTACAACATGAATTTTAGAACCTACTAGAATTAAATCATCTAAAAAGACTAAAACCATAAATAGTAAAACTACATTAAACAAAGTTAGCATGCTTGCTAATATAAATAATTTACGTTCAAAAACCTGCTTAGGATTTTTAAACGATAAATCGCGTCCTGAATCAAGTAATTCATCTTCAGAGACTCCAAAGAAGTTTGCCATATTAGTTAATGTTTCACTATCCGGAAGTTTATTTACATTTTCGTAGTCATTTAAGGATATTCTAGAAATATTTAGCTTGTTGGCTAATTCTTCTTGAGTCATATTTTTTCTTATTCTTAAATAACGAATCTTTTCTCCAATCTCCATAAAACCACTCCCAAGACATTATAACAAAAATAAATTCTTTCTACTACAAAAAATTAAAAATACCAATTTTTTAGTAATTCTAAATGATTTATTTTATATCTAGTTTTTCTAAGCTAAAGTTTGTAAATGGAATAAAAATATTCTTTGGATATTTTTTCTCTAATTCAAAAAAGATTTTTTTGCTTTTATTCTTCTTAACTGCCTTAAAACCTTCATCTTTTATTAATGAAACAATTGTTATTATAAATTCCTTAGTTTGAGGATGCATCAAATAAACTTTAGTTCTAGGAATAAAATAATCTAACGTGGCTTGATAAGAAAATTCCTTACCTTTATATGTCCTTGTGGCCGATAAAATATCAGCGACATATTCTAAAGCATATTTATATTCTATTCTATGAATTACAAAACCTTTTGGATCATAATCAACCCAGGCCTGCCAATGATGAAAATTTCTATTACTATGATGAACTGAAATCATTGAATAGCCATCTAAAGAATTTCTTTCAGCTATTGTAGGTGATTTATCACCTTGAAAATAACGAACACTTCTAAAAAACTCCGTAGGAGAAAATTTTTTCCAATCATGCATAAAACCTCGCCAAGCAATCCCTAATTTTATTGCATAGAAAAATACAAAAAATTTATGCTTAATAACCACCTTTAGATGCTTAATTGTTTTTATATTAATCAGCTCCTCTAACATTATTTTTTGTCATATTCAATAAGCTTTCATAAATACTACATAATTCATCTTCCATTTTTTCTTTTATATCATCGTATTCTTTTCTTTCTTTCCAGTCATCTATTAATAGCCTAGCTCCTTTTTCAATATCATACTTAGGCTTATATTGAGGAAAATCATGTTGAAATTTCTCTATTGAAAGATATCCTAAATGTTGTTTTTCTAGCATTATGTGCTCAAACAATTTTTCATCATATTTCATTAAAACTTCAACAGGCAAATGGTAAATCTTAACAGTTTTCCCTAAAATTTTACCAATTTCTTTATACAAATCATCAAAGTATTGAAATCTACCATTATTTATGTGATAAGTTTTACCATATGATTTAGGATTTAGTGCTACTAAATAAAATGCTTCTGCAACATCTGGTGAGAAACTCATTGTAAAAGGATGATATTCTAAACCAAAGGAAATTAATGGTTTATTGTTAAGGATTCTACGCATTATATTTTCATTTTGCCTTAAAACACCAACATTTTTACAGCCTTTACCAAAGGTTAAAGATGGTCTAATAATTGTAATAGGAAAGCCATTAGAATTTGACATTAGATATCTTTCTATATTAGCCTTGTTATATCCATAAGGAAAATCAGGTGTTTCCCAAAGTGGCATATCCTCTGTTATAGGAAGTGAATTAAACGGCCTTTTATAAGCTGCAATAGAAGAGCATACAATTAAATGCTTACATCTATTTTTCCAAGTCTCAAGCGAAAATATAGCATCTTCTAACTTGTAGCAAAGCATATCAATTACACAATCAAAGTTTAATTCTTTTATTTTTTCAAAAAATTCTTCTTTTTTAGTTACATCAGCTATTATTACCTTTGTACCAGTAACTTCTTTTTTATTTCCTCTATTAACTACTGTCACATCATAGTCATTTTTTATAAATATCTTTGTTATTTCTCTAGATATATTACCAGTACCACCAATAATTAAAACACTTTTTTTATACATATTTTTAATACCACCTTATTTTTATATATTAATTATACAAATTTTTATTAAAAATTACATTAAATTTAAAAAACTAGGAACAAATTATTCCTAGTTTATCTATTATCATAACTATCATTTTTAGCAATATGGCCTGTTGAGGCATCAATACTTACATTATTAAATGTAATTCTTTTAACATATTCAATGATGCCATATTCTTTAGCCTTTATATCACAATTTTCAAATGCTATTCCCTCTATTAGCTTATCACTATATCCAACAATATTAAAGATTCTACTAATGCCTTCATATTCACTAGAATAATTAGCACATACATTCTTTATAGTAATGTTACTAATAGCAGTTTTATTATTTAATCCTGGTGATATTTCTAATAGTTTTTTCCAACTTTCTTTTATTTGTCCATTATATCCTAACGGCAACTTACAAATAGAATAATCAGGATTCCAATTTAAAAAAATGTGAAATAAGTATTTAACATTATGCATATATAAATTTTCTAAGAAAATGTCTTTTATATAGCCTCCTCGAGGTAAAGAAGATTTGATTCTAAAGCCACAATCAGTACCATTGTATTCAATATTTTGAATTCTAACATTACTTATTCCACCTGATACCTCACTACCTATAGTTATTCCAAAGCCTCTATTTATCTTGCAATCAGTAATAAGAATATTATGTGAAGGCTTATTTATTCTAATTCCATCTGAATCTCTTCCTGATTTTATACAAATACTATCATCATTACAATTTGTGATACATTTTTTTATAACTACATAGCACGAAGAATCAATATCTATTCCATCTGTACTAGGACTATTTTCATTATCTGATTCTATATTTACTCCCTCTATTAGTATGTTTTTCGAGTATAAAACATGCAAATTCCAGAAACCTGAATGACGTAATGTAATATTTTCAATTGTAACATTTTCACTATTAGATATTAAAATATTTCTAGGACGCATACAATCATAGTCACAAGCGAAACGTAATCCTTTTTCATCATATTCCTTACGCATTCCGCCTTTTTGATCTACTCCCCAATACTTTTCCCACCAATAAGATCCGTTACCATCAATTATCCCTTCACCTGATATTTTCACATTCTTTTTATCTAGACAATTTATTATTCCAAGAAACCAATCCATCTCGATTCCTGCTACTCTTGTTTTTGAGATTTTATAGTTTTCTTCTTTAGTAGTAGCAAGAATTACTGCCCCTTTTTCTAACACTAGTTCCATATCATTATCTAAAAAAAGATTTGAAACTAAGTAGGTTCCTTTATTAATAACTAATACACCCTTCTTCGCTGCAACATCATCTATTAACTCTTGAATATTTTTTGTTACATCTAGAAGTCCTGTATTATCTATTTTTAGTTCCTTTGTACTTCTTTTATATATCATTTTAATACCTAATCAATAATGCCATGACGATAATTTAAATTAAAAGCTTTAGCAAGCTCTATTAAATTCTCATTAGTGATTGACTGATAATGCTTGTATCCTAAGGTCATCATATAGATTTGGGCAGCTTTCTCAATAGTTTCTATCAATCCATATACCTCATCAGGAGTTCTTCCGGTAGCAAATAAGCCATGTTGAGCCCATACTACAGCTCTATATTCTTGCATTTTAGCTGCAGTTTCAATTCCTATTTGCTCACCACCACATAAAATCCATGGTAATACCGCTATTCCTTCTGGGAAAACGACAATTGATTCAGTTTGCATCTTCCATAAATCCTCGGTCCAATGATTTGAATCTAAATCATGAACATGAGTCATACAAATGACATTAGTAGGATGTGAATGAATAACTAAACGATGTTCACTATCAACTTTTAATCTTTCAATGTGACATTTTAGATGAGTAGGAGCCTCACTAGTTGGCCTACCTCCATCATTATACCCCCATAAAAGTGATAAGGTATGTGCATCTTTAACCTTCATAATTCCTAAATTATTTTCAGGATCTTTTAAGCAATTTTTGAAATATTTTCCTGTTCCTGTGATTAAAAAGTATTTTCCAACTAAATAAGATAAATCAAAATCATATTTGAATTCTCTAATTTCATTATTAATATCGCATATTTCTTTAACTTCTTCTTCCTTTAAAATATATGATAGATTTCCACCATTTCTTTCATCCCAATCATGCTTATAAAGTAAATCAAGAATTTCTGTAATTTCTTCTATTGCTTTCATTATCTATTTTCCCTCATTTCTTTTATGTTTTTTTCATATTGCATAACCAATTCAAACCATTCACTTTCACTATAGCAATTCATTTGTTTGCAGTATTCATCCCAGATAACCGCCCATGGCAATGTTTTAATTTCTTCTTGAATTGCTAATAATTTTGTGTGGTCATAATTATCTTGTAACTCCTTTAAATAATCCCATGGTGTAAGTAAAGCAATCAAAATAGCTTTTAAAATATTTCTAGCTCCAATGACTAAAGCTGCAACTCTATTTATAGATGCATCAAAATAATCAAGACCAATATAAGCCTTGTCTAGTGCGTTACATTTAACTAACTCATTAGCTACATCCTGTAAGTCATCATTTAAGCGTAAAACATGATCACTATCCCATCTTACAGGCCTAGAAACATGGAATGCTAAGCTCTTATTAAATAATAATAAGCTTGATATTTTATCAGCAACATTTTCAGTTGGATGAAAATGACCTGTATCTAATAAACATAAAATATTGCGTGTTGCAGCATAATTTAAATAGAATTCATTAGACCCAACTGTATATGATTCAACTCCTATGCCAAAAACCTTTGATTCAACTGATATATCCATTACATTATGATCATAAGGAACACTAATTATCTCATCTAAAGATTCTAATAGTCTCTTTCTTGGTCCCATTCTATCAGCAGGAGTATCCTTTAAGCCATCAGGTATCCAAATATTACATAATGATTTTTGACCAAGGGTTTTACCAAATTCTTCCGTAACCTTTATTGCATTTTGGCAATGTTTTATCCAATAATCTCTAACATCTTTTTCAGGGCTTGAAAGGCTTAAACCATCTTTTAGCATAGGGCTTGAAAATATGGTTGGATTAAAATCTAAGCCTAAACCTCTTTCTTTAGCATATTTTATCCATGGTTCAAATTGTAATGGTGTTATATCTCTTCTATCAACTATATTATTAGCTTGATAGCTTGCATGCAAGTTAATTTTCTTCTTACCAGGAATGTATTTTAATGCTTCATCTAAATCATTTGTTAATTCTTTAAATCCAATGGCCTTATAAGGATAATTACCTGTTGCTTGTATTCCCCCTGTTAATTTGCCATCATCTTCAAAGCCACTAACATCATCTAGTTGCCAGCAATGAATACTAATTGGTACTTTTTTTAATCTTTCCAAAACATTATTAACATCTATTTTGTATTTAGCATAAATTTTTTTTGCTTGTTCAAACATTTTATTCCTCCATTTGTGCTTTTAAATTACCAATTGCCGTAGCCTCAATTGGCAAAGCTATAACATTCTTTTTTGTGTATTTTGCAGTTAACTCATTTAAGTAAGTATTTTTTGCTCCACCACCAACAATATAAATATTGTCATATACTTTATTAGTTATTGACTCTAGCTCATCTATCGCTTTTTTATAGGAATTTGCTAGTGAATGATAGCACGAATTAGCAATTATAGCGAAATCATCTACCTTTGGTAAATTATTTTTTTCGTACCATTCATTTATTGAATTTACCATATCATTAGATGCTAGAAAAAGATTATCATTTACATCAAACAATTGAAATTTATTAGTACTCTTCGCTAATTTTATTAATTCAACAAAATCTAAATTTAGATTTTTAGAAAGGGTTTGGATAATCCATAACCCCATGATATTCTTTTGAAATCTAATATAATCTTTGCCATATTCATTTGAGTAATTGGCTAATCTAGCTTCTTTCGTTTTTATCGCTTCTTTTAGCTTAACTCCAAGCAAACTCCAAGTACCTGAAGAAATATACAAGCTATCTTCTACCATATCTATTGCATTTACTGCTGATGCAGTATCATGTGAAGCACATAATTTTACCAATGTATTTCCACCAAGTTCTAATGCTAGTGAAGGCTTTAAATTTCCAATTACATAGCCTGGTTTTAATAGACTATGAAATAAAGATTGCTTCAATCCTAATTTTTTTATAATTTCAACTGAATAAGCTTTAGTATCAGAATCTAATAAGCCTGTTGTAGAGGCATTAGTATATTCATGTGTTTTAACCCCAGTTAGTAAATATGATAATAATTCAGGAATTAATAAAAAATCACTAGCTTCATCTAATCTACCCATTTTCTTATCCGTGTATAATTGGTAAATAGTATTAAACTCCTGAAATTGAATACCTGTCACGTTGTAAAGTTCATTAGCTGGAATCAATTGTTCAATCTCAGATATGTATTTTTTAGTTCTAGAATCTCTATAGGCATAAACAGGATATATAATTTCTTCTCCCTTCAATAAGGCATAATCTACTCCCCATGTATCAATTGCCATCGAAATAATATCTATTTTTTTGCTGAAGATTATCTTTATTCCTTCTTTTACTTGTTCAAATAAATAATCTATATCCCAAACTAGACTACCATTATAATCTTTTAAATAGTTTTTAAAACGATATATTTCTTCTATTTTTAACTTTCCGTCACAATAATATCCTATTATATGTCTACCACTAGATGCACCTATATCAATTGCAAGATATGCTTTCATTTCATTTATCATCAAAATACTTGATGTATCCTTTCTATAAATCTTGATTATATAATAATCTAATCTAATTTTATTTTATATAATTATCTTGTAATTTATTATAATTATATTGTACAATTATTTTGGTGATATTATGCATAAAAGATTACTTATAAAAAATAATGATTGTCCACTATTATATATTTCCCAAACAATTATTGAAGGAAGCTTTCAAACTTCTCTTCATTCTCATCCTCATTTAGAAGTATTATTATTTGAGAATGCCGGCAAAATAGTCACAACCAATAGACAAATTAATGTTAAAAAAGGTAGTCTTGTTATTATTAACGCTAATTCAAAACATGCCGAGATTGGTCAATTTCTTAAATTTTATGCTGTTGGAATTGCAAATTTCTATGCTTTTTCTAAAGAAAAAATTAACAAAAAAATAATATATTACAATCTAGATGAAAGAAATTATCAAAACTTTTTATCAATTTATCATCTTATATATAATGAGGCTAGCTATGAAATAAATTCAAAATTAATTCCTTTATTTTATGATACCCTAATAAAATTTGTATATAGACAAGAAAACATTTTATTAAAACATAATCAAAGTAATGAATCTGATCTAATAAGCAACATAAAAGGTATAATTGACAATAATTTTTATCAGCCTATTTATTTAGATGAACTCGCTAATACACTTAATTTATCAAAAGCAACTATATGCCACAAATTCAAACAAGCAACTAATAAGAGCATCATTGAATATAAATTAGAAAGGCAATTAGAGGAAGCAAAAAATCTTTTAATTTCTTCTGATATGAATATTTTTGATATTTCTTCTCTAGTTGGTTTTAATAATACTGCTTATTTTTCTAAAAAATTTAAAGAAAAATATTTTGTATCACCTACATCCTTAAGAAAACAAAAAAGTCTTCTTAAAGAAGACCATAAATAATTTATAATAAAAGGCTTTATTAAAATTAAATGATAATAAGTATTTTTTCTAGTAATAATCTTAAAATCATTAACTATAAAGCCTTTTTATTTTTAATATAATTAATTATTTAAAAAATCAATAGAATAGCCAACATACATTAAAACACTAACTTTTAATGAGTCTTCATCTATATCAAACATTTCATTATGATGAGCAACTACTGTCTCAGGGCGTTTTTCATTTCCACTGCCTACGTAAGCATACACACCAGGAACACACTTAATAAATTCAGCAAAGTCATCTCCACCTAAAGAAGGCTCCTTAACTGTTATAACATTTTTTGCTCCAAAAAGCTTTGTTGCAACCCCTTGGGCTTCTAGAGATGAATCATAATCATTAATTAGAGGTGATGTAAAGTCCTTCCATTCAAATTCAACATCTCCACCATACATTTTTGCTACATTTTTCGCAACTAACATTATTTCTTCAATCTTTTTCTTTCTTATCTCATTAGTTAAGCAACGTAATGTTCCCTCAAGCACTGCCTCTCCTGCTACTATGTTGTATGCAGTTCCAGCATTAAGTTTACCTATACCAATTAAAACATTATCCATAGGAGAAGATAAACGTGATACTAATGCTTGTATACTTACCACTATTTGGCTTGCAATGTAAAGAGCATCAACACCTAAATGAGGTGTAGAAACATGGGCTTGTATGCCCTTAACAGTTATTTTGAACCAATCAACGCTTGCATTATTTGGGCCTGGTACAATAGCTATTTTACCAGCTTCTAAGCTTGACATAACATGAATTCCAAATGTACGATTTGCGCCATCTAAATAACCATTATCAACAAAAATTCTACCACCATAACCAATCTCTTCAGCTTGTTGAAATACAAGTCTTATTTCGCCTTTAATTATATCCTTAAATTTAACTAAAATTCTTGCAGCACCTAATAATGAAGCTGCATGGGCATCATGTCCACAAGCGTGCATTACACCTTCATTTACACTTTTATAGCTACATTCATGTTTTTCTATTAAAGGTAGGGCATCTATATCAGCTCTTAATACTATCGTTTTCCCTTCAGAATTACCTTTTATAGTAGCAAATACTCCTGTTTCTCCAACTCGCTTTGGTTCTAATCCAATTTTTTTTAGCTCTTCTTCAATTTTTTGAGCTGTTAAAAATTCTTTCTTTGAAACCTCAGGATATTTATGAAAATATCTTCTAAGTTCTACTACATAATTATGATCAATTTCAACTTCTTTTTCTATTAATTCAAATAAATCTTTCATAATTTACCTCTATCTATAACTTTATTGTATCATTTATTTTATTTACTAACTCTTTAGCTTCAGCTAATCTTTCAGGCGTCATTTCTTCATATTCAAATGCTGGGAAAAAAGCCTCTTCATAACTTATCAATATATAATCAGCAACAATTTGACTTTGGAATGCCGCAACTATTTCTTTATAAACCTCATTATCTAGTTCATCATTTCTTGCAACGATTATATTTACATAAGGGTTATCACCTGCTGTTGCACTTTCAGTAATTAAACCATCTTCAGATGGAATTAAGCCAACTGGCATTGCATATGTAGCATTAATTGTAGCTCCTGCATAATCATTTAAAGTGTTAGTTAATGTATTTGCATCTTGAGGAACAATTTCTATATTATAATAATAAACTAAAACATCTTTTAATTCAGGTGTATAACCAGCTTTCTCATCAACTTTGATTAAACCTGCTTGTTCAAGTAATTTAATTCCTCTACTTTGATTTGTACTATCCTTAGGTATTGCTATTTTTAAAGCATTTTCTTTAGGCTTTGAAGTACCATTATAGCCTGCAACTCTCTTTAATTCTTCTAAGCCACCATTCTCCTTAGAAAATTGATAAGAATATAATGTTAAAGGGGCAATAACAGTATCACCAATTGGTGAAATATTATAATTATTAACCTTTACTTCATTTTCTAAATACGCTTTGTGTTGGAAAGAATTTAAATCAATATCACCGCTATTTAATGCCTCATTAGGTAAGTTATAAGCTGAAAATTCTACTAAATCAATATCAATATCTAATCCTTTTTCATCTAATACATATTGGACAGCCTTCCACTGATCATTGTTACTACCACAAACACCAACTCTTACTACATTATCCTTCTTGCCACCAAATAAATTAATACTTAATAATGAAATTATAACTATTAACAATAAAGATACGCTACCTACTAAAATTCCCACATTTCTTCTATAAACCTTTTTATTACTTCTATCGAAAGTTTTATCTAAATGGAATAACTCTTTATTAGTAGTATTTTTAGCCAAGAATGAACCAATAAACTGAAGTAAACATATAAAAAGTAATAATACGATTATACAAGCATAAATAATATCAGAATGATTTAAGCCTTGCCCATAATTAATTGCAAAATCTCCTAAACCACCTGCACCAACAGCACCAGCCATTGTAGTTAGACCAACAAGAGAAATTGCTGTTATAGTAGTAACTCTAATCAATTCAGGTACTGATTCATGTAAATATACTCTAAAAATGATTCCAAAATTTGAGCTTCCCATGCTTCTTGCAGCTTCAATTTTACCAGGGCTTACATTTTCTAGTGCTGTCTCAACTTGACGAGCAAAGAAAGGTACTGTACCAAAAATTAATGGGATTATAGCTCCTGTAACTCCGATTGCAGTTCCAACTACTGCTCTTGTAAACGGAATTAAGAATACCAATAATATAACAAATGGAATAGATCTAAAGATATTAATAAAAACACTTAGTACTGTGTATACTATTTTATTTTCCTTTATTCCACCTTTTTTGAATACAATTAATAAAATTCCAAAAAATAATCCAAAAACAAATGAAAATAATCCAGATATTATAAACATTTGAAAAGTTGCAATGCAATTTTCAACGAATTTATCCCAATAAGTCACTAAATTTGGAAACAATTTATTTAAGAAACTCATTATTTGTCACCATCCTTTAATACTTTTTCAACATAAACATTATTTTTCTTCAAATATTCTATTGCAGCAGCAATATTAGTATTATCCCCTTCAAAAGAAACAATTACAGCTCCTAATGGTGATGATTGTAGTACTTCAACATTAGCTAAAACTATGTTTACATCAACATTAAAACGACGTGATATATCTGATATTAGAGCGTTACCAACTGTTTTTCTTTCAAATTGTAGTTTATATAAATTTTTCTTTTCACCTAAATCAATCTTTGTCTCCATTAAATCAGCTATTTTACCTAAAATAGATGTTGATTCAATGAATTTCTTGGTAATTTCTTTTTTAGGATGAGCAAATATTTCATATACTTCTCCTTCTTCAACTACCTCACCCTTTTCCATAACAGCAATTCTTGTACAAATGCTTTTTATTACTGCCATTTCATGAGTTATTAAAACTATTGTGATTCCTAATTTTTCATTAAGCTTCTTTAGTAAAGAAAGTATTTGCTCAGTTGCTTCAGGATCTAATGCACTTGTTGCCTCATCTGAAAGTAAGATACGTGGATTATTGGCTAATGCACGAGCAATGGCAACACGTTGCTTTTGTCCTCCTGATAACTGAGAAGGATAAACATCTGCCTTATCTACTAAATCAACTAATTCAAGTAGCTCATATACACGTTTTTTTATTTCCTCTTTACTTTTTTTAGCATATTTTAACCCATATGCTATATTGTCATATACTGTATTACGATCTAACAAATTGAAATGTTGGAAAATCATTCCTATATTTTTTCTTACCTCTTGTAAATCCTTGTGACTAATTATTCCTTCATTGCTGAATAACACTTTATCGTCTATTTTAATACTACCAGAATCTGGTTTTTCTAATAAGTTAATTGTTCTAATTAAAGAAGACTTACCAGCTCCTGAATATCCGATAATACCATAAATCTCACCATCTGAAATTGTTAAGCTTACATTCTTTATTGCTTCTACGTCACCAGATTTTAGATGATAAGTTTTAAATAAATTTTCAATTTTTATCATATTTACCCTCCTATAAACAAAAAAAGTCCTTAGCCAAAAAAGCTAAGGACGAAAATCTCCGTGTTACCACCTTATTTTACAAATACCTCACGATATTTGCCTCATCAAGTACAATCATACTCTATCGCTATAACGGGCGCCCCCGAAATGACCTAAAAAATTCAATCATTTAACTCCAAGACCATGTTCAACAGCCTACTTATATCTTCTCGCACCAATTGAAGACTCTCTGTGATAAGATCAACCATCTACTCTTCTTTTCAACATTTTATGTCATTATTATAAACATATTTTTTTTGAAATGCAAGCAATATTTTTATTTAAATTCAAATTGTGAAATTTTACATCTATTAGCATTTATCAACAATTCAAACTTTTCGGCATCATATTTTTGATAAATCTGCGAAGAAATTGCCATTCCATCAACAAATATTTCTACTGAAAACTCATCTAAAACAACTATTATTTGATGTGATTCTTGTTTTAAATATGGCATCATACGAATACCATTTAAAGAATACTTATCATTCTCAGCACCAATTATTTTTTCTTCCATTCTTGAGCGTTCTAAAATCCACCAGTTATCTTTTAATTCGAACAAAATATAACTATTGTCATTCACTCTCACTTTTAAGCTTAATTTTTCTAAATTATCTACATTAATTTCTAGATAGCCATATTTTAAGTTACCTGTAAATGATTGATTTATCATCGTCTCGCAAATTTTATTTCCAAAAATTACCGGAGATTGATATAGTCTACCATCAACTATTTCTATTTTTCTTGGAATACTAAGCATACCCGCAAAGCCATATTTTTCAGATGGCCTTGTTCTATCCCACATATCAAGCCAGGCAATCAATATATTGTCATTCACAAAGCTTTGAGCTGCATAAAAATCAAAGCCATAATCAATTATACCTGTATTTGTATTAATAAATTTATTTTCATTGTTAAATTTACCTAAACACCATCTTGTTGTATGTAAATTTAAATGTATTTTATCTTCTTTAGGTTGACATATCTCAGAATATATAAGCAAATTCAAATTAGGATTATAGTCCGGACATTCTATCATTTTTCCTTTACAATCCTTGCCAAAAATATCACTAACAAATCTCCAATCGAAAAGGTTATTGGATTGAAAAAGTAAAATTCTTCCTTTTCCTTCCTTTTTTCTTGCTGCAATTACGCAGTAAAAGCTATTATTATACCTAAAAAGTTTAGGATCTCTAAAATCAGCAATACTATATTCGTTTGGTAGTTCTTTTTCACCTATTACTACACCATGCTTAGTAAAACTTATGCCATCACTACTAGAAGCAAGGCATTGTACCTGCCTTTGAGAATCACCACCATCATTACGAGTAAATCCGGTATAAATTAAATATAGTTTATCTTGATATTCGATCGCACTACCTGAAAAACATCCATCCCTATCATAGTTATCATTTGGATATAAAGCGATAGGAAGCTCTTCCCAATGAAGTAAATCCTTACTTACTTTATGTCCCCAATGCATTGAATTCCAATGAATATCATATGGATAATGCTGATAAAAGACATGATACAAACCATTATACTTAATTAATCCATTAGGGTCATTTATCCACCCAATTGCAGTAATATGAAACTTAGGTCTTAGATTTTTATTTTGCATTTTATTCACCTTCTTTTAATTTACTATCGAATAAAGAAAAATCATTATCTATACTTTCTTTTAGTTTTCCTATTAATACTGTTGAATTTTTATCATGTTTTTTAAAATTATCGAAAATAAGTTCCTTTTTATTAGCATAGCAATATATGCAATTGTTTAAACAAGAATTATAGGCTCCAATATCAATTGCTCTAACGCAGTTACAATATTTTCTACTCTCATCTGAAGGAAAGATAATTCCTTCATTTCTAGATATCTTTCTTATTAAATCTAAATCTATACAGCTATTAGGATATATTTTGTATTTAGTTAAATCATATTTTTCTGCACACGTATATAGACTTAGCTTATATCGCGATGCTATTTTGCTTAAATTCTTAGCTAATTCTTCAACTTTATTATCGTCAATTTTAATTAACCCTAATTTTTTGATATCATCTACCATATTTTTGTAAAAATCGAGAAAACTTATTACACATTTATTTGTATAAGGACTTAACTCTTTAGCTAATAGATAAAAATATTTCAAATGCCTTTTAGTTGTATAAAAATTAGTCAAAATAATAGGATCATAGCGCCAAATAATTTTTTCTTTTCCAACTTTTAAAGATAGCTTTTTAAATGCCTCTATTATTTGCTTTCTTTTCGGTCTTATTAAGGGTTCAACATCCTTATCATAGCCATTAATTGTTATTTGAAAATAATAATTATAATCTTTAAGTTCATCGATATGCTCTACTATTTTTGTCGGATCTTTAGTCCAAAAAACAAAACAAGTAACATCTTCTTTTTTCAAACTGATTCTTTCTATCTTACTATTATATGGATTTATAACATCTACAAAGCCAGCCTTTATTCTTTTCATAAACCATTCTAAATAAAAGGCTGGAATATCTGTTCTTCTACTTACAGAAATTATCATCTTAATACCCTTTTTTTCTTCTTTTTACTAATCTATTTAAAGATTCCGTCATGATTATTAATAATATTACAAAAAACAAAATAAAAAATGGAAAAATCTTAGCGCTCACATATTTGACAAAAAGCCCGTAAATAGGTGGCATTAAAGTTGAGCCTAAATACGCAAATGACATTTGAAGGCTAATTACCGCACTAGAATTTTCGGGTGAAAAATTTGATGGTGTTGAATGAATAATACAAGGATATATAGGTCCACATCCTATTCCAATTATTACTAAACCAATTAGAGAAAAATAATCAGCAAGTGGTAATAATAAAAATAATAATCCACTTAAAATAATAAAGATTCCCATTCTAATCATTGTTCTATCATTAAATTTATCACTAATAAAACCTAAAATAAAACGTCCTAATGTCATGCCTATAAAAAATAGTGCTGCATAGCTTGCAGCCTTAGCCTCCGTAATATCTTTTACATTAACTAAATAGGTTGCAGACCAAGACATTAAAGTAGCTTCAAATGAACAATATGAGAAAAAGGCTATTAAAATAAAGAAAATCCCTTTAATCTTGAACTTTTCTTTGAATGTTAATAATCTAAGTTCTATATTATTTATACCTAAATTATTTTCTGTTTTAACCTTTTTCCAAATAGGCGCACTAAGAAAAATAACTAGAAAAATCCCAAGTTGTGTTAAAGAAATAATCCTATATCCTAATTGATATGAGTTATGGTATGTAAGAGCATAGCTCATCACATAGGGGCTAATAATTGTACCAACACCCCAAAAGGAATGTAACCAACTCATATGCTTAGAAGAATAGTGTAGAGCAACGTAATTATTAAGTGTTGAATCTATTGCACCTGCACCAAGCCCATAAGGAATGGCGAACAAACATAGCATCCAAAACTTTGTAGAAAGTGAAAAGCCTAGCATTGCAAAAGATGTCAATAAAATGCTTGAAACAACAATCAACCATGGCTTAGCCTTTTTAGCCAATTTATCAGAAAATAGGCTAGAAATGATTGTACCAGAACATATCAAAATCGTGATTACTCCCATCAAATCAACATCAATATTCATTTCTTTATGAATTGTTGGCCACGCCGATCCTAATAGTGAATCTGGTAAGCCTAAACTAATAAATGCTAAATAAATAAGTGCTAATAATAATAACGCCATAATAATCTCCCTAATTAATTTAAATCAATTATATTATAATTTTTCATTATTAGATAGTCTAATTATTTAAATATTATATTTTATATGCTATCATTTTAATAAATTAGGAGGTTTTAAGATGAAGTTATTAGTAGGAAGTCTAGCTAAAGATGGAGAATTAGCATATTTTATTGATGATAAAAAGGTGTGGTCAATGAAAATGAATTGTCCTAAGTATATTTATGAGCATAATAAAATATATTACACTTATTCTCAAGGCGATTTTACTACCCTTTATTCTTTTAAAATTGTAGATGATAAACCTGAAATAATATCTACCTTTATTTTAGATGAAAAGACAATATCACATCTAAGTATGTATGATAATGAATTAATTTGTTCTTCTGTCGATTCAGGCTATTTTCATATTGTAATTGTTGAAAATGGCAAGTTTATAAAATTAAAGGAAAAAAGATTACTAGGAGGCTACCTACCTAGTAAGTGTCATCAAGCAACATTTACTAAGGATGGAAAAAATCTAATTTTTGTTAATATAAAACAAAATCGTTTGTACTTTTATGATTATAAGAATAAATGCTTAGAAAATGAAACAATAATGGAATTCGAACCAGAAACATTACCAAGACATATAAAATTTTCTAATGATGAAAAGGTATTCTATTTAATTACAGAAAAATCAAATGAAATTATAACCATTGAAACAAAAAGCCATAAAATACTGCAAAGACTTAAGCTTGCTTTTAATCCAGTATCAAATTCTAAGGGATGTACTATCCAGATTAATAAAAATGGCACAATCTTGTACACAAATTTACGAATAGATGATACTATTCAAGCCTACTATATTAATGATGATTATACTTTAACTTTAAAATCTTGTTTTTCTTCTTTCGGTAATAATGCTAGACATATGATACTTTCTAATGATGAGAAATATTTAATTTCTGCTAATATTAATTCTAACAATGTAACAATAATTTCGACTGATAAAAAAGAGTTAATTAAGCAAATACCTTTTGAAGAAGCTGCTAGTGTACTTGAGGTTATTTAACAAAAAAAAGCTATTTAGGGTTTACCCCTAGAATAGCTTTTTTTAATCAAGTAAAAATGCTTCTTTAATCTTTGTATATATACCTAAGACAATTAAATTATCATTTTTTTCTATGATTGTGTCTTTATTTATTACAACTACATTTTCATTTCTTTTCAAAACTAAAATATTAATTCCATATGTTTCTTTTAATTTCGTTTCAGCTAGACGTTTATTTTCCATGAAGTTTGGCACTTTATTAATATTAATTTCTACCATTGCTTCTTTGCCATAATTATCTAAAATTTTTAAAGTATTTTCTTTACTATCATCTATTAAATCAATAATTTCTTCTTTTTTAGCAGTAAATATTTCATTTATATTTGAGGTAGTTCCAAAAATAATTATATTATCGCCTTTTTCTAAAAAAGTATTGGCATTAGGTTCTACAATTCTATTATTTCTTTTAATTAATAAAATATTTAAACCATATTTTTTATTTAAATTTAAATCAGCTAAACTCTTTTCACGCATGTTTGTAGGTAAAGTATTAATTGATACCTGAACAATAGAATTTTTTCCATAACTATCTAACTCTGTAATAATATTATTAGGATTTTTAGAGCCAATAACCTTTTCTGCTATTTTTTCAAATACCCTTTCAATTAATCTTTTTATAAAAGGAATTCTACTAATTATTAAGAGTAAAAAGAAAATACCAACTGATATTAAAATTACTCTTGAGCTTTGAGTAGCCTCTTGAGGTGTAAGATTAAATAATACATTTATCAATAAAGAAACAATTATTACATTAAAAATCATTCCTGTTATCATGCAGAAGAATGCAATTTTTCTTCTCCTTCTATTATTTACAATTAATTCACTTTCATTAGTTGTATATCCACTATTAGTAAGCATTGATATAACCTGAAACTTAGCCTTTTCCTTAGTAAGACCAGTTATTCTAAAAAGTGTAATATATATTTTAATAATAACTATATAAACTAATACAATAGAAAGTGCTAATTCAACTGATAATAAAAGATCCATATAACCACCCCAATAAATCTATTTAGAAACTAAATTTTTTAATTTTTACTCTATCATCAAACATTCTATCATCTCTAGCAAATGATGTGTCACTATTAATTTGCCAATTTGTATTATATTTTTTCTTCAAGTTGCAGACAATTTCATAAAAATTATAGCTTATATTACTATTTATTAAGTAAATCCCCTTACAATCATTTAATGCTAAATCAGAAAGAGAGAAGGCTGTATCATCAATAAAACTACATGATGGATACCACATTTTAGAAGCAGTTATTATACCTTCATTTTGATATTGCTTAACTAAATAATCATACATATTATTAGTATTAATCTCGTAACCTATTTGCCAGCCTAACCTAGCAACCAAATTCATTCTATTAGTTAAAACTATTTTTTCACCTTCATATTTATATTTACCATATTCCGTATTAGGAATGGGAATATCATCAATTTGATAAGGTCCTGTTCCTTCCTCATTATATACAGAAACTGATGATGTATAAATGACTTTAATAGTTAAATCTTTACAAGCTTCAACTATATTACTAATCCATTTTAAATCACCTGTAGCTAAGTGAAAAAATAAATTACACTTGCTTTCCTTGATAAAATTATAAACCGCATCATAAGATAAAATATCTACTTTATTTCTATCAAAAACTATTACATCAATTCCTCTATTTTTTAATTCTTTTATTAAATATGGTGCAACAGTCCCGTGACTTCCTGATACTATAGCTCTCATTTTTTATTCCTCTTTTTATAGATTTAAAAACATTTCAATATGCCAAATTTCATCTTCTAAAAAAGGTTCTCCATTAGTCTTAAAACCCTTATTTTCATAAAAAGGAACAGCGTAGCATTGCGCTTCTACTTTCAAAATATCTTCCTTAAATTTCTCTTTAGCTAATTTAATAGCCTCATCTAATAAAATGCTTCCTATTCCTTTTCTTCTATATTTTGCAATTACCCTTCCTATTGATGGTTGGATAAACTTAGTATTACCAGGTAATAATCTACAATATCCTACTAATTCATTTTTGTCATATATAGATATGTGATAAGAAATCTTATCATATAAATCAATATCCTGATAAGGACATTTTTGTTCAACAACAAAAACTTCTAATCTTAACTTAAAAATCTCATAAAGCTCATTATTAGATAGCTCGTTAAAGCTTTTTATTTCTATTCTCATTCATTACCTCTTTTAAATATTCTTATTATCTAAAGGCCTTAATCCCTCTTCATTTAGTTCATATAAACTATCAGCTACCTCTTCTATAAATGCTCTATCATGCGATATTGCAACTATTGTACCTTTAAAAGAAGATAGAATCCTTCTTATAACCCTAGCGGATAGTACAGATAAATTTCTAGTTGGTTCGTCTAATAGTAAAACATTATTTTTACATAAAACCAGCTTTAATAAGTAAAGCTTAGCTTTTTGACCGCCTGATAAATTAGCTAATTCATTATACATTTCCTCTTCTACAAAATTGATTGCCCCTAAGCATGACATTATTTTGGTCTTTGTTTCTTTATCATAGCCTAAAAAGCTTTGTAGGTATGAAATTGCATCAATTGATAAATCCATTTCATCAGCATAATTTTGGGGCATATATCCTACTAGAATATTTTCTTTTCTTTTTAAAAGCTCATATATTTTCTTTATTAATGTTGTTTTACCAATTCCATTACTACCTATAATGACTGCCTTTTCATTTCCTTTTATTTCTAAATTAATTTTTCTTACTAGTAATAAATCATTCACTTTTATTGACTCATCTAAAAGTCTTAAAATCATTTTTCCCTTTGGAACTTCAATTTCATTTGCAAAAAATAAATTAATAGCTTCTTCAGGCTGAAAGTATTCTACGACTTCGTAATTATCAAGTTTTTTTTCTTGAGATGTAATGTTTTTCATCTTTTTTGCCAAAATTCGCCCTTGTGAAGGGTTTTTAATTGCTTGATTTAAATGATTTTGAACTAGCTGATGCTGATACAAAAGAATTTGCTTTTTTCTATTATATTCTTGATGAGTTCTATATGCATCTTTGTTTTGACTATTTATTCTTGCCTCTCTTAATTTAATATATTCTAAATAAGAAATATTTTCTAAAGTAAGTTTCATCTCGGTTTTTCTTTTTATTTGCTCAAAGTGTAATATTCTATTACAAGTATTTTCTAGTAGCCTCTCATCGTGAGATATATATACTACTGGTACATTTGATTTTTTTATAAAATTTTCAAGCAAAATTATTGTATCAATATCTAAATTATTTGTTGGCTCATCTAATAATAGAAGTTCATTTTTTTGATATTGTAGTTTTATTAACTGAATTTTAATTTTTTCCCCACCTGAAAGTGTAGATATAATTTGGTTTTCTTCAAACTTTTTAAAAGCTAGCTTATATTTATTAAACAACCTCTCTATTATATGTAAATCATTGTATATTTCATAATTTTCTTCAGCAAATATACTTTCTTTTAAAAAATAGTCACATACACCATATGAAAGCCATTCCTCCGGAAATTCCTGAGGCAAATAGCCAATCCTTTCTCTTATATCTCTTATACCAGCATAAAAGCAATAAGAATCAATTAGATTAGGGTTGTATAAAAATTTTAGGAACGTAGATTTCCCATTACCTTCTTCACCAATAAGTGCAAGTTTATCATTTTTATTTATAACTAAATTGAAATTTTTAACTATTTCTCTACCATATTTAGTCTTTAAGTATAAATTAGTTATTTTCATAATATCACCTCTTTTTATTTTATAAGAGGGTCTTAATAAACTATGCTAGCTTATCGATTAGAATTTCATGGGCATCATCTTCTTTCTAGATAATATTCTAGCAAACTATACATTTTAAATCAATGTTTGCTGATAAATTAAAATAAAAAAGGCTTTAAATATTCTTTAAAAATACTTATAAGCCTTTAATTTTTTAATATTATAATTTCATTGCTAATTTATAGCCTTCATCAACCGCATCTAAAATTCTTCTTGGACTATTTGCATCACCGATTTTATATACATTGTATTTTTTCTCAAGTTCTAACTCCAATTCGTTATTTGCCTTATAACCTGCGGCAATAACTAGGTTATCAAACTTAATCTCTTTATCCTCAAGAATTACCTTACAAGATGTAACCTCTTTTATAGTTGCACTAGTTAAAACATCAATTTTTAATTCAGCAATTTTAGCAAATAAATGTCCTATAAATGTACCACCAATTCCATTTGCTATATTATCTTTCATTTCAATGATTGTAACCTTCGAATTATTTTTAGCTAAATATTTTGCAGTTTCAGTACCTACTAGTCCACCACCAATAATTGTTGTTGCACCTTTTAATACTCTTTTATTCTCTAAAATATCCTCAGCAAATAAATAATTTGCTTTTTCTAACCCCTTTATATTAGGAACAGTTTGCTTTGCACCAGTTGCTAAAACTACCGTATCAAAATTTGCATCTAAATCACTAGCTTTTGTTATTTTCTTATCTACAATATTTAGTTTTTCACGTGAAATTTGTTCATCTAAATATTTTTTAAACAAGCGGAATGTTTCTTTTTCAGGCGGTGTTGCAACTGCATCTAGCTTACCTCCAACCTTACCTCCATTATAAACTGTAACTAAATGTCCCTTTGCCTTTAAAGCTAATGCAGCTGTCAAACCTGCTGGTCCTGCTCCAATTACAGCAATATTTAATGGTTTATTAGTTTTTTCTAATTTAGATGTAGCTTCCTCTCCTGCACAAGGATTCACTAGACAATGAGCACACATTCCACCTAAAACACGATCAATACAGCCTTGATTACATGCTACACAATAGCGAATATTATCATAATCCTTTTCCTTCATCTTTACTACTAATTTTGGATCTGCAATTAAACCTCTACCAATACATAAAATGTCTGCATCACCATGTTCAATTGTATCTAATATTAACTTAGCATTGTTTAAACGAGCAGCAACCATTACAGGTATATTAATTTCTTCTTTTAATTCTCTAGCAAAAGGAACTAAAAATCCAGATGGGATATACATTGGTTGAATTGCATAGTCAACTGAATCATAAGATCCTGCAGTAAGCGATACTGCTTTACATCCTACTTTTTCTACTGCCTTACATATTTCCTTTACTTCAGCAAAATGTAATCCATCCTCTAGATATTCATCAGCACTAATTCTAATTGTGACAGGTACTTTATTTCCTACTGCCTCAATTACTGCTTCTAAAACAGCCATTGGATATTTCATTCTATTTTCTAATGAGCCATTATATTCATCATTTCGATGATTTGAATGAGGTGATAAGAATGAATGCAATAAATAACCATGTGCAAAGTGTACTTCAACTAAATCATATCCTGCTTCTACCGCCCATTTAGCACTTTTTACAAATTTTTCTTTAATTTTTTCCATTTCCTCAAGTGTTATTTCTTTAGGATGATTCCCTAAGATGCTACAAGGAATAGCTGAAGGAGCTAGAGGTGTTAGTCCTGTTATAGCTTCACTTGCCTGACGACCAGCATGATAAATTTGGGCAGCTATTTTACCTCCTGCATTATGAATAGCATCTACTAATCTTTTATGACCAGCAACATGTTTTTCTTCAAATAATGATAATTGAGTAGGTAATCCTCTACCTTCAGGTGATACACCTATTGATCCTGTAATGATCATTGATACTTCATTTTTAACTCGTTCTACAAAAAAATCAATTAACTTTTGAGTTACCTCACCTGTACCAACTTCTGCTAGACCATTTTCCATTGGTGCCATCACAAACCTATTTTTAAGTTCTAGATTACCAATTTTAATTGGTGTAAATAATTTTTCCATTTTGTCCTCCTATTATATTCGTTAACGAATTTTATTACATACATATTATAGAACAAAAATAAAAGCGCTGTCAATAAAGCGCTAATTATTTTTTAACAAATTATTTGAATACTGATCTATAAATCTAGCAAAGTCTTGATTCTTATCTTGACTAACTAATGCATATATTTCTTTTAATGTAGATAAATATAACTTTATCTTTTCTTCATCTAAATCTTTTAATAAGGACATGTAGCTTAAACACTCATTAGTATTTACACTATCATTAATTTTCTTTTTTCCCTCTTTTGTAAGATAAATTCTTATAGTACGACCACCTTCTTCTTTTTCCTTATAGACCAAGCCTTTTTTAGCAAGCCTAGAAATTAATGCACTTGTCGTACTTTTATTCCATATCGCAATATTTCCTATTTCCTCTAAAGTCAATCCATCTTGGACATGCAAAAGCCAAAGAGCATGCTGCTGAGCATATGTTATTCCAGAGACCCTAGCTTCATTATCCCAGCCTTTTTCTAATTGCATATATATAGCTCTAGATAAATTTAAAAAAATATTAAAATAATAGTCATTTCTTTTCTTATCCATAACTTAATCCTCAATTTATTGTTCTTATTGATACTTTTATTATACTTTTTTATTTTAGATTAAGCAATTTTTTAATATAAATTATTACATTTAAAATAAATTAATATTATCAAAACTAGGAGTTAATTCTTTCTTTTCTAATTTACAAATAATTTCAACAACCTTTTTATTTAAAGGCGTTGCTACATTATATCTTTTTCCATATTCAACAATTATGTTATTAATAGAATTAATTTCTGTTGGTATACCTTTTTCAATATCTTGTAGCATACTAGCCTTCAAATTAGCATGTTTTTTAATAGCTAATGGTATAATCTTAAAAGCAAACCATTTCTTTAAGTTATTATTATAGTCTAAAAGCTTTACAATATCTTTCCCTTGAACAGGTTCAATTTTAATATTAGCCTTTTTAGCAACATCAATACATTCTTTAATAATTCCTTGAACAATAATTCTAGATTTTTTATTCTTTGCAACCTCACCAAATGTTGCACCACAAACCGTACTCATACCACTAAAAGCACTATTTATAAGCAGCTTTGAAAAACGAGCTCCTATGAAGTTTCTTTCTACAACTACATTACCTATTAAGCTTAAAATTCTTACAATTTCTGTTAAATAAATATCACTATATCCCTCTAAATTTCCAACGCTAAAACTCATACTTGAAACTTCACTTGTAAGCTCACTAATTCCATAGTCTAGCCTTGTAGCTCCAAACCCAACCGCAGCACCATAAGTCCTGTTATTACCCAAAATCTTTATTACATCTTCCTCAGGTAAACCATTTTGCATAGTACAAATTACCCCATTAGTAGATAGCATTTGTGAAGCTTTTTTGATAGTTTCTTCATTATTTATTTGCTTAGTAAAAAGAAAAATAATATCATATTTTTCTTCTACCTTACTATCTAATACAATCTTTACCTTTTCCTCTAAATCAATTTTTCCAACTACCTTAACACCATTTTTTATAATAGCTTCAACACTTTTTATATTTCTATCAATTATTGTAACATCTTCTTTTTTATTCTTTAAAAAAGCTGCTGCCACAATTCCTAATGATCCAGCTCCATATATTGCGTATTTCATAATCTCTCACCTCAAATTTTTTATACATTATAAAACTTTTACTCTAAATTTACAACAATAATATATCAATTTTCGATATATTCTTGATTTAATTTAATAATATAACAATTGTAAAAACTAAGTCATAATATTATAATATACTCAGTTATTAGGAGGGCTTATGAAACGTATATATTTATTTTTAATTAGTTTATTTTTTATTTTAGGTCTTTCTAGCTGCAAAAATGAATCATTAACTGTAGATTTTTGTATAGAAAGCACATCTAACCTATTTAATAGTGAAAGTCTAAGTTTTAGAGCAGATTTAGAAACCAAAGATTCTAATATGGATTTAAAGTTAAAACTATTTGAGTTTACTAGAAATAAAAATCAGGCTGTAATAGATTTTAGTGAAACATCTATTATTACTAGTAATTTAATGTTTTATATTGAAGATGATCCAAAAGACTCTGATAAAATAAACATCTATTTAGGTGATAAAATAGAGGGCATAAAAACTAAGATTCCAAAAACCAACAATACTTCTTTCGATTTTGCATCTAATATTAAAAATACAAATATCGAAAATAATGCTTTTATCTTTGAATTAGATTTGAAATTAGATTCTATATTTAACGAAGTAGTTAATCAAGATGAAAATAATACATTAAAATTTGAAGTAATTTTTGCTAATAAAGAAATAGCTCAAATTTCCTGTCTACTTCCTATTTCAAATGATGGATTAAATACTTATTTGGTTTTTAGTGAAATATCTACTAATGATAATGATTTTCACATTCCTTACATTGCTTATAGCTATGATTTAACCAACAAAGATAATTTTAATGCAATGATATTAGAAATATTAGATAAAATTAATAAACCAGAAACTAATCCTACCCCTGATCCAACACCAGAGGAAATTACTTATCATTTAGTATTAGAACAAGAATATAAAATTGGGGTTTGGGAAGATAACATTAATGCTTATGGTAAAATAATAGGTAGTGATAATTCTAATGTATATTGCGAATTAGAACTATATAGTGACATTCCATTCCACAAGCCTGGTAAATATGAAGCATTATTTAGATGCTATTTTCAAGGTGAATATTATGAAAATTATGCACTTGTGAATATAATAGATTCAACGGTTCAATTAAAAAATTTTGAAATTTCTTTGGATAAAATAGAAAATACCTTCTATTTAGATAACTATATGTACATCACCACAAGTGATAAATTATATCGTTACAATTTATTAACAAAAGAGTTAGATGCTAATTCAATTAATTTAAAGTGTCAAGCTAACAGGGTTGTTCCATATCAAAATTATTTATACGTACTAGCAAATTATGATTATTCAAGTGAATATTTAGATGAGTATGCTTATAGTGGAACTATTACAAAAATTGATTTTGAAAGTTTTACAATGTTAGATCAAATGGATGTTAACTATTATCCTTATGATATTGAATTTGAAAATGAAGATATCCTTTATGTATCTAAAGGATTAAATCAACATGTTAACCTTGAAATAGTAAATTTAAAAGAAAAAACATCAAAAAAATTTTTAACTTCTTATGCTAAAGATAAACTTTTGTACGATAAAGAAAACAAGATATTTTATATAAATGGCAATAATTGCTCTAAATACGTATATGATCCTACTACTGATTCATATAAAGGAGTCAATAACAGCATTTTTGATGACATTTATTCATATCTACGCACTAGTAACTACATCTTCTCAGATAATGGGTACTATGATATTTCTAATTTGAATGCTATTAAATTTAAGAGAATAGATTTCAGTGACAACTACATTTATTCTAATAGTATAGATATTGCATATGATAATATAAACAATACCGTTTATTATTTGTATAAAAATGAAGGTGTTCATAATTATAGAATTGTTTCTTATAATTTAGACACTGAAAATATGGAAACAGACTACATAACAACACAATCTGATTCATATTCTTCAATAGGTGCTTATAACGGGGTAGTTTACATTTATAATAATAACACAATGTCATTTGACTACTTTAATATCTAAAGATAAATACACCCTTAACTAGAATGTCTACTTAAGGGTGTATTTTTATTATTCATATAGTTAAAATTAAAATTTACTCTTTTTTATACTCTAATAATATTTCAGGTAAAATAATAGGATATTCTATATCGTCTAAACTTTCTTTAGCTTTCCACGCAACTATATATTTAGCAATAACTTTTACCACATGGTATCCACAATCTAAAAAAGAATCAAGTTTTTCTTTGAATTTTTTAGAAAATTTAATAATTGGAACATAATCTTTTTCATATAGATAACATTCTCCATCTTTATAAATTAAAGAACTACCTGATGATATTTTAAAAATTTTTTCTTTAAATTTAATGAAATAATTTAAAAATACATCTTGATGAGTTAATTGGAGTAAAACTTTATTTAATGGTTTGAAAACATTATTATTATTTTCAAACTCTAAATACCTTATTTCTCGTTTAAAGTAATTAGAATTTGTATGAATAGTCAATTTTTCCTTTGCTCTACTAAATCCAACATATAATTTTCGATTAGTCTCATTAGATTCTTGGAATAAATCCTTCAAGTAAATATGCACTTGCTCAAACTCTTTTCCTTTAGCTTTATGTATTGTCGAAACTACTATTTTTACTTTCTTAACATCAATAAAATCATCAAAATTTGACTCTTTTATATACTCAATAAAATCGGTTATATAATAAACCTTATTTTGTTTTATGAAATTATTAATAAGATTAGAAATAATTTCATAAATGTAATCACTACACTTAGCCTCTTTTAATTTTTGTAATTCTAAATTAAATGAATCAGTTGATATTGTAGTAGATTGACTTTTAGTAAGGTTTTTTAAAATTCGACGAACTTCAACCAAATTATACAAATCAAATCCTTCTGCAGATTGAATCAATTTGGCATGGTATCCTTGCTCATTAAGAATACAAAGTGCTAATAAAGCCTCTTCATTGGTTTGGGTTAAAATCGCTGTCACACCACTATTGTCTAAATTTTTAATTACGTTTTCAACTACTCCCACTAAAAAGTTTGAATTTGAATACCGTATTAGTCTTACCTCACCATTTTTCTTTTGAATTGATTTTATAGGACTACTTTTTAGTCGATTATCAATTCGTTCAACAAAGTGATTATTAAACGCTATTATTGAGGAAAAGCTTCTATAATTATCCAACAAATCATATTTTTTAGAATCTTTTAATTTAGAGAAATCTTCTAAATATTTTGAGCTTGAATTTCTAAATTCATATATGTTTTGATCATCATCACCGACCATAATAATTCTCAAATAATCATTTTTTGACATTAAAGACTTTATCAAATTATAATTGTCTTCATCCATATCTTGTGCTTCATCAACTACTAAAACAGTTTTTGTAATAATTTCTTGTTCAACTTCGTCATTCAATATCAATTTAATAGCATCCTTAACAACATCATCAAATGCGCTTTCATTACCATTTTTTCCTAATAGATTAAAACAAAATGAATGAAAAGTCTTAATATCAACATAATAAGCAGATGGACCTATTAAATCAATTAATCTTGTTTTAAATTCAGTCGCAGCAGCTCTAGAAAATGTTAACATTAATAATTGTTCACTTTTTACATCCTCTAATAGCAGCAACGACGCCAATTTATGAACTAAAACTCTAGTCTTACCTGAACCAGGGCCTGCTAAAACTGCTATGTATTTTGATTTGTTATCATCAATAATTTCCTTTTGTATAGGTGATAATTCGCTAAATAATCTATTGTATCTTGTTGGAGTTATATTTAACTGTATCTCATCTTTTTCATTGCCTTTAAAATATTTTTTTATAAATCCATCATATTCTAAACTAAAATAATCAGAAACAAACTCTAAGGCTTGATTATAATCACTTACCATCATATTTGCATATTTACCAACTATATGTATCTGCTGGATTTTTAATTTATAATAGTTTTCTAATTTCTTGTAATCATCTTTTTTATATTGAATTCTATTTCCTTCAATTTCACGTGTTATTTGTAAAGCATTATACAAAACTAAAAAACCGCCTTCTATATCGATAATATGCAAGTTTTTAATGTATAGTAGCGCTTCTTTTATCTCATCTAAATTAGCCTTTTTGAAATCTTCAAATAAGCTTGGTCTTTCATTATATTCAGTCAATAAATTAGTTAAAGAAAATTCAATAATACCATTTTCATTAGATAAATCATATAAATAATCTAGTAAAAAGTCACAAATCATATTTCTTGTGTTTTTTCTTTCTTCAATAGAACTTTTATCTATTAATCCTATATTTATATATATGTTGTTGCTTAAAATTCCCTTTTTTAAATAATTTTTTTGAATCCAAAATTGTATTATATCTTTTAACCTTTTAATAGTGGATTTAATTTTTTTGTTTTGCATATATTCATTAATATCTTTTAGGTCTAAATTAAAATTTTCTAGATCATAATAATAATTTTCTTTTATATAAGTGACCAATTCATTTTCCATCTTAGCATATATATTAAATAAATCTTTAGCAGCTTTATTTTCGTTTTCTTTTAAATACGCTACTAAGTCATTTTGATCAGACAAAATTTTTATTGAACGCATCTTATCAATTAAATCAATAACTTCTTCTTTGTTAATACCAACTCTATCAGCTATATAATCCACTCTAGACTCAGCTTCATTACCTAATATTTTAAAAGTTTTTTTCCTAGAGATTAAAAAACCTAAAATAACTGCTGCCCTATCAATTTCCGTACTTGAAAATATTTTTGACTTAAGCATTTTTTCTCTAGCTACTTCGACGTTATTTACTTCAATTGATGTAGCGAACACACGAGGGGAATTTAAACCTCTAGTCACATAACCAGATGATTCTAAAACTGCAATTGCACTTCTAACTCTTGTTTCTAAGTCATTAATTTCATCATTCCAACCTGCACTTCTTGCAATCTCTAAGGCTGAACAACATATTGTTTTTCTTTTATTAGTTAAGTTTTTTATTCCTCTCCATATTTGATTAATATCATTAAGACTCAATTTACTTTGAGTTAATAGTGCAAAATGATTATCTAAATCTTTTTCATCAAAATAAACAATACATTCTGCTTCTATACTTTGATCACGACCAGCTCTACCAGCTTCTTGAATATAATTTTCAATAGAATCTGAAATATCATAATGAACAACTAACTTAACATCAGGTTTATCAACTCCCATTCCAAATGCGGATGTAGCAACCATGATATTTACTTCATTTTTTAGAAACTTATCCTGATTTTCCACTTTTTCAGATTTTTCCATCTTACCATTAAATGGCAGTGCCTTGAAACCATCATTATTTAATTTTTGCGCAAGTTCTATTGTTTGTTTAGTTCTTGATACATATATAATAGTAGGACATTTCCTATTACTAATTAATGTTCTCAAAGCACTATATTTCTCGGCATCATTTTTAAGTTCTACTTTATAATGAAGATTTTTTCGAGTAGAATTTGTAGTATATCTTTCTAGCCTTAATCCTAAATTATCATTAAAATAATCTAAAATATCTGATATTACCTTTTGTTTAGCAGTAGCAGTAAAACAAGAAACAGGTATTGGTTGCTCTAATTCTTTTTCTTTTTGAATTCTTTTTATAAATGTTGCTATATACATATAATCGACTCTAAAGTCTTGTCCCCATGTCGAAAAACAGTGCGCTTCATCTATTACAATTCTAACAATATTTCTTTTTGATAGAACTCTTTCAATTGTTTTAGAGCGTAACGATTCAGGAGCTATATATAATATACTAGCTATACCATTTTCAATCAACTCAATAGCATTAGAACGTTCAATTGGATCTAGTAATCCATTGATAGTAACTGCATCAATTATTCCTTTATTTTTTAATCCATCAACTTGGTCTTTCATCAAAGATTGCAATGGAGAAATAACTATTGTCAAACCTTTTTCGGTATCTCCTGCAATCAATGCAGGAAGCTGAAAAGTAATTGATTTGCCTCCCCCCGTAGGAAAAATTGCCAATAAAGATTTATTTTCTATAGCTGCATTAACCGCCTTTTCTTGCAAAGGCTCTCCATCATAAGTTCTAAAATCATCGTATCCAAAAAACTCTTTAAGACGTTTTTTAGCAGAGAACTTTTCATTACAATAGGAACAGCCATTTTTACATTTAGTAGCCCTTAATTTCTTAAGTATCTTATTTACCATTGGAAATTTAAATTGTACCCACGGAGAAATACTATCATCTTTGTCACCTTTTAAAATTATTGCCATAACATAAGCTAATTCAACAGGATTATTTTTAATAAATGTATCTAATTCAGCATTTGAACAAATCTTATCTTTTAATATTTTGGAAATCGCATTTTTAATAAAAAACACTTTGGAACAATTAACATATTCAAAAAAACCCTTAAATTCTTCTACATTAGATAAAAGGGTACAATAAATATTTCGCAATGTAGAATCAAAGCTATTAAACATATCGACTTCTAAAAAAAACAAATCTCTACATTTCTTAGCATCATTGACTGGATTATTAAGTTCGGTTACAGAAAGTTTATCATCTTTTAATAAATTATGATGTTTTTTCTTTGGATAGACAAGCGGAGAAATCAATAAAGTATCAATAAAATAAAATTTATCCGGTAAATATTTTCTTTCAATATATTTAGAATCATGGGCAAATATATTGTGCCCACAAATATAAAAAGAATCCTTCAAAATCTTTTCAATATTTTTTATACTCTTTTCATGATATGAAAAATTGTTGTAATCAATTAAACCAACATCTTGAACTTTTTCAGTAGAACTTATCTCAAGATCAATAAAACAAATATTTTTCATAGTAACCTTTAACTCCTAAAATTAATCAATTTATGTATATAATTATATCAAATAAGTTAAAAAAATAATATAAAGCTTTAAAAAAATCGAACATTTTATCAACTTTATTATATTTTTATTTGACCATAAACAAATAATAGTTAAAAATTTTGTTTAAATATTACTTTTAATATGAATACAAAAATCCTTACATTTTTTACTTCTAAGCATAATATGCAACTTACTGTTGCGTATATTCCAAGTTTAATATATAGACATTTTAAATATTTCTATATAAAATAAAATTGAAATATACCGATAAACACTCATTATTTATGTTAATCTAATTTTTTCGAATTTTTGTTGCTTTCAACGCAATTTTATAATAAGGGAGGGAACTATATGAAAAAAACTATCTATCTAATAAGCTTATTTTTATTAATATTTGCCATTTCTTGTTCTTCTAACAAAGACAAATCACCTGTAGATTTATTTTATGAGAAATTTGTTGAAGCGCATCCTGATGGATATGATATTCCAAGACAAAATTTTAAATATAGCTTTTCTAAAACTTTACAAGAAAATGAAAATGAAATAAAAATAATAAAACGAGATGTTTTAGGTAATGTGGATTTTGAAAGGTATTATTTTTCTGGTAAAATATACAAATATATAGATACTAAATCTGAAGTTACAATAACTGATGGTAAAGAAACTTATAAAATGGAAGAGAAAATATATTACGATGGTAAAAACTATTATTATGAAAAAATAGAATATAATGGTAATGAATTTTATAAAAAGGTATCTTATGGAACAAGTTCGGTTAAAGAATTAGAATTGAACATGATTAATTTATCAATTTATTATCCAGATAATAGTTATATTTTTGAGTATTATCCTGAATATATCTATGTAAACGATAATTGTTTTAAGATTTATAAAGAAAACGATGCAATTGATGAAATAACAAAAATAGATTTTTATTATGATGAAAACTATGAATTGACAAATGCAAAAACTACATATTCATTGAAAGAACAAAAAGAAAAATATATCTCAACATTTGAATTTATAGATGATGAATTTGAAGTTGATGTACCAAAAAACTATGACATTAATTTAAATAATTTAGAAGATATTATAGTATTATATTAAAATGAAAAAATCTTATATCTCAACATTGAAATATAAGACTAATATCTAAAATATTTTGGACATAACACCTAATAATGATTGGTGCTATGTCCATTTTTTATATACTTTTTAAACCTACAAACATATAAATAAATATTGCTTAATTATCTTATGATTGGCTTATCAGCTTCCGCAAAATTCATTTTCTTCATTTCTTCTTTTGTCTTCCAAGCTGAATCTATATGCTCAGTCAACTCTAAATTACCACTAATAAGTTTACATCTATAAGCATACATGGTAATACTAAATCCTTTATAAGGAGGCATATCAGGATAAGTATAATTAGATACGCCTATATATTCTAATGGAATAATTTCAGATTTTAATTCTTCTTTTATTTCTCTTACAATAGTCTCTTCATGACTCTCATTAGCTTCTACCTTACCACCAGGAAACTCCCAATAACCTTCAAGTGCTCTTCCAGGGCCTCTCTTACAACAAAATATCTTTCCTTCTTCATTTTCAATTAAAGCACAAACAACCTCTATATTTTTCATAAATATCACTAACTTTCTATGGTTTCTGGAATTTCAAAATCAAAATGCAATGAAACAGGTACTTCATTATCTAGTATGATGTCAAAAAGCAATGTTTTATGTTTAGTAATACTACCATCACTTTCTAACGACTCTACATATGAATTTCTCATATTTTCAAATCTACCTGTCCCAAAATATGTAAATGGTAAAGTGATACCATCCTCATCATCCATTTTTCTAACAAATAGATGAACAACTTTTGTGTTTTGCAATTTTTTTCCAGTACTATTATAAAATGTTGTATCATTTTCTGATTCCCATTGAAATGTATATTTATCAATAAACTTATCTTTATAGTTTAAACGTTCTTCTTTACTTTTGTCCTTCTTTAAACCAACAAAACAATACGTTATTTTATTTTCAGTATCAAACTTTGTACCCTTCATGAACATTGTTGACTTTTCTAATAACTCTTTCATAATTTGTTCTTTATAATAATTCCCATATAGCTTGAATTTAGAATTAAAGTCACCAAAATCAACTGAATATTTTAATAATCCAAAATTAATTAAATCTAAAAGATATTTTTTTAAGTCTTCAGAAACAAAATGCACATTAAGTTGGTCATTATAAATAATTTTATCACGATTTAAATAATATAAAGCATTGTTTAATGTGCTTGCAGTTACTCTACTATTATAACCAATGAGTGTCTCAATATTAATTTCATTTTCTAATATCTGCATTATAATTATAAATTCATCAACACGAGTTAATGGTAATAAATCTGAAATCTTATCAATAAGATTTATCTCATCATCATTAAATAATGGCAAATTTTCTTCTCCAATTTTGGATAAAAATTTATAATAGCTCATATTTTTCTTACCATTAATTTT
This sequence comes from uncultured Acholeplasmatales bacterium, assembly GCA_944324805.1. Taxonomy (GTDB): domain Bacteria; phylum Bacillota_I; class Bacilli_A; order Acholeplasmatales; family Anaeroplasmataceae; genus CALUXS01. The sequence continues at coordinate 15,831 of CALUXS010000002.1, read as the reverse complement.
TGATTTCATGAATCTTATTAAATCTGGTGCTAAATCTGATTCCAAATAGTCTATATGTGATGGATAAGTATTCATTTTAAGATATTTTTTAAAGTTGTTATAATCACTAATTAAATATCTTTTTAAATTAAAATTTGTTTTATCCAAATTTAGAAGTATCTCTTCTTTTGATAGTTTATCAATGTTAATAATTACGCCTGGAATGTTAAGAGATTTAAAATCTGTTCGAATCATATCTCTAATGTATGCTTTTTCAATGCCGGTAGAATTACCCAAAGTTCCTAGAGCAAAAGCTATTTGGACAGACCTATCATAATTATTTCCGATAAAATCTAAGACTGTTAAAAATTCTTTACCCTCACATTTACGAAGTCCTCTACCTAGCTGTTGAAGAAAAATAGTTGATGATTCCGTTGGTCGTAAGAATAAAACCATATTTATCATAGGAATATCTACACCTTCATTTAATATATCAACCGTGCATATTATTTCTAAAGGATGAGAATCATCTTGAATGTTATTAAAGGCTTTTAAACGTTCACCTAAATCATTCTATCCTACTAATGAAACAGAGCAATAACCAAAATTATTAAAGGCTTCTGCCATAGTCCTAGCATGTGAAATACTTGAACAAAATGCAATACACTTAAGTTTACCATTTGGATGATAATTTTCAATTTGCTCAATAATAAAATTAATATTCTCTGATTTTGCAATTTCTTTTGCAATCTTAGTCTTATCATCAAATGAATAATCTACATAGCTATCTCTTATGCCGTAATAATGAAATGGTACAACTAAATCATTAATAATTGCATCTCTTAATCTTAATTCAAATGGAACATTAGCATCAAACATTTCAAAAACATCATCATTATCCATTCTTTCAGGAGTTGCAGTTAAACCAAGTAAAAAATCCGGTTTGAAATAATTAATAATTTTTTTGTATGATGAAGCAACGCTATGATGACATTCATCAATTATTATATAGTCAAATTCATTCGGCAAAAATTCATCAAAATGATTTGACATCATAATGTTTGTAGCAAATACAAAATCACAGTCTAGATTTTTGCTATTACCAGTATATATGCCATAGCTTCTCTTAGCTCCAAAAACATTTTCAAAAGTTTTCTTAGCAGCCTCTAGAATAGTGTCTCTATGTACAACAAAAAGTAATCTCTTGGCATTAAAATTTCTGGCATCAAAAGCTGCTAAGTATGTCTTCCCACTTCCGGTCGAAGCCACAATGAGACTTCTTTTTACTCCCATATCACGATAACGTCTAAGTTCTTTTAAAGCCTTTCTTTGCATTAAATTAGGTCTAATATTTACATCAATAGATGTGTCAATATAGTCCATATCCCATTTTTCAATGGCATAATCTAACATTAGTAAATATTTTTTTATTAACTTTTCGTCTAATTCTAAAGTCTTATCCCATAATAAATTAAATGCAGTTTCAACATTATTAAACAAGTCTATTTTATCTTTTGCAAATAATGAAACATTCCATTCAATGTTTTTAAGTAAAGCAAATCTAGTAATATTAGTTGAACCAACTAAAAATTTGTATTCATTAGGATACTCAAAAAGATAGCCTTTTGAATGAAAACCATTGTCATCAAAGCATTCTAGATCTAAATGACATTTAAAATTTGGAAATTTATTAATCCAATACAGAAATTTTTCAAGCGATATTATATCCGTAAAATTTTGATATGTTGATGTAATTATTTTTCCAGTTACACCTCTTTCTAAAGCTTTTTCTATATCATGCTCAATAAGAACAAGACCAGCTTTCTTTATAAAGCTTACTGAAAAAGAAAATGAAATACAATTTTCAAGAGAATCTTTGACTTCATCAATAAATTTACACTTAGTATAATTAGTTAAAAACTTACCTTGCAACATAACTACCACTCCAAACAATTAACTAATCAAAATAATTATACATTTACTTTAATTTATAAGTTATTATTTTGATTATATAAAAAACAGTATAGACTATCAAGCACACAATATGAATTCTTTAATTGTATCACTTAATACCTTTTCTCCTTCATCTGGATTATTAACTAATAATCTAGATACATAGTCAATATTTGCTAGATATTTAGAATCTATTAAACCTTTTTCAATACCTTCAAATATTCTTTTTGTTCTATCATCTACAATATCAATATTGGCCATATTATTCACCCTCAAATTAATATAAATATTTTACATTTTTTCACTCCACTATAGAATTAACTCATCTTTTAAAAATCACAAATTTCGAATGAATATTTAAAAAACTTTCACTCTTTATAACCAACGTAACAATAACACTTTTTATGTCGTTCATTTTTTAAAGTTTTAGTATCTATAATTTTAGTCAAATCAGTTGTTGCATTAGCAATTTACAATTAAACATCTTTAATTATTGAACCATTTTATTTCTTGAATATATATTAATATGACATTTTTAACAACTTATCATCCTCTGACAATTCTAAAATATAATTCATTTTATCTTTAACATAATCATTAACAACTTGATATTTATTAACAGAGATTATAGCTTGCTTATTCTTCTTAGCACAAATCGTATTAATAACATTCAATAATCCAGATACCTGTCTTGGATCAATACCATTAAAACATGATGAATCAAGAATCAAAATATTTGATTCCTCATTGAAGTTAAACATTAATAAATCCATTATATTTTTCTTAACTTCTAGTATTCCTTCACCTGTCTCACCAGAAATTGTCAAATCAATATGAATCGGAATTGCATTTTTTCTATATAAACCGCTATAGATATCAAAAAAAGCAGTAACATCATTATTATAAATATCTTTAACAATTTTAAAGACAAATTCTTTTAATGTTTTAATATATTCTTCGCATTTTTTAGTTTCTTCGGATACTTTAGAAAATAATAGAGCTTTTTCCTCTTCTTTTGTTTTTATTTGTGAACAAACACTTTTGATTTGAGCTAATTGCCCCTGCTTATATTTATAATCAGAATATTCCTTATTTAAATTCTGAATCATATTTATTGCAGATTGATACAAGTCGTTATTTGAAAGTTGTATGCCAATTTCTTCCATTTTTTTCTTCAATAACTCTCGTTTATCACATAAATTATTGATAGTACAATCTAATTCATAAATCTTTTTGTTTATATTTAAAATACGATCTTCAATTACATTTTTATAAAAATCATGAACTTCATCCAATTTTCGAACCACCATTTCTGGTATTTCAATATTAACAGAGTTATAAACTTTAACAACACTAGAAATTGAAGGATTTTTGTCTTTACTATTATCAATGAACAATTTTAAATTTTTCTTTTCAGAATACGATTTGGTAATGTTGTATTGAACATTTTTGAGTTCAGCATTTGCTGTAGAATAATTATTTTGAAGTTCAATTGAGTTTCTTGCAAGTCTTAAACATCTTATTTTGTCTGAATTTTCGTTTATTAATTTTTCTGTTTTTTCCAAATTTTTTTCATTTAAGAAAATTTCCTGTGAAACTTTATCATCTGATATTCCCAAAATCTTAACAAGTTCAGATTTTGTCTTACCTAAACCATCAATTTCTTTTCTTAATTCATAGTATGAATTTGTTTTGGAACTTAATGTATTCAAACCTAAAATGTTTAAAAAATCCACATAATCCTCTTGGGTTTCTGTTTTATTATACCCTAAAAGACTCCCTTTGGGGTAAAGCCTGACTTGTCTAGATATTAACTTCCTATTAACTCTATATGTTTGTGTAAAGGTATCCAAAGACATTTCCACACCATCAACTTCAATTGTTTTTTGGTTTAATAATCTTTTAACTACATGTTTTTTATCTTCATCATCAAGAATATTAGATATAATATAATACTCAGCAATGTCAGACTTGGCCAATTCAGAATCAACTTTACTTCCTAGTATGTAATTGCACATCCTTAAAAATAAGGTTTTTCCAATACTATTAATAGTCTTCTTCTTGTCTTTTGGTTCTTTCACATTTCCATATACTATGAACATTCCATTTTTTGATATATCAATTTCTCGTATCAAATTGCCAACTTTATCAAATAAATTAACCTTTAAGATTTTCATTATAAATTACCCCATTTTCTTTATAGTTAATCATCCCAGATACATACATAAATTCAATCAAATATATATAATATATATATGATATTTGTTTATCTTGTTGTTTACTTAAATATTTATTCCATAGAACATCAAAAGTATATTCTTTTTTCCCCAGTATCTTCAAAATAATTGTTGCTTGATATATAAATGAGTCTTCCAACTCCAAATATTTATTAGGTAATATCATTTTATTCACTCCTTCTCAAAAATATCGCATTTATCAAAGATATAAACGACAAATAATTCTGCTGGCAAAGCAAATAGTTGCAGTCCCGGAGTAAGTTCAGTCATCTCATAAACAATAGAATCAAATAATTCAACACCTTTTTTTTCAGCCGACAAAATATTATACTTTGAAATAACAAAATCAGTAACTGTAGTAACATTATTATTTGTAGGATCTACTCTATTAGAAGTAGAGATAGCATTTTCAACAATATGCAATTTACAAATTAACTTATTAATCTTCTCGCCTATTTCTACTAAATTATTTCTTTCTATCTTATTTGCTGAAGAAATTCTTGTATAGTTACTCCCACTGCAATCACCTAACATATCTTCTTTGATACTAGCTGCCATAGAGTCTAAAAATGATATAATTGTTTTCTCAGTAATATTATCGTAATTTATCATATCATCTATATCTAACTTAACCATTAGCCTATCTTCTGTTGAGGAATCTAAATCAAATAATAAATCAGCAATATAATCAAAATTAACAAGTTTGTATTTAGCACTACTTCCATACTTTTTATTCAATTCTTCAATAACTTTATCACAAAACAACTCACTGTCTTTAGGTAATTCTTGATCCCTAGTATTCACCACAAAAACAAATTCATTTATAGGAGTTTTCCATAATCCATGTACATATACATTTTCAAATAATCCTGTAGCATCCTCTTTAAATTTTCCAAAAACATTTTTGCCAAAAGATGAATTATAATTTGTAGGAGAAAAAACTTGATAAAATATACCAAGTTCTTTTACCCAACCATCGTTTTTATCATCTCCACCTGCAGAACTAGGATTTTCATATGAATATCCACTAAAAGTATAGTATTCTTTCAAAATAATACCTATCTTATTTTGAAAATTCTGCCCCGAATGATAACATATTGAGTTTCTTACTATCTTTAATTTGCTTGAATCCATATATATATTCCTCCTAAATTAAATATCGTTTCTATTATATGACTTCTATATAGTGTTCACCATAAAAATAGTTCTATTTAGATAATAGATAAGTAGTTCATTTAAGTACCATTAAAATAATTTTACTTTAAGTGTTTAACTGTTCAACAATTCAATTAAATCTTTCTATATATAGCAAAAAGCTTACAAAGACAAATATTTCAATATTTAATGTTTTTAATATTCTTTATTTTTCTTAATAATTCATCTTTATCTATTTATCAACAGCTCTTTTCGTATTGTAAAAATTATAACTTCCTTTGCATTTTAATTGTTAAAATGCAAAGAGTTTTTATATAAATTTTCTTCTAAATTTATTTTCTTTTGATTTTTTTTAAATTTAAAGCACTGTATTTAGTGCTTTTTTTTATTGGTTCTGTTGAATAAACATAATTTATAAATTCATTCCAATAAAAATTTTTTGTTTTGCCTACAACTTTTTCAATAATATTTTTGTCATTAGACGTTAAATCATCATACATTAATTCATTTTTACTTGCTTTTGGTTTTACAATGTATTTTACTGTACCAAAATTTGACATAGTACTTTTTACACAAACACTTTTATCTTCATATGCTGTATCTAATACATCTGCCACATATGGACCATAATGATTAAAATACCATGCGATATTCGTCATTTGACATCCATATTTTTTTACATTTTCCCAATCAATCAAATAAACTAACTTGGTTATTCGCGTTTTTGTTAAATCATCAGGATAAGGATAGTTTTTAACAATGTATCTTATGATACTTCTTAGTTTATTATCCATTAGAATACACTCCCTTCAATTTATTACTTATGTCTAAAAATGTAGACAAATGCGAAATGATTAATTCTTCCAATTTTGTATTTAGTTCGCCCACACTCATAGGTAACATCGCTTTGGTGCTTTCTACAACTAAAACTCCTACATTTTTATTATTTCTATCTTTGATTAATCTCGTAAAATATGTTCTACTTTTCATAGAAAGATTTTTTATTTCGTCTTCGCTCATACCAGTATCCTTGGAAACACGTTGCAAATATTGATTTAATTTTTGGGGTAATTTATCTATATAGTAGTATGATTTTCCATTATCATTTTCTAAACATTTTGATATATATCCACAATCAGATGGGTATTCACACCTACCATTCCTGTCATACTTAGGATTTTCACTATATCTACCAATAATACGAAATTTTTTATCATCTACTAGCACATATAAGGAAATTCTTTCACTATTCCTTAGCTTAAGAAATTCTGATACACTTCTCAAAAAATCTTTTGGTAAATTTTCAAGAAATAAGCCTATACTTTCAGAATAACATTCCAATTCATAAAGTTCCTTTTCCAAATTTTTAATGCTTTCTCTAGTTGAATTCAATTCATACTCATTTTTCATCAATTCTTTAGATTTGATAAACTCATTAACAATAAAAATTACCACTACTAGTGCTATCACATATGTGAATTTGCCAACAATACATTCGAAAATACTAGGTTCTATTACAACAACTGGAAATAAATACAAAATTAAATTTAGAATATACAATATCCAGTTTTTTCTTAAGTTAGAACACCATAATTTAAATCTAAACAAATAATGCTTTAGTTTTTCTTTATACACAATAAATTCACCCCTCGTATATAATAAATTTGTTATGCTTTTTACATATTAATATCAAGATTACTATAAATAATTCATCGATAGACACTTAACTTTGTTTTTAATTTTATATTCGTGTATTTAAATAAATTTTTAATCTCTTCATATTTTTATGAGAGTTATGACGTACATATATACCATATTATGGAATTTGTTTTTTTCATTAATATTTATTGCTTGTGCTATAACCAAAATAGTTAGTATTTTTCTCGTATTTTGTAACCAAATTTATTAGCAAATATTGCAATATCTCTGTTTTCAGTTTTTCTTGTAATATTCTCCAAGACTTTAGATTGTGTTTTAAATGTCCAATATATTTCAAGTTTTTTTGTTGCTCGTGTTATTGCGGTATAAAATATATCATGTGTAACTAGTTCGTCAGAATTTTCACCAATAACAATTTTTACAGTATTGTATTCTAATCCTTGAGCCTTATGAACGGTTACAGCATAAGCAATTTGAAACGGTACGAGTTCTGATTTTGTTTCATCTACATCACTATCAAATTGGCATTTAACTCTTATCGAAATATCAGTTGTATTATTTTCATTTATTTTAATAATCTCTAATCCATCAATTTTAGAAGCAATAATTTTATTAATACTAGTTTCAACATTTAAAGAAATTATTGCATACTCATCATTAAAATAAATATCAATTATTTTCCCTTTTAGGTTATTGTATAGGATGTTTGAAAATTTGTTATTTTCAGTAAATAAAACTGGATCGTTTATTCTATATGAATATGCTCCTATCATGAACTCTTTAGAATTGTTTTTCTTTTGTAAAACTGAGTTAAGATTATTTACTCCATATAATCCATCATAATTTAAACATAAGATTATTTGGTTTTCTTCATATTCAAATAGTGTTAAATCATTTAGTTCTTTAACATAACTATTATCGGATAAAACTTCATCAATAACATTTTCTTTATTTCTAACAATTTCCCAAAATGACTTTAATTCTGGCATTGTAGTTCTATGGAGTTCTGTCAATTCGAATTTACAATGTTTAGGCAATAATGATTTGTTTATTTTAAACCACGGACCATAGTCTATAGACTTAATTTGTAATACATCTCCTAATAGCACTAAATACTTGAATAAATTGTGTTTTAATATAGCATTCATATGATTATTACTAACCATACTGCATTCATCAATAAATAACAAATCGGATTCTGGTTTATCCTTTAAATATTTATTTATAGTCATGAAACATGATTTTTCTCCACCAATTTTTCTATACATATTCATCACTGCAGGATGAGTATTAGATATATATATCTTTGATACATTATTCATCATATTAGAAATATGTTTTGCCAATGTACTTTTACCGGTTCCAGCAGGACCATATATGCACGCAACTCTACTATTTTCAAATAGTTTTCTCACAATTAATTTTTTTTCTACAGAATCAACTTTGTAATTAGTAGAAGTAAAGATATTATCTATAAAAGTAGAATAATCTTTTATTCCTTCTTTTGATAAATAAATCAATTTATCACATATATATTTTGATGTTCTCTCATACTGATTTATATAATAAGACTTACCAATTTTCTTCACATGCATATCATAACTCCAAGATAACTTTGAATTAATAGAATTCATATATGAGTCAGCCATCTTTTCTTCTAATTCTAATTCATCAATACAATGATATAATTTTCCCTCAGAATTAGTTTTAATATTGAGTTTCCTATAAAATAATTCATCATTTTTATCAGTCAAATCAAAAATTTCCATTAGTGTTAAAAGAGACGTCTTATGCCCTATTAAATTCATAGCAATAGGATAATTATCAAATGGTTGTGCTTTTATATATAATCCATGTTTATTTGATTCAGAACTATATTGATCTTTTATAATTACATTATTCATATTAGCGAGCAAGTATTTAAGAACATTTGAACCATAATAATTTTGATTAATTGTATCTCTAGTTTTAACTAATATTGGCCATATTACAGCTTTTTCACTTTTTGACAAAACAAATTTTTTTATTTCTTCAAATTTGGATTGGTCAGATATAACAATATCGTAAAGACCAATATCGTTTATAGTCATATAATCCATTAGTAGTTTATATTCTAAAAAATGTGATTTAACATCTACTACAGCATCTAATAATTTTGCAAAATTATTAAATTCACATGGTCTAATTGATTTCTTATATGATGTAACTACTTTAATAGGAATAACTGTATTGTTAATTATAATGAAATCATTCTCAACATTTATTTTTATTGCATATCGATCATCGATTTTAAAATTTGAAAATACAATAAAACGATTAAATTTACTGGCATAATTACTAGCAATTCCTAAAGTTGTTTCATAAAACAAGTTATTATCTATAAACCTTGGAATAGACTTATATACATAATATCTTTCCTTGTTATCTTTAAATTCATTTTGTTGATATGATTTTAATTTATTTTCTATTTGTTTATAGTATTCCTCCATCCCATTCAATTGAATAAAAAAGAATTTTTCAATATTTTTTAGTATTACAATTTGATACTTGTCATATAGCCACTTTTTAGTATCAAGTAAATACGGAATATATTTATTTAATAACCTTGGAGCAGATACTTCATCAATTACATAATGAGATGCTGCCGCTTGTAAAAATCTATGAACATTTGACAAAAACGATAATCCTGTCTTCTTCATAAAGCTTACTAAAGTCCGCAAGCTTTCTTTATCAATCCTATATTCTATTGTATTTGTCATTCCATAATCATACGCAACAATATGCTCAATTAATGTTCGCAACAGTTTAATTATTGCAACACAATTTAATTCATAATCATTTTTTTCAATACCAAAATTATCAAAATACTTTTCAATTTGATTGTTTTGCTTAACTATTTGACTTGCTAAAAATTCATTCATATACTTTCTCCAAAAAATGTTTATTATGGCTTTTAAATTTTATTTAATATTTACGGAATTTTATTATTTATACAATAAATACAAAAAACTAGTATAAATATCTTTAAATTATTATTTTTCTCAATTTAGATAATTTTCTACTCTATGGTCTCATCACTATAATTTAATAAATCATAATAACATGGTTCTCCCTTAAAATACAAATTATCTAACTTATCCTTACATTAACGTAATCTCTAACAATAGTTCTTCTTTGATTTAATGTTCTAACACTATTATCAGCATATTTATATGATATAAAAATTTTGTGTCCAGCCATAATATTCCCCCAAAATACTTTTCATAATTATTGTTTTTATAAATTAATCTAAAACTTTATACTACAAATTATTATATTTTACCAATTCTCAATAAATTTCGAATATTAATAATCAAAATATACTTAATCTTTTTTGTTCATTTTTATTACTTACAAATACTATTAAATTAGTTATTTTAGTTGTCAAAGTATAGTTTTTTTCTTAGCTCCATTGGTTTTTTATTATTGATAACCTGTATCATTTTATCTTTACTATTCTCTTTTGCCTTTTCACATGCATATTGTATTCTTTCATTTAGAGATGAGAATTGTTCAATAACTATATAATCTAAATTATCGTTTAATCTTACTGGAAATGTCTCTGAATTAATAAATTTTTTACTATCTAATCTATTTTCTAACAAAACTGCAATTATGCCCTTTCTACTTTTAATTCCACCTTTTAATGCCTCATGTAATTCCCAATCTACATGTGGTCTAGAAAATGTTTCTTTACCAACTATACAAAGTACTAAATCACATCCACTCATATTTTTTAAAATTGTATCTTTTATATGCTGATGGCCCCGGGCATTTATTGAAATACTATAATATTATACTTTTACTTTATTCGTTAATAATGCAAATATATATCTCCTTGGATCTAATATATTTAATTTGTACATAATATATTCCAAGTTGACACAAATTATTCCTTAATATTCTCAAATGGTTTTTGAACTTTCGTCTCGTTATATTAGAACTATAGCAAAATTCCTTAGGGATCTAAATACCTATTAAAAATAAATTCAAAAATCATTTTTGTATATATCTCGCTAAACTCTGATGTCATTGTGTCACCTCATTATCTATTTTCAAGGTGATTATATTTTCCAACAGGACCTTATTTTAGTACTTTAATTATTTTTTTATTTTTTTCAATAGTAAGAGCATTTTTTGCCCTTACTTTTTTAATGCAATTTTTCAATTATTGCCAAATAGTACGGGAATAACTTCGCTGTTAATAAACATATCCATTTGTAAACTTGAATTGTTAGTTTAATTAATAGATACATAGTAACAACCAACAATAATAGTATTGTGCCTAACAATAATCTAATAATCCATACTAAACTCATAAATAACCATTTAAAAAATGCTTTAACTTTATTCATTAATTTTCATCCTTTCTAGTAAATATTGAACCAATCAATTTAAATGGAAGTTTTATTATTGTTATTACTAATTTAATTATCCAAAATAGAAACTTAATACAAAAACTAATTATACTAGGTAATAATGAGATAATTAATGGTATACAAATTATAATAACTATCCCTAAAATAATTGCTTTTTCAGGATTTTTCTTAATCCACTCCCATAAATTTTCCCACCATTTTTTATTTGGTTCAGGATCTTCAAAATCAGTTCCACCATCATCTGAATCATCACTAACGTAAGAGTTATAAACTTTACCATCTGCCTCAAACTTTAAACGCGTGATTTTAAAATCTTCAACATAACTTATATCTGTATATCCTTCTCCTGTACTATTTCTAGTATCTAAATAATTTTCACACATAAATAAAATTGAATGTTCATAATCTGTAAATAATTTCTTTTGTTCATCAGATAAATTAACTGATTCATTAAAATCATTTAATCTATTTGAAGCTGGTGTAGAAAACGGCTTAAAAGTATGTGGTTCACCATACATATAAACTTCTGTTTCTTCACTAGAATAAATAGTATAGTCTCTTTGAAAGCTTTCATCGATAATTACTTCTTCAATTAAATCACCAAAAGGATAAAAATTATAATAATAATGTTTATAAATACGATGGGCAATAAATTCAACATCAGCTTCAATTATTTCGTCTATTTCTTTAGATGATGAAAAATTATAAAAATACATAGCAGTTGCTTTCCATGGATTATTACCTAAAATACTATTAATTAAAATCCCTAAATTACTACCTAAGTCAGCATAATTATTCACCTTAATCTGTACAATATCATCCTTAGTAATATAAATATAAGAGTTATAATTAAACAATGTTTCTAATTTACCATCAACTTCACTTTCTTTAAAAAAAGCCTCAAATTTATTATTAAATGTCTGCTCATCAGTTAATCTAATTATTGAATTTACTGAATACTGTCTATCAGTATAATTATTTTCGTATGTAAATTTAAGCTTTAAAACGTTAACATTATAATCATATGAAACTTTAGTCAAATAAATATCTGGTTCATTGTATAACTCAGCATAATCATTCCACGAACCATATTCTAAATAGCAACAAGTAAACTCATATTCATTTATACTAATGTTAAAATAATAGTTTTTATGTAAATCTTTAATAACTGGATTATAAATATAAAAGTATAAATCAGTAGATTCTTTATTTTTTCTATTTTCACCAATCGCTATTAAATAAACTTGATCCAAATATTTATTTTCACTAGTATCATCAAACAGCACATAATCACTATATGTTAAATCTAATTGTTGCAAATCATTTTTTATTGAGGTAGTATCATCAATCGAACCTATTGTAATTGCTTTATTTGTAAATGAACAACAAAAGGCTATCAACGATAAACATATCATAAAAAAGGAATATATTCTTTTCATATTCAATATTTCTCCTTTCTAAAAAATAAGGGCTAAGGACTTCTCCTTAACCCCTAATTTTAAAATTCAATTATATAGTTTTCTATTTGAACAGTATTTTTAAATGCAACTTCTGATTCTACTTCCTCTTGATTATTATTTTCTTCCTTATCAATATGCAAATATCCATTTCTTAATTCATATGTTCCTGTTATCCAAGTATTCCAACAAAGTTTAGCTCTTTCAGGTATTTCTTTAAACCAATCAATAAATCCCTCAGCTTTATATCCATCTTCATTTCCAAAAAGAATTGAAAAACCTTTCCATATTCTATTCCACCAATTTAATTCTACAATTTCGTATTGGTTACTTTTTTCTCCGACATTCAAACTAAATGAATAAACATCCCCTGTTATTGTTTTTACACTTAATTTATAATTACCAACATAATTAGTATCGTAGATGCCATTAACCTCTGTTATTGACTCTTTTGTTATTCCTAAAACCTTTGACGCATACTCTCTTATTTGCTCTTCAGTTAATGAAGATCCTTGTTCTAAAATTATGAAGTAATCATTTAAAATAACATCAGGTGCCATTCTATCTTCTACTATAATATTAACTGATTTAGATATCTCATTATTTGACTTATCTTTAGCTTTAATTGTAACAGGATATGTACCTACTACATCTTTTTTTGCTAAATATGCATCAAATCCCTCAACAGTAAAATCTGTTATAGAACCATCTAAATCATCATTAATTGTGAATTTACTCTTAAAGGTTTCTAAATCAATAGGAGCATTATTAGCTACTTTGATAGATTCTGCTCCACTAATTACAGGTGGTTTTTTATCATAAACATTAATTGTAACTGTAAATACATCAGATTCATTTTTTGAGCTATCAACAGCTTTAAATGTTATTGTCTTTGCACCAAGTTCACGTTCATGCCCTGTATAGTTATCTTGAATAACTTGAAGCTCTAATTCACTATCATAATTATCACTAACTGTTATAGCTGATTTAATTGTTTCTAAAGTAATTGGATCATCATAACTTTGTTCATAATTTTGTGTTCCACTTAATACAGGTTTGTCAATATCTGTTACTGTAACAGTTATATCAAATGAATTTCGATTACCCGCTTTATCTTCCGCATATGCTTTAATTACAAATTTACCAAGTTGTCTATTCTCTGGATTATAAGTAGTTCCTTCTGGGGTATATTTAACTTGTACTGGTCCATCAGTTTCATCTACTGCACTACATTGTTCTAATATTTTTTCAATCGTTAACATATTGTTAACATTTACTATGAAGTTATTAGTTCCTGTATTGGTAGGAGGTGTTACATCTTTGATATGATTATCAACGGTTGATGATGGAACTTTGTAATATGAGGTTGGATAATCTGGTTCAACTGAAACTGTACAAGCCTTTTTACAATAGTAATAATATTCAAATGTTTGTTCATCAGCCAAATCATCTATCTTTTCTTCAATAGCTGAATCTCCTGGATATTTTTCTAAAATTGCTGATTTAAGTTCTTCTACATCAGCAACTCCCATTCCGCTACTAAATCCCAATTCTTGGAAGGAACTTCTAACATCAATCAAACTAAATCCTTGTCCATGTGCAATAATAACGTCACCTACATTAAATGATGTCCCCTTTTTAAAAACTCCTACTTCTGAATAAGGCATTTCATCTGATGAACCTATTTTACCGAACTCTTCGTATGCAATTTCCAAAGGGTTGTGAATTGTTCTAGAATTAATATTATTCCTAATCGAGCTAATATTTGTTTTAGCTACATCTTGATTATAATTAACGTGCGGTATAACACACATACTAGCAACTGCACTAGCGCTTAATAATCCAATTAAAGTTAATAATTTCTTTTTCACTTTTTTATCCTCCTATTTTTAATTTATTTTGTATTCCTTTCTTTAATCTATTTGATTTACCCATCGACAAAACATAATCTGCTGACTTTGCTCCTTCTTTGATTGCATCAAATAAATAATTAGGATCCTTTTTAATATTTTTACTCCAAGCTTGAATATAGGCTGTATGCTGTTCATCATTTTTCTCAGTGTTCTTTACTCCTACTTCAGGCATTAAAAACATTGAGCCAAATTCAGCAACAAGCTCTTCTTTGGCATAATCATTACTTCCCATTTTATTACCAATTTTTCTATTCAATCGTGATGGATGTCCTGTAGAATGAGCCATTTCATGAAAGGCAGTTCCATAAAAATCCTGTTCAGACTTAAATTGACTTTTTCTAGGTAGATAAATCTTATCTTCTCCTGGCGAATAATATGCTCTATCTTGTAATCTCTCTACTATTGGAGCTTCACTATTTGCATATATCGTTTTAGCTAAATTAGATTTTTCTTTCCAAAGTTGCGTTTTGTTTTGTTTTTTGGTCTTTGGTGCCCCTTCAACATCATCTACATTAAAGACAGCATAATCCTTTGTCATAATATAGACATTATCTTTCATATATTTGTCTTTTTCTTCTTTTGACATACCATTTAATGTTTTTGGATTAAAATCTGTCTTAGTTTTTCTATCATACTGTCTGTATTTAGTAATATACTCAGCTTTAGCTCCTTTTTTTAGTTTATAGCCCGCTTCTTGAATTTGAACGAAAGTCATCCACTTTGGCTCAAGTCTCCCACTTGCCATTAAATTAACCGCATTTACTCCGTTATAATCTTTATTTGTTTTACCATTCTTAGGCATTCCATAAAAACCACTTTCCCACGGTTTTTCCCATGGAAGTTTACCTTTAGTTAAACTTAAATTAAACTTATCAACTACACCTTGTTTAGTTTTATTTAGTTTTAGTTCTTTAACGTCCTTTTTTTCTTGTTTTTTTAGTCCTAGCATTAATCTTTGTTCTCCTTTCAACTTGAGATTTAAGTTTTGCTTTACTTTGATAATTAGATCCTTTTAAAACTTTCTTATCAAATTCAGCTCTTGTTAAAATGATTGGATTTC
>CALUXS010000001.1 GCA_944324805.1 uncultured Acholeplasmatales bacterium | reverse complement strand
ACCTCCAAAGTAAACTAATAATTAGAGGTATTCATTCTTTAATTATTTTTTTGTCTACTTTGGAGATATCATATCAAAAACATTACTTTATCACTCTTTTTTTTCTATCTTATTTCTATATGACTGATACAATCAATATATTCTTATTTGTAAAAAATGGATTTCTTTGACCATATGAATAGCTAATTTCATCATTTTGAATTAAATCAATTATACCTAATGAAGCACTTTTATATTCACAAGCTCCTGTTACCACTTCTAAATTTGTAAAATTGCAATTATAAAACACCACATATGACATAATAGTTCCCGTATTTATTGTTAGATTGGATAAGTCAACTTCTTTAAAAGCAAACGAAATAATTGCATCATATACGCTTGTATCAAAATTATCATATTTATTCTTTAACGCTTTAACTAAGAAAGTAAGTTCCTTTTCTATATTATCGTCATCTTTAAATAATATAGTTTGAACTAAGTTTCCATGTTCATCAATTTCATAAATATCATTTTTTGTTAAATCAAAAGTAAAATCATTGCCTAATATAAAAGTGTTTCCTATTTCCTGACCTTCTAGCAATTTAATATTTTTATTATTTGCTGCATCATTTACAAATAGTGCCCTACTCGATATTTTTTCATTTCTATATGGATCATCGAAACAAAAAACCATATTATTTTGTTTATAATATCTAGAATATGAGTATCCGTATTTTTCTGAAACTTCTTTATAGATGTCACTTTCATACGTGCGGGTATGATATATATAATCAGTATCAACTTCTACAATAGGTATACCATTATATGTAAATTTTGTAAAATTACAGTTGTTAAATACGCCATTACTTAAAAGCGAAACATCAATTTCTTTTAAGTTTTTTAAATTTGAAAATGTATTATACTCTAAAGTTGTGGTAAAATTAGGAATTAAATTTTTACTGAAATATTCAAAATTAATCGTAATTTCTTCTAATTCACAATTATTAAACGAATTATTCTTAACCTCAAAATAATCAGTTGCAACTATTTTCTTAATACCACTATTATTCATAAAGTTCTCAGAAAAAACAGTATATTCATTTATATATATTTCTTCTATTGGAATGTTATCAAACATATTTGATGGCATATAGAAATAAATATATTTTTCTTTTTTATAATTATCAATTTTAAGAACAGTTAAATCAGCAGGAACTTCTATTGGAATTAAAACTTTACATTGTGATTTATTTATTCCATAAGGTAGTGTTCCTAAAATATTTTTCCCCTCACGTTTACCATAATTATAATCATATTTTTGAATAAGATTATTTTCTTCTTCCTTTGTCATCACTCTATATTTTACATCATTGATTTTGATTTTTTCATTATAATCATATGTGTCAATATCATTTTTTATGGTATTATATGTCAAAAAAGAAATACCAATTAAAACAGGAATTACAAAAAGTAAGATTATCAAGATATAACTTCCAATTCTTTTCATAACGATAATTCACCCCTTTATTTTTGTTATGAATTTAACAATATATTAATTTTAATACAAACGCTTCTTTAATTAAATTATACTAGAATATTACTTTTTTGTAAATTAAACTATTTTAAATAGTAAAAAATCATATTTTTTCCTTCAAAAACATCTAAATATTATTCAGCTATTATAAAATAAATTTATTAAAAACATAAAAAAGAAGAACAAACCCTGCCAAGTTGTCCTTCTTCTCAATAACACTAGTTTTTCTTGGTTTTATAATACATATAAAATTCAAGAGAAACTAGCATTATTATAATATAAGAACTTCTACTTTTCAATTAGTAGAGTTCTTCTTTTTTTATTTAATGGCCTGCTTGATTTTTTAATCGCATTAGTCTATAATAATTATAGACAATATTATTACCAAAAAAACAGTTCATTCTAAAAAGATGAGCTGTTTTTTTTATGGGGGTAATTACTGTACCCCCCCAACGCTAAAGCTTTTGGGGGATTAATATATATAATTACCACTTTACAAATACAATAGAAAATGTTAAAATTACATCGTGATGAGGTGCTGTTAAAAACCTTATTTGGTACAATAGACCACGCTTCTTTAGATGAAATACTAAAGATAAGTAGTAGGAATATACCTAGAGCGCGGAGACCCATCAATACAAATTTAATAGAATTAAAAAGGATGTGTTTTTTCACATCCTTTTTACTACTTAGAATCGTAATATTTACGTTTGAAAACATAGTCAAGTTAATAATTTGTAAATATATATCATATGTATCAAGACCAACACACTTCACATTACCAATTTATATTAATAGTTAACTTTTTCTAATAACAACTCAAATTCAGTTAGATTTAATTCTATGATTATTATTTATTAATCTATATCACACCAATATCATTTTAATATTCATGTTTTAACTGTAAAACTCCTGTTATTCTATTTCAATTTTTCAAAATAAAAAAAGGTTATCGATTTTAAATCGATAATCATTATCCAAATATGATATATAGCCTAAACATATTAAACAAAATTGTAATATTGGTATGGCTCAAAAAGTTATATGCCTCTCATCCCTAGAAATAACTAAACGTTGTTTACATCTTATAGAACAGAAAACTAAAATTATAATAATTAATGCCCTTAATATGTATGAAAAAGAGTAATTGTCCCGCATGCTTTTTCAATAAGCTAATTTTATTTTTTGGCTTAGTTAAGGCTAAATTATGGCAGAAGTAGCAGGGTTCGAACCTGCGAATGGGGGAGTCAGAGTCCCCTGCCTTTCCACTTGGCTATACTTCTACGACTTTTTAATTATATCATCATTAATATATACTTTCAAGAAAATATTTATGTTATAAAAAAAATAGCTTGAGAAAAAACTCAAGCTATTCTTTATAATTAAGCCTTTATAAATGTAAGATAACCCAAGTACGCTTCATAAACATCCGCTTTTGAAACAATTTCCATTGGAGAATGCATATTTAAAACTGCTATACCTGCATCAATTACATTCATATTATAGTTTGCTAAAATATATGCAATAGTACCGCCACCACCTTGGTCAACTCTTCCAAGCTCTGCAGTTTGATAATAAATATTATTATTATCCATTATATTTCTTAAGTAAGCTACAAATTCTGGATTTGCATCATTACAACCACTCTTACCTCTAGCACCTGTATATTTATTGAATACTAATCCCTTTCCTAAAAAAGCACTATTTTTTAATTCATTTACTCCTAAGAATAATGGATCAACGCCAGCAGAAACATCACTAGACAACATGTTAGAGCTTGAAAGCGTATGACGAAGTACTAAATCAGAATAATTTCCTTCTTTATTTAATAATTCTGCAATTAAATCAATAAAATAAGATGATTGAGCACCTGTAGCACCTACAGATCCAATTTCTTCCTTATCAACTAAAATACAACATGCAGTTTTATTAGGAATTACATCTAAATCCAAAACAGCACGTAATGATGTATATGCACATACACGGTCATCATGGCCATAGCCAGCAACCATTGATCTATCTAGTCCATAGTCACGAGCTGCTCCAGCAGGAACTACTTCTATTTCAGCACTTAAGAAATCTTCTTCCTCAAAATCATATTTTTCTTTTATTAATTTTAAGACATTCATCTTAACTTTATCTTTTTCTGCGTCTTTTAAAGGAATAGATCCTAACATTAAATCCAAATCTTCTCCTTCAATTACTTTAGCAGCTGTTTTTTGCATTTGATCAGCTGACAAATGTATTAATAAATCACTTATTCCTAGAATAGGATCATTTTGATCCTCACCAATAGAAATATCAATTTTTGTTCCATCTTTTTTACATACAACTCCATGTAATGCTAATGGAATAGTAACCCATTGATACTTTTTAATTCCACCATAATAATGTGTATCTAATAATGCAAAATCTGTACTTTCATACAACGGATTTTGTTTAACATCTAAACGTGGTGAATCTATATGTGCTCCTAAAATATTTAATCCTTTTTCAAGAGTCTCATTTCCCACTACAAATAAGCAAATATTCTTATTGCGATTGATGTCATAAATTTTATCACCAGGTTTAATAGTTGTGAAGCTACTTAGTGGTTTAAATCCCTTAGCAACAGCTAATTTTTCAGCTTCTTTTACACATAAACGTTCAGTTTTACCATTAGTAATAAACTTTTTATAATCTTCATTAAAAGACATTATTGCATCATAGTTTTCATATTTAGTCCAAACACTTTTACTATACATTTTTATCCCTCCATAACTATGTAAATTATATTAAATTAACTTTAAATAGTCAAATAAAACTATCTAATAATTATTTGTTTTATCATCATAATATTCTTTTTCTGCTAGTTTCCATTTATTTTTATCTTCTTTTGTTATTTGTCTTAAAACCTTACATGGATTACCACACGCTATTACATTAGAAGGTATGTCTCTTGTTACAACACTACCTGAACCAATTACTACATTATCACCAATTTTAACACCAGGATTGATAATGGTATTACCACCTATCCAGACATTATCTCCAATTGTTACCTTGTAACCATACTCAAGTCCACTATTTCTAACCTCATAATCAATAGGATGACCCGCCGTGAAAATAGATACTCTTGGCCCTAACATTACATTATTTCCAATAACAATTTTGTTTACATCTAAAAAAATACAGTCATAGTTAGCATAAAAATTTTCTCCAATATTAATATTTTTACCATAATCACAATAAAATGGTTTATTTATTGTACTGCCTTTACCAAAGTTAGCAAACAAAACTTTACAAATTTCATTTCTTGTAGAAAAATCACAAAAAGATGTATTATTTAGCTTATCTAATAATTTTCTACATCTCATTGAATCTTCCTTTAATTCATCATCATTTGCAATGTATAGTTTTCCACTTAACATTCTTTCTTTTTCAGTCATTTTATCACCATTAAATTCTTTCTACCATTATTATATAATTGTTATAAAAAAAATAAATAGGTTACCCTATTTATTTTGTTTCTTATCAATAATTAATTGTTCACATTTTTGTATTTTTCTATCTAATTTTTCCATTGTTCTACTTAATTGATCATAACTTTCTTGTAAGATTCTTTTTTGTTCAAGCAATAAATCTCTTCTTTGCTCTAAAGTAGAATCTCCTTCTTTCAATAAATTGAAAAAATTTTTTAAAACATCTATAGATAAGCCTGCACTGCGCATGCAAATAATTGATTCAATCATTTGACAATTTTCTTCACTATATTCACGAACACCATTTGGTTTTCTTTCGACATCTGTTATAATTCCAATTTTTTCATACCATCTTAAAGTATCTTTAGATATATTATACTTCTCACTAACTTCTGCTATTTTCATGGAAATCCCTCCGACTATATTAATATACAACCTAGAGTAGACTCTATGTCAATAGAAATAATTTACTTTTTTTAAAAAAATAGTAGCGCTTTTATTTTTTGCTAATAAAATTATAAAAAAAATTCAAAACATTATGACAAATAAAGTTAATTTTATAATAGTATCATTTATTCATACATTAATTATGATACGATAAAATAATTTATTTGTATTCTATTAATCTTCACTTTTACAATTTTATTAGGTTTAGAGATGTATCATTCTATCAATTAAAATTTATAATATACAATATATAATTTTAATCCATAATCCATAAGATTACCCCCTACTTATAAATTACAAACTCATTATAACAAACAATAATACGCTAATAATGTGGTTTGCTTTTTTTCTTAAGTTTTTTTATAAAAATAAAGATGCTAGATTTTATCTAACATCCTTTTAAACTATCTATTAAAAATACCAGCACAAATTAAAAAGGCAAAAAAACAAAGAAGTATAAAACCTAATATTTTAGTACTAGTACTAAACATTGGTTCTTTTTTTTGTTTTTCATTTAAATCATTAATATCTCTCACTTTTATTGACACTCCTTTTCTTATTATACTTATTATATCATCTACAAATTTTGAAACAAACTGATAGACTACAACTACCAAAATCCAAAAAACAATTATCAAAAATCTCTAATGTCTTATCCCATAGATTCATATTATGATAAAAAACATAAATATAAGAATAAAAGCAGCAAACATAATCAATAAAGACAAAAGAAACTTAATTATTGAATAAATTCTTTTTCTACCCTTTGCAACAAAAATCGAGGTAACAGCATTAGGATTAATACTATTTTCAATACCAATCAATTTATCATTTATTGAAACATGTTGTTGACTTAACTTGTCACATTTATCATTAAAATTCCTATAAAAAACATAGTTTGAATTTCCTTTTTTCACCTTATATCCCACTTTTATTATAACAATTTTTTTAATATCATTCAATTGATATAATTTTTTGACAACTATATTATCCGTATAAACATTCTTATTTTCGCTCGTATATACGCTAATATAATTGTTTTCTACTTCTTCTCTAATTAATATTCATCCTCTGTTAATTCTTTTGGCTTAATTAGATTATTACTTTTATAATAATGTTGTTTATTTAAACGTTCTAAATAAACTGTATCCGATATTTCATTAAAAGATTTACTCATATACTTACTAATATAAGTCATAGTTCTTGACTTATCTTCTATAAGTTCAACATCACTTTTACCATAAGTTTATGACTTTAAACCTATTCTATCTTTACACTTAAAACCTTTAATAACCATCTAGAACTAAAGGCAGATCATCTTTATTTATATTCTTACTAAAGAATTGTGCTAACTTAATGATAGTTGAAGTATTTACTTTGACACGGTGGTTTTAAAATGACACAAAAATACCTGGAGCTAACTAACGAAGCTTTAAATAATCTATAATTTTAAGTGAGGCCATTTTTTTACCGGACTCGAATAGTTTTTTAAAAAATGTATAAAAAAAGAAACACTACTAAAATTTAAATTTAAACTTTAATAATGTTTCTTTTGAATTTAATTATAAAATTGACACCTTTATAGTAAAATTTAATGGTGCCGCTGGCCGGACTCGAACCGGCATGCTTTTAAGGGCGGCAGATTTTGAGTCTGCTGCGTCTACCAATTTCGCCACAGCGGCATAACACTAGAAATATACCATATTTCTAGCATTAATTCAAGTTATTTTTTTAATCCAGTAAAAAATTTATTTGTTTTTATTTTTGAACGCTCAATAGCACCTAAATATATATTTAGTATTTGTGATGCAAAATTTTCTTTTGTATAATTTAAAACTGTATCACATGTCGTATCTTTTAATTGTCTAATTTTGCTAGGATTTTCAATTATCTCTTTCATTTTGATTATTAAATCATTTTCACCATTGAAATAAAAACCATTCTTCCCGTTAATTAAAATTCCTTCTAAGCACTCATCTTGTTGAACTAATAGTGGCGTTCCACAAATTAATGATTCTAGGTATGTTAATCCCTGAGTTTCAGTTACAGATGCATTCAAAAATACATCACCCAATTGATAATAAGGAACAATTTTTTCCCATTCGACAAAACCTAAAAATCTTACTGAATCTTCAATTTTCAATTCTGAAACAAGATTTTTTAAAGATTCTAATGCAGGACCATCACCAGCTATTACCAATTTAGCCTTGCTATTATCTATATTAGCAAAAGCTCTTATAATTACATCTAGGGATTTTTCTTCTGAAATTCTTCCTATTGATAAAAAAACTAAATTATCATCTGGTATTTTTAATTTTTTCTTCAATTCTGCAATTTTATTATTTTCTTCTTTTTTTAGCAATAGTTTGTTAAAATCAAGACCTGTAGGAACGACCCTTATATCGCCATCAAGATGATATTTACCAACATGAGCTAATACCTTTCTTGTTGGCACAATTTTAACGATTGCTTGTTTATTTATTGGTGAAACCAATATTGCTGCTAAGGATGATAAAAACTTTTTGTGAAAGTGCTTATCAATAGTTTTAGAAATATATTGCAAGTAATCCTCATATAAAGTATGAAGCGTATATACTAATGGTATATGATATTTTTTTGAAGCTAAAACTGCAAGTCTAGCCATTGAAAATTCTGTTTGAATATGTATAACATCCAAATTATATTTTTTTATTTCTCTAACCTTAACATGCAACCTAAAAGATAGACGGAATGATTTCAAGCTTTCTAAAGGAACCTTGACTCCAGAAAAATATATAATATTATTTTTGTTTGGAATTCTTTCATTCATATCAGTTGTAAAAATATAGACTTCATGCCCTAAAGCAATCAACTCAGATTCTAGTGTCATAACTGAGGTTACAACACCACTAATTATCGGATAATACGTGTCCGTGAATATTCCTATTCTCATCTTTACGTCTACTCCTCTCAAAAATCATATAGGCTATAAAGCCGTATATCATAGTTAAGTAGTATGTGCAAAAACGCCAAATTAGCATTAAGCTTATACTTAAATTAGTTGAAATAGCAAAAATCATAAATATCGCCGAAAATGTTAATTCAGCACCACCACTAGATCCAGGTGTTGGAATCCATGTCACCATTGTTAAAGAAAAACATGTCATTGATATTATAAAGAAGATGTTTTCAAATCCTACATCTATTCTTAATGCAAGCATTCCGAAGTAAGGTACCGCATAGTAAATCGCTAAGCTTATTATCTTTAATACTAAAGAAAGCAAAATTTGTATTTTTCTAGTATGAATGGTTTTAAAAGCAGCTTGTACCTCTTTTACATACAAATCAAAACTAGGTATTTTACTTTCAAGTCTTCTAAACAATTTAAAGTGTGATAACCAAACTAGGAATTTATGAATAATCGTACCTACCTTGCTAGAAATTGCTAATAATATCAATAAGACAAGTATCAAAAAATTCATCGTAAATCCAATAACTGCTATCCATATTAAATTATCAATAACCGTCTTAATTCTATTAAAGTAGAATAAAATTGCTAAAATACTAAAAATATTAATAACAAACTGATAAATAATGAAATTTAACATTAAGACAGATGTTGATGAACTCAATTTCATTCCTTTTTGCTTAAGTGCGTAAGCTTGAAATGGTTGACCACCGCTACTAAATGGTGTGATTCCATTAAAGAAAAACTCACTAGCTCCTATTAGATATGCGTCATTTTTCTTAATATTTTTATCTTCTTTCCTAATCAATATTGCTAAGGAAATAGGCCACAATATGAAATATACAATCATTAATCCTATTATAACTAAAATGAACCAATAATTTGCTTCTAATAATGTTTTGATAATTGTTTTAATATCTCCTAAAGAAATAATCATAATTATCAAAAATACAACAATAGAAATTAATAGGATAATATTTTTTAAGAAACCCTTTTTTTTCATATTACATTTCGTCTAAATAATGAATTCCTAATAATCGTAAGCCCTCATTTAAAATAATTCTAATTGACTTAACAAGTGCAAAATTTGTATTTCTAATTGCTTCATCTTCAACATTAATTTTTTCTAAACCATAGAATTTATTGAAGCTTTGTGCTAAATTTAATAAATATTTAGCAAGGTAGCTTGGTGCACTTTCTAGGCAACTTTTTTCAATAACTGCTTGGAAATTACTTATTAATCTAACTAATTCAAAATAATGTGGTTTTGTAAATAAAGTTTTATCACATTTAGTTAAATCAATGCTTTTATCTTTTAAAATAGAAGCAATTCTAACCCCACTATATTGTAAATATGGGCCTGTTTGACCTTCAAATTTAACACAATTATCTAAATCAAACTCTATATCTAATTCTCTATGATTTTTCAAATCACCAAACATAACAGCAGCGATTCCAACTTTGCGAGCAATGTTATCCTTATCGGCTAAATCTTTATTCTTTTCTTCAATTTGAGATTTTGCCATATTAATTGCCTTCATTAATACGTCATATAATTTTACAACACCACCTGAACGTGTTGACATTTTTTTACCATTTGTTAAATATAATCCAAAGCCAACATGTTCAATTTCATCCGCAAAGTCATATCCCATTTTTGTAACTATTGCCTTAATTTGCTTAAAATGAAGTTTTTGCTCATTACCAACAACATATAATATTTTATCAAATTTATACTCTTTTTTACGATAGAATAGTGCTGCCAAGTCTCTAGTAATGTATAAACTTCCACCATCACTTCTTTTTATTAATGCAGGTGGCATATCATCACCTAATCTAACAATTTGTGCTCCAGCATCAAGTTCTAACATTCCTTTTTCAGTTAATTCCTCAACTACACCATCCATCTTGTCATTATAAAAAGCTTCGCCATTGTATGAGTCAAAATCAACTTCTAGAAGATCATATATTTGTGCACTTTCCTTTAATGATTCTTCTCTTATATAGCGCCATAAATCCAAATATTCTTTTTCTCCTAGTTCACATTTTCTAAATGCTTCTCTAGCTTCTTCTTCTAACTCAGGATTATTTTTAGCTTCTTCGTGAAATTTAACGTAAAGTGCTGTCATTTCGTTTATTGGATCTTTAGCAATTTTTTCCTTGTCACCCCATTTTTTATAGGCAACAATCATTTTTCCAAATTGTGTACCCCAATCACCTAAATAATTGATTGCAAATGTATTATATCCACACTTTCTATTAATCAATTTCAAAGAATTACCGATAATTGTTGATCTTAAATGTCCAATAGAAAAACTTTTAGCAATATTTGGAGAAGAATAATCAAGAACTACCATTTTACCTTTTCCAAGTTCACTAGAACCATATTGACATCCCTTTTCTAAAACATCTGATAATACTTCAAATGACAATTCTTCTTTATTTATTACTAAATTAACGAAACCACCAACAGTTTTAACTTCTTGAATTATTTTAAAATTTTCTACTAAAGCATTCTTTACGTCATTAACGACATTAGGTAATGGTTGTCTTAATTGCTTTACAATTGAAAAAACAGGGACAGAAATGTCACCTAATTTACTATCTTTAGGTTCTTCTACTATTATAGATACTTGATTATCATACTTTTTCTCTAAAAAATCCTTAATTTCTTGTTTTAATTTATTTATCATAATTTACTCCTCTAACACTTACAAAAGGAAGATGCTGCCATCTTCCTTTTTTTAAAATTATTTTACTTCTACGCTCTTACTAAAACCGTAGTGAACTACTTGTTCAAAAGTAGAACCATCCATATCAACTGAATCAACAATCAACTTACCGTTTTGGTAAACCCAAAAGCTTCCCATAGTTAATAAGTCAACATCTTGTAATTTTTCTTCTCTTGCATTAATAGCAGTCTTAAAATCTCTTGTTGATTTAGTCTCATCATCAGTTTCATAAATTTCAGTACCATCCAACCAATAAACTTTATCGATATCAAAAATTTGCGCTTGAGCTTCAACAATATCAATATTCGTTACAGATGTACTATCAGCAGGTGCTCCGTAAAACACAAAAACAAATTCATTCTTATTTATTTCATCTAAAAGTTTTTCTTCTTTAATTTCTGTAATAACAGTTTCCTTTGTTAAAGAAGTTCCAGACCACTTATTTAAAAAACGTTCTTGTTTTGTAGGTAATGCTAGAATAATTGTAGCAATAATCATAACTAAAAGACCACAAATCAAGAACACTAGTTCTTTAGTCCATTTAAACTTAAATTTTGTTTTTCTAATTCTTGATGCCATATTTAAAAATCTCCTTGCATAAGATTGTTATTTGCGTTATCAAGTTGAATTATATCATTTTGACACTTTTTTTTCAATATATATTTATAATAATTTTGTATGAAATTTCTTACATTTTTTATATTGTGAAAACGTTTTATATATTGTATAATATTATTTGATAAGAGAGGGTGGCGAAATGAAAGTTTTATTATGTGCAAGCGAGGGCACACCATTTATTAAAACAGGTGGTTTAGCCGATGTAGTAGGTGCACTTCCAAAGGCTTTAAAAGCCAATGGAGTAGATATTAGAGTAATGTTACCATACTACAAAAAAATTAAAGAAAAAAATATCGCTTCTTATTGTGGTTATGCTTACGTTAGAATTTCTAATAGAAATGAATATGTAGGAGTTTTCCATAGTGAAGCTGATGGAATTCACTATTATTTTATTGATAGTGATCGTTACTTTGGTCGTGATGGTTTATATGGCTATGGTGACGATGGAGAAAGGTTTGCTTTTTTTGACTTTGCTGTTCTAGAGGCAATAAAAGTAATTGATTTTATGCCAGATGTAATTCATGTCAACGATTGGCAAACTGGATTAGTTCCTTATATTCTAAAAAATAATTATCATTATTATCCTGAATATAGGCGTATTAAAACAATGTTTAGTATTCATAATATTCAATATCAAGGAGTATTCCCTAAAGAAATTATGAATATTATGTATATGCCATATTCTTCTTCACTTGAATATGATAATTGTATAAATTATATGAAATGTGCAATTATGGAAAGTGATATTGTAACTACAGTTAGTGATACCTATAAAAACGAGGTATTGACAGACGAATATGGATATAGATTAAACTATATTCTTGAACTTAGAAAATATGATTTTTATGGTATTTTAAATGGTATTGATGTAAATAAATACAATCCTGAAACTGATAAAGAAATTTCTTTCCACTATTCATTAAATAATTATATTCAGGGAAAAGCAGCAAATAAACAACATCTTTTAGAATATTTTGGTTTAAATAAAAATGAAAATGTTCCTGTATTTGGTTTAGTATCTCGTTTGGTAGATCAAAAAGGAATTGATATACTAATGCCGATACTTGAGGATGTATTAGTACATTCAAATGCATTATTTATCCTTATGGGAAGTGGGGACAAGGTTTACGAAGACTACTTTAGGTATATGGAAAACAAATATCCAACAAGATTTAAATCATTTATTGGATATTCTGATTCTGTTGCTCAAAAAATATACGCAGGTGCCGATATATTTTTAATGCCTAGTAAATTTGAACCTTGTGGTTTAGGACAAATGATAGCGTTAAGATATGGTACATTACCATTAGTTAGAGAAACAGGTGGCTTAAAAGACACAGTAAAACCTTATAATAAGTATGAAGATAGTGGATGGGGATTTAGTTTTGCAAATTATAATACGGAATCCCTTAAAGAAGTTATGTATTTTGCTATTGATACTTTTAAGGATAAAAAAGCTTGGGAAAGTTTAGTAAAACGTGCGATGGAATTAGACTATAGTTGGAATAAATCAGCTAAAGCATATATAAATTTATATGAAAAAATGTGTAAAAAGGGAGGATACTAAAAAATGGAAACTTTAGCTTTAATCTTAGCGGGAGGAAGAGGTTCTAGACTTGATGTTCTTTCTGAACTACGTAGTAAACCTGCAGTTCCTTTTGCTGGAAAATTTAGAATTATCGACTTTGCTTTGTCAAATTGTTGTAATTCAGGAATTTTCCAAATTGGCATTTTAACTCAATACTTGCCATTATCTTTAAATGAACATATTGGTGTAGGTAAACCTTGGGACCTAGACCGTCGTGATTCATTTGTAACGTTGTTACAACCAAATAACTCTTGGTACGAAGGTACTGCTGATGCGGTTAGAAAAAATTTAGCCTTTGTAAAACGTTATGCTTCAAAATATGTATTAATTCTTTCTGGTGATCATATCTATAAAATGGACTATAGTAAAATGATTGAACAACATAAAGCAACAGGTGCTGATGTTACAATCGCAGCAAAAATTGTACCTATAGAGGAAGCTAGTCGTTTTGGAATCTTAGAGACTGATGATGAGCTACAAGTTACAAAGTTTGTTGAAAAACCAAAAGAACCTAAATCTAATAAGGCTTCAATGGGAATCTATGTTTTCTCAACTAAAGCATTGGTTGAAGCAATTGAAAGCCATCCTGACATTAAGGATTTAGACTTTGGCATGCATATTATTCCAAGTATGATTAAGGATAAAAAGGTGTTTGCTTATGAATTCTATGATTATTGGAAGGATGTAGGTACATACGATTCTTACTTAGAAACTAACCTTGAATTATGTAAAGAAGGTTGTAAGTTAGATTTATATGATACTTCTTGGAAAATATATACAAAATCTGAGGATTTGCCACCTGTTAAGGTTGGAGATGATGCAGTTGTTAAGGACTCTTTATTATCACATGGTGATCAAATTTTAGGTACAGTTGTTAATTCTGTTTTATCTCCTGGTGTTAAAATAGGTGCAGGCGCTGTTATTAAAGATTCAGTAATCTTAAATGATGTTCAAATTGGAGAAAATGTAAAAATTGAACGTTCTATCATTGATAAAAATACTATTATTGGTAAAAATTCAATTATTGGAACTGGTAATGATTTCACACCTAACAAAGAACGACCTGAAGTTCTATCATCAGGAATAAATGTAATCGGAAAACGTATCGTTATTCCTGAGGGAACTGTTATTGAAAGAAATGTTCGTATCTTCTCTTCTCCAAGTGCTAAAGAATTACAAGATATTCATCTTGAATCTGGAGAAACTTTACGCTAAAGTTTATATTAATAATAAAAGGAGATTGATTATACTTATGTATAGTCAATCTCCTTTTTAATTTTATAAAAACAAATATTATCTTTCCTTACCAACAAAGAACAAAGCTACAGTTCCAGGTCCGGAATGAGCACCAATAACAGGACCTATATTATTAATTACAACTTCTTTTACATCAGCAACTTCCTTTACCTTTGTTGCTACATATTCAGCATCCTCATAACAATCACCATGACCAATCATTATTGTTTGCTTATATGATCTATCAATTGATTTTGCAAGTTCATCTACAAGTTGTTTTAGTGCTTGACGACGGCCAATTTTTTTATAAACGGGAATTAATCTACCTTCATTATCAACATGTAAAACCGGCTTTATTTTAGTTAATTTCGCCAAGAATGCTTGAACATTAGTAACCCTTCCACCACGTCTTAATGTCTCAATATCATCAACGGTAAACCAATGTACTAAATGAGGTAACAAATCAATTAATTTTTGTGTTGTTTCATCTAAACTTAATCCTTGTTTTTTATATTCATTTGCATAAAAAACAAATAATCCTTCACCTAAAGAGGCACATTTAGAATCAATTATATTTATTTTTCTATCAGGAAATTCTTCCCTCAATTCTTCTGTTGCCAAACGCATAGCATTAAATGTACCAGAGAGTGCAGATGAAAATCCAATTCCTAGGATATCATTACCTTCACTTAATATTTTTCTATATGTTTGCTCAATATCAGGAATAGTTAATTGAGATGTTTTAGTCATTGATCCACTTCGCATCGCTGCATAAAAATCACTAGGACTAAGTTCTCTTCCATCTAAATAATTAACATATTCTACATCATCTAATTGAAAATGCATAGGTATAACTACAATATTATTCTCTTCAACAAATTTAGCTGGTAAATCAGTTGTTGAATCTGTAACAATAACATAACTCATTTTCTTTTTCCCCTTTTAATATCATTTTTCTTTAATTTTTCAGCCAATTTTATAACCTCTGCCTGTCGCTTTTTCTTGTATCCTGGTTTTACTTTTTTACTTTTAGGAATATGTTTTTCTGCTAAAGCAATGTAATTAGTTTTAGGTGCTAATCTACTTTGTCTAACATTTCTTCCTTTATAAGGCTTTAATTCTCCAGAAACAACCTCAAAATATTCTGGCTTAACTCCCTTTTTAGAAAGCAAATTCAAATAGTTATCATCAAGATTATCATAAAGTGCATAGCAAGTGCCACTTTGCCCCATTCTTCCACAGCGACCACTTCTATGAACATAAAATTCATAATCGTATGGTAATTCATATGAAATAACATGTGAAACACCAGGAATATCAATACCTCTTGCTGCAATGTCTGAAGCAACTATATACTGATAACGTAAATTTGTTATTTCCTTTAGTATTCTTTTTCTTTCTCTAATAGGCATATCACCATGTAGCATACATACGTTATAATTTAATCTAGCTAAAGATGAATATACAAATGGTACATTTTCTTTTTTATTTACAAAAATAATTGCTAAATATGGATTAATTACCTTAAGTAACTCTTCTAAAATAAAAATTCTTGT
This sequence comes from uncultured Acholeplasmatales bacterium, assembly GCA_944324805.1. Lineage (GTDB taxonomy): Bacteria > Bacillota_I > Bacilli_A > Acholeplasmatales > Anaeroplasmataceae > CALUXS01. Next base: position 242,025 of record CALUXS010000001.1, on the reverse strand, counting down.
ATTATGCTTAATAGGAATCCAAATGTGCGAAATTTTATTTTCAAAAGTATCATTTAAATCAATATATACAGGATTTTTTAAATACTTTCTAATAGCAGAAAGTATTTTTTCATGGATAGTTGCGGAAAAAAACATCATCCTACTATCCTTAACGATAACTGCTAATTCATCTAATTCATTTTGGAATCCTTGTTCAAATGACATATCAGCTTCATCTACAACGAAATAATTTGTTTTATAGGCCTTTAACGCATTTCTTTTAACTACTAAATCGTAAACTTTACCAGGTGTACCAATTACAATTTGTGGCTGTTTATTTTTCAATTTTTCTTCTTCTAAATTTCCATTTAAATTTGAATCATATAATCTAACATCAATATTTTTTTTAGAATAGCTTGTAATTTGTTTTGTTACATTATATAGTTGTAAGGCCAACTCATTTGTTGGTGCTAATATCAATGCTTGTACTTGATTTAATTCTTCGTCTAAATTATTAAAAATAGGAATCAAAAAAGCATGTGTCTTTCCACTACCAGTTTTAGAGCGAACTAGAATATTACGATTTTCTTTAAGTGCTTTAAAAGTCTCTAATTGAACCTTTGTAAAACTTGTAAACCCCAAAGCTGAAACTGCTTTTTGCAAATAATCTTTCTTTAATAGTTCTATATTTTGCATAGTAATCCCTCCTCTATCACGCTATTTTAGCTTATTTTTTTTATTTTTTCAAGCAATATCTATACCACTGATTAACTTTTTTGTTATAATCTACTATAAGAAAACATCAAATATTAATTATGAGAAAGGAATATCCATATATGATTGTTAAACTATTAAATCCACAAGGATATTGTAAAGGGGTAAGCAATGCTCTTGATAAAATTGACAAAGCATTATTAGATTCGAGCCTTCCTAGACCAATTTACTTATTAGGAGAAATTATTCATAATCAATATATTATCGACTTCTATAAAAAAAAGGGTGTAATTCTTCTTCCAGAAGGTGATAAGACTAAAGAGGAATACCTAGATGAGATTGAAACCGGAACAATAATTTTTCAAGCTCACGGTTCTAGTCCTGAGGCATTTGATATAGCAACGAAAAAAAAACTTAGGATAATTGATGCAACATGCCCATATGTTAATTTGATACACAAGCGAATTATTGATTACCACAATAATGGTTATACTATAATTTACATTGGAAAAAAGAATCATGCTGAAACAATTGCTTCATTAAAGCAAGTAAAAAATACAAATCTCGTTTCTACATTAGAGGATATTAATAATCTAAATATTAAAAGTGATAAAATTTATGTTACCAATCAAACTACATTAAGTACAATTGATTTAGAAACAATTTTTACAAAAATTAAGGAAAAATATCCAAAAGCTATCATAGACAATAAGATTTGTGATGCAACTACTAAAAGACAACTTGCTGTTATTAATCAACCTACCACCGATTTATGTATCGTCGTTGGCGACAAAGCTAGTTCAAATTCAAAAAGATTATTTGAATTGGCTTCAAAAAAGCAAAAGGCAATTTTTGTCAATTGCCTAGCTGACTTAAAAAACTATGAATTTAATAATGTTCGTTCTGTTTCAATTACCTCTGGTGCCTCTACTCCATTTTCACTCGTGTTAGAAATCAAAGAATTTTTAGAGTCCTTACCATAAAATAAGGCATTATTTCCAAAACGTTTTTGAAATTCTTGCATTATTTTTGTAATATTTTCTCTTTTTTCCTCTTCAGTAGGTAAATTAAATAAATTATAATCCTTAGGCAAAAGATTTTCTTTAATCAAATTAGAAAATCCTACTCCTAGTAATCTAATTGTCTCATCATTGTAATTATCAATAAATAAATCAGTAACTATGTCATATATTAAGTAAAAATCATTTGTATAATCAATACTTTTACTTCTAGTTATTGTTTTAAATGATAAGTCTCGTAAGGTAATTGAAATTGTTCTTGTCAAGTAATTCTCTTTTATCAATCTTTCATGCATTTCTTTTGTTAATAATCGTAGTTCGTATAGTATTTCATCTTCCCCAATAAGTCTTCTATCATATGTTTGCATTGTAGAGATACTTTCATTTGCAACATAATGCTCTTTTTCAATATAATTTCTACTTTTTCCAGATAATCTATTAAGGACGTCTTGATAGTATTCTTCTGATATTATTTTTAAGATTTTAGACTTATTTTTTTCATCAACAAATTTTCCAATAGTATCTATTCCAATTTCCTCAAACTTTGGATATGTTTTTTTACCAATGCCAAAAATATCTTTTACAGGAAGAGGATATAATATTTTTGCAACCTCTCTTTTACGTAAGACACTTATTCCTAGAGGTTTTTTTAAATCGCTTGCCATTTTTGCTAAAAATAAAGTAGGAGCAATTCCTATCGAACATGGTAGTTTAAATTTTTGTAAAATCCTTGTTTGTATTTCTTTTGCCAATACTAAAGGATGCTTCTTTAATGAGCATTCTGTCATATCAATATATGCCTCATCTATTGATCCTATTTCAATTAAATTTGTATATTCTTCTAATAAATTTACAAATTTTTTATGATAATCTAAATAATAATCATACGGCAATGAAACTACATTTAAAGTTGGCAATAAATTATATGCCTCTTTTAGAGACATTCCACTATGTATACCATATTTTCTAGCTTCATATGATGCAGTCGAAATAACACCGTAAGTAGAATTTTCTCTACCTATCGCAAATGCAGTGTTGCGAAGAGCTGGATTATATATTTCTGCTACTGAACAAAAAAAAGCATTCATATCTATATGAAAAATTATTTTGGCTTTATTTTTGCTTTTTTCCATCTTACATCTTCCTTTTTAGTTCCTTTTAGGCTATAATATTATAGCATATTTATATATTTTATGGTAGGTGGATGAAATGGCTAAAACAAACAAAAACACTAATAAAAATAATAAACCTGTAGAAAAATCATATGTTAGTCCTACAAAACGTCTTTCAGGAAAAATTATCATTAGCACTTTAGTTATTGCTATGGTTATTGGTTCTTTAGCTTTAGTTATATATATGATTGTTAATAGTTTATTATCAGTATAGGAATTTATATATGGTTAAACTAGTCGCAATTGATTTAGATGGAACTCTTTTTGATAGTAAAAAGAACATAAGTTTAGATAATATTAATGCTATAAAAAAAGCAAAACAAATGGGAGTTAAAGTTGTAATCGCAACAGGCAGACCTTTTTGTGGCGTTAGACCAGTTTTAGAAACCTTAGATTTACTAAGTGATTCTGATTATGTAATTTGCTATAATGGAGCTAAAGTTCTAAATGTTGGAACGCAAGAATTAATTTTTTCTCGTAATGTAGATGGAAAGCTTGCTAAAGATTTATATTCTTTTTCCATTTTAAACAATGTTAATATTCATGCCTTTAGAGATAATGAAGAATTAATTACTCCTAAGCATAATCCTTATACAGATGTTGAATCAAGAATTAATAAGGTTCCTGATCATTTGTTTGATTTTTGTAAAATAAATGATGATGATAGTTTTTTAAAGGTAATGCTAGTTGATGAAAAGGAAAAACTAGATAATATTGAAAATACTATTGACCCTCATTTTTTTGAAGACTATTCTATGGTTAGAAGTTCGCTAATATTCCTTGAATTCTTAAATAAAGAAACAGATAAAGGGTTAGCACTAGAAAAACTTTCGGCATATTTAAACATTGATATGGAAAATGTTATGGCAATTGGTGATGCCGGAAATGATTTAAATATGATTATAAAAGCTGGATATGGTGTTGCAATGAAAAACAGCTTCCCTTATATTAAGGAAGCTGCTAAATACCAAACAGATGATAACGAACATAGTGGTGTTGCTAAAGCATTTGAACGCTTTGTATTTAATAACTGATATTTATCAGTTATTTTTTTTATTTATTAATTCTTTTGCATGCATTATTGCAAAACTACTTAGTTGATTTCCACTAAGCATTTGAGCTATTTTTACAATTTTTTCTTCTAAATCAAGTTTTTTGACAAACGTTTTAGTTCTTTCATTTTCTTCTTCTTTATAGATAAAATAGTTAGTATCCGCTATTGCCGCAACCTGTGCAAGATGTGTTATACAAATAACAGGTGTAGACTTAGAAATTGCAAAGATTTTTTTGGCAATCATTAATGCTGCCTCACCACTGACACCTGTATCTATTTCATCAAATACAATTAAACTTAGCTTTTTTTGACTTGAAAAAATGCTCTTAAAAGCTAACATAACTCTACTTAATTCTCCTCCTGATGCAACTTTAGCTAACGGGCGAAGTGGTTCACCTTTATTAAAACTAACTAAAAAATCAATATTATCTAATCCATTTGCTAAAAAAATAGAACTATTTTCACATTCATATTTTGGTATATCGTTAAACTTAACTTTGAATGTCATTTCAGGTAAGTCTAACATTTTACATTCTGAAACTATATTTTCTTCAAGTTTTTGCGCTAATATTACCCTCTCATTATGAAGCTTCACGCCTATATCATATAGCACTTTGCCATTCGAATTTAATTTTTCATGTAAATCAGATAATAGACCGTCATAATTTGTAATTTTTTCAATTTCAAGACATATAGTATCGTAGTACTTAATTAAGTCATTCAAACTACGGTGATACTTCTCTTTTAGTTTTGTTAAAGCAAAATCTCTTTCTTCTAACATAGCATATGATGCCTCATCAAAATCTATACTATTTAGTTCGTGATAGATACTACCCTTTGCTTCATCTAATAAATAATATGCTTCCTTTATTTTTTCTGATAAATCTTTATAAAGAGATTCATACTTTTCAATGTTCGATAGATGCTCGCTAGCATCATATATATTATCTAATGAATACATTTCATTATCTAAAAGTGAGTACGCTTCCTTTAAGTTAGTAAAAATCTTATCATAATTTCGTAGTTTATTTAGTTCTTGAGCTAAATGTATATCTTCATCTATTTTTAAATTATACCCTTCTAGTTCCTTTTTTTCATACTGTAAATATTCTAACTTTTCAGTATTAGTTTTCTTACTATTAAGAATATTTTTATAATTAATAAATGATTCATTATATTTATTAAGAGCCATTAAATAATCATTTTTCAATTCTAAGATTTTTTTATTATCCGTGTCTAAGTAATCAAAGTAATTTTCTGAATTAAAAAGCCTATACAAGTCATGCTGTACATGAACATCTAAAAGATGACTACCAATTTCTTTCAATTCTGATAATGAAATACTTACGCCATTAACTTTAATTAAATTTCTAGAGCTTCCTTTAATTTCTCTTTCAATTGTAATCTTTTCAGCATTTAATATTTCTAATCGGTTTAGTACTTTTTTTAAATCTGAACTCAAATCAGAAAAAACACCTAAAATATAGGCACTTTTTTCATTATATCTAATCATATCAGCATCTGCTCTAGCCCCTGATAAAAGCTGTATTGTATCAATTACTAATGATTTCCCAGCTCCTGTTTCGCCAGTAATTACATTCATTCCTTTAGTAAATTCGATACTGAGATCTTCAATAATTGCAAAATTTTTAACTTGTAATTTTTCTAGCATTCATAATCACTCAGCTTTCACTATTTATAATAGACAAAAAATTTAAAGGTTTAGAAAAATTTCTACTCACTAAGGCCAAAAATTCTTTATTTCCGCTTCCACCTTTAATAGGTGAATAAATTAGCTTATTAATGTATAAATTTTTACTATTCAAAGCTGCATTAACACTTAATATAGCATTTAAATACATTTTTTTATCCTTAACTATTCCATTTTTAAATTTAATCTTACCTAGTTCAAATTGTGGCTTGATTAACAATACTAAATATGATGCCTCATTCATATAATAATCAAGTGCATCTACTAGCTTTGTAACGCTCACAAAAGATACATCCATTGTAATTATATCAATCTTATTAGGAATGTAAGGAAGTGTATTAATATTTGTATTTTCTAATGAAATTACTCTCTTGTCTTGTTTTAATTTATCTACTAATTGTGAAGTACCTACATCAACAGCATAGACAAGCTTAGCACCATTTTGTAAACTACAATCTGTAAAACCTCCTGTTGATGCCCCAATATCTAAAATAACTTTATCATTAAAATTCAAGTTAAAGGCTTTTATTGCCCCTTCAAGTTTGAATCCACCTTGAGATACATAAGGCATTACATCCTCTAGAATTAAAATATTTTCATTTCCTTCTATTTCATACGAACCTTTTGTAATAATTTTATCATTAACCTTTATTACCCCTGAACTTAATGCTCTTTGAGCTTTGGTTCTTGAATCAAAATAACCTTTTTCTACTAAATATAAATCAATTCTCATATAATTTTTTAATTTCCTTAATTATATTATTATCACTAAAGCCATAATCATTAAGCACTTCATTTATACTACCATGTGGCAAAATTGTATCAAAGCCAAAATTTATTTTATAAACATTTTGTTTTGTCAATGAACATATTTTTTCATATAAAGAACCACTTTCAACTACTTCTTCAATTATTAAATATGGTAAATTTAAAGCCTCGAGTTTTTCAAAAAGATTATAATCAATAGGTTTAATTATTCTTGCATTAACAACCATAACATCTAAACCATTTTTTAAAACGATATCAAGTATACGATTTAAATCAGGACCGTAGCTTAATACAATTCCTTTATTACCATCATGAATTATTTCCCATTCAAATGGCGTACTAACTATTTCATATTTTGAAAAATCAATTTTTTCAGTAGAACGTGGATAGCGTATAACAACAGGGCAATTTTCTTTTAAAGCCGTATTGAATACTCCCATTATTTCATAACTATTCCTAGGCATCACAATTTTTACAAACGGCATACCACTAAACATAGATACATCATAAATTCCCTGATGAGTTGAACCATCTGCACCAACTACACCTGCTCTATCTAATCCAATAATTACTGGTAAATTTTGTCTACAAATATCGTTCAAAAAATAATCATATGCTCTTTGAGCAAATGTAGAATACATCAATAAGATTGGTTTTTTTCCACCTAATGCCAAGCCAGCAGACATTACAGTTGCATGTTCTTCTGCTATACCTACATCAATAAAATTATCAGGATATTGATTGGCAAACTTATCAAGCATTGCCCCAACCTTCATAGCTGGAGTTATTACATAAAATTCATTTTCTTGGCGTAATTTACACAAAGCTTCTGTTACTATTTCGCTATATGTATGTTCGTTTTCTTTAGGTAATTTCAAAGGCATACCTGTTTCTATGTTAAAAGGTCCAACTCCATGAAATGTGCCATAGTCATCTGCTTCAGCAAACTGATATCCTTTACCTTTATTAGTTAAAATATGTATTATAACAGGACCATCTATATCCTTGACGCGTTCAAATGTTTTTGTCAAAGCCTTTAAATCATGTCCATCAATTGGTCCATAATAATCAAATCCTAAATCCTCAAAAATATTGTCGCGTTGAATATAACCCTTAATTCCTCTTTTTACTTTATGAACCTCGTTAGTAAACCATTTAGGAAATATATTATTCGTGATTTTTTTAACTTTCCTAACAATTTTTTTACTTCGAAGTCGATTAAATACCATAGTTAAGGAACCAACACTTTTGCTTATTCCCATTTTATTATCATTTAATATAATAATTGGGGCATAATCCTTTAAACCACCTAAATAATTGAGAGCCTCAAGAGAAACTCCATTAACAATTGAAGCATCACCAATTATCGCAATAACTCTTTTTTGGGCATTTTTTCCATTTGCAAGCATTAAACCTGATAAAGCAGAAATTGATGTTGAAGAATGTCCTGATTCCCAAATATCATAAGGAGATTCCTTTCTATTAATATATCCTGATAATCCCTTATATTTTCTTAATGTAGGAAAATCTTTCGCTCTACCTGTAAAAATTTTATGAACATATGCTTGGTGTCCTACATCAAAAATAAATTGATCATTTTTATAATCAAATATAGAATAGAGTGCAATCATTAATTCAACTACTCCTAAATTACTAGCTAAATGACCACCTGTTTTACTTAAATTTTCAATTAGGAACTTTCTTATATCTTCTGCTAAAGCAATTTTTTCTTTGTATGATAAGTTTTTAATAAACTCAGGATTTTTTATTTCATTTATATCAAACAAAAAAATCACCTTTCCTCATCTAATTTTTCTAAGCCGTTTTCAGTCATCTTTTGAAGAATAAGTTTTTCATTTTCATTTAAAATCTTATAACAATTTTGTGATAACTCTAATCCCTTTGTGTAAAGGGAAACTGCTTCTTCTAAAGGCAAATCTTTATTTTCTAAAGATTTAACTACTTTTTCTAATTCTTGAAGACTAACCTCAAATGTTTTTTCATTTTCCATATTTAATCTCCTTTACCTCACTAATAATTTGTCCATCTGATAAAATAGTTTGAATAGATTGTCCTTCTTGTATATTTTTAACACTTTTTAAGGCCTTACCATCTGAAAGTGTCATTGAATAACCACGATTCATTACTACTAATGGACTCAAATTATTTAAAGTTCTTGTCAATAATATTAATTTATTTTTCTGATTTTCAAGTTGATGCTTCATCAAAAAATTCAAATTATTATAGTTTAGTGTTAAAACCTTACGTTTATCTTTTAATTTTTCTTGTGGATTATTTTGTTCTAATACACGTTCTAAATTAGCTAAAACCAAGCGTTTATTTCTAAAATAATCTTTTATCAAGATATTAAGATTATTATTTAAATAATTTACCTGCTTAGTTAATTCAATAACTGAAGGAGTGGCTAATTCTGCTGCTGCAGTTGGTGTTGCAGCACGTAAGTCAGCCACAAAATCAGCAATAGTAAAATCCGTTTCATGACCCACAGCAGAAATTATTGGGATTCTTGAATTATATATTGCATCAGCAACAATTTTTTCATTAAATGCCCATAAGTCCTCTAAACTTCCTCCACCTCGCCCAACTATTAATACATCTACAAGTCCATCTAGATTTGCCTTATTTATTTGAGCAACTATAGATTCTTTTGCCTCGGCACCTTGAACTAATGCAGGATATAAAATAAGTTTTATAAAAGGATATCTTCTTCTAATAGTATTAATTATATCTCTAATGACAGCACCAGTTGGCGATGTTATTACTCCTACAGTTTTTGGAAAGCGAGGAATCGGCTTTTTATGCTCAACATTGAAATAACCTTTTTCTCCTAATTCCTTCTTTAATTTTTCAAACTCTAAATAAAGGTCACCTATACCACTTTGCTTCATTTCTGTAACAATTAACTGGTAGTATCCACCCAACTCATAAACACTTACATACCCACGCACATAAACCTTCATTCCATCTTTAGGAATAAAATTTATATTTTTAGCATAAGTACTGAACATCATGGCACCAATTTGTGCACCTTCATCCTTTAAAGTGAAATAGAGATGCCCTCTACTATGAGCCTTAAAATTAGAAACTTCACCTTCAAGAAGTATTTCCTTTAAGTTTTTATCATATTCAAATTTATATTTAATATATCGTGTTAAAGCACTTACAGTTAAATATTTCTTTTCCTCACTCATAATAGATAAATCTCCTACAAATTATCTATTTTGATTTAAAAAATTTTTTATATTATCTAAAAGTTTATTATTAAATCTTACAGAATCAAAATCCTCAGTTTGAGTGTACATTTTACTTATGTTTAAGGCCTCATTTATGACAATCGCCTCAGGAACTTCTCTTTTTAGTAATTCTGAAACAGCTAATTCAATGATAGCCAAATCTAATCTATTTAATCTTCCTATAGAATAATTTTGTAAGTTTTTAGCAATAATTTCATCAATATTTTCAAGATTTTCTACTACATTCTTGACAAAATCTAATGTTTCTTTATCTAAATTGTCATAAAAGTCACTATTTTCAATTTCTTCAAGTGTCTTTTCATTCATTTTCATAGAGTAAATAATATTTATAGCAGCAATTCTTTTTTCAGTTCGCTTAGTTATTTTCATGTTTATCCTCTTCTTTCTCTAAAAAATCCATTATAATTTTTACTAATTCTTTGTGATTTTCACTACGCAACATTAGATGCGACAAATTATCAAATTTTACTATTTTTGACTCTGAAATTATTAAATCCTGTAAATAATCAATTGAACTTTCTGGGACGAATTGATCTAATTTTCCCCATAAAATTAAAACAGGCGTATTTATTGAGATTAATTCCTTGTTACATCTTTTCACAATCGACATAAATGTTGAAATATTATGAACAGAGTAATGTGGGAACAACTGTCGAAAGCCAATCTCTAAAGCTTTTTTATCATCATTAGCTAAAGCTTCTAAATTTTCTTGAATATATGCATATATTTTAGGATCATTAACTTTAGCTTTTCTTAATTCTTGTTTTGAGCTCGCTAGATATTTTATTCTATTATGGAATAATTGTAAATTAATATATTTATTTGCAGGAGCTAATAATACTAGTCTATGAATTGTTCTTACACTTTGCAAATATGTTGCTAAAGCTCCCCCCATCGAAAAACCAATACAATCTATGACTTCATATGTCTCAGCCAATTTATCGTAACAATCTAAAAGTGTTTTAAATGTGTTTTTGACCTTGAAATCTCTATAGTGTGGTGGAGTTTCATGACCAGGAACAATGTATAGACAAACATAATCATATTTTTCTTTTAAATTAGGAATAATATTATCAAAATCATGCTCATTTGTTAAAAAACCATGTATTAATAGTACACACTTCATTGAAGCACCTCCATACTACTGAAATAACAATATTATTAAATTAGCTAATAAAATCATTCCCAAGAAGCAAAGTAATAATTTCCAATTAAATTTAAAATTTTTCTTGCCTATTAAAGAAAAAACAAAGTAACATAGGACCATTATAATAACTACTAAAATAGCTGTGACCCCGGTTTGGTAATTAGCTATTATCAAAATTATCATACAAAATGCAGGTATTAATGTTCTATAACCAAAGAAACTATTAGTTATATCTCCAATTTTTTCAGTTTTATACTTTGTTACAGCACGACATGAAAAATAGTGTAGTACCAATCCAAGTATTAGCATAATCAACATTACATACCATTCATCAAAATGTTTTGCTAAAGGCATAATAGCAAATTGTGGAAAAATTTTACTTACTTTTTGACATGCTCCTATAAAACTAATATTATACCAACTCATCTCAATATTTTTTATATTAAATGCGGAATATAACATAAATAAAACCATAATTGGCAATGCTATATATGCTAAATTAATTATAATTGCATCTGTAATATTATAAGCTCTAGTAGCAATAAAGGCACTAAATAGATATGTTGAAATAAATATTACTACCATTGAAATAGTATAATAAAATAGATATTCATAAGCTAAATCTGTTCCTTTTATTGCCAAAATCATTATACCTAATGAAACACTTATCAAAAACGCTAATGCATTTAGTGCAATGTGAAAGTATGTGCTTGTTCTATATAAATTAACTCGCTTATCTGGTAATGATAAATACAAATTAGCACTACTTCTTTGATAATAAATTCTGTAATCATAAAGAGGAATCACATATGCAGCAATCATAATAATTGTTGATGGAAAATAAATTACCTTTTTTAATACAATGATATTATCATCTGAAACAAATGCCATTAAAACAGTAAATGTGCTAAAATACACCAAGAATAACAAGAAATAAAATACCTTGTATTTATTAAATATATATTTCAAATACGATATATTCATTAGTAAATATCCTCCATTTGATATACAATCCATTCCTCAAAAGGAATTACATCAATTGCATAAAAACCATTATATTCACCTAGTGCATTTATAATTTGTTCCTTTTCATTATGAATATCATATATTTCATAACCTGTTCCTTTTGAAGTTCTAAGTACTTTAAGATTAGAAAAATCAACACTTATATTATTATTTTTAATCATTACTCTATAAATTGGATCATTTGAATAATTTTCAGAACCAATTGTTAATAAAATTCCATTTCTTAAATAACCAATATCATCTACTATATCTGACAATTCACGTAAGGAATGGGATGTCATTATTACAGTCATTTCTTTTGCTTGTATTAATTTTATTAGTTCTTGCTTAAAAATCTTCTTAGCCTTTGGATCTAGACCATCAAAAGTCTCATCTAATAGTAATAGTTTTGGTGCAATCGCAAGTGCAATCGCAATAAAAACACGCTTTCTTTTACCTTTAGATAACTTTACTAACCTATCTTTACGATGTAAATCAAAAATATTCAGTAACTCTAAAAAATATTTTTTATCAATCTTATAAAAAGCTGCATAGAAATTAAATATTGATTCTAGAGTTTCCCCAAGCTCATAATATGGATCATCTGATATGAATACGATATTTTCCTTTGCACTAATATTGTCAAAAATTGTTTCGGTCCCAATGAAAACACTACCTTCATCAGGGTTTAATATCCCACAGCAAATTTTCATCAATGTGGATTTCCCTACTCCATTTATTCCTACAATACCAAAGACAGTATTTGGTTCAACCTTGAAAGTACAATCTTTTAAAACTTCTTTTCCATCGATAGTTTTTTTTACGTGAAGTACATCTAACATAAAATCACCATCCTATCTTTTAAATTATACCATAAATTTATTAAAGATAAAAATAAAAAAAGCGGAATTCCGCTTTTTAATACTAATTAGTTTTAGTTTTATTTTCTTTATAAATAAAAACACTTAAAATAATGATTATAACTCCCGAAATAAACCAGATAAAATAATCAAAATTTGAGTCAAAATAATGATATCCCCATTCATCTGTAGAGAATGAACAGCTTTCAATATACATACCTAGTCCATAACATGCATTTATTATTCCTAAGCATAGCAATGCGTAAAATTTTTTCATTAGTGTACTCCTTGTAATCCATCAGCATAATAGAAACGTGGTGCTTTCTCATAAAGTATTTCAATTAAGATGATTGAAATTATAGCACATGGCAAACAATATGAACCATTATAAACCATAGAATAAATCCATGGGGCACCATAAACATCACTTGGCCAGAAAAAACAACCAGAAAGGAAGTGACACAAGAATTTTGCTACACCACCTGCAAATGTTGCCACACCAACAATTACCAAATTAAATGTTTTAGTTTTTGATTTATCAATTACATGATGGAATATACCTGCGACTATTCCAACCATCATATAGGTAATTGTGTAATCTAGTAATATTTGAATGAATACTTGCCACCAAATATTTGAAGGGAATGTAGTTACGCCACCAAGCATTTGTAATATACCTGTAATAAGTCCACAAATACCACCAGTAAATACACCTCTTCTAAGAGCAATGATTACAATAGGAACCATTGCAATTCCAATACCACCACCATTAACAAAAAGTGGTGTCATTCCCCAGATTTTTTCTTGCAAAAAATCTAGCACAAAAGCAATTGAAGCAAAAATTGCTGCTTCTGCTAATGCTTTTGCATCAAACTTGTTTGTTTTCATTTCTTTCTCCTTTATAATAAAAAAAGTCCGTTTAGGACAATGCTAAAAAAGGATATTATATCATGTCCCTACGCTAGCATTACCTAGATCAGGTCAATGGGTCGATTCCAAAAATCCTCTCAGCCTCAATGGCTCCCCTTATGACATAAATATTATATCACAATTTAAAATGAAAAAAAGAGAAAATTTACTTTTCTCTTCATTCTTCTGAATCATCTTTAGTCATAATCATTATTCCATTACCACTAAAAGTTATAATAGCACTACTTGCTGCTATTTCATTTGAAATACATAAATTGTCAGCATACTTAAAGCTATAATTAGATAATTCATATTTGAAACCTTTTAAGCTTATTACGCTATTTTCATCAGCAAAAAAACTATAAAAGTAATAGTCACTATTTTTAATCTCCATTACATTAGGAATAGAACGAATCATACTATATTTATCCATAAAAATTACATTTTTGTATTTTAAACAAAGATTAATATTAGCGTATAAATGTTCTACCCTCTTACCTGTAATCCCTCCATAAATAGTAACTAAATCGGCATCATTAAAATATTTTAATGCATATTCTGTATCTGTATCATCTTTTTCTACAGGTAATTTAATTATTTTTTTTACATTATTTTTTACGAACTCAAATGAAGTGCTACTGATTGAATCAAAATCACCTAAAGCATAATCTAATTTATATCCTTGCTTTAATGCATCTAACGAGCCTTTATCAATCCCTACATATATTGTATCTACTTGTTGTTTAGGTAAATAGGTAGCATAAGGTAAAATGAAGCAATACTTAATCATTTTAATGTCACCACTGTAACACCATTAAGTCCTTCTCCTTCTTTCCCAAAACGATAGGACTTTACATTTGAGTTACTTTTCAATACTTCCCATACTCTATTTCTAACAACACCTGTACCAAAGCCATGGATAATTGAAACTTGCTCGTAATTGGCTAAACAGGCCTTATCTAAAAAATCTTCAACTAAATCTTTTACTTCTTCGTATCTTTTTCCTCTCAAATCTAAAGACATTGAAGCTCCGCTAACGCTATTATAGCCTGTATGAATAGGTTTAGGTTCCTTTTTAACTTTAGGTCGTGCTGTCTTAACTAAATCTTTTTGTTTAAAATCCATTGTGAAAAGTCCAAAATTTACTTCATAACTATCCTTTTTTACTTTTTGAATAGTTCCGACCTTATTATATGATTTGATTAAAACAAAATCACCAACCTCAAGTTTATCTTGAAATATATTATCATCATTATTAGATACTTCTAATGAATTTGACATATGCTTTAGTTTGGCTATTTCATGAACTTTAATTTCACTTTCATGTTTTAATTTCTTTATTTCATCTAATAGATTACTACTATCGTTTTTAGCCTTTATAATTATCGATTCTGCCTCTTTTTTAGCTTTATTCAATAATTCTTGTCTTTTTCTTTCAAGAGAACTTTTCTCATTAGCTAAATCTGCTTTAAGTTTTTCATTTTCTTCTAAAAGTTTGTTTAATTCATCCTCTTTAAAGGCAAGTGATGCAACTTTCTTTTCATATTCGACAATATTACTATCAACCTTATTATTTTCTAAGTATTTATTACTTTTTTCGATTATTTCATTATTTAATCCTAAGTTTTTAGCTATTAGTAATGCATTACTTGCTCCTGGTATTCCAAGTAGTAAACGATATGTTGGTCTTAATGTATTGACATTAAATTCAACTGATGCATTTATTATACCATCATGATTATAAGCGTAGTTTTTCAAATCAGTATAGTGGGTTGTGACTATTGATTTAGCATTTTTATTTTCTAATTCCTCTAAAATTGCTATTGCAAGTGCACTACCCTCTTTAGGATCAGTACCACTGCCTAACTCATCAAGTAAAATTAATGAATTAGATAAGTCAAGCTTTAATATGTCAATTATTCTTTTCATATGTGAAGAAAATGTAGATAAAGATTCTTCAATTGATTGCTCATCGCCAATATCTGCAAGGATATGCTCAAAAACATGAAATGTAGATTGTTTTTTTGTTTCAACAAAAATACCAGTTTGCACTAACATTGAGCATAATCCTACTGTCTTTAAACTTACTGTTTTACCACCTGTATTAGGACCTGTTATTATTATTGCTTTTGCATTTTTATCCATTTTTATTGATATTGGTACACATACCTTTGTATCAATTAATGGGTGCTTAATATTATCAAGATTAAATGAATAATCTAATGTTAAACTAGGCTTAAACATATAATCACTAGCATATTTTGCCTTAGCAAATATTGCATCTAACATAGTTAAATTATATAGATTTTTACTTAGTTCTTGATAATTTGCAGAGACTAATAAAGATAAGTTTTGAAGAATAATTCTAATTTCTTTTTGTTCTTCCTGCCTTAAATCATCTAATTCATTCGCTATAATTGTTGTTTCGGCAGGCTCTATGTAGCATGTTGTATTTGTCGATGAAATGTCATGTATTATTCCGGAAAACGAATTTTTATATTCTATTTTGACCGGCAAACACATTCTACCATTTCTAATAACAATCAATAATTCATTTAGCTTGTGACTTTCCTTTTGCATAATAGCATTCAAGGTAACTCTAATTCTATTTTCAGTTTGAGCTAATTTTCTTCTTATTTGAAATAAAGTTTTTGAAGCTGAATCTAGTATTTTCCCTTCCTTATTTAGTGCTAAGGTGATACTAGTTTTTAAACGTACTAAATCTTCTAAACCGCTAAAATATTTTTCAAGGTTTTCTAAAGATATTTTTTCATTATTTATTAAATCTACAAAAAAATTTTTTGTCTCAACTGAACTATTTAATAAGGCTAAAATTTTTAAAAAATTTTCTGCTTCTAAAATACCACTTTTATCAGCTAATTCTAAATAATTAGAAACCTCTTCATAATTTTCATATGGATAATCACCAAAACGTAATAATACATTTTGTGCTTCTTCAGTTTCATTTAAAAGAATTGCTACTTCATCATAGTTTTTATTAGGAATAGAATTTAAAATTTGCTTTTTGCCATAACTAGTTCTTGCATTAGTGGCAACAATTTGTAATACCTTATCATATTCTAAGGTTTTTAGAGCGAAATCTTCCATAATACTCCTTTCTATCTTCCATCAATTAAATCGTGATTACTATTAATACTCTCATAAGTCATAATAAAGCAACCACTTATATTAGTATCAGGATATACAAAATTTAATTCACATTCATTAATATAGCGCATTAGCGCTCTTGCATTAGGATAAATTATTGCAATTTTACTTATTTGCTTTTTTGTATCTGATGTTTTCATATTTAAAAACTCATAAATTCCATCTATAAATTTAGGTTTTCTTTCTGATAAATTTTCTCTAACTTCCCATTTATAAGGACTATTTACAGAAATTTCAGCATTTTGAAAATTAGGAATTAATTTAATGTAATATACATGTGTTAAAGTTTCAAAATATATATCATAGACGCTTTTACTATAGTAATACAATTTATAATTGTTTATTTTATTTTCTTCTGCAATTCTTTCTAATAAATTTAAAACATCATTTTTCATTTTATTCTTTCGTTTTACATTAGTAACAACTACAAAAGACACAAAAATAACAAAAACTAAAACTGCGGCTAAAATAAAATATTGCATATTAGCCTCCTTTAAATTTTATTATTTAAAACTCCATTATCAATTATTTCTCTTACCTTTTCACCTAATTCAAATGTATTTTCATTTTCATATTCTGCAGGTGTGATTGGCTTATGTATTATAACTTTTACTTTAGTACGATGAAATGGTGCATTTTTTGACAATTTTGAACTTCCAATTAGGCTGACTGGTGAAATAATTGCTTGGGCTTTAGTTGCTAATTTAAATGCTCCTGCTTTAAAACCAACCATTGTCTCTACCTCTCTAGATTTTATTCCACCTTCAGGGAAAATAAGCATATTATATCCACCCTTAACTAGACTAATAGCATGAAGTAATGCTTTAACACCCTCACGTTCATTTTCTCGATCTAAAGGAACTACTTCAAAGGCTTCCATAAGCTTATTCAAGACCGGAACCTTAACTAAATTTTTCTTTGCAACTGCACTCATTATTTTATGATAGACCTCATATATAATTACAACATCTAACATTGACTTATGATTTCCATAAACTACGAATGTAGAATTAGGTATATTTTCTATTCCCTCTACCTCTAGTTTTATATTCATAATTATTCTTATAAATTGTACAATTTGCCAAGCAATTTTATGCTTGTATTTGCCATTATATGGTGTTCTTTTGAATATTAATAATAAAATTAAAATAAAAATAGCAAAAGCTAATACAGTTAATACTGCTCCTAGCAAAATATATAATATCCACCACCATGCGCTTACTAATGGTAATAAACTCCAAAGTAACGTAAATCCTACAAAAGCAACTAGTAAAATAATTATAGTTAACATTTTTACACCCTATTTCTTTCATATATATAGTAAGTAACTTGTTCAGTTTCATTCTTACTAATCTCTTTATACATATTTAAATCAAATTCCGGAAAATATACATTCCCTTCATAATCTCCTTTTACAAGTGAAATATATAAATAATCAGCATATGGTAAACAAATAGAATAGATAGTTCTTCCGCCTACAACCATTATATCTTCTTGGTTATTATTCAAAAAATCCACTAAATTTGTTACTTTTATTGCATCATCGAATTCTCTTTCACTTAGACTTGCAACATATATTTTTCCGTATGGAAGTGGTCTATTTTTATAATATCCTTTTAAAGAATCATATGTTGCTTCACCCATAAGAACTGTCTTACCTTTGGTTTTTGACTTATAATATAATAAATCCTCTTTAATATGCCAAGGAATTAAATTATCTTTACCTATTAATCTATTTTTAGCCATTGCCCATATTAAACTTATCATACTGCAACTTTCCCCTTTATACCTTTATATGGATCATAACCCTCTAATGTAAAATCATCAAACTTAAAATCAAATATAGACTTAACATTTGGATTAATTTTCATTATTGGTAATTGACGTGGTGTTCTTTTTAATTGCTTATTAATTTGCTCTAGATGATTCAAATAGATATGTGCATCACCTAGAGTATGAACAAATTCTCCTAATCCCAAATTACATACCTGAGCTATCATCATTGTGAATAAAGCATATGAGGCAATATTAAAAGGAACTCCCAAAAATACATCTGCGCTTCTTTGATATAATTGACAAGATAGTTTACCATCACATACATAAAACTGCATAAATGAATGGCATGGTGGTAAAGCCATATCATCAACCTCGGCAGGATTCCATGCTGAAATTATTAACCTTCTGCTATTAGGATTTGTTTTTATTTGTTCAATTAGCTTTGTTAATTGGTCAACACCGTTAAAATTTCGCCATTGTTTACCATAGACAGGGCCTAAATCTCCCCATTCTTCTGCAAATTTAGAATCATTTTTAATTTTTTCTGCAAATTCTTCAATTGTTTCACCCTTAAAAGATTCACTTGCTTTATATTTAGCATATGGCCAATCATTCCAAATTCTAACATCGTTATCAACTAAATATTTTATATTTGTTGACCCTGAAATAAACCACAATAATTCATGGATAATACTTTTTAAGTGAACCCTTTTTGTAGTTAATAGTGGGAATCCTTCATTCAAATTAAAATGCATTTGATAACCAAAAATTGAAATGGTACCAGTATTTGTTCTATCATCTTTTTTATGTCCATTTTCTAATATGTAATGGCATAGATCTAAATATTGTTTCATTTAATCACTTTAATCAACAAAAAATAACTTCCTTTATTGATTTTTCCTTTCCATAATACTTTCTAATTCTATAATTATACTATATTTTTGCTTAAATTCAAATAAACCAAAGCTCATAATCATCTAAAATCATATATTTAAATTCTTTAGCAATTTCTTTTCCTTCACTATCTTTCAATAAAACATTTACATAGTTAGCTTCTTCACTAAGACTTAATATGTGTGAATCTAATAAATTTTGAAATTTATTTTGATAGTCCCAATCCTCATACTTTATTATTTCATAGAAACTTTTAGTTGCCTTTACTAAAAGAGTTTTATTATTATCTTTTTTTATAATAACTGCAGTTTTAGCATTATCATATATCTTTTTTAACTCAGTTGGGATAATTATTTCTTCTTTTCTAAAAAAGTTATTTAAGTATTCAAGATTTTTTTCATATGTGTAAATTAAAATATCCATTAGTTTCCCATCATCATACACAAGTCTTATGAATAGTTCATTTTTATTTGTTTTCACTAAAAATAATTCTTCTTTATGTAATTCTGGTAAATTTGTTGTTTTTTCATTCAATATTTTATAATTAGTATAAACCTTTATATGTTTTAAAACATTCTTATATTCTTTTCTTAAAGCACTATACTTATCATAAGACATATATAAATTTTGTGACAAAATATCTTCATTAAAATCTTTATCCTTTAATAACAATTCATCTAATATCTGCATATTTCTTTTATCCTTTCCTTTATTTCATTAGTAATTTGATATGAATCAAGCATCTTTCTACAATACATTTTCTTTAACTTTATATCAAAATTGTTGTTAACATAGTTAATACCTAATTCCAAATTTTTAATAGATATTTCTGTTAATAACCAAGCTAGTCCCATATCAACATAATAATCACGATTTTTAATTGTTTTTACAATGTTTAGGATTTTATTATTATAATCATCATTATTAAAATATCTTAGATATATTACTAGTGCTACTCTAATTTTATAAGTTTCGTTTGAATTTACTAAATTCTTTAAATATTCAAATGTTTCTTTTGGATTAATTTTAGCATAAATAAATTCCTGAGCTAATGCATCACTTATAGACCAACAACATACATTTGGCAGTATATGTTCAAGATATGAAAAGGCATTTCTTTTAACTTTTTTCATTAAGTAACATGCTAAAAGTGATGATTCAACTGTTTTAAAATCACATTGATATATATATTCTAATTCTAAATTTTTTGCGATTTTTCTTAAAATAGGGACCCTAACACCTATAATTTCTTTATTGCAATTAGGTGTCAATTTTTTAGAAAATTCTCTATATTTTTCATCCTGATTTTCATAAAGCAAATAGTTAATTATATCCGTTTTTTTTATATCAAAATATAAAGTATACTTATCTAAAGTTGCCCATGGGAATATTCCCTGCCCTTCATATTTAAAACCTAATGATTTATATAAGTTTAATGCTTTAATATTGCATCTATCAACTAATATTCCTATACCTATGCTACCATTTTCCTTTACCTCATTGATGATGTTTTCTAATAATTTGTATCCTATATGCATATGTAGGTAATTTGTTTTCACCATAACCCTACCAAAAGACATTAAATTTTCTCTTTTAAATGTTCCTTTTTCATATTCATACGAATCTTTATGCAATGTAGCGTAGGCAATAATTTCCTCATTAATTTTTAGAGCTCTAGCGAAACCATTTTTTATATCATTTAATAAAGTTTCATCACTTGGATATTCACCTAACCAAATAGGTAAATTGCTTTTTATTATTCTTTCCTTGACTTGATTTTTGAGAATAATCAATTCATTAATATCCTCTTCTTGTAATTTACAATATTTCATATAAATAAGCACTTAGATAAAAATCTAAGTGCACCCCCTATTCATTACATATTTTTTCTAAAACAATTGCTTGTGACTTTTTATATAATCTTATCAATTTAGGTCTTAAGTATCTTTGTACCATTAATGGTAAAATATTGAAATATGCGTTAACTAAAAAAACAGGAATACCTATTGTTAAATGAAATTGTTTAGGCAAATAAGCAAAAATAGTCGTTGCGATAATAATCGAAAATAAATGTATAAATTCGGCAATACAGTTTTCTTCTAAAAAACGCTTTAAATATTTATTATTTCTTGGTTCTAAAACCTTATTTTTAGGAAAACCAGCTGTACTACCCATCTCAGGTATTTTTTCCTTCCAATCTTTTATTTTGATTAATCTATAAAAATGCTCCTCAACGGAATAAGTTTTAAATAAGAATAAATTATAAGAGAAAAAACTTCTAGGAATTATTCTTACAAAAAGTGAAAGAAATGAAATACCAGTCGCACAAATTGCAATTGATATTAAAATGTATTCTAGTAATTTTTGCCACATAATATATGGAAAAATTAAAATATTTAAAAATAAAATTATAATTATTGAACCTATTAAAGTAATAATGTACCCTTTCAAAGTGAATCACCTAACACTATCTATTTATAGAAGCTGACATTCTAAAATATGTATGTCTTCTTCCCTTTATTGCTACGCTTAAAGTCATAATATTTTCTGGCAATGCTATTCCACCATATCCGGCATCACCAATGTGGGAAATATCTACACCACATCTTTTGTTTGCGAGTCCAATTTCCCTAATTGTATTTTCATCTGAGCTTTCTTGACTAGTTCCAATTGCTGCTAATGCTAATGCATTATTTTCGTGAATGAACGTGCATGCTTCCCTTAAATCATTTTCAGTTACGCCAGGTACAGTATTTAGTGCGGGTAGTAAAATAATATCTGCTCCTGCATCTATGAAACTTTTTATAATATTCAAATCAAAAATCTTTTCTTTAACGCCTGCTCCATGCATTTTCCCTGCAATTATTAGACCATTAAAGTTTTCTTTTGCACATTTTATACTTTCTAAAATAGTTTGATTTGAAACACCTACACCAGGGTTACCTGTTAAACATATATAGTCTAAACCAAGTTCATTAGCTTTTAAAAAAGTTTCCTTTGTTGCTTGTCTTCCTTCACTTATTATAATACGATCTTCTAATAATTTCGTGTTAAAATCAACTGGCTCTAGATTACAACCAATTGGTAATCCTGTGTATTTTTTTAATAGTTTAATAGGATTTTTGACATTTGGTAGTCCGTTTATAATAGGCTTGTTACAATCAAAAAAATTCAATAATATCATATCTGCGCCAAAAGCTCTTGCAATTTCAGGATTTGAGACATTTCTTAAAGGTGTTTCAAAACTAACAATTGTCTCAGACATAATCGTTCTTCCCTCGCTAGCTAAAATTGCTTGTTTTAATTCTTCTTTTGTTAAATTTTTAATATCACTAGCATAAGCACTAATAAGACGTTTCATTATTTCTTTTCTTCCTTTCTATACTCCTCTAATAATTTAGTTAAAATAGAAACATTTTCATTTATTTCTAATCCTTTATATGTATCTCTAACATGTATTCTATTTTTTGATGTTTCAATAATTGTAGAAGCAGATATTATATCCGAATTATTTTTTAGCACTTCCTCTATCGATGAAAAATCACTATGTGCCTTTATTCTTAAACCATGAGAATTTGCAATGAGTGTATAGCCTGCAATTCCTGTTTTAGCATGATAGGCCTTACAAAAACCTCCATCTATAATAATTAATCTTCCATTAGCCATAATTGGATTTTCACCATTTTTAGCCTTCACAGGTAAATGACCATTTATTATATGCCCCGTAGAAGGAAGATCAAATTCTTTTAAAATAGAAAGACATTTTTCTTCACTATTTCGGTATTCATAGTAAGGATTACGCGGCTCTGATTGTAATTTTTTTTCTGTGATAAATTGAAGTTCAAAAGTTTTATATATACGACCTGTAAATGGCGAATCAAAACCACCCCATAGATAATACATATAATCACGTTCTTGTTTCGTTGCTTTTTTTAACATAACATGTCTGATTAATAAATCAATTTTATCTAAAAGCTTTTTACCTGATAGTTTTTCGCCTAAAACATCAACTTCTTTGAAATTTCCATTTTGATCTAATGGAATACAGCCATGATAAATTAAATTACCATTATAACATTTATATACGCTACCCTTATCTAATAAAAATTTTAAATGTGTATGTAATCTTACACTATGGGTAAAATCATAGCATAAATCATCTATTATTTCTTGTTCAACACTGCTTATTTCATAAGGATTATTAGGATTTATATTTTTTAAATTTTTATCCTTTAACTCATATGAATTTCCATCAACTATATATAATCCTTTTTCATAATTAATTTTATCTAAAACTAAACGCTCATTTAAGCCAAAACTTGGATTCTCTTTAATAACTTTTCCTTCTAACTTTAATAAAAGCAAAAGAATTGTTTTTATAACAGGATTAATATTATTATTACTATCTATATATAATGCATTAGCATAGTTTATCAATTTTCTTAAGCTTATTCCATAAGAATTTTCAAGAACTTGTATATTATCATACTTTAAATTGTTGTACAAAACTGTAAATACACAAACAGGTATACCTGCTGCAGCGCCAAACCAAAGAATATCATGATTCCCCCATTCAATATCTATTGAGTGATGTTCCATCAATAAATCAACTATTTTATCTGGTCTAGGTCCTCTATCATATATATCTCCAGCTACATGTAGATGATCAACAGCTAAAGTCTTTATCAAACGTGCGAACTCCTTGATAAAACTATTAGGGCAATCAATATCAATAATTGCATTTAAAATATTCGAAAAATAATCTTGTATATTAGTTTCTTGATTGTCTTTAGTATGAATTAATTCATCAATTATATATGAAAATTGTGGCTTTATTGCTTTTTTAACTTTAGCTCTTGTATATTTAGATGATATATAACTAGTTAGTATAATTAATTTTTTTAAAGTGTCTAGATACCATTCCTTAGTTAGGATACCCTCATTATCTAATAAAGAAAGTTTTTCTTCAGGATAATAAATTAATGTGCAAAAATTCTTTTTATCCTCCTCACTCATATAAGGAAATATTATATCTACTTTTTCTCTAATTACACCAGAACAGTTGTTTAAAATATGTCTAAATGCTTCATATTCTCCATGTAAGTCACTCATGAAGTGTTCTGTTCCTTTAGGTAGTGCTAAAATAGCTTTTAAATTTATTATTTCTGTTCCTACTTCTTCTTTAGTTTTATAGATTTTTTTTAATAAATCAAAATATTTATCCTTATAGCTAATTTGCATAGTATCACCCTTAATAATTATATCAAATTTTAATAGCCCCATAAATAGAAAAAGCCAGAAAATATTATCACTTTTTCTAGCTTTTCAATATAATATTTAAAGTTTTATATTATACATTCTTATTCCATGTATGACCTAGAATATCCTTTAATACTAGCATTGCATCTAATCTGTTATAAGAATATTTTATCTCTAAATCTCTAATTAACGCATTTAAGGATTGAGCGTAATAATTTATTTCTACTTCCTCTTGATATTTTGCTAAAATAGGATACTTTTTACTCCAAACCTTAGTCCAATTTATCTTTTCTTGTTGTTTCTCACTAATACTATTTATTGTGTTTTCAATCTCTTTTTCTTCAAATGACACATCTATTAAATCATCGATTGAAATTTTAAATAATATTGCTAGTTTCTTAGTTTGATATATGTCTGGTATCGTTTCATCTAATTCCCAGTTTGAAATAGTTTGTCTACTCACACCTAATTTATTAGCGACTTCCTCTTGTGATAATCCACTCTTCTTTCTTGCCAACATTAAATTATTACCTATAGCCATTTTAATACTTTTAACTAATTTAGTATCAATAACTACTAAATTAGTAATTACTCCTTTCAATAACCTCTTAATTTATTATAAATAACAACATTGCTTTTTTCTATCAAATATTTTTGTTAATTTAGCAAATATTTTTACTATATTTTCTCAATAATACAAATAAAAGAAAAGAAATAATACAAGATATTAATCCTAAAATATTAAAGTCACCGAAGGAATTCTTAAAAAATATAAAGAATGAACTAAATATTCCTAGTACTGCACTAAAAACAAAAAATATAATATTTCTTTTTTTTATTGCAAAGTAATTAATTATACTACTTGATGAAAATATTAATAGATAAATAATTTTATACAAAATTACGTATTTTTCCTCATTTTCATTTATAAAGATTATAAAAAAAGTAGATGGAAAATAATCATAACTAAATTTATATGATGTAGAATCAAAACTTCTATGTATTAATCCAAAGAGGAATAAAAAAGTATACAACATAAAAATATATGTAGCAATTTCTATTCTCTTTTGTGTCTTTTTATTTTGAAAAGATGATAAAATAGGGCTTTTTAACCTTACAATTAAATACGACACAAAAGCAAAAATTAAAAACATTATTTTTTGTTGAGAATAATAAATAGAATATTCAGTATAAAAAAAAGATAATAATTCAGCTAAAATTATGTAACTAAATGAAATATCAATGAAAATTTGATCATAATTTACTTCTTGATTATTTGATTTTGATTTTCCTTTACTTAAAATATAGAAGCAAGTTATACCAGCAAATCCTAATATTTCTACTATAATAGCAACTATACGACCAAAAAATAATCCAAAGAATAAGGATAAGATTAGGAAAATAAGAAACAAAATTAAATTTACAGGAAGAGAAAATTTGTTTTTTTCTTTATCTTCAATATTATCGTTTTTTTCGCCAGCCAAAATTTCATCTACTGATACTTCATAAAGCTTTGCAACTTCAGTAATTGTAAATAAATCTGGTGTCCCCATACCCGTTTCCCATCTTGAAATAGTTTTAGATGACAAACTTAATAAATCTCCAACCTCTTCTTGAGTCAAATTCTTTTTAACCCTAAGTTCTTTTAAAAATTTACCTATTTTTTTTGTATCCATAAATTTCTACCTCTCTTTCATCTAAATTATATATTTAGATAAAAAAAATTACACCCCAGAAAATAAGAATTTATCTATTGTTATGAGAGATTACTTTTAATGCTCAAATCATTACCTTTATTCCTAACTGCGTTTATCAAAATGTGGTTATATATCAAGTTTATCCCTACGCTTATAAAAGGTAGCAAAACAAATAGTACAATACCAATACTAAAACCAATAATATTCCGATTAGGTATAAAATCATCAATTATTAACCACATCAAATAATGATAATTCTAGATAAAATCATATATTTTTAATTTTATTTTAGTATACCTACTACAACATCTTTAATTATTTTTTACTATTTCTTAGTTAGATTTATAAAGAAATCATTTTCTTATTATGATAGAACTTAACTTTTCTCCAATGCTAAAAGATACATATTATCATTTTCGAAATAATCAAGAACTTTATATTGTAAAAAGTTTTTCGCTTCTTCTTGTGGAGATTTAATTATTCTTGATATATCTTTTATTCTTGCATGACATTCTATAATTTTTTTTCTTGAAATGCTATGTATTATTATTAATCTTCCCCCATCGTTAAGTAATTCATAGCATTTTTTAGCAAACAAGCTAGGATCCATAAAATGTGGGTATGCGTTGTGGCAAATAATTACATCAAATTTCATATTTGTCAATTCATAAAAATCACAACATATAAAGGAAGCAATTTCGTTTGGCAATTTATTTCTTGCTATTTTTATCATTTCAGAGGCTATGTCTACCCCTATAACCTGTACTTTAGTATTTTCGTATATTGCTTTTGAAATAACTCCTGTGCCACAACCTAAATCTAATACCTTTTCACCAACTTTTAAATTACAGTATTTGCTTATGAAGTTTAAGAACCATTTTTCATCTTTAATTTCTTTTTGATCCCAAGTTTTGGCCATCTCGTTAAAAAATTTTTTTGTATCCATAAAATCACCATTAATATAATACACTAAATTATAAAAAAGAAAAAGTCTATTAAATAGACTTTTTCTCTACCAATTATTGTGAACACTAGCTTTAATATACTTGTTGTAAATTTCTTCTACTTTAGCCATTTCTTCTTTTGTTAATTCTCTAAATGTAGCTGCTTTTACATTATCATAGACTTGGCTTTCTTTACTAGCTCCTGGAATAACCACACTAACAGCATCATGCATCAATATCCAACGTAAAGCAATTGGTGCTAGATTATCAGTTTTGAAAAGTTTTTTTAGTTCTGATACTGCTTTTAAACCTAATTCATAATCAACACCAGAGAAAGTTTCACCCTTATCAAATGCTTCACCATTCCTATTATAATTTCTATGATCTTTTTCACCAAATTTAGTATTAATATCATATTTTCCAGTTAAAAGGCCACTCGCTAGTGGGACACGAACAATAATACCAATATTTTTTTCTTTAGCTTTAGGAAATAAGTTTTCTAGCGGCTTTAGTCGAAACATATTGAATATAACTTCAATGGCAGAAATATTATATTTCATTGCCTTAATACCTTCACTTACTTTTTCAATACTAACACCATACGCAGCAATTTTTCCTGCTTCTTTAAGTTCATCTAGCTTTTTAAAAATTTTTTCATCATCGTAAACTTCTGTTGGTGGGCAATGCAATAAGATCATATCTAAACACTTTAAACCCAATCTATCTAAACTTTCATCAACAAACTTTTCAATTGCTTCTGGTGTATACATTTTTGCAATATGCGGATTAAGTGCTCTACCACATTTAGTTACAACATAAAAATTATTTTTATGTTCCTTCATGTACTTACCTATAGTAAGTTCACTTTTTCCACTATTGTAGATATCCGCTGTATCTATAAAGTTTATACCAAGATTATTAGCAGCATCTAAAATTTTTAATCCTTCTTCTTCATTAAATGCTTCTCCCCATTTTGTTCCTAGTTGCCAAGTTCCAAGTCCTATTCTAGAAACATATTTTCCTGTATTTCCAAACTTTACTTTTTCCATTTTAATCCTCCTTTTTATTTGAATTATAAAGCAAATATTTTTTTATAACAATAAGTAACTTTTTTGTTACCTATCACATAGAGGGTTAATAATCTCATATTTATCTGACTTATTTTTATATCCCCAAGAACACATTGCTTCTAAAATAACATCTAGACTTTTTCCTAATTCACTTAAATAGTATTTAACTCTATATGGCTTATTAGAAATAATTTCTTTAACAATAATTTTATCTTCTTCTAATTCTTTAAGCTGGCTTATTATTGTTTTTCTAGGCGCAATACTTAAATAATTCATAATTTCACTGAAGTTACTTTCTTTTTTTTCTAATAAATAGTGTAAAATTAAAGGCTTATATTTGCCACCTATTACCTTTAATGTTATCCCCATTTCATTAATTACTATTTGTTTATCCATAAAAACCTCTCTTAATTTTTTATACTAATTTTATTAATAAAAAATCTCTAATCAAAAGATTAGAGAATAAATAATACCTTTGGTGGAGCTGAGGAGATTTGAACAATTGTTGTAAAACACTGTCAAACCTCATCAGATAGCAGTAACTAAATATGAATTAATAACTAGATTATATGAGATTGATTAATATTATGTTCTAAATGTGCTTTTATTTCTTCCATTCTTTTAGTATAAAATTTATATTTTTTATTAGCTATAAGAATAAATGTATAAAATCTTCCAGCACCATATTTTTTGTAAGTAAATTCTTTTATATCTTTAACTTTAATTTCTTTCTTAATAAATATGAACCAAGAAATTATAATTTTATCTTCATACACTTCTACTTTATAAGTGAATTGTGATAAAAAAGCAAATATACAAAAGGCAAATATTAACCAAAAAACTATAGCTAATTTTACATCACCATCTTTAAAAAAGATTGTTCCAACAACAGCTAGAATTAAAAATAGCCCTGCTAAAAATCCAAATATTTTACTTTCTTTTCTCATATCGTCTTTTAAAATCATTATAGTATCCTCCAATTTTTAAATACAAAAACTAAAAATCGATAATAATCCACCAATAATTCTACCTCCTGGAACTGGTGAAAGCATTAATGCTGTACCGATACTCGCTAATGCAATACTTCCCCAACCTACATTAACAGTTGCCGTATCAGAGCTATTTTCATTATTAATACCAACCGATATTGATATGCCTTCTTTAATGCTAATTTCAGAACCTATAGAAACATTACCTAAATTTACAGATGAACCAACACCTATATTGGCGGTATTAATATGTGTGTCAAAGCTTATATCATTTGTAATATTAATACCAACACCATATGAAACACCATCTTTACTAAAATCAGAATAAGAATAAATGGTTGAATTAGATGGATTAGTTATTGTCGTATGTGTATATGTGACGTCAAACATAATTTTGCCGAAAAAACCACCAAATAATTTCTTAGAGTTACTCATCATCACTGAATGTGTATTTATAGATGACTTAAGCTCAAAATTATGCTGATTAGAATAGTTTAATGTATTATGATGAATATCATTAACTGTTAAATCAACAAAAATAGATTTGTTATCATTCGTTTCAATCTTAACATTAATTGGGTCATTATAACTAACACCAAATAAATTAAATTGTGATAACCTAGTTGTTAATATATCCTTAACAGTATATACATTTAACCATCTACACCATTCAGGTACATAATATCTAGATTTGCAGTAATACATTGATGATTCTTCATCATAGTAATATCCTTTATATCTAAATGGATTATATTTACCGATTGTGCTTGCTTTAGAACCTGTAATATTATTTATTTTTCCAAACGCATCGCAGTCATATTTTACTACTACATTACCATTAATGTCAATGATACCTAAAATGTTTTGTAAGACATCTCTAATGTATAGATATTTATTAGAATCATGAATAAATCCTATCAATTGGCTGTTTTCATCATATATATAGTCTAATCTATAAGAGTTATTTATTTCTGTTATTAATCTATCACCGCTATAGTAATAATTAGTAATGTTACCATTATTATCTTTCTTGATTCTTTTTCCTTCAAGATCATAAGTGTATTTAACATTATTAAATTTGATTAATCTTCTACCCTCATAATCATATGTATTACCATCATAGCTTATAGGATTTAATGGATTATTAGAATCATAAGTAATAGGCTTATTGTTATACTTAATTAACTTATCTTTGATAATCAAATCATATTGGAATGGTACAACATTTGTTTCCTTATCGACATAGTTAATAATACCAAATTTATCTCCAGGTTTCTTAACTATCACTTGTTCTTGAACAATAGTATATTTTTTTAATATATTACCATTAGAATCATAAGCATATCTAATACCATCAGCATATGATAAGTTACCATTACTGTCATATTGATATGTATGGTTTCCAAAATAACTATCTGATACACCTATTACATTACCAAGGTTATCCAATGTATAATTTATGGTAGTTAATATAGTACCATTGGTTTTAATTACTTCTTTAGATACTTGTTTTGAAATATATTTGGCATTATTTCTTGTCTTATATGAATATGTATTAGACAAAATTTCTATATTTTTATTAATAACTTCTTTTTTCTTTAACATACCAAAGTCATCATATAAATTAATTTTGGTAAGTCCATTTAATTCATTTGCCATACTATTTAAAGTTGATATCTCAGAATATGAATGTCTTATACCCAACATTTCGACTTGCCCACATAAAGGCATATAATCGTTATAACTTCCTAAATTTGATTGCCCTCTTACGTATAAAACAGACTTGCCAATAAGCAATCGAGGATAATTAAGATGATGTGAAGTATCAGAACCATATTCATATGACTTACCATCAATATAAACTCTATAAGTTATTGTTTTAGTGTCTAATGAATCATTATTATTTACTTCTTTATACGATAAAGCTACAACATGCCAACTGTCATTATCTAATGATAATCTTGTGCTAATACGATTGCCAAAAAAATCCAAGCATAATTCATTAGCATTTTGGCTATCTCTGTATAAAGAAACTCTATTAGAAGTATCATTGTAGTCAAAACAATCAAAAATATACTGTTTATCATTGTATGAATCAATATAGACTCTAGCCATGATTGTCCAAGAGTCTCCAAGACTATAATCATAAATTAAACTTCCACCATCAGCTACATATGCATAACGTCTTGATAGTTGATTAAAGTTAAAGGTTCTATCTTTATCTTTACCTGAGACGCTTCTTCGCTTAAATACACTTGGCCTAATATCATTAATTGAATTTACACTATTTTGAAGTGGAATTAGGTCATCAAATAAATTTGTATCAATAACGTTAGTTTGACTAAAATCAACACCTTCAACAATTCCGTCTTTAATTGTAGCGTTATCTACTAAATAGTCTTTAGTTGTTCTATAGATTTTTAATACTTTATTAGTCGTAATATATTTATGTTTAGATATAACAATAGCCGTTACATCACCTCTAAAATATGAACTTGATGTTTCACTACATCCAATACAATATACTGGGTTATTACCTGTTGAAACATAAAGTCTTGGATTTTGTTTCTTATATTTTACTACTTCAGCATTTAAGAACAAATTATATTCACAAACATCTAAATAACCTAAGCCATCATTTCTATTCATAAAGTTAAGCGCGAAGAAATTCCATTCATTTAATTTAGTGCGATATCTAGTTTTGCCTAAATAATGATTTTCCCCTTTATCATCGGTTACTTCTAATGTTAAATCACCATAATCTAGTTTTACTTCTATTAAAGAAGATGATGTTGGATGTTTGCAACTAAATAATGTATAAATACCATTAAAATTAGTTGGCCTAAACCAAAATGATATAAAGCCTGAATCATCTACGTGATATGATGAATATGGTACAGTGATTTTATATTTAGCTGATGATGAATTTTTAAAGTAAGGGACAATACCATCATAATTTTTAAAGTATATTGAATCATAAGTAAATTTAGAGATAGCTATATCGCTATTATTTGCATAAATTTCTTCTACAATTTCTGGGTGAGAACCTTTTGATCTACTTATTGAATCATATGTTTCAGTTAAATATTTACCAGCAACATTTCTATTTTCAATTGTTAAATTACCTAGGTCATCATAAATACCTGAAACATGTGAATTGTTTGTTTTAACTTCTTTTACTTTACCGCTTGCATCATAAGTGTATTCTTCAAGAAGTGTTCCATCTAATGTAATTTTCTTAACTCTTTTACATGCATCATATTCATAATGATATGTTGTTTTAGTTCCATTTTGTTTATGATATATAATATCAGTTATTGATTTATTGTTATCATAACTAAATTCATAATATTCATTACCATATTTTTGCTTAATAAGGTTACTAAATTCATCATATTCATAATTTAAAATTGAAACATTATTTAATTTGATTTCTATAACATTAAATTTATCATCATAGTTAAAATTATAAACTGAACCATTTGCTAGAGTAATGGTTTTGATTCTACCATTTTCATAAGTATAATTTGCTTTCATATTACCGCTAATAATTTCTTTTAAATTACCATCATCATAATAATTAACATTTGTGATATGTCCTAAAGCATCTATTACTTGTTCAACTTTACCAAGTTCGTCATATGTATAAGCTGTTTTGTTTTCAAGTTCATCGTATTCTTCTTTTACAAATTTACCATTACTATCATAAGTTTTTCTTAATTCTAAAACTTTAGTTTCATTTTTATCTTTAGTTGTTGATTTAATTAGGTTATTTTTATAACTTGAATCATAAGTATTAGTAATTTTAACACCATAAGCTGAACTAATTTCTTTAACATTATCATTACTATCGTAGCTAATTTTATAATTTGTTGAATCTTTACCTAATGTTTCTTTTGGTTTATTTGAACTATCGTAAGTAATATCATTTGAAGTAGAACCAGTTATAACCTTTTCTACATTACCATCTACGTCATATTCATAAAAATTACCAAATTCCTTCTTTAGCACCATTACAAAGCCAATTTCTAAAGAAGCATTTGTTAAATCAAATTCAACATTTATACTATTACTACTACTTGTTTCTGTATAACCAACAATTACTACTTGATAATCACTAGAAACTTTTAATTCTTTAGTTTGATTACCTAATTTTATAGATGCAGAACCACTAATTAATTTCAATATGGCAACTAATGCATATGTATCTGTATCAATGGAATCGTTATAAATATTTTTTGATAGTTTACCTGTTCCGCTAAATTTGTATGCGTTAGTAATATGTTTATTTACAACTTCATTATTAATTGTAATATTTGTTTTTGTTAAGCCATTATTACTAAATTTACCAACATCAGTACTTCCTAAAATATTATTAGTTGTATCTTTAATATTAATACCATTACTAGCTTCTTTTAATTGTTTAGATGCATTATATTCTAATGTCTTAACATTACCAAAATCATCTATTTTTGATAATGGCATACTATCAGATTCTCTAAATATTACATATGAATTTAGTTTAGTCATTAGGTTATAAACTTTTGTCGTATAGCTGCTTAAATAACTTAATTCATATTTAAGCTGAGCGACTTCATTATATAAATCACTAATTTTAGTTACTAAATTGTTTGTAATTTCACACTTTAAGCCAACCTTAGTTGTATTATCTTTTACTGTGATTAAAGTGTCAGAATAACTAATTAAAGTTTTAGCTACTTCTTTACCAAATTCTTTATAAGTAATAGTACTAAGCTTATCACCATTATATGTTAAATTAATATTAATATAATCAGTGTTATTTAAACTATAGATGATACTAGTTACTTTACCATTTGTCTGATTAAATCTGACTTTTTCATTATAATTATTAGTGATAGTTTTAGTAGCTGAAATAAAATCTAGATTATATTTGTCTCCATTAGCTTTATTAATAGTTTTTGGATATTCTGATAAAGATTCATAAACCATTACATTATCATATTTATCTTTTACTTCATAATTATAATCATTCTCATAAGCATCAATTACATTTTTAACTATTTTTAAACCTGTTTCATTATTCATTACCCCTAATGTGTATGAATCACTACTTCCATCGGCATTTTTAATTGTAGCGCTATTTCCGCTAACGCTTAATTTATTATATAAGCTTAGTTTAATACCATTACCAAAAATACCACTTACATTTCTATCTTGATAATTATATATTAAGCTTAAATCAAACGATGCATTACCATTAGTTTTAATAAGTGGTAAAACTAAATGCACGTTATTATTAGTTTTTGCTAAATTAATGTAGGCTTTAGCACTGCCTATTTCTTTTGTTATAAATTTATTATATTGTTTTAATCCTCTATTCATAATTTTTGTCCTCCGTAAATATTGTTTTTATTACATTAATTTCCTTAATAAATTCATCTGATAAATAATCGCTGATTTCACTAAAATCAATATATCTTTCAAATTTATTAAAGTAATATTCTTTTAAGAAAGCGATAGTATTTTCTAATTCTTCCCTTGTTTTATCTTGATTAAAAGTAAAGAGTAAATCAATATCTGAATCTATTCTGCTAACTCCTTTAGCAAAAGAACCAAATAAAAATAGACTTTTTATGCCTTTACTTTGTAAGAATTCTTTATCTTTTTTTAAGACATTTATTAAATCTTCTACTTTTAATTCTTTTAAATTTTTATAATAACTTTTGTCTTGAAATTTATTATTTATTATAATTTCATAGATAAAACTAAATATACTTTTATCACCATTTAAAATATAATTCTTTCTTAATTCTAAATAATTATTAACATCTCTTTTTAATAATTTTATAGTTGGCATGTTTAACTTTAATAAGCCATAATTTAAAAACATTAAAGCTACCATAGTCCTATCAAATTCGCTTAGTTCTACCATTTCTTTATAAGCTTCTAAATGAAATTTTATAATATCGTCAAGTTTATCACTTCGAAGACTTAAGAAACTATTTGTAGTTAATCTTATAATCATTGCTTCATCTGGTAATTTAGCATGTAAAATATAGAAAAATTTATTTAGTAATTCTTTTGTAAAACTTCTTTTATGATTACTTATTAAATAATAATAAGCATCATATAAATTTTTAAATAATTCTTCTATTTCACCTCTTGGTTCTTCCTCACCATATATAATTTTCTTAAACTTATCGTGATCAAACATTAAGCCTAAACCTCTTAGAGCTTTTTCGATAAAACCTGATACTTTTTTGCGAACTATTAATTCTTTTCCACTTTTTAATTCTGTAAATTCGTTCATATTACACCTCGTATATAAGCTTTAAACTATTGACTATTCCTGGCTTTAAATCTTTAATTTCATCTTCATAAACTATACAAATATCAATTGGAATATTAATAAATTGATACCAATAATTTAAAGCTTCTTTTTTTAATTTAAATTTGTCTTCCTTATCTTTAGCTATAATAAATAAATCTAAATCACTATAAATATTAGCTTTATCTAAACTAAATGAACCATAGATCCCAAATGCTTTTAGATTTAGCAATTTAACAAAATCTAAAGCATTTGTATAAACTTGTCTTATTATGTTTTCATTATCTTTTAGGTCATGTGACACATAGTATTTAGCCGTTCTTTTAATTAATTTATTTAAATTAATATTTATAAAATATTCATCTTCTTCTAATATTGATTTATATAATTTATAACTAAGCCTACGATAAGGAATGATTAACTTATTTTGTGTTTTATAGAAATAAAACACTAGGTAAATTCTAAAATATAAATTTTTATCTTTAATTTTAGAATTATTAATATTACTAACGATTTCTTTTAATTCTTTATTTTCCATTGTTAAAGTTGAACTATCATCTGTTAGTAATTCATATAATTTGTTAATATCTTTATTAGTAAAATTATCTATACTGTGAGTATTAAAATAATTTTTTACTAATAATATTTCTTTATAATAGCTTGAATTATCCTTTTTATAAGTTTCTCTTAGTTTTAATTCGTCATAATCAAAATCTAGATTTATGATGTTTTTACATATTAAATAGTCAATTTTAGGATTATAAATCACTTTGTGAAGAACTATCATGACTATCTCCTTTATTAAATATTTTTTTAATAATTTGATTAGTACCTGTAGCTGAAGCTCCTGAGATTAGACCCATTAATAAAGCTTCATATATATTTGTAACATTAAATAATATGGTTTTATCGGTGAAATAAATAATTATACTTACTATTCCACCTACAATAGTTACAATAATAGGTATCAACTTATAATATTCTTGTTTGTTTTTAAAGATAAACTTATAAATTTCAGCGATAAGATAAGCTATTAAAATAATTAAAATTACACCAACACTATTCATTAGCTTATTCTCCTTCAATTAAAATTTTTTCTTCTACTTTAGCTAGTCTTACATCTAAATCATGATAATTATCATTTAACTTAGTTAAATTATTGTTTTGATTTTTTAGCTCGGTTTTAATATAATTAATGTCAGTCAGTATTTGACCTTCAAGAATTCCTTCATCTTTATCGTCTTTTTTATTTGTTCGTCTATTATTAATAACTGCAAATAAAATACTAGATATTGAGGCTACTAAACTAACTAAAGCTGTAATTAAAGATATATCTATAATAATCACCTTCCTTAAATTAGGTCATATTTGGCACCACCCCTCATTTACTAATTATTTAATTGAAATATTGATCTTAAACCATGGTTATCATTCCTTCCATGTAAGAACTAACCAAACTAAATGTCGCGACTTAATATTGTTTAGTTTGGTTTCTCTTACACTTATAAAAGGAAGGCTAATTTTAATTTTGGAACCCGGAAAAATTATTTTTTTAAATTTTCTCTAATAAAATCTAAATCTTCTTTTGTTAAAGACTCTTTTAATTTGGTAATTATATTCTTTATAGTTTTTTCTATAGCTTTATGACTAACTCCATAAATCTCACCTATTTGAGCAAAGGTTTTATTTTCTTTAAAATAAAGTCTTATTTTTTCAAACTGTTCTAAGGTTGTTAATTCCTTAAATTTATTCCACAATAATTCATTAGCAATTTCTTTATAAATATTATTTTCAGTATTAAGTTTTTTAATATCATCTTTAGAAAGATTATCTAATGAAATAGGTTCACCATTTTTTGGTGTTTCACATTTACTGCAATCCGACATACATCTTTTATAACCAATACTATTTTTAGCCGGAATAAGACATCTTTTTTCAAGTTGAGACCTTTTCCATTCGCGCCAAATTGGTCGCATATATAGTAAATAATCATGTTTATCAACATAAATAGTCGTAGTTTTATTGCAATATTCATCTTTAAGTTCAATATAGTAACATCTTTCATCAGTCTTGGTTTGAAGCTCAACGTCAGTTAAGTTACTACAATGAAACTTCTCATTACCATCTAGTGCCTCTACTTCTTCATCAATAAAAGCATCTATTTCTAACTTTATATTATCATCAATATTCACTGTGTTACTCCTTCGTATTTGAAGACGTAAGCCACAGCTTGCAAAATCTTACGTTGTCATGCTAACCGTGGCTATTCGCCTAAAGTCAGCAACACTTGAATCACCTAAGTTTTGCTTTATAAGAAACTAACGACATATGATTCGGAGACAGTGATTATCCGGTCTCATCTGTCTCTTGTCGTCAGTAAAAATGTGTTTAAAAACTATTGTCTAATCGTCTAATTCTCTAACTAGTTCTTCTTGCTTAAACAATTCCTAGCTATTAACAGTTAGGTTACTATCGTTATCGTAAGCATCTGGTAGCATTGCATCTGCACCACCATTTGGCAACGGATAGTTTCTCAAAACCATATAGTTTCCTCCTTTTATAACTTCGTTTTTCGCTAAAACTACATTGTTTTTGAGGAGGTGTTGAATGAGCGAAGCCCAATGATCAATTGGGTCTATTTACACCCCCTCTGAAATCCTCCCCGATTCACAGGTCTTTGTTGTGTGAAAACCTTATGATCAATTCTTTTTAGATATCTTTTACATTCACAACAACTAGCTGATCAATCTAGTAAGATAAAAAATATATTTTGTAGCAATGAGCTATCTTATAATTTTGTTACTTTTATGATAAAATAATGACTATATAAAGCATCAAATCCGATAACTTACTTGCTACAAGACAATGATATAATATCAAATCATCTAAAAAAATCGGAGTGAATCGGTATAGCAGGAATGTTTCGGTATTGATTGCTCAGAGGAGGGATTTTTATAACTTTCAGTCAATTTGCTCAGATAATACAGCCTAGAACTACCTATTCGTCTAACAAATCTAAATTTATAGTTAGGCTCTTCAAAAGCATCGGTTCAACTAGATTTATCGATGATGAAGATGACTATGCTAGAAGACTATATTTAGGTAAGTCAGGTAATAAACCTTTATCGATATCGGAAGAAATAAGAAATTCAATTCCTAATCCATTTAGAATTAAAAAAGCATCAGAATTTTTTGGTAAAGTTATCATTTTCAACAGATACTATGAGTTATTTGATGCTTTTGATATTTCTTCTAACTATGAGCGTAATAACGAAACGTTGGTCGTTGCATTATCTTTAATGTTTCAAGAATACTGCACTAAACCTGAAGATAAAATAAATACTAGTGTAAGAGAGCTATACTTTGATAACTTTCTAGAAAACGCTACTGTTGAGCATTTGGACCAATATAAAATGGTTCAAGTTTTAAATAATATTTGCCCTCTTTGTGGTAAAGAACCTCTTGTCATATCAAAAAAGGATAAACCAACACTAATCAATTACGAATTGGTGAAGATTTATCCCGATAAGCAAAATTTATTTTTAAGAGAGACTATTGAACAATATGCACCCCTTCTTGGTGACTCAAACGATGAAAAAAATAAGATTTTATTGGGTAAAAAATGTTCAAAAAAATATCTAGACGATCCTCAATCAAGTGATTTTAAAAAACTTATAGACAAAAGAAGAGAGTTAGATAAAAAGTTACGTGTGATTGAAATTGATAATGATAATGAAATATATGATTCTATTAATGCTCTTTTGGATATTTTGTTGAATGTAAAAAACGCTGATGCCTTAACCCATCTTGAGTTTAATGCCTTAAAAGTAAAAGTTAAAATTCCTGAAAATACTGATTTATATGATGATGTTATTAGAAGAGTTTTAAAATATTATCCATATATAGATTCATACCTAAAAACTCAAGAATTTAAAGAAATAGATAGAGCTACAAATCTTTGTCTTAGAGTAAAAGAGTTGTCACATTTACTTGTTTCAAGTGGTTATAGTAAAGAGAGTGTGGTTGAAACTTTAGTAAATCGTTTTGCTAAACTTGGAGATGCAATAAATCCTGAACATTTTAAAAGTGCTGCTTTTATTATCGTTTCCTATTTTATCCAACATTGCGAGGTGCTAACAAATGAAACTCCCTAATAAATTTATAACCTTTAAGGAGAGCTCAGTAGGTAAGTTTGTCATAGTTCTAGATTGCTTGAAAGATTATGACTTGTCGGTATTTAAGCTCTATAAAAAACTCGTAACAAATAAATCTGGTATATTTAAAACTGTTGATGAGTTCATTGAGACTTTAGATTATTTATATTGTTTAGGTAAGATTGAAATAACAAACGAGGGGGTTGTTCATTATGTTAAAAATGATTAGTTGTAACAAATTTAAAAATAAAGACAAAGTTATAACTTTTCACAATGGATTAAATATAGTAAAAGGTGATGGAGAAAAATCTAATTCTATAGGTAAGTCCACCCTCTTGATGATTATTGATTTTTGCTTTGGCGGTCGTGACTATCCAAAAGTTGAGAATAAGACCATCTCTTTTGTTGGAGACCATAATATCGACTTTGTGTTTGAATTTAATGGTATCAACTACTTCTTTAGAAGATCAACCAATAATTCAAACATTATTTATGAATTTACTGATGAAACTTATACCAATGAAAAAATTAGATATCAGCTCGACGATTACAATGCCTTTTTAGCTGATAAATACAATATTTCTTCTCTCAACCTAACTTTAAGATCGGTTATTGGCAAATTCTTTAGAATCTATAATAGGCACACAATAAACGAAGTTAGGCCGCTTAACTCTTCTTTAAATGATGATGACCAGCAAGCGATAATCAATTTTTTAAAATTATTTAATTGTGACCATAATATACAATCATTACTAAATAAAGAAGATATCTTAAAGAAAGATAAAACTACTTATGATAGGTTATCTAAAATTAATGCGGGAGTTATAGCTCAATCAAAGGCTGAATACGAAAACAATAGTACTGAAATAGCAAAAATAGAAAATGAACTTCAAGCTTTCCACAAGGATAATGATACAGGCACTGTTGATATGCAAGCTATCCTCATGAAAGAAAAAAGAGAACTCAAACTTCAATACTCTAACCTTAAAAAGCAAGAGGTGAAATTAATGAATTCTCTAAATATTATAAATGCTGATGATCTTGATGAAACCTCCACCACTAAAACCATTGAAAAGCTTAAAGAGTTCTTTCCAGAAGTTAAGATAGATAAATTTATAAAAATTGAAGAATTCCACAAGGGTGTGAAATCAATTCTTAAATCTCAAGCTAAGGAAGAAAACAATAAAATTGAAAGTCAACTTGCATTAATTCGTAATGAGATGAAAAGAATATGGACTGAAGTTTGCAAATATGACAGTGTTCCTAATGTTAAGCAAGAAATAATAGACCGCTCTACATGGCTTTCAAAAAGACTTGACGAACTTAAAAAAGCCAATGAAAATTATGAAAAGTCCTTGCAAACTAAAGACGAATTAAAAGAAATCAAGAACACCATTAAATCTCAAACTGAGGATGATATTTTGAGAGTTTCTCACGAAATAAACACAAAAATGGCTTATCTAGAGGAAACTTATGGCAGTAAGGAAAAATATCCTCCTCAAATTCAGATTTTAAGTTTGAATAGCTATAGATTTGGTATTCCTAACGACACAGGTACTGCCAATAGATATAAGAGTGTTGTTACTTTTGATGTTGCTACTATGCTAGAAACAATACTTCCAGCTGTTATTCATGATTCAGTATTCTTTGATGCTCAAGGAGATGCAAACATCAACTATATGTTAAAGCTCTATAGACTGCTTCCTAATAAACAAATATTTATAGCTTATGACGATAAAAACACGCTTAGTCAAGAAAACCAAGAATATATTAAAAAGAATGTGGTCGTTACTTTATCCAAAGGTGATGGAGCTTTATTTGGTCGTGAATTTAACATCAAGAAATCTGAGCAATAAAAAAAACTGCCGATTAAGACAGATCATAATTTACTATATTTAATAAAAAACTTTCAATTTTGCAAATTCTATATCGTATTCATACAATTTCGTACTTTTCTAGTCGATAATTTTATAACACGTTTTTTAAAACAATCCCTATTATTAATGGTCAAATAATATCAATTCATAACAGTTTCCACACGGTTTCCCCACACTAAAGGTTCATTAAAATAAATTCAATTTAATTATGAGGACGACAAAAAGGTTTCATTCAAAAAGTAACAACATTAACCGTTTTTAATTTAAAAATAATCTATTTAAATTAATTTTAATTTAAATAAACTACATTTTTACCTAATTAAATTAGACTCCAAAACCTTTAGTGTGGGTTCGAATCCTACTACCCCTGCCACTTTAAGCATTCTAGATCTTCTTTTGAAGGTCTTTTTCGTATATTAAAACTAGGAGTTATTCTCTTAGTTTTTTTATTTCTAATATTAATGTATAATAGTAATGAAGGAATGTTAAATAACTTTGAGGCAATTTAATTGACCTCGTGAAAATCGTCTACAGCTCAGTCTGGTTTTTAACGAACATTCCTTCACTATCGAAATAAGCTAGCTGAGAGATACTTTGACTCTCGGCTTTTCTTTTTATGTAGGCATACAATCTAAGGAGAGGTTTTGAAATATAGGACGTGGTCTTTTTTGAGAATAGAAATATATCTCGCAATAAAAAATGTCCAGATTTCAATTTGTTATTTAAGTCTGTTTTAATCTAATGGAGAACGCAAAGTATCTCGTATAAACTAACGAAATTAGGTATGGTAATGAATTGAAATGAAAAACTAGCTTTCAAAGTATAGATAATATTGGAGGTAAGAAAATATGAAAGGATTTTGTATTTCCATTGATGTGTCAAAGGGAAGTAGTTTCTATCAAGGGTTTAAAGGTATCGATAATCCTATTAGTAAACCAAAGAAGATAGAACACAATTTAGAAGGCTTTAATGAACTTCTAAACTTAAAAGAAAGAATTAAAAAGGAATATGATTCAGAAAGTATTGTTGTATTTGAAGCGACTGGTATCTATCATAAGTCGTTACAAACTTATTTAGATGAACATAAATTAAAATATGTAATTATTTCACCATTGTTGTCTGCAAAAGTTAGAAAGAGTGATATCAGAGGAACAAAAACAGACGCAAAAGATTGTAGTTCAATAGCCAAAGTGTTTTATCTTAAAGAATTACGAATTTATTCTAAAACTGATGAAATATACGATGATTTACGCGAAAAATGTCGATATTATGATTTCTTAATAAATGAGATGAAGAGATGGAAGATAGAATTTAGAAGAATGTTAGATTTAATTTATCCAGGCTTTGACAAAGTTTTTAGCAATGTATATGTTGATTATGTTCAGGAATTATTAATGGAATATCCTCATCCTGAAGAAATTAAACGTAGACGTCTAGATACCATCTCAAAATTCATTCAAAAACACACCTGTCATAGTGAATCATTCGCATTAAAACAAGCACAGATATTGAAAAAATACTCAGAAAAC
This sequence comes from uncultured Acholeplasmatales bacterium, assembly GCA_944324805.1. Taxonomy (GTDB): domain Bacteria; phylum Bacillota_I; class Bacilli_A; order Acholeplasmatales; family Anaeroplasmataceae; genus CALUXS01. The sequence continues at coordinate 198,745 of CALUXS010000001.1, read as the reverse complement.
TGTGCATCAGGGTGCAGCCCCAAATCTTATCAAGTTAAACAGTTTGAATTGGTTTTAGCTAATGTGAATTCACAAATAAAACATTTAGAGATTGTTTTAGATGAGATAGTTGAATTGGCTAAGACAATACCTGATTTTACAATAATCAGAAGTATCCCAGGTATAGCAGATAATTTGGCATCAAGAATATTATCTGAATTAGGAGATATATCAAGATTTAATAATGCCAATCAAGTAATAGCTTATGCAGGTATTGATCCAGTAATTTATCAGTCAGGTCAAATAACAGGTGAGCATCTACACATTTCTGAAAAGGGCAATAAAAAACTAAGATGCTTAATTTATTTGGCGGTTACTTCAATGATTAAAACTAACAAAGAAACTTCAATAGTAGATTTTTATAATAGAAAAAAGGCTTCAGGTATGAAACCTAAAGCCGCAATTACTGCATGTATGAATAAAACACTTCGAATAATTTATTCATTGTGCAAGAACAATAAATTATTTACCAGATAATTTACATTTCTATTATACACTATAATCCCCAAAAAAACTTCATTTTTGAGGTCTTTTTGTGCTGGACAAAAACATTTATGTTTTAATAAACATATTTATTGAAAAATTATTAAATTAATACTTGATTTTTCTTATCTAATTTTTATTAATAATCATTCCCTTCTAATATTTCTGATGTTTTTATAAAATGTGAATAGATATCTAAAGTAGTTGAAGTTTTTGAATAACCTGCTCTACCTGATACTGTTATTAAAGGTACACCACCAGTGATTTGTAATGTTATGTTTGTATGTCTTAAACTATGAACTTTAAAGTGAGGAAGATTAGCTTTCTTTAATGCTTCATCTAGCCAAGTATTTAGTCTATCTGTTCCTATTAATGAGCCATCTTCTTTACTAAATACGAAGTTTTCATCTTTATATATAATCACCTAGTTTTTGTTTTAAGTTATCTTGATATGTTTTATATTCTTTTAGAGTTTCTATTAATATATTTGGAACTATTATAGTTCTTAATGATTTTTCTGTTTTAGGTTCTTTTATAATTAAACCATATTTAGCGTAATTACCAACTGATCTATTTACTGATATTTTAGCTTTATTAAAATCTATATCATCCCATTTTAAGCCTATTACTTCACCTTTTCTAAAACCTGTAAGTAATAGTGTTATTAATAAAGCCTTTTCTTTAATATTAGGCCAAGTAATTAAAGTATTAAAGAATATTTTAGCTTGTTCTTCATCCATAGCTTCTATTTCTTTACGATTTTTATCTCTTGTATAAAACACGAAATCAGATGTGGCATGGCTTTCTTTAATTAATCTTTCGCTTTTAGCGTCTGCTAGTAATTGTCTTAGATAAGTTTTAAATATTTTTTAGTTATAGGAGTTAGTTCTTTATATTCTATTTTAACTTTAAATAGTTTTTCAAATGGTATTTCTGTTTTTTCTACTAAATTATTAGCCCATATTCTTTCTACCATCACTCAAAAAATTTTATACTTGACTTTTTTATATCAGATTTTTTCAAATGAATTAATGAATTCCTTCTAAAATTTTCAATGTACATTATATTAGCACATTGAATAGCTTCACTATAACCATTCCAAAAATATTCAACAAAACTTTTCTTGTTTTTAATTGACAATATAGCTTTTTTTAGTACCATTAATAATCTTGTTTCATCTAATGGCTTAACCAAATATTGAAAAGGAATAACATCGAATGAATCAGAAATATACTTAGTATATCTTGTAATAAAAATGATTATTACATTAGGATTTTGCTTTCTTGCTTCTGCAGCTAAAGCTAATCCTGAAGAATTTCCAACTTCTATATCCATTAAGACAATATCAAATTCTTTAATATCTAATATGATACTTTTATCAGAATACTTTTTAATTGATATTAAACAATTCATCGATTTTACTAGCTTTTCAACTTGTACTTGAATTAATTCATCATCATCACAAACAGCAACTTTTAACATAAGCCCTCCTAAATTAATGTTTTTATTTTATCATATTTATTAACTATTTAACAAAAGAACATTTATATTTACTAAAATAAACAAATTTATAATTACTTATTCTTACATACAAATAAGCAATGTTCATATTCGCTTTACTTGTTAATGTCAACATTCTCTATATTGTTGAATTTATATATTCCACCCTTCTAATCATTACTTAGTATTAAAAATTCATTTCATTTATAACCAATTATATTTGTGATATTCTTTTTTCATACCAACAATTATTTCATGCACAAAAATAAATTAGCCAAGAAAAAAAGGGGCTGTAAAGAAACCTAGGTTCTGAAAAGTGAACAATAGGTCTTTACGGCCCTTTTATTTGTATGCATATTTATAACTCGATTTAGCATCTTCATTAATAGATTTCTTATTAGTGGATGATGCTTTTTTTGATAATCTTTTTGCACTTGGTTTTTTGAAAGTTTCAGCTATAATGTTATCCGGTGCAATCCAATAATCAAATTTTAATTTACCATCAAAAAATTTAAATAACTTTCTAATATTATATCCTAAGCAAACTAGCATGAATTCAGTTGAAACTTTGGTAATAGACCTACGCCTAAATCTATCATATTGAAAGTTTTGCTTAATAACACCAAAGGCTCCTTCAACTTGGGTAGAACGATTCACCCTCATCTCTATACCTTCAATAGATAAAAGATTTTCTTCAGCTTGTTGTATATATTTTTGAGTATCTAACGCTACCTCGAATATTTTAAAATTTTCCGTTTTATCTTTCATATATCTTTTACAATAATACATAAAATTACAATTTTGACAACCATCTATTCTGTAGAATGTAGAGTTAGCTTTTTTATGATGTCGTTTTATTTTCGTTTCATCTTCCTTATACCCTGTGTGTCCGTTTAGGCACTCTATAGTGTCATCACTATTTAGTCTATATTGACTTGGATTGCTTCTTGAAACATTTCCTTCCCACGTGAAATACTTAACATAATTTTTTATATTATTATCGTCAAGATACTTATAATTTTCATAAGAACCATATCCAGCATCAGCACAAATAGCAGTTGGATAAGATTCGTAAAATGAGTAATGTCTATCTAATAATGGCGTAAAATCGCACAAATCTGTTCTTGACTGAGTAACTAAATAAGTTGTGATAAGTCCATGAATTACCTCTATTTGAGTATTATAAGCAGCATGCATATTACTACCTAATCCAGAATAGTAATCTTCCTTCAAGCACATCGCTGTAGCATCATGATCAGTCTTATAATAAGAGTTCCTATTAGGGCCACAAATCCTCTCTTTCTCCTCGTATTCCAAACTCTTTTCTAAGAATTCTAATAATAGTTTATAATTTTTAGAATGTTCTCTATTTACTTTTAATGACAAATCAATATTATTTCGTTTAAAAAATTCATTCAATTCAATTATTTTTTTCGCTACTATTTTTGATTCAATTATACTATCGGTGGGTAGACCTCTTTGTAAATCATATTTGGCTAATAATGATCTTACTTTAATTCCTAAATTTGCATGGAATTTAGTTGGTTTCCAAACGAATTTATATTTATTAGCATTGGTCTCAAACTTCGAACCATCTATAAACATTTTGTCCATATTCAAAGAGCATTTATTAAATATAGCTTTAGTTATTAACGAAAATATTTTTTCTTCATTTGGAATAATGTATTTATTTATGAAACTACATATTGTCATATGAGACGGAAACTCATTTTGCATTATATATATGCATCTTAGGTCATATTTACATCTTTCCTCAATATCTCGAAGTGTACCAGTACCAAAAGCAAAATTATATATAATTAGTCCAAAAAGGTTATATGGATTATATGGTGGTCTACCTCCTTTATCAGTTCTTAAGTCTTTTTTCATACTTGTTTCAATCATATTATAAACCCCTGATTCATACAGCAAGTTTAAAAAAATATCAATTTTTTGAGATTGCTTCACATCATTGCCGTAGCAATCTACAAAAAAGTTAGTTCTTGTGTTATAATATCCCATATAGAACTATTGTGACCCAACAATATTCTATCATAGAGCAGCTCCGGGTTGGATTCCCCGAGCTGTTTTTTTATATAAAAAGCAAAAAAAGAGCTGTAAATAGCTCTCTAGATAATATTTCTAAAACCTAGGTTTCTTTACAGCCCCCTTGATTTTATTTATTTTTTAACGAGACCAACTCTGCAAATACTCCTTCTGCATAGAAAATGGTGTTCGCGATAATTAACTCTGGTGGACCAGAGGGGAATTGAACCCCTGTATGTAAGCCTCTAGCTTCTACTTTCTACGTGTGTAGTTTATTTATAATTTTAAGTAAAACCAAAAAATAAACAAAGCCGTTTTACCGATCCCGATTATATTCATAACATTTCTCCTGGATTAAGAAATATTATATATCCTACTAAATGGAAATCGAAGCTAGAAGCCGTAGGAAACCTCTAGGTCGACGCTTGAATTATATTAGCAAGCAAATGAAACGCTCATATTGTTGTTACGAGCAAATAAATGTGTGTTTGCGTTTATTCAAACCTCGGCGTTTTTACTTGCGCAACCAAGACACGCTTATAGACATTCAAAACTCACAGCGAATCCAAAACTAGCCCATACGAATTGATTATAGCACCATGTGGTGCTATAAATCAACTATTTCTAACATAATTTTTGATTGCTTTAGCTGTTTTTCTCTTTGCATCAGCTTCTTTAATTGCTTCTCTTTTATCGTGGAGCTTTTTACCACGGCAAAGTGATACTTCTATTTTTAATAAGCCTTCTTTAAAGTAAGCTTTTGTAGCAACTAATGCTAAACCATCCAATTTCACTTTACTATATAACTTTAATATTTCATGCTTATGTAATAATAATTCACGTGTTCTAGTTTCATCATGATTATAAAGTGTCCCTTTATCATATTTTGCAATATGCATATTAATTATTTCTGGAACATTATTTCTGATTATTACATATGCATCGTTAATATTAATTTTACCCTGTCTAACAGATTTAATTTCTGTACCAGTAAGCTTTATTCCTGCTTCATATCTATCTAAAATGAAGTATTCGAAACTAGCTTTACGATTAGTAGCTACTATTTTCATCTAACATACCTGCATCTTTCGCATCATCTAATAACATAAAATCAATTTTTGTTGTCCTTCTATCTGAGGCAATTACGTAAACATCTACCATATCACCTAGATGATACGTTTTATCGCCAACATTCATTTCTACTTTTTTCTCATCGAATGTTGCATAACCATCTATATTTCTAATATGAATAAGTCCTTCAACACCGCTATCAATAGTTACAAATATTCCAAATCCAGTTATAGATGTAATCATTCCATGATATACCTTATGGATATTTGTTTCCATATACCAAGCTTGAAGCATATCATTTACCGTACGCTCACACTCAATTGCTCTTCTTTCTGAACTTGAAGTCTTCAATCCTATTTCTTCAAGGTTGTTTTGATAATAACGTAGGTGCTCTGTAAAATGATTTGGATGAATAATTAATTCTTTTAAAATTCTATGAACAATTAAATCAGGATATCTTCTAATTGGTGAAGTAAAATGACAATAATATTTTAAGGCTAATCCGTAATGTCCTAAATTTTCAGGCTGATACTTAGCCTTCATCATAGAACGAAGCAATAATTGGTTTAGTATTGCTGCTCGTGGGCTATCAGATATTTTTTCAAGAGCAGTTTGAATTTGCCTTGGATGAATATCATTTTGTCCTACTTTCAAGCTTACCCCCATATTAGTAATCATATTAAAGACATTCCTTAATTTATCTTGATCTGGTTTTTCATGTACACGGAACAAACATGGAAGTTCAGAAATTGATAAATGATAAGCTATCATCTCGTTTGCTGAAACCATAAAATCTTCAATTATTTTTTCGGCTTCATCACGAACTCTTAGTTCGATTGATTTTGGACTTCCATCTTCATTTAAAGTGAACTTGTATTCATCAACTTCAAATTCTAAACTACCCTTAGATTCTCTTTTTGCTCTAATGATTTCATGTAAGCTATTCATATCTAATAGCATTTGATAAATATCTTTATATTCATTAATTAATGTCTCATTACCTTTTAAGATTAAGTTTACCTTGTTGTATGTCATTCTATGCTTTGAGTTAATGACACCCTCTTCAATCTTATAGTTTTTACAATCACCTTTATTATCAAATTCCATAGTAATTGCCATAACTAATCTATCTACACCTTCATTTAAAGAGCAAATTCCATTTGATAATTCGTGAGGCAACATTGGTATTACACGATCTGCTAAATACACACTTGTTCCTCTTTTAAAAGCTTCGTCATCTAATGGATGACCAAAACGTACATAATTAGAAACATCTGCTATATATACTCCTAACCTATAATTACCATTTTCTAATTTTTCTACACTTATAGCATCATCAAAATCTTTTGAATCATCACCATCAATAGTGATTATATTTAAATTTCTAAAGTCTATTCTACCTATATAATCTTTTTCATCTAAACTTTGGGCAATAGTCTTTACCTCTTCTTTTACTTCAATAGGAAAATCTTTAGCAAAACCATAAGTTGCAGCAATTGTACTTATTTCAATGCCTGGATCATCAATATTACCTACAACTTCAATTAAATTTGCCAAAACCTTTTTGCTTCCTTTATATGAAAGAGCAACTCTAACAATCATGCCAGGTACTACTCTATCATAATCATTTGGGGATAAAGTTGCAACAAAGTCATCATCAGGATTAGAACTTTCAATGTAATATACCATTCCTGTTTTAGTCTTCTTTACTTTTAAAGTACCAACTAATTCTTGTCTACCACGTTCTAAAACTTTTATTATTTCGGCATATTCTTTCATTTCATTCTTATAAAAATCTCTATATGTATAATATAAAACCTTATCACCATCTAAGGCGCCCCCAAGATTTCTACTATTAACATATACATCTTCTTTAGTTTCATCATCAGGAATAATAAAACCAAACAATTCGTTTTTTAATGATAATTTTCCAGTTAATAATATATTATATTCATCAAAGCGTTTATTATAATAAACCTTATCTTCTTTTACTAACGAAGTTAAATCACGCTTCAATTTATCTTTTTTTATACCGGTTAATTTAGCTACTTTGCTAAAACGAGTTGTCTTAGTTAAAGCCTCTAGAATATCCATATAATCACCTCCAAATATTACAATTTAATTATAGTTTATTTTATCTACAATCACAAACTTTTTTACATAAAAAAAGAGATTCAAAAGAATCTCTTTGGCTTATAATGTATGTAAAACAACAGATAAAACAACAAGTCCTACGAAAAGTACACCAAGTACAATTGTCGAACGTTGTAAAAACAATTCAGCACCTCTTGTTTTTTGATTTTTAAACAAATCTGTTTTGCTACCATTAAAAGCATCATTTATATCATCTTTTGATGTTTGCATCATTACGATTATTATTAATAAAACTGAAACGATAAGAACAAAAATATCAGCAACATTCATAGAAATTAAGCCTCCTTAACTAAATCTTTTTTATTATACTCAAAAAAATCATAAATTGCAAGAGTTTATCTAATAACATCTAAGATTAATTTAACATCAAGTTTTTCAGTTGAATATTCAAAACTATCGCTAAACATCTTTATGGCTTCTTCAGTATTTTTGCCATTAGTATGAACATAACCTAATACATCGCCAGCATTAACATAATCGCCAACTTTTTTGTTAAGAACAATACCAACAATTGGATCAATTTCATCGGTTAATTTTTCTCTACCTGCACCTAATAACATTGATGCCCTACCAACGCTATAAGAATCAATACGTTTAATATATCCACAAGTAGCACTCGTAACAGGAATTATTTCTTCTGCTTCTTCAAATAATTCAGGATGGTAGATATAATCTGAATTTCCACCTTGAGCATCAACTAATTCAGCAAGCTTACGTAATGCCATTTTGTTTTCAATTTGTTCTTCTAATAATTTTCTTGCTGAATCTACATTATCCGCAAGACCTGCATCCATTACTAAATATGAACCAATAAACAAACATAGTTCTCTTAGATCAGAAGGTCCTTTACCATTTAAAGTATCAATTGCCTCTTTAACTTCTAAAGCATTTCCAACTGCTAAGCCAAGTGGTTCATCCATATTTGTTAATATTGCAGTCATTTTACGTCCGCAAGAAGTACCAATTTGAACCATTAAATTAGCTAGATGTCTAGCATCTTCAATAGTTTTCATGAAAGCTCCACTACCAACTTTAACATCCAAACAAATTCCATCAGCTCCAGCAGCTAATTTTTTACTCATTATACTAGCTGCAATAAGTGGAATTGAATCTACAGTTCCTGTAACATCACGAAGAGCATACATCTTCTTATCTGCAGGCGTTAAATTACCAGATTGACCAATTAAAGCAATATGAATATTTAAAACCTGATTTATAAATTCCTCAGGACTTAATACAATGTTATACCCTGGTATTGATTCTAATTTGTCAAGAGTTCCACCAGTATGTCCTAATCCTCTACCACTCATTTTAGCGAATTCAATACCTAAAGATGCAACTAATGGTGCTAAGACAATTGAAGTTTTATCCCCTACTCCACCTGTTGAATGCTTATCAACCTTAAATCCTTTAATTCGTGATAAATCTAAAACATCTCCTGAATGTTCCATTTCTAAAGCTAATGTAGTTGCTTCTTTATCATTCATTCCTTGGAAATAAACTGCCATCAAAAAGGCACTCATTTGATAGTCTGGTATTGAACCGTTTGTATATCCTTTTACTAAAAAAGATATCTCCTCTTTTGTTAATTCATAACCATTTCTTTTTTTGATAATAATATCAAGCATTTGCATAATAACATTAATTCCTTTCATACAATGGGATTAGTTTATAATCCTCATCTTTATTTAAATAATACAAAGAGTTTTTTCTAGTGTCTTTTATTATAGCAATTTTTTTATCAAAAATAAAGAGGGCAGTATCATCTTCTAATGCATATCCATCAAAATAGTATTTTTTAGCAATGTCATTATACATAACTAATTCTGATTTTTGATAATGAGGGCAAATTGTAATTGGAACAAACCCTAATCCAGAAACCATCTTAAAATTATAATAAGCACCATTATCTACAAATACATCCTTATCTCCCATACCAGAAACACAATATAAAATTGCACCTGCTGAAATGCCAGCATATACCTTATCTGAATTTAAATATTTTTGCAAAATTTCTTTAATTTTATAATCTTCTACTATTTTCATTAAATCGTTTATTGACCCACCACTAAAGAAAATAGTACCTGCTTCTTTAAATAGTGCATCTAATGAGGCAATATCATTTAATAAACTAAAAGACGCCAATATTACTTTAGCGTCATTAGGAATTTCTTTTTTAAAATATTCAAATCCAGCTTCATAATTTTTATTTGCATAGGGTAGATATAAAATAGTTTTATTAGGTGCATTATTTACCATGTACTCATAAATTTTACTTTTACCAAAAAATGTTGTACTTCTACCACCAATTAATAAAAATTTACTCATTCTTTATTTTTACCTCGGCATAATAAATAGGTCCTAATTTAGACCATTTTTCCTCGAATTCAGTCATTACATTAAACCAATTTTCTTTATGTAAATCCCTAGATGATTTAACAATTTCAAAGCCATTTTCTTTATAGCTTTCTAAACTATAATCATATAACAAAACATTATCAGTTTTTTGTATTATTCTTCCATCATCTAATAATACATTTTTATATTGTTCTAAAAATAATGGTGAAGTAAGACGTCTTTTAGCATGTCTTGCTTTTGGCCATGGATCAGAGAAATTCAAATATATTGTTGTTACTTCTCCCTTAGAAAAGAATTCACTAAAATTAGAGGCATCAGCTAATACAAAACGCACATTTGGTAATTCCTCTTCTTCATATAATTCTAAGCTACGTAACAAAACACTATCAAATTTTTCAAAAGCAATAAAATTTATATTAGGAAAAGCCTTAGCCATTCCGATAATAAATCTACCTTTTCCACAACCTATTTCTACCCTTATTTCCTGTTTTAAAGGAAAAATAGAATTCCATTTTCCTTGGTATTCCTTAGGATTTTGGATTACAACATCTGGTCTACTAGAAAGTTTTTCTAACGCATTCTTTACTTTTCTAAGTCTCATAACTACCTTCCTAAATCACAAAGAGCCTTAAGTATTATTGCTATACTCTTAACGAAGGCATCAATTTCAATGTATTCATCTGCAATATGGCATACATCTGGTGTTCCTGGCATTTGTGGACCAAAGGCAACACAATTTTTGATGAATTTGGCATATGTTCCACCACCAATTGTAAATGGTTCAGTAGTAACATCTCCAGTTATTTCTTGATAAGACTTCAATAAAGTTTGAACTAAAAAACTATCTTTTGGAACATAATGTAAATTGCATGAATCAATCAATTCGAAACTAAAACTATTATTAGCAAATGATTTAGAATAAGCATCTTCAATTCTTGTCAAATAATTATCAACTGGTATACGATAATTAATTCCAACTTTTAAGACTCCATCTATCATATTTACAAGTCCAACATTTTCAGTTAATTCCTTCATATCTTCATCATAGATATTTATTCCTAGTTTCTTACCGAAAGGGTCAAATGTTAAATATTTTACAAAATATTCACTTATTTTAGTTTTATGATATTTATTTAAAAACTCAAATAAAATAAACGCAGCATTAAGACCATTTTGAGGAACCATTGCATGACTTGCAACTCCATATGCATAATAATAACCATCTTTATACTCACCTTGGTAGTTATTTAGTTTTAAAAATTCCATATATTCCTTTTCTAAATCAATGCTTAAACGCATCTTAGCTGTTGCAGGAACAATGTTTAAGCGTGTACCACAAACAAAATCTAAAATAATTCCCTCTTCTTCTTTTAAATTTAAATAATAAGAAGCAGCCGCTTTTTCTCCATAAATAACAGGAAATTCAGCATCTGGTGAAAAACCTAGTTCAGGCATCTTTTCTTGGCTAAAATACCTAGTTAAGCATCGACTTCCACTTTCTTCATCGCAACCTAATATTATTCTAACCTCTTTATTTAATTTAATATTCTGTTCTTTTAGAATCTTTAAAGCATAATAAGCAGCAACTACAGGTCCCTTATCATCTTCAGAACCTCTAGCATATAGCTTTCCATCTCTAATTTCTGCTTTAAAGGGATCAGATTTCCAATTTTGACCTGCTACAGGAACAACATCTAGATGTCCTAAAACACCAATTGTTTCCTCACCACTTCCATATGAGATATGACCTGCATAATTGTCAACATTTTTTGTTGTAAAGCCATCATTTTTTGCTAATTCAAGCATAAAATTTAAAGCTTCCTTATTTCCACTTCCAAATGGTGCATCAGAATTAGGATTATATTTATCTAAGACACTTTTAAATTCAACTAATTTAGATAACGTTTCGATAGCTTCATCTTTTTTTTCTAATGCTAATTTTAAATAATCCATATTAAACCTCCTTAGCAATACCAAGGCTTATCAAAAGTTCACCTATTCTTTTAGATGCTCCATCCTCATCAATACCCTTATATATTAATGTGACAGTTTCACCCATATATATACCTAATGACAAAACACCTATGATTGATTTAAAATCAATATTTTTATCATGATACTTTAGCGTTATATCACATTCAAAACGATCAGCCTCAGTTACTATAATAGTTGCAGGACGGGCATGCATACCACTTTCTGCAATAACTTTGTATTTTTTTTCTATCATTTTAACATCCACCTTACTTTTATTTGTCTAATGCTTTCTTAACCAACTCTGAGTCTTCTTTAAATAATACTTTTATTGTATTTCCTGTTACAAAAACTCCAGTCTCAGCAAGAGTTTTTAAATCATCTAATTTAACTAAATCTAAATCTTCTACTGTTATTTTTAGACGTCCTTGTAATACTTCGACATTATTTACATTCTCAATTCCACCTAGGGCTACCTTTAATGCAGCTATAAATGGCTCATTAACTAATGATTTTCTACCTTTACGCTTAGCTACAACAAATGCAACCGCAAAAAATACTAAAAGTAAAACAGCAATACCAATAACCAATAAGATAATAGACATATTAGTGCTTAAACCATAAATATTTTTCACTTTATATTCTCCTATCTAGGCATTTTATAGCCCATTTTTTCAAACATTTCATCCCTAAAATCTAGTAAACGATCTTCTTTAATAGCTTCTCTAATTTGTTTCATTAAATTTTTCAAAAATGCTAAATTATGATATGTTAATAGTCTCATTCCTAAGATTTCATCTGCTTTAATCAAATGATTTAAATATCCTCTAGTATATTTCTTACATACTTCACATTCACAATTTGGATCAAGTGGACCATGATCTTCTTTATATTGTAAATTCTTCATTTGAACACGACCTAATGAAGTTAAAGCACTACCATGACGTGCATTTCTAGATGGTAAAACACAATCAAACATATCAATGCCGTTAATTGCCCCAACTATTAAATCATCTGGTGAACCAACTCCCATTAAATAACGAGGTTTATCAGTAGGCATAATAGTTTTCAAATATTCAAGCATTTCATACATTTCCTTTTTACTCTCACCAACAGATAATCCACCAATTGAGTAACCAGGAAAATCAATTTTTTGTAATTCTTCTAAACAATGTTTTCTAAGTTCCTTATTAGGACCACCTTGAACAATACCAAATAATGCTTGCGTATCCTTATTTTGATGAGCATCAAAACCACGCTTCGCCCAACGAATTGTTCTTTCAACACTATCCTTTAAATATTCTTCAGAAGCATGGAATGGTGGACACTCATCAAATGACATAATAATGTCAGCTCCTAAATTATTTTGAATATGGATAGATTCTTCTGGTGATAGAAATAATGGTGCACCACTCTTATGATGACGGAAATGAACACCTTCTTCAGTTATTTTTCTTATCTTAGATAAAGAAAAAACTTGAAAACCACCACTATCTGTTAATAAAGCACCATCCCAATTCATAAAACCTCTAACTCCACCAAAATTTTTAACGGTTTTATCTCCTGGTTGCAACCATAAATGATATGTATTGGCTAAAATTAAGCCATCACTTACACGTTTTATCTCTTCTGGCACTAATGTTTTAACCGTAGCCTGTGTTCCTACGGGCATAAAGATAGGTGTCTCAAAATCTCCATGAGGTGTATGTAAAATCCCATATCTAGCACCACTTTGCTTGCAAATATGTAAGCATTCCCACCATACTGGTTGTTTACTCACTATCTCAACCTCCTTGCTTCCTTGATTACTACATCGACTAAAGGACGATCCTCGTAATCAGTATCAGTCGTAGCAATTTTATCAACAACTTCCATTCCAGAAATTACAGCACCAAAAGCAGCGTACATGCCATCTAAGTGACTAGCATTTTGATGCATAATAAAAAATTGACTAGAAGCACTATTTGGATCATTAGTTCTGGCCATTGAAATTACACCTCTAGTATGCTCTAGAACATTTCTAACTCCATTGGCATTAAATTCACCTTTGATTGTTTCTTTAGAACCACCACATCCAGTTCCTGTAGGATCTCCACCTTGAATCATAAAACCATTAATTACTCTATGAAAAATTAAGTTTGTATAAAAACCACTTTCAACTAAATTCAAAAAATTTTGACATGTTATTGGAGCAACTTTAGGAAATAACTCAATTTTTATAGTTCCTAAATCTTTTACCTCAAGCTCTACTTGAGGATTAACATCATTTAAATATTTATCAAATTTCATCTTATACCTCACTACTATTATCTATAAACATTGCATCTCCAAACGAGAAGAAACGATATTTTTCCTTTACTGCTTCATTATAAGCATTTAAAATATTTTCTTTACCTGCTAAAGCTGAGACTAGCATAATCAAAGTTGACTTTGGTAAGTGGAAATTAGTAATTAAAGCATCAACAACCTTAAACTTATAACCAGGGTAGATAAAAATGCTTGTATTATCAGCAATTTCTTTAAAACCATCATCGTATGCTGACTCAAGAGTTCTTACTGAAGTTGTACCGACTGCAATAATTCTCTTACCTTTCGCCTTTGCCTCATTCAATAATGAAGCTGTTTTAGCATCAATATGATACCACTCTGTATGCATCTTGTGTTTACTTGCATCCTCAACATTTACAGGTCTAAATGTTCCTAAGCCAACATGTAAGGTTACAAATAGGATTTGAACGCCCTTCTTCTTTAATGCTTCTATTATTTCGTTTGTAAAATGTAGGCCTGCTGTAGGTGCTGCTGCACTTCCTAAATTTTTTGCATAAACAGTTTGATAACGGCTTCCATCCTTTAGCTTTTCATGAATATATGGTGGTAGAGGCATTTCTCCTAAGGCTTCTAAAATTTCAATTAATATTCCTTTATATTCAAGCCTAAAATGACAAATTCCTTCATCAAATTTTGCAACACAAATAGCTCTAATTTTTCCTTCCCCAATGTTTATTATTGTTCCAATTTTAACTCTTCTTTGTGGTTTTGCTAAGCATTCCCAAACATTATCACCTAAATCTTTTAACAATAAAAGTTCAATAAGCGCATTAGTGTCTTCTTTTAAACCATAGATTCTAGCAGGATACACCTTAGTATCATTCATAACTAAAACATCATTTTCATTTAGAATGTCAATTATATCATAAAAATGCTTGTGAGAAATTTTTCCTGTATTCTTATTCAAAACCATGAGTCTTGATGTACTTCTATCCTTTAAAGGTGTTTGGGCTATTAATTCCTCAGGTAAATTATAATCAAAATCTTCTGTTCTTATCATTATTTGAACAATCCTTTCATGTAAGAAATATGTAAATGCTCATATGCTTTTTCTGTAGCTATTCTTCCACGATTTGAACGCTTAATGAACCCTTCTTGTAACAAATAAGGTTCATATACATCTTCTAGTGTTTGTACCTCCTCAGAAAGTGTAGCTGACAAAGATTCAACTCCAACAGGACCACCATGATAAACATCAATAATCGTACGTAAATATTTGTGATCTGATGCATCTAGGCCACTAGAGTCTACACCAAGTTTTTCTAATGCATACTTGCACACATTTAAATCAATTTCTCCCTCATTCATTACACAAGCAAAATCTCTAACTCTTCTAAATAATCTATTAGCAATTCTAGGCGTTCCTCTACTGCGTCTTGCAAGCTCATGACATGCTTCTATGCTTATTTTCGTATCATATACACTAGCTGTACGTTTTACAATTTCAAACAATTCATTTTCAGTATAATACTGCAAATGAAAAATAACCCCAAAACGATCTCTTAATGGTGCGGATAAATCACCATATCTCGTAGTTGCTCCAACTAAAGTAAAGGGAGGTAAATCAACTCTAATACTTTTGGCTGTACTATCTTTACCAATTAAAATATCAATCGCATAATCTTCCATCGCACTATAAAGCACTTCTTCAACATAACGAGGCAATCGATGAATTTCATCAATAAAAAGTACATCTCCCTCCTCTAATTGTGTAAGCATAGAGGCCAAATCGCCACTTCTTTCAATTGAAGGTCCGCTAACAACTTTCATATTTACGCCAAGTTCATTAGCAATTATTTGAGCTAATGTTGTCTTACCTAAACCAGGAGGTCCATAAAGTAAAACATGATCAAGACTCTCTTTTCTTGCTAAAGCAGCTTTAACATAAATTGCTAGACTTTCCTTAACTGTTTCTTGACCGATATATTCATTCAATTTTTCAGGTCTTAAGCTAAGCGTATCATCACCTTGCTCAAGATTAGGATCTACTAATCTTTCTTCCACACAAAAACACCTACTTTGTTAATAATTTAAGTGATAATTTTATTAAATCAGCAATTTCTAAACTTGCATCTAATTTAGAAATAATCTTTGTTATTTCTTTCTTACTATATCCTAAAGCAATTAATGCATCACAAACATCATCAAGCTTAGAAGCAGGTGAGATAACGCTTGGTTCAAAGCTTACCTTGCCTTTAAGATCTAAAATAATTTGCTGACTTGCTTTTGGACCAATTCCAGGAAATTTACGTAAGTATACATCATTTCTTGCCTCAATGGCTTCACATATTTCTCTAACACTTCCAGTTGCTAAAATACTTAATGCACTTTTAGGTCCAATACCACTGACTGAGATTAACTTTAAAAAAAGTTCCTTTTCTTCCTCTTTTAGAAATCCATAAAGTTCAATCTGATCTTCTCTTACATACTGATGTGTATATATTGTATATTCATTTTTTTCCTTATAACTATAAGGATTAGGAACAGTAATAAGATATCCAATTCCATTATTTTCACAAATTATATTTTTAGGAGTTATCCTAGTAATAATACCTTTTATATATCCATACATAAAATTCACCCGGTTGATTATATCATATTTTAGTGTTTTTTTGAATAATAATACCTCATTTTTGTAATATAATAAGATTTTTATCATCACAAAATATTATCTGTAAATTATAATATGAAGCTAATCGATTAAAAAATTCTAAACTATAAAAATTAACATGGGTTATATCTCTTAAATACCACCAATTTTCGAAATTATTTGGTAGAAAATTAGTCATAATAATTATTCTACCACCACTATTTAGAAGACTAATCAGCTGATTAAAAATATAATTTGTATCTTCAATATGCTCAATAACCTCTATTAAAATTATCGTATCATATAATTTTTTTACTAATTTTGGATAATAAAACAAATCATAGCTATATGCATCATATTTATCAATTTTAAGCATTTTTTCTAATGCTTTAACTTTTCCACACCCATAGTCTAATATAGATTTACCAACTATAAAAGGTTTAATAGCATTATACACATTTGCCATATATTTGTGATAATTTACATCACAAATATGTGCATCATAGCGTATCTTTTGTTCTTCTATAGAAGCCATTTTTAACTTAATTAAATGCCTACATTTTGGACAATAGCAATATTCTTCTTTGAACAAGTATTTGTTTTCTAAACTAGTTTGACAAAATTCACAAAACATAAGAGCTTCCCCCTTTGCTATAAAACAAAAATATTATATAATAATATTATGACTTAGGAAAGAGGAGATATATATGAGTTATATTGATATAGCCAACGATTTAAAATTAAATATCGCTAAAATTATCAATTTACGAACAAACAATTCTTTTCTTTTATCAAAAGAGGCACGATTGGAATTAACTCAAATCACAACAAATTTCTATGATTTTTTTGTTGAAAAAAACTCAAACTATTCTTCTTTTTATGAACGTTATTTGAATAAAAAAAATGCAGATCAACAAAAGTTACAAAAAAATATTTTAGATTTAAAAAATAACTATAACAAAAAACAAACAAATATTACTAATATTCACGATAAAGAAATTCAAAAAATACAAAAACAAATATCTTTTTTAAAATCTAGACTAAATCAAGATCTTAATGATTCTAATGAATCATATTTAAAAGAAACTGCTCTTTTAAAACAAAATATAAAAGTAATTGATCAAGCTTTAGATTTAAATACTATTTTTTACAAAAACAAACATGTTTCTAGTGAAACAAATTACTCATTTATGATTAACAAAGCAAACTTTGCTTCACAAAAACAAATAGAAAAATTTCATGCTGAAAACTCAAGAAAAACAGTTATTCAGGATGAAAATGATAACACAAGATTAATGCAAATTAAAAGTCAAATCGCAAAATTAAAAGACAAAATTAGAGAAATTGAAAATGAATTATCACAAAAACAAGAGACATTAAAAAGTAAGATTCTTTCTGAATCTGTCATTTTAAATAGTAAAATAAAAGAATTAACTAGTGCTAAAAATAAGAAAAATTATCTTGAAAAGGATAAAAACAACATAAAAATAAGTGATTTGCAAATTCAAGAAAACCAATATCAAGCTGCTTTCAATAAAAAAACTAAAAGCATTATGGAAGATTTTGCCAAAAAGTTAGTAAGCCTAGATAACGATGATGAATTTTTAACTAAAGAGTATAAAAACAATGTCGAAGATTACACTAGAAATCATTATTATTCATACTATTCTTGTTTATATGAGCTAAATGATTTTATAAGTAAACAAAATAAGGTTGATGCTTCAGAGACTAGAGCTGTTAGAAAAGCAAAAAATAAATTATATTGCCTAAAGCTAGAAAGTTATTATGATAAATTAGATACTTTAAAGTTAGACTTTAAAAATCAAATTAAGCTTTTTGAAGATAATTATGAATTCAATACTAAGAAAATTAAAATCGAAAAAAATTTAGCTGAAATCAATAAAAATTATGAAATAGAGATTGCAACTTTAGAATATGAGAGTCAAAAAGCAAGTATCCAACTTCTTCATTCTTTCATTGTTAAACAAGAGGCAAATCGTTCTGCTGCTATTGATATTGAATTTGAAAAAGAGGCTAATAATGCTAGAAAAACATCTTTGACTAACGTTGAAAAATTGCAAAGAGAAAATGAAAAAATAACAATTGATTACCAAATTAAAATTGCAAAAATCAAAAATGATGTTGATATTCTTGAACACGATTATCAATTAATTACCGATTTAGCTGAAATTAGACGAACAAAAGACTTAAAAATTTCAAAAGCAAACTCTGAATTAAAGAGAGTTGTAACAATGCTAGAACTTGATAAAAACAAGCTTCTAAATAATTTTAATCTTGCACAAACAGAATATCAGATTCTTATTGCCAAAAATATTTCTATAAGAAATAAGGCATTAATAAAGGAAAAACTTGATTACTTAATTCAAAAGGAAAATGCTAATGAAACATCATTATATACTAATTTCAGTTACAATGAGGCGCCTTTTAATTATCAAATTGAAATACATAGATACAAAAAGAGGTTTGAACATCTTTTAGAAAATGTTCAATATAAAAAGAATCTTAGTCTAGCTAAAGTGACAGGTTTACGTAAAAACTTCCGCTTCGATGCACTTAGTATTGCTAATGTTGGCAATTTTATTTATCAAGTTTTAAAAGCTACTAATTCTTATATTTTAGAAATGCTTTTGTGCCTTGATAAAAATTACCACTTAGAAAATGCAAACAAAGGTACTATTGCTAAAGAAATAATTTCAGCAGTTTCATCTTTTCAAATTAGACTAATAAATGATTTTGCTAGCTTAACAAATAATATTATCAAGAATAGAATTTATTCTGTGACAAATAGTAAATTTGAGACGTTACACAATTCAAATATTGAGCGTTATCAAGAGGAAAAAAATCAATTAAATTCAAATATTAAATTGATTAAAGAAACTATCGCAAAATATGAAGATACAAAGTGTAAATTAAAAGATACTGAAAATGAAATAATTGATAGTTTGAAACAAAAAAATGCTAACCTATCTATTGTAACTCGTTTTACAAATATGGATTTTTATCAATTGAAGCAACATTTAAAATCTACACGTTCTTCTACTGATAAAATTAATAAGAAGATATCATATTTTCAAGAAGTTTTAAAAGACAATACTATTAAACTTAGTCAGTTAGATAAGAAATTTCAAATTGAAGACAAGAATTTTGAAAAGCAAAGACGAATTGAATATTCTAGTTATTATTCATTATCTGAAAATACTAATAAGTATAAGAAAAAATTTATAAACAAACTTAAAAAAGCATATTTTGCTTCTTCAATCTTTATTCAAAATAATTTAGCTAGAGAAAGCGCGAAGCTTAATAAAAAAATTGAAACTTTACTAGTAAATACATTTAATAACTATTTAAATATTTTTAATAATTTTAAAAAAGAAAATGAATATGAGTTCAATCACACACAAAAAAATGTTATGTATGAATTTAAATCAACACTAAAAAAATATGTTCATACACTTAATAAAGAATTAAAAGCTCGTGAAAAAAGATATAAAACTAAGCTATCTAATCTAAAACAAGAAGTTGCAATGGCGAAAAAACTAATAGAAAATGCAGATTCTATGCATAAGGTGAATAATAAATATATTTATTCTATCCATAAGGAAAAAGCTAGAAATGATGAGATTGCTTTTTTAGCTACAAAAAGAAAATTTCACCAAGACATTTGGGCTATCAGTAAAAATATTCAATATTTGATGAATAATGCTGATAACTTAATGCGAGAAACCGAAGTTAAATATTGGCATGACTATTATGCCTTAACATCTTCTACAAATAATGCTAAAAAAACTTCATCTAATAATACTCTTATGTATATTAGAAGAAAGCAAAATGATTTAAACAATCTTCCTAATATTGAAAAAAGAAATATTGCAGAAATTAAGAAGCAAAATCAAGATAAAGATTCTAGAATTGACTTAATTAAAGAGCAAAGTAAAAAGGAAATCCAAGAGCTTAGACATAAATATCAATCTGAAAGAATTAAGATTATTACTGACAATACTAAAAGTCTACTTGAAGAACGTATAAATCATAACCGTAATATCCAAAAGGTAAAAAGAAATCTAGATATAGATGCTAAATAAAAAGCATAGTTTCGTTAAAGAAACTATGCTTTTTAAATTTAATTACGTTTTAACCAAGATGGCAAATTAGTTCTTGTAGGAGAAGTTTGCTGCTTCTTTTCTTTACGCTTTTCTTCCTTTTTTTGTTGACGAAGTTGACTACGTGTTAAGAAAATGTTTGTTTCTTCTTCCTCTTCTTCATCATCGTCTGCTGATAAGTGATAGTCTTCTGGTGATATAGAAATATTTTCTTGACTAATATTTTTAAATATCTCACTAGCAATATCTTCTATACCGCTTTCCTTAGCCTTTAACTCATAACCTGTAGCAATAACAGTAACTACAAGTTCATCTCCTAAATCATTGTTTATCGCAGTACCATAAATAATACTTAAATTTTTATCACAACTACTTCTAATTTCATTGATTGCAAGTTCAGTCTCGTTTAAAGTAAGTGCCTCTGAAGCAGAAATATTTACAATAGCATTAGTAGCACCATCTATACTTACTTCAAGTAAATTAGAATGAATAGCACGACGAGCAGCCTCAACTGCACGATTTGCACCACGTCCTGTACCAATTCCCATCAATGCAGTACCTTTGTCTTTCATAACTGTTCTAACATCAGCGAAATCGACATTAATTAGGCCTGGAACTGAAATTAATTCAGCAATTCCTTGCACACCTTGTCTTAGTATGTTATCAGCTTCTCTAAAGGCTTCTAAAATAGATGTAGATACATCAACAATAGCTCTTAATCGTTCATTAGGAATAACAATTAAAGTATCAACATATGGCTTTAATTCTTGTAAACCTGCAATTGCCCTTTGCATTCTTTCAGGTCCTTCAAAAACGAATGGTTTTGTAACAATTCCAACTGTTAAGCAGCCAAGTTCTTTTGATATTTTAGCAATAACAGGAGCTGCGCCAGTACCAGTTCCACCGCCCATACCTGCAGCGATAAAGACCATTTGCGCACCTCTCAAAGATTCCCTAATATCGTCTTCACTTTCTAAAGCAGCAGCTTTACCAACATCAGGTACAGCACCTGCACCAAGACCATTTGTTGTTTGGCGTCCTATTAAAATCCTATTCATAGCTTTTGATTCTCTTAAATCTTGAGCATCTGTATTTACCGCAATAAATTCAACACCGCGAACATCATTTTCAATCATACGATCGACAGCATTTCCACCTGCTCCACCAACACCAACTACTCTTATGACTGGCTTGGTACTAATATTAATATCTATATCGTCAAAGATCATATAAAAACCTCCTAAAAACATTCAACCCGTATTTAATATTTTACCCTATATATACTTTTTTTTCAAGGCATAATGAATTGTTTTACAACCTAAATTTAAATAAAAAAAAGATAGATTTATAGTGAACCATTTATAACTTTAAAGTCATTTCGCTATAAAGTAGCAATGATTCATATAAATCTAATCTCTTTAGTACTATTCTAATTCAAAAGCACCTGTATATAGTTGATAATATTCACCTTTTTGAGCAATTAATTCCTCATGACTACCACGTTCAATGATACGACCGTGGCTTAAAACCATAATAGCATCGGAATTTCTTACAGTAGAAAGACGATGTGCAATAACAAATACTGTTCTACCTGCCATAAGTTTATCCATTGCTTCTTGAATTATTTTTTCAGTTCTAGTATCAATTGAAGATGTCGCCTCATCTAAAATCAGTACAGGAGGATTACAAATAGCTGCTCTTGCAATTGCAAGTAATTGACGTTCTCCTTGACTTAATCCTTCACCATCATTTGTAAGTAAAGTATCATAACCTAAAGGTAAATGTTTAATAAAGCTATCAGCATTTGCAAGTTTTGCAGCATTTTCTATTTCTTCTCTAGTTGCATCTGGCTTACCATAAGCAATATTTTCTGCAATTGTACCTGTAAATAAATGTGTATCTTGTAAAACAATACCTAATGAACGACGTAAGTCTGCTTTTTTAATCTTATTAATATTTATATTATCGTAGCGAATTTTTCCATCAGCTATATCATAAAAACGATTAATCAAGTTAGTGATAGTCGTCTTTCCGGCACCTGTTGCACCTACAAAGGCAATTTTTTGACCTGGCTTTGCATATAAAGAAACGTTGTGTAAAATTACCTTGTTAGGTTTATATGAGAAATCAACATCAAAGAATCTAACATCACCTCTTAAAGGTTCAAAAGTAATAGTTCCATCTTCATGTGGATGTCTCCAAACCCATACTGCATCAGCATCATTACTTTCAACATATTCCTCACCTTGTTTTTTACCATGAATTAAAGTAACATAGCCATTGTCAACTTCACTTTCCATATCCATTAATTCAAATACTCTTTCAGTACCTGCAAGTCCCATTGCAATAGAATTCATTTGCATTGAGAATTGAGCTATTGGGTTAATGAATGAACGTGTGAACATTATAAATGATACTAAAACACCAGGAGTCAAAGGAACAAAGCCAATATTAATATTATTTGCGATTAGAACACCGCCAAGCAATGCCATAATTGCATATGTAGCAAAACCAATATTATTCATAATAGGCATCAAAATACTAGCAAACATATTCGCAGAAGCATCAGTTTTTTCTAAGGCTAAATTTATCTTATCAAAATTTTCAATAGCCTTCTCCTCATGACAAAATACCTTAATAACTTTTTGTCCCTCTATCATTTCCTCTATGTAACCATTAGTTTCACCAAGAGCTTTTTGTTTAGCAATGAAAAATCTAGTACTTTTAACACCAATTGTATTAATAATAATAATCATAATTATTAAAATAACAATTACAACTAATGTCAAAAGCCATGAATAATAAACCATAAAACAGAAAACACCAATTACAGTAATTGCAGAGTTAATTAATTGTGGGAAACTTTGACTAATCATTTGACGCATTGCTTCAACATCATTTGTATAATAACTCATTAAATTACCATGAGTATTCCAATCAAAAAAGCTTATTGGCAAACTTTCCATATGTTTAAATAAATCATCACGTAAATATTTCAATGTTCCTTGTGTAACTACAACCATTAAATTAGTATATATCCATGATGATATTACACCAACCATATATATAGAACCAAAAATCAATAATGCTCTTACTAATGGCCATGAATCATAATTTGCATTTCCGATATTAGGGGTAATGTAATTATCAATAAGTAGGCTAATGAAGAAAGTTGAACACATACTTGCAACGCAAGTTAATAAAATTGTGATTACAACTAAAATACATTGAAGTTTATAATGCTTAAAAATATATGGTATTAATCTTTTCATTATATCCGTTTTTTTATTTTTTGTTGTTCTATTCTTCATCTTCTGCACCACCCTTCTTTTGTAACTCATTAATTTCAGCATACAAAGGACATGTTTTAACTAGTTCCTTATGTGTTCCTGAAGCAATTATCTTACCATCATCAAAAACAAATATTATATCTGCATCTTCAACTGAAGAAATTCTTTGTGCAATAATAATTTTTGTGACATCTGGTGCTGTTTCTCTTAAAGATGCTCTAATGTTAGCATCAGTTTTTGTATCAACTGCACTTGTTGAGTCATCCATAATTAAAATTTTTGGTTTTTTTAACAAGGCTCTAGCAATACAAAGTCTTTGTTTTTGACCACCTGAGACATTCACACCACCTTGTCCTAAATCGTGATCAAACTTATCTGGGAATTCCATAACAAAATCATAAGCTGATGCTTGTTTTGTAGCTGCAACTAAATCTTCATCAGTCGCATTTTCATTTCCCCAAAGTAAATTTTCTTTAATAGTTCCACTAAATAGGACATTTTTTTGTAATACCATTGCTACGTTATTTCTTAGAGTCTCTATATCATAATCTCTAACATCTACACCACCAACTAAAATCTTTCCTTCTGTAACATCATAAAGACGAGGAATTAGTTGAACAAAAGTTGATTTTGATGAACCAGTTCCACCAATAATACCAACCATCATTCCTGGTTTAATGTTAATATTTGTCTCTTCTAAATTATATAATTCTGATTCTAAGTTATATTTAAATTTTACATTATCAAATACAATACTTCCATCTTTTACTTCATAAACAGGATTTTGAGGATTCTTGATATCAGGATTTACTATTAAAACTTCATAAATACGTTTTGCTGATGTTCTAGACATAGAAATCATTACGAATATTTGTGAAATCATCATTAAACTCATTAAAATTTGCATTACATAGCTAAAATATGAAGTTAAATCACCAACTTGCATTGCACCAGGAGCGCCACCGCCTTTAATAATTAAGTTAGCACCAAACCAAGCAATAGCTATTAAACATGCATAAACAGCAAATTGAACTATAGGCATATTCCAAGCTAAAATATGCTCAGCTTTTTTGGCATGATTGCTTAAGATTTTAGAGTCATTTTTAAATTTTTCCTCTTCATCTTTTTCTTTAACGAAACTTTTAACTACTCTTATACCAATCAAATTTTCTTCAACATCACGATTTATAATATCATATTGCCTGAAAAGTTTTGAAAAAGGATTGAAAGAGCGACTCATAACATAAATCAATGTAAATCCTAAAAATGGAATTGCTACTAAGAAAATAATACTCATTTGTGGATTAACAATAATTGCCATTATTAGGGCTGCAATCATCATAAATGGTGCTCTAACAACTATTCTAGTAATCATTTGGAAAGATTGCTCAACATTCGTAACATCTGTTGTCATTCTAGTTACTAAAGATGCCGTTGAAAAATGGTCTAAATTTCCAAATGAATATGTTTGTATTTTTTCATACATATCATGACGAAGATTTTTAGCAAATCCAGCACTAGCCTTTGATGCAGTAACACCTGAAACAATACCACAACACAATGAAATAATTGCCATTATAAACATTAATGAACCACAAATTAGAACATATTGCTTATCATTTTTCGCAACTCCTTCATTTAGCATCTTTGACATAACATAAGGAATTAGTACCTCAAAAATAACTTCAAAGATAACAAATACTGGAGTTAATAAAGCTAATACTTTATATTCTCTGACTGATTTACTTAACGTTTTTATCATTTTCTTCTACCTCCAAATTCATTAATATCTTCTTCAAAATTAAATCAACTTTCTCTAAATCACTCTCATCGATACCTTTTTGCATTAATCTATCATTATTTGAAACTATTTCATCAATGGATTGATAGATGTGTTTAGCTTTTGCGGTAGGAATAATCTTATTATACCTACGATCATCGAGTGGAACTCTAACTACAAAATTATTTTTCTCAAGGCGATCTATAATACCTGTAACTGTTGGACTTGATAAAGTAAATTTCTTTTCAATTTCCTTTTGACAAATGTTTTCATTATTCATAATATGAAATAAAATTCTACCTTGCTGTGGTGTCAAACCATAATATGCAAATGACACTGTCATTTTTTGATCAATTTTATTAGTGATATGCTTAATATCATGAATTACTTGTCGTATCATAAATTCCTCCTAATTTTAAATAGTTAGCACGCAAAGTATTATAATTTTTTTCATTTTTTTTGTCAAGAAGAATTTCTTACTTTTACAAAAAGAAAAGAGAAATAAAAATCTTTTTATTTCTCTTTTAGTTTATTTGAAATAAATATAGCAACTTTAAGTCCATCAAGTGCAGATGTCATTATTCCTCCTGCATAACCTGAACCCTCTCCCATTGGATATAAAAAACGTTGACTAGATCTATAGTTTTCTCTACTTATTCTAACAGGTGATGATGATCTAGTTTCAACTCCAATCAATATTGCGTCATCGTCAGCAAATCCTGGCATCTTTTTATCAAAGATAGGTAATGCTTCTTGAAGTGACGAAACAACAAAATCAGGTAAAACATCTTTAAGATTTGCCATAACTATTCCATGTGGATAAGTTGTTTTAACTTTTCTTTCTATCCTGGCAGTTTCATTGTTTAGAAATTCTCTGACTAAATTAGCTGGAGCTCTATAGTCATTTGCAATTCCATATGCCAATTTTTCATATTTTTCTTGAAAACTAAAACCATCTAAAGGATTACCATTATAATAATCCTCTGGCTTAATCTCGACTAACAAGGCACTATTTGAATTTATGCCATCTCTTTTTGAATAACTCATACCATTAGTCACAATCGTATTTGGATTATTTGCCGAAGCAACAACATAGCCTCCAGGGCACATACAAAATGAGTATACACTTCTATTTTCTAAGTGACAAGCTAATTTATAAGGTGCTGGTGGTAAAATTTTAGAAAAATCACCATATTGCATCTTATTTATATCATCTTGTAAATGCTCAATTCTAACCCCCATTGAAAAAGGTTTAGGTTCCATTTTAATCCCCTTTTTATTAAGCATATTAAACGTATCAACAGCACTATGACCTAATCCTAATAATAAATGATGGGTTTTAAATTCTATACCACGATTAGTTTTCACAATTAAGCAATCAGATAATTCTTCAAAATCATTAAAAAGCGTTGAAAAATAGAATTCCCCTCCTAATGATTTTATTTCCTCTCTAATATTTTTTACTACTATTTCTAATTTATCGGTACCTACATGTGGATAATTACTAGTTAAGACATCTTCATTTGCTCCATGTTTAACAAATTCATTCAAAACAAAATAGTTCCATTCATTTTTTATATTTGATTGTAATTTCCCATCAGAAAAAGTACCAGCGCCTCCTTCGCCAAAAACAACATTAGATTCTTTATCTAATTTCTTTTGATTGAAAAAAGTAGAAATTTTTTCTTTTCTTTTTTCAACTTCCTCTCCACGTTCTATTATTATTGGCCTTGCGTTTGATCTAGCTAAATATAATGCACTAAACATGCCTGCAGGACCAAATCCTACTATTACAGGTCTTAATTCATCACTCCATGAAACATATTCCATTTGTTTTGGGGCGTTATACGAAGAAAGTGCTTTATTTTTAGTTTCTTTATTTAGAGTTAACTTGATACCAAAATTATAGAATACATTAGCCTTATCACGAGCATCAATCGATTCGCGAATAATTTTGTAGTCCAAAATATTTGTTTTACTTATTCTTAATTTTTTAATAATCTCTTCTTCTAAATTAATATTCTTTTTTACTTTTACCTTTATTTCTAACAAATAATTATACATTTTTTTCACCTAATAATTCTTGCGCTATTTTAATACCGCTATTAAAAGCAAATGTTAAGTTGTATCCTCCGCAAGCACCATCTACATCTAACAATTCTCCACCTGCATAAAGTTTATTGAAACCTTTTACGCTAAAATTTGGATTTAAATTTTCAACATTTATTCCACCGCTTATAACTTGAGCATCACTAAAACCATATGTTCCTTTTATTTTCAATTTTAAGTCTAATAAAAATTCTTTTATATTTTTATCAGAAAATTTTTTCATAAAATCCCATAATTTAGGGTTTATGGTATAAGAAAGTTTCTCAGGCTTAGAGAGCAATTCATCAAGTTCTTTCTTAGTTAAAGTAGGATACAATTTTAATTTCAAGTAACTATTTTCTTTCTTAACTAAATGATTATAATAGAAACTCATATTCATAATCACAATTCCGCTAATACCATCAATTTTAAAAATCATCTCTCCATTTTCTTGATGGATTAAATTACTATTGTAATCATATAAAGATGCTAAAACCGGAACACGTATTCCATTTAATTCTTTAAAAGGATTCTCTATTTTAAAACCAACTAATGATGGATAAATATCAGTAATAGGTAAATTAATAGTTTTTAAATAATCATACACACCTACCTGTTTTTTCTCATCAATGTTAGCAATACTTCCTGTTGCAAAAACTAAGGCATCAAAAATCATTCCATTAATATTATATTTTTTACCATCATATTTTACTTCCTTAATTAAACTATCATAAAAAATTTTCCCTTTTTGCTTTTCTAAAAGAAAATTTAATATAGTCTGACTAGAATTTGAAAAAGGATAAATCCTTCCTTCATCATCACTAACTGTTTTTAAATTATTTTCAGCTAAATAATCTTTTAAGGCATTTCGATCATAATTAAAATAATCAGCGTTATGATAAAAATTATTACTTAGATTAAGATTACTGATATTACATCTTCCATTTCCTGAAGCTAGAATTTTTCTACCTGGAAGCTTATTTTTTTCAAAAATGACGTAATTTGTAAATGATTTATCACTCAAATATGCTCCAACCATTAAACCACAGGCACCTGCACCTAAAATTGCAATTTTCATTTTTTCAGCCCCTTTGATTTTTAATTATACCATAAAGAATAAAAATGTGATATTATATTACACGGAAAAGGTGATAAAATGAATAAAATATTAATTATATCAACAGGAGGAACTATAGCCTCTATAAAATCTACTGAAGGCTTAAAACCTGAAGACAATGACTTAATAATAAATGCTTTAAAAAGTATTGATAAAAATACCTCATTTTCTATAAAACATCTATTTACTTTAGATAGTTCAAATATACAACCTGAAGAATGGAAAATATTAGCTTCAAATGTATATGAAAATTTAGATTATTACGATGGAATAATAATTACACATGGTACTGACACAATGGCTTATACCTCATCAATGCTTTGCTTTATGATTCAAAATCCAAAAATACCTATAGTCTTTACAGGATCTCAACTCCCTATCAATAATGAATTAACAGATGCCTATTCAAATTTACGCTATAGTTTAGCTATGGCTAAAAGTAAAACACCTGGTATTTATTTAGCATTTAATCGTAAAATAATTTTAGGTTGTAGAGCAGTTAAAGTTAGAACATCTTCTTTTCACGCATTTGAAAGTATAAACTTGACAAATGTTGCAAGTATTGATTCGCGAGGATTAAGAATTATTCCTGAACTTTTACCTAAAAACAATTTTAATTCAACCTTAAATATTAATATTGAGACAAATGTTTTTCTATTAAAATTGACACCAACAACCGATCCAAAAATTATTGACTTATTAATAGATTATGGAATAAAGGGATTAGTAATTGAAGCATATGGAACAGGTGGAATTTCTTTTATTAGAAGAAATTTTATTGAATATCTAGCAAAGGCAATCAAAAAAAATATACCAATTTGTGTTTGTAGTCAGTGCTTGTATGAAGAATCTAATTTTAATATTTATGAAGTTGGAAAAAAAGTAATAGAAATTGGTGTAATTGAAGCATTAGATATGACTACTGAAGCATGTGTCACAAAATTAATGTGGGTCTTAGGTCAAACAAATGATATGAAAAAAATAAAATCCTACTTTAAAACATCATTAGCTGGTGAAATAAAGGCAGACAAATAAAAAATGGTTGTATAAATTAACTAAAAATTTATACAACCATTTTTTTATTTATTTAAGCTTTTTATAACATTTATAATGTCGTCATTAATAACTAAATTGGCTATTTTATCTCCAGGTGTTTTAGTTTTATTAATAATAACTAATTTATTACCATTATAATATTCTATAAAAGATGCAGCCGGATAAACAACCAATGATGTACCGATAACTATTAGCATATCTGCATTCATAATTGCACTTAAGGCAGAATTTATAGTCTCTGAATTTAAGTTTTCTTCATATAAGACTACATTAGGCTTTATTATACCACCGCATGAGCATCTAGGAATTCCGTCTTTTTTTAGCTCATTTAGTGAATAAAATTTATGGCACTTAGTACAATAGTTTTCCCAAATAGTACCATGAATCTCATATACATTCTTACTACCGGCTATTTTATCTAAACCATCAATGTTTTGAGTCACTATAGTCACATTTTTTGTTTGTTGCAGTTGAGCAAAAAAATCATGTGCCAAATTCGGTTTAGCATCACTATAAACCATTTTACTAAAATAAAAATCAAAAAACAATTTTGGATTTCTTTCAAAAAACGAATGACTAATAATTTCTTCTGGTCTAAAATTCTCCTTATATTCTTCACTATAAATTCCATTTGATGAACGAAAATCTGGAATACCAGAAGGAACACTCATTCCTGCACCTGTAAAAATGACAATATTATTGCTCGTTTGAATCCAATTCTTTAGAGTTTCTATCTTCTCCATTTACTTTTAAATCCCTCTCAAACGACATTGAAGTAATGCCTTTTTTCTTACGTTTCATCTCAAAATATCCATAAATAGCCATACAAACTGCACCTATTAGGTTTAGCATCATATCCTTCATCGTATCAGCTAAAGCTTCATGACCAACTAATGGTACACCGCCACCAAAAGTTCCAGATCCTTCCTCAAGATATCTTTGCATGTTAGAGCCAAATAATTCATCTGCCCACCATTCAAATATTTCCCAAAAATAACCTATTGAAACTGCAAAAATTACTATTAAAAAAGATGAAAATAAAGGTGTTAATTTAATTTCATTATTTGGTGATGCATCAACGGTATTAATAATTATATATCCTAATGCGCCAATCAAAACACCTGACATAGTATGTAGTAAAGAGTCCCACCAACTTATCTTTGAATAAAACTCATTTATTTCACCTAAA
Organism: uncultured Acholeplasmatales bacterium; assembly: GCA_944324805.1. GTDB lineage: Bacteria > Bacillota_I > Bacilli_A > Acholeplasmatales > Anaeroplasmataceae > CALUXS01. Next base: position 167,564 of record CALUXS010000001.1, on the reverse strand, counting down.
ATAACATGCATTGCACTAAAAGTAACAAAAACAACTTCTACTGGAACAGGAATTTTAAAATGTGTTGCTTTAGTTATAAAGACTGGAACTAATATAATAGCAATCATCAATAAACTTTGCACACAGTTAAAAATCAAACGAGATACTTGAGATGAGCTTGTACCTAAGGTGTGTGATAAAATAATTAAAACAATGTTTGTGACAAAAATTATAAACGAAAATATTAAAACAATTTTTGAATACAAAGTAAGGTTTTTTAATTTTTTTAACATTTTATAAGTCCTTTATTGCGCTAGATACTCTTGATATAGCATCTTCTACACTAATTTCTTCCTTATTATTTACATTAGAACGCACTTTGAATTCAACAATATTTTCTGAAGACTTTTTACCACAAATTATCATATATGGTATACCAATTAATTCCCAATCCTTAAATTTAAATCCAGGTTTTGCATCTCTATCATCTAAAATAACTTCAACATGTTCTTTTTTCAATTTTTCATATATTTCATTAGCTAATTTAGATTGTGATTCATCCTTATAGTTAATTGGTACAATTACTGCTTGATATGGAGCTACTTGCAATGGCCATATTATACCTGCTTCATCATGATATTGTTCAATTATTGCAGCCATAGTTCTAGTTACACCAATTCCATAGCAACCCATAACCATAGGAACATTTTTATTTTCTTCATTTACAAAAGTGGCCTTCATAGGCGCAGAATACTTAGTTTGTAACTTAAATATTTGTCCTACCTCAATTCCTCTTTCTTGTGACATTGGCTTTCCACAAACAGGGCACAAATCACCTTTTGTAGCTTTTCTAAAATATCCCACTGTTCCTGTAAAATCACGACCAAATTTTACATTTATTAAGTGGTAATCCTTTTCATTAGCTCCTACTAGCATTGATTTCATTTTTGAAACTTCTTCATCTACTAAAAGTTCAACATTTAAACCACATGGACCACAAAAACCATGAACACTACCAAGCGATAATATTTCTTCAGGAGTAGCAAGAACTAATTCATTTTCAGTAGTATTTAATGCATTAACAACCTTTATTTCGTTTACCTCACGATCGCCTCTAACCATAACCGCAACAAATTTTTCATTTAAATAATCATGATAAATTATTGTCTTTGCCATAGCACGTGGATCACGATTTAAAAATTCTTTTAATTCCTCAATTGTACCTGTATTTGGAGTATTTATTTTTTCAACAACTTCACCCATTGAGTCATCAACATACTCATTAGGTAATGATTCAGCCTTTTCTACATCGGCAGCATATCCACAATCACAATATACAATATCAGATTCTCCAACCTCGCTAAGTGCCATAAATTGATGAGATCCATTACCACCAATAGCACCTGTATCGGCTAAAACAACTCTAAATTTTAATCCTAAACGTGAAAATATCTTTGAGTATGCATCAGCCATCGCTTGATAACTTTTTTCAAGTCCATTTTCATCTTTATCAAAAGAGTAAGCATCTTTCATTATAAATTCTCTACCGCGCATTAATCCAAAACGTGGACGAACTTCATCACGATATTTAGTTTGTATTTGATATATGTTCAAAGGTAGGCTCTTACTTGATTTAACTAAATCACGAGCAATTGAAGTAAATACTTCTTCATGAGTAGGACCTAAGCAAAACTCTCTATCATGACGATCTGTAAAGCGGAATAATTCAGGACCATATTTACTCCAACGACCTGATTCTTCCCATAGCTCTTTTGGTTGGATTGCTGAACACAAAATTTCTTGTGCTCCGGTTGCATCCATTTCTTCTCTTATAATGTTTTCTATTTTATTTAAAACTCTTAATCCTAGTGGCAAATAATTGAATACTCCAGCCACTTCATTTTTCATCATACCAGCTCTAAGCAATAAAATATGTGATGATATTTTTGCCTCTTGAGGAGCATCTTTTAAGGTAGATAATAACATTTTACTTGCTAACATAATTACACCTCTTCTAATCTTTAGTATTATACCATTCTATAATTAATTTTTCTATACATTTTCATACTTTTTTAATTGACAAGAAAAAATATCTATATTATACTTTCAAAGTATACTTTTTTATTGTATAATTAAAATGTTGATGACCGATACTAAAAGGAAAGGGGTATATAATGGAAAAAGTTATTAACAAAAAGGACTTAGCCTTTTTTGCGCTTGGTGGCCTTGGTGAAGTTGGTAAAAATATGTACATTTTACAATATGCAAACCAAATTTTCATTATAGACGCTGGCATTTTATTTCCTGATGAACATTTATTAGGTGTTGACTACGTAATTCAGGATTTCGAATATTTAATTCAAAATCAAGAAAAAATAGTTGGTTTGTTTATAACACATGGTCATGAAGACCATATTGGTGGCATACCATTCTTACTAAAAAAAGTTAAAATTCCAAAAATTTATGCTGCAGGCGTTGCCGTTGATTTAATCCAAAACAAATTAATTGAATATAAAGATTTGCCACAAGTTCAAATTGTAGAATTCAAAAGTCACTTTACATATACTTTCAAGGAAATTGAGTTATCTTTCATTAGATTGAATCACTCAATTCCTGATAGTTTTGCTTTTGTATTTAAAACTCCATATGGAACTTTCGTTCATACAGGAGATTTTAAAATTGACTTTACACCTGTTGGTCCTGCTGCCGAATATGAAAAGTTAGCTAAATTAGGTAGTGAAGGTGTACTTTGCCTTTCTGCTGATTCAACTAACGCCTTAGTCCCAGGATTTACTGAATCTGAAAGAAAAATAGGAAATTCTATAAAAGATTTATTCTCACATATTAAAGGTAGAATTATTGTAGCTACTTTCGCTTCTAATATTTACCGTGTGCAACAAATTATTGAAGCTTCAATTTTATATAATCGTAAAGTTGTAGTTTTTGGTCGATCAATGGAAAAGACTATTGAGATTGGTCAACAAGTTGGTTATATCAAATCACCTAAAGGCACAATTATTGAGGCTGAAGAAATTCCAAACTATAAACCTGAAGAAATAACACTTCTATGTACAGGTTCTCAGGGTGAGCCTTTAGCTGCCTTATCAAGAATTGCAAGTGGAACTCATCGCCAAATTAAATTAATTCCTGGTGATACAATTATCTTTTCTTCTTCTCCAATTCCAGGTAACCAAGAAGGAGTTAACAAGACAATTAATTTACTATTCAAAGCAGGAGCAGATGTAATTACTCACTCTCCTCTTACTGATACTCATACTTCAGGACATGCTTCACAAGGAGAATTAAAACTTCTTCAAGCTTTATTGAAGCCTAAGTATTTTTTACCTATCCATGGTGAATATCGTATGCAGCGAGTTCATGCCGATTTGGCAATTGAATGTGGCGTGAAAAAAGAAAATGCATTTATATTAGAAAACGGCGATGTATTTTGTATAAATGAACGTGGAGCTAGAATGGCTGGTAGAGTTCATTCTGGTGATGTTTATATTGATGGAACATTAATCGGAGATATTTCTTCTTCTATTATAAAAGAAAGAAAAGTTTTATCTGAAGATGGATTATTTTCTTTAATCATCACAATTGATACTGAAAATAAAACTATACCTATTGAGCCTCAAGTAGTATCACGTGGATTTATTTATATGAAAGATAGTGAAGCATTAACTAAACACTTTGTCGCATCAGCTAAAAATTACTTATTAACTGAGTTGGCAAAAGTTAAACTGGTTAATCTTAATAATTTAAAATATGGTTTAACAGATTATCTTTCTAAATTAATTTATGATGAAACAGACCGTAAACCAATGGTTTTACCTATCTTTATGTCCATTAATAACAAATTAAATTAAAAGCCCTCGTGGCTTTTTTTTATCCAAAGGAGGCTAACATTGTCAAAAACTAATACTAAAGAATACCTACTACTACTATTTTTTTGTATATTCGCGATTTTGAATTCAACTACTGCAAATTTAATGGAAGGCTTTGTCCATTTTTACAATAAAATTGTTACTATCGGCGGTTTATTTCGATTTATCTCTTTATCATCTATTATACTAATCCCGATTGCAATTTTATACAATGATAGACGTTCAATGACATTGTTATTCTATTTTGTTATGCCAGCATCAATTATCAGCTTATTTTTTACTAATTCATATCTTGCTTTATACAAAATGGAAATGTTAGAATTTCTATATTATTTACTTTTTAACATAAGTATAATAATAATTTCATTGTACTTTTTCATAACTTTTCCTAAAATTAAATTTTTAAGACTAAAGGACTTTCTAATATTTATTAGCATTTTATTACTATGTTTTCCTTTGAATTTTTTTAATCAATTTAATGATTTAATGAATGATAATTTTTTAGTTTTTAAACCATTTAATTTTTGGTATTTTATGATGTTGTTTATTTTCATTATTGTAGGATTAATTCTTAACAAATTACTAAAGTATTATAACAATTATAATAAAGAAAAAATTTTATTTACCCTATCATTAATTTTAATTTATCATCTACTAATGCGTTTTTCTTATGTTAGAATTCAAGATTATCAGACAGCAAAAGGAATAATTGGTGCACTTCCGTTTTATGTTTGTAGTTTTGGAATTGTTATCCTACCTTTTGCAATTTATTCTAAAAATAACTTTTTCCAAAGTTTGGCTTTTTTGATAAATATGCCAGGGGCAATAATAGTTATAATTAGACCTACTACGGGAATCACGAGCATACTAAGCTATAACTGTACTTATTTTTTCTTGTCACATATTTTACTTTTTGCAATTACATTACAATTTCCACTCCACTTAAATGGTAAACCAAAATTAAAACATTTAATTTATGCTGGTGCAATTTTGATCTTATACTTTGTATTTATGCTAAATTTAAATATGCTAGCAGTTTCCCTAGGAGATGGTTATGATCCAAACTTTTCCTTTGTATCATCTAGTCCACTACCTATTCCATTAGATAAAGTGATGAGAATACATATTTGGAAGATGAAATTTTCACCTATTTATTTATTGGTTTTATGGATTGTTCATTGGTTACTTTGTGCCATTACTTTTTTAATTTATACTAGTATAAAATGTACAAGAAGAAAATTCTTAAAATAAAAAAAACTCCTCAAAAGGAGTTTTTTTTATTCTTTTCCCATCAAACTATATTTTCCATTAACAACATCATTTTTAAATGCTTTATAAACATAAGAAGTAACTAATGAATCGCTAAATGCATCATGAATTTGCGTAAAATGCTCTTCATAATACAATTCATATAACTTAAATAAGCCTAACTCTTTACTATGATGATAATATTCTGAAATTAAAGAGGCTAAATTAATGAACCTAGAGTAAGGCATTAATGATGGTAAACGATGTATTTTATAAAAATCTTGTAAACTTAGGATGTCATTTTTTCCATAGATAACAATAGCAGGATGATATTTCTTCAATACACGTTTTAAATCATTATAGACCTTTAAATGACTCAAAGCTTTTCTATAAAAATCATTAATATTTAAATTTAAAAATTTGCAGGTACGTGAATTCATTCCGTTAGGATCCTTAGGTTTAACATAATTGTTATATCTAATTATTTCTTTTCCATCTCTTGTTTCTATAACGAATGCAATTTGAATTATTTCTGAATTAAATTGCCCCTTTACATTAAAGGGTGGCATAGTCTTTTCTAAATCTAAATACATTAAATATTTTGATGAGTCTAAAAACTTACCGAGAGATTTTTCAACTGAATATCTATCAAAATATATTCTTCCATTTGTAAGTGATTTTATGCTAATAACATAATAAACTTGATAAACTTCTTTTTTATTTTTTATGATTGGATCAACTACCTCAAGATCAAGCAAATTGTCTTCAAATAAAAAATAACGAAATTGACTCATCAAACTTCTTTTAAAGTAGATATAATAAATACGATATTTAGTTTTTAGTGTGATTAATCGCTCTTCTTTTTTTACATTTGTGATTATACCTGTTAATCGCATTATTTTATCTCCTTATTTAAAGTTTCTTTAATATTTTCACAAACATTTTTAGGAATCCCAACAGCCTCTAATTCTTCAATAGAAGCATTTTTTATTTTATCAATTGTCACAAATACTTGTAATAATTTTTCCTTTCGCTTTGGACCTAATCCATCTACCTTATCTAAAATTGATGAGAACATACCTTTAACTTTATTACTTCTAAAAAAAGAAATAGCAAAATCATGTACTCTTTGACTTACATTAGCTAAGAATAAGAAAACATCACTATTTTTGTCAACAAAAATTTTTTTACCTTCATAAAATAATAAAGTAGCCTTATGATGATCATCTTTTTGGATACCAGCTACAGGAATTTCTAAACCTAATTCTTTCAAAACACTTTTAGCTGCGTTTACTTGAATTTCTCCACCATCCATTAAAAGTAAGTTTGGAAGTTCCTTTCCTTCTAATTGAAGACGTAAATACCTTCTATATACTACTTCCTTCATTGATTCGTAGTCATTAGGACCTTCTACAGTTTTTATATGATATTTTCTAAACATACTAGGCATTGGTTGACCATTTATATAAACAACTAATGCACTTATAGGATATTCTCCAAATAAATTAGAGTTATCAAAAGATTCAATATATGTTGGCGTAGGTATCTCTAACAATTCTCCCAATTTTTCAATTGTTTCAACACGCTTTAAAACTTTATTTTCATGAATATGCTTTTTTGTCTCAATATCTTTTTTAGCATTGTTATTTGCCATGTCTAAAATTTCTCGCTTTTGACCTCGCTTAGGATTAATAATTTCTGTCTCTAGAACATTTGCTAAATCTTCTTGATGACTTATTTCTTCTATATAGATACTCTTTGGAACAAGACTAGGATTATAATATTGCAATAAATAGTTTTCTAGTGTTTCTTCTTTATCACCATATATTGGTAAAATTGTATTCTCATTACATACGATACTACCATTCCTCATCATTAAAATATGAATTGCTAATAAATCATCTAACTCATAAGTACCAACAAAATCACACGACGAAAAGTCGTTCAAACTAATTTTTTGTGGATCAATTGTACTTTCTATACTTTGTATTTGATCACGATAATCTTTAGCCTTTTCAAATTCTAATGCCATAGATGCCTCGTTCATTTTCATTTTTAACTCTTTTATTACAAAATCAACCTTACCATTTAAAAAATCTGTTATTTGATTCTTTATTTCATTATAATCAATTTTTTCTTTATTTATGCAAGGTGCAAGGCATTGATGCATATGATAATATAAACATTCCTTATTTGGAATATTAGTGCATTTACGTAGTGGAAATAGCTGATTTAAAATATCAACAGTTGTCCTAGCAGCTTTAACATTAGGATATGGCCCAAAATATTTCGCATTTTGTTTTTTTCGAGGAACTCTAGTTATAATTAGTCTTGGATGCTTTTCATTAGTTAAAGCAATAAATGGATAAGTCTTATCATCCTTTAACATAATGTTATATTTAGGATTATGTTGTTTTATTAAATTAATTTCTAAAACAAATGCTTCCTTATTTGATGATGTGATAATATAATCAAAATCACAAATCTCACTTACTAGTTTTGTGGTTTTTAAATTATGAACTCCATGAAAATAGCTTCTTACCCGGTTTTTTAAATTTTTTGCCTTTCCAACATATATTATTTTATTATTTACATCTTTCATTAAATAACAACCAGGAAGGTCAGGCAACAAACTTAGTTTAATTTTTAAATCTTCCATAGAAAAAAACGATTAATTATCAAATTAATCGTCTAAATCCTCAAACTTAATTGTAGTTTTACCGGCTAATATTTCTTCAAGTGCAATTCCAACTGGTTTTACACATCTTGCATTTTCAAGTGGAGTGTAATCTTCCTCTTCTTCCATTACTTTAGCACGTTTAGCCGCAGCATAAGCTAATTTATATTTTGAATCTATTACCTTTAATAAATCATCAATTGAAGGGTAACGCATTCCGTCAATTTTATCTTTATTTCCCATAGTTTTATTCCTCCTAGCAACTAATTATATCATAAAAACTAGTCTTCATCAATAAGTTTCATATATTTATGAATTGAACGTTCAGTTTTTGCGTGTTCAGCTCTAATAATAGCCATAATTCTATCAGCAGCATTAACCACTTCATCATTAACAACTATGTAGTCATACTTATATGCCAATTTAAATTCACGATTAGCCTTTTGGATTCTTTCTTTAATAACCTCTTCTGATTCAGTACCTCTTGAGCGAAGTCTCGTATATAAAGCTTCCTTCTTTGGTGGTACAAGGAATATTAATACAGCATCTTTTACCTTATTTCTTACTTGAAGAGCTCCTTCAACTTCAATCTCAAGAATAACCTCTTTACCATCTTGAAGTTGTTCTTCAACCTTATCTAGTGGTGTTCCATAATAATTTCCCACAAATTCTGCATATTCTAGAAATTTACCTTCTCTAATTCTTTTTTCAAATTCCTCACGAGAAACAAAGTAATAATCAACACCATCTATTTCTCCAGGTCTTTTAGCTCTTGTTGTCATAGAGACACTATAAACAAAATTTTGCTCAGGCATATTAAATAATGCCTTTCTAACAGTACCTTTCCCAACACCTGATGGACCTGATAGTACAACTAATAAACCACGTTCATTTAATTTCAAGATAACACTCCTCAAAAATGTGTTTTTTATATTGTATCATTTTTAAGTGCTTTAGACAATCTTAAATGTAATAAAAAAAGCACTTTCAGTAGTGCTTTTTTATTATTTTTCACCATACATTCCTTCTTCATGAATGTTAGGATACTTTTCTCTTTTATTATTGTATTTAGTATGTAGTAATTTATGCGCGATTGGTGAACCAGGTTCTTGTAAATAGTCCTCATATAATCTTATTACATCCTTATTCAAATGACTTCTTCTTACTGTTTTAAACTTATCTTTATCATATAACACTTGAGCACGCTTTGATAAATATGTCTCTAAAATATCATCATCCTCATTTGGTAAGAAAAGTTCTTTGACAAATGGTTGTCCACCACCATTGATACATCCTCCTGGACATCCCATTATTTCAACAAAATCATATTTACTATTACCTTTTTTTATTTCATCAAGAATCTTTTTTGCATTACGCATGCCACTAGCAACTGCCAAATTATAAGTATTACCATTAATTAATAGACTTGCTTCTTTAATTCCTTTTAATCCTCTAACAGGAGTAAATTCAACCGGTTCTAACTCTTTACCTGTCAAGATATGATACGCAGTTCTAACAGCTGCTTCCATAACTCCACCACTAACACCAAATATTACGCCAGCACCTGTATATTCTCCAATTAAATCATGATCAAATTCTTCATTAGGTAATTTTTTCCAAGTTATACCAGCACGTCTAATAATTTTAGCTAATTCTCGCGTAGTTAATACTACATCAACATCCTTGATACCATCAACACTATTTTCCGGTCTTTCTTTTTCATATTTTTTGGCTGTACAAGGCATTATAGAAACAACACAAATTTTAGAACGATCTAAACCATGTTTTTCTGCGTAATATGATTTTATAATTGCACCAACCATCTCATGCGGACTTTTGCAACTAGAAAGATGTGGTAATAATTCTTTATAGTAGTACTCAATATAATTAACCCAACCTGGAGAGCATGAAGTTATCATTGGGGAAGTGGCTCTAGTTGCTATTCGATGAATCCATTCATTTGCTTCCTCCATAATTGTAAGATCAGCCCCAAAGTTAGTATCGAAAACTCTATAGAATCCTAGTCTATGTAGTGCGGCTACCATTTTACCTGTGCAACTAGTTCCAATCTTTTCCCCAAACTCTTCACCAATTGCTGCTCTTACAGCTGGAGCAGTTTGGACAAAAACAATTTTTCCTTCTCTAAAGGCTTCATCTAATTTATCAATTTCACTATTTTCCATCAATGCACCTGTAGGACATACATTTATACACTGACCACATTGAATGCATGGCACCTCTGAAAATGATCTATTCGCTGTAGGACCAACAATAGTTTTAAAGCCTCTATTTTCAAATCCAAGTATTCCTAATCCTTGCAATTCTTTACATGCCTCAATGCATCTACCACATAAAATACATTTAGAAGTATCACGGATTAATCCAGGAGCCAAATCATCATAGGTGGTAGGAGTTTTTTCTCCTTCATATATGTCAGGACGTGCACCAACAATTCTAGCTACTTCTAATAGTTCACATTGACCATTCTTAGGACAAGACTGACAATCCATTGAATGATTTGATAATAATAGTTCAACGCTAGTTCTCCTAGCAATTATCGCTTGAGGATCATTAATTGATATTTCTAAGCCATCTCTAACCGGATAAGCACAACTAGGAACTAATCTTTTTTCACCATTTACTGCTACTAAACAAACACGACAACTTGCTAAGCTACATTTACCATCCTTCCATGAGCAAAGAGTAGGAATATTATAGCCACATTGTCTAGCTGCTTGTAAAATTGTTAACCTTTCATCAACTCTATATTCAATACCTTCAATTTTAATTGTAACATTAGACATTTAACCATCTCCTAACTCTTTTTTATTGCTGCAAATTTGCAAGAACTATAACATAGCCCACATTTTATACATAAATCCTGATTAATTTTAAATACTTCCTTACCAACAATTCCTGAAATGGCTCCTACAGGACAATTACGTGAACATAAAGAGCACTTTTTGCATAAATCAGGAATTATTTCATATTTGATTAAAGAACGACAAACACCTGCATCACAATGTTTATCAATGATATGTCTCATGTAAACCTCTTTAAACTTTGTTAAAGTAGATAAAACCGGATTAGCTGCAGTTTGCCCTAATCCACATAAACTACCAACCTTTATTGAATGTGATAGTTCTTCCATCTTTTCAATATCTTCTATTTTTCCTTTTCCTGAAGTTATTCTCTCTAATATTTCTAAAAGTCTCTTTGTTCCAATTCTGCATTGTGAGCATTTACCACATGACTCATCGCAAATAAATTCCAAATAGAATTTAGCTACATCAACCATACAATTGTCTTCATCCATTACAATTGCACCACCAGAACCCATCATCGAACCTTTTTCAACTAAATTATCGAAATCTATTGGTGTGTCTAACTCAGTCATTGTCAAGCATCCACCTGATGGTCCTCCAGTTTGAATTGCTTGAAATCTTTTATTATTTGGAATTCCACCACCAATATCATAAACTAATTCTCGCAATGTTGTTCCCATTGGAACCTCTACAAGTCCAACATTTTTCACTTTTCCTCCTAAGGCAAAAACCTTAGTTCCCTTTGATTTATCTGTTCCAATCTTAGCAAACTCTTCTGAACCTACTCTTATAATATAAGGAATATTTGCCAATGTTTCAACATTATTAATAATTGTCGGCTTTCCCCATAATCCCTTCACTGCAGGAAATGGAGGACGTGGTCTAGGCATGCCTCTTTTACCTTCAATAGAGTTCAATAAAGCTGTCTCTTCACCACACACAAAGGCTCCTGCTCCAAGTCTAATGTGAGCTCTAAAAGTAAATCCTGTTCCTAGAATATTTTCTCCTAATAAACCGAGTTCTTCCATTTCACTTATAGCTTTTTTTAACCTATTTACAGCAATAGGGTATTCAGCTCTTACATAAAAATAACCATCCTTTGCCCCTATTGCATATGCAGCTATCATCATCCCTTCGATTACACTTACAGGATTTCCTTCTAATATAGATCTATCCATAAATGCACCTGGGTCACCTTCATCGCCATTACAAACTACATATTTTTCATCATTTTCTTGTTCATATGCAAATTGCCATTTTCTACCTGTTAAAAAGCCTCCACCGCCTCTACCACGTAAACCACTGGCTGTTACTTCCTTTATTACATCACTAGGACTCATAGATAAAGCCTTTAACAACCCTTTACCTGCATCATAGCCAAGAGCTTCCTCTAAATTTTCTGGATCTATTGTTCCACAACCATGTAAAGCGATTCTCTTTTGCTTATGATAAAATGGAATATCATCTTGTTTAGGATATTTCTTATTAGTATTAGGATCAATATATACTAAATCTTCAACAATTTTCCCACCGCAAATATCTATTTCCATAATTCTCGAAACATCGCTAACATTAACCATTCTATAAAGTGTATCTTCAGGGTATATTTTAACAAATGGACCTTGTGAACAAAAACCGAAGCAACCAACTATATTCACATCAACTCTATCACTTAATTTGCGATTTTTTATTTCTTTCTTAAATTCTTCTAGGATTTGCTGAGAATTTGAAGATAGACATCCAGTACCACCACAAATAACTATCGAACGTTTCTGATTTTTTCCATTAAATTTATTTGTTAAATTTTCTTCAGCCTTTTCAATTCTTTTTAGTAATTCTTCTTTACTTTTTATTTTTACTAATTTTGCCATATTATTCACTCCATTTTCTTTTCGCGATATTCCTTAATAATTTTAGGAACATCACTCAATTTTACCTTTGGATATACTTTGCCATTTATATTAATTGCTGGAGCAATTCCACACGCCCCAATACACCTTAATCCATCAAGTGTAAATAATCCATCTGGGGTAGTTTGTCCTTGTCTAATTCCTAGAAGTTCTCCAAATTTATCAAGAACATTTTGTCCTCCCTTAACATAACATGCCGTTCCTATACAAACACCAATAATATATCTACCTTTTGGTTTTAAAGAAAAAAATGAATAAAATGTAACAACACCATAAATTTCACTAACTGGTATTTCTAATTCTTGACTAACAACCTCTTGTACCTCTAAAGGAATATAGCCATATTCACGCTGTACATCAGATAGTACTAACATCAATGGAGATGGTTCATTAATGTATCTTGCACATATCTCCTTTATTTGATTAACAGCCTCTTCGCGTAAAAACATATTAATCACCTATCCTATTTTCAAAATTGCATCATTTTATTATATTATAGCGTTTTCATAAAGATAAAACAATAATTTTTATATTCTATTTTTATTAAGAAAAATTATTACAATTAATCCAACTATAATGTTTAAATACAAAATATTTATATATATGTTATTTGTGAAAAAAACATAATTGTCAAAAAAAATATTTGGTAATACTTTAAATAAAGTATCACCAAAAGAACCAGAGCTTACAATAAAATTAAATAATAAAAACATTATTATTAATATCAATGATAGTCCATTTTCCCAAAATACATATAATAATAAACAAGACGTACTTATTATCAAACTATAGAATAAAAAAACAAAATAGTTAGATATTTCTAATAAAGTATCTGTTCTAAAAAAATAACAAATATATGTCAGTGAAAATAACCAAAAATTTATTTTAATTACAAATTTTAATAATAATAGAAAATAAGTTTTTAATATACTTATTCTATTACTGCTAAATTGAAGCGAATAATTATATACTTTAATAATATCAAAATATAAAAAACAAATAATTAAATATATTGAAAGCCAAATTTTATAAAATATAATAAATTGCTCTATAAATACTTTGTAATCAATTAATGTCAAGGAAAAACCAAATATCAATGCCAATAAAACAATTGTAAAATCATTTTTGTCCCGATAAATATACAATTCGATACTTTTTCTAATCTCTTTATGAGACAATTTTTCCTTCCTCCAATCTTATAATTCTAATTTTTTGATACTTAAATAATTTTATATAATGTGTAACAAATATAACTGTTTTATTAGTTTTTTTAAGTATAATAATAATCTTTTTTATTGTTTCCTGATCTAAGCCATCTAATATTTCATCGTATAATAAAATATTTGCATTACTAATAAAGCCTATACATATACTAAGTTTTTGTTTATTTCCTTTTGATAAAGAACCAATTTTTTGATTGGGTATTGATAAAAATCGAAGAATTTCATCGATATCATACGTTTTATTAAAGATACGTGATATATTTATTAAGAAATCTCTTGAGTATAAATTTCTAGGCAAATTAAAATTATCTGGTAAATAAAATATATTTTTTTCATATTTATTTAGTTTATTTGTTTTTATTGCTCTTGCTAATATTCTTAAAAGTGTTGATTTACCACTACCATTACTGCCTATCAATGCTACTATTTCTCCGTCATTTATCGCAAAACTTATATTATCAAGAATTAACTTGTTTTTAATTTTATATGATAATTTTTCTATTTTTAGCATAATCAAATTATTTTTCCTTTATATAATAATGACTGAAATGTAGATAAATTCTTTGTTGTAATATGAAAATTAAAGCCTTCAATATCATATATAGAATTAATTTTAAGATTGCACTTATTGATGTAGCATAGATTATCATAATAAATTGGTAAAAAATAATCTTGATTAGCTTTTATTACATATTCACCTTTTGGCTTTTCAGCGTATCTATATCCTAATTCATTATAATCTACTATAGAATCTTTTACAGTTACCTGCCTAATGTTTTGTAATTGTATTTTTTTGTTACCACCTAATGAAATATCATTTACTTTTATTGTGTTAGAGACATTAATAGTTATACCAATCAATGTTAAAGCACTGTTAATATAGCTATAGTGACCTTCTAGATGATTATAATTTAATATGGTATTTCCTTTTTCAATATACATTGAACCAAGCTTTAATTTATATTTATTAGTATTATGTTCAATTTCTAAAAATATATTATCAGATGCAATGGTTTGATTAGCTAAAAAATTTACTTTAACTAAATTATATTTATAACCATTATAACTAAATGCTACATTACTACTGACATTTCTTATATCTATATTTAAAATAGTATTGTTAGATAGTAATTTGTATTTTAAATCTTCATATGGTATTTTTTTAAAGCAATAAAAATTAAATTCGTATTCTTCATTTGGATAAAACACTTCTGAATATAAAGTATTTATTGAGTAAAAAAGAGTTTCAGGGTCTGGTCTATTTTCTATTTTACCTATTATGTAAATAGAAATTACTCCTATTAGCAATATAGTCCCTATGATATTCGTAATTTTTCTAATCATAAGCAACCTTCTCTATTTTTTGAAATTCGTTTGTTATTGTAAAATATTCAAATCCGCCCTTACTATTTTCTAACCAAAACATATAATAACAGCCAACACCATTCGTAACCATTGCTGTTCCTATTATAGTAACTAGTAGTTTTGTTTTACCTTCAACTGGTATTTTTAGTTTTTCAGTTTTGGTATTTGATTTAGTATTTTGATATTTATAATCTAATGATACCTTAGCATCTAAATCATGTTTAAACTTTTTTTCTGATGAGCCGGATAGACCATATGAAATTGAGCCCGTAGCGCTTATTATCGTTCTTATTTCTTGCTCAGTCGTAACATTAACTTCATAAGTAATTGTTTCGCTACCAGTATTAGTAGTTTCATAAACTGTTTTATTTATGTATGTACAAGGAACATTTTTATTCACAATATATACATTCCATCCCCAAAATCTTTTGTTTGTAATTTCTTTATAGTATTCTTCATATTCAGCATCTGTATAATTTTCAAGCAACTTACCATCTTGCATTATTATTTCCGAATAGCCACTATACTCTTCTGCTGCATTTGCCTTAGGAAGATCAAAATATAGTATTAAAAGCATGAACAATACAAAAAACCACAATTTTTTATTCATTAATATCACCTCATTAAATATATAGATAAAAAAGATTTATTTTAAAAGTAAAAAACTTTTTTTTATTACACTAAAGTGATATAATCAAGTAGTATTAGAAAGGAAGATTTTATGAGCGGATGTAATCATGATTGTAAAAATTGTAAGACTAAATGTGAAAATGATTCAACAAATCTTTTAGTCAAAACAAACAAAGAAAGTCATATAAAAAAAATAATTGGTGTAGTTTCAGGTAAAGGTGGAGTTGGTAAATCTGCTACTACATCTTTACTTGCAGTAGCGTTTGCCAAAATGGGCTATAAAGTTGGTATAATGGATGCTGATATTACTGGTCCTTCTATTCCTCAAGCATTTGGACTTCATGAAGGAATTGTTGGCAATGGCAATTTAATGTTCCCACGTGAAACTGAATTAGGTATTAAGGTTGTTTCAATTAATCTATTACTTGATGATGAGAAAAAGCCTGTTGTTTGGCGTGGCCCTATTATTGGTGGTGCCATTAAGCAATTTTATACTGATGTATTATGGGGAGATTTAGACTATCTTTTCGTAGATATGCCACCAGGAACTGGTGATGTTGCATTAACAGTATTTCAATCTATACCTGTCAATGGCGTTATTATTGTTTCTACTCCACAAGATCTTGTCTCTATGATAGTTGCTAAAGCAATTAACATGGCTGAGATGATGAAAATAAAGGTTATTGGTCTGGTAGAAAATATGAGTTATTTCAAGTGTCCTGACTGTGGAAAAACATATGAGATTTTTGGAAAATCTAGAATTAATGAAGTTGCCAAAGAAAATAATATTGAACCACTAGCTAAATTTCCAATTGATCCAAATCTAGCAAAATTAGTTGATGAAGGAAGAATAGAAGATTATGACTTACCTGATTTAACAAAACTAGTTGATGCTTGTGAAAAATTATAAACAAATAAAAAAGAACTAGGTTATCCTAGTTCTTTTTTTACTATTTTTTCAAATTGTTTATAATGTCATCAATATGATTTCCATATGCTAAAGATTCATCATATTTAAATATTAATTCAGGCATTTTTCTAGCATTTATTTTACCAGCTAACATTTGTCTTATAAAACCTTTATATGACTCAAGTAATTCTTGTAATTCTTTAATTTTATCCTTATTATAAATCATATAAAAAATTGTCATATATGATAAATCATTAGTAATTCTAATTTCCGTAACAGAAATTTCTTTTAAACGATCATCTTTAGATTGATTAATTAACCATAATGATAATTCACGAAGTGCTAGAGATTCTAGACGTTTAATTCTCAAATTAGCCATTAGTTTTTGACCTCCTTCATAATAGAAGCTTCAATAACATCGCCAACTTTAATATCATTGAATCCATCAATGCTTACACCGCATTCATATCCTTGTTTTACTTCTTTTACATCATCTTTAAATCTTCTAAGTGTAGCTAGTTTACCTTCATAAACAACAACACCTTCGCGTAATAAACGAATTAAAGCTGTATTTGTAATATAACCTTCCGTTACATAGCATCCTGCTATAGTACCAACCTTAGAAATCTTAAATGTCTCTCTAATTTCCGCAAAACCTGTTACTTCTTCTTCGTATACAGGGTCAAGCATACCTTTTAATGCAGCCTCAATATCATTTAATACATCATAGATAATTCGATATAAACGGATTTGAATCTTTTTAGCAGCAGCACTTGCCTTTACATTTGGCATAGGTCTAACATTAAAGCCAATTATTAAAGCGTTAGATCCATCTGCTAAGTTTATATCATCATCAGTAATAGTACCTACACTACATCTAATAATATTTAAAGTAACATCAGGGACATCAATCTTCTGTAAAGATCCCTTTAAAGCCTCTGCACTTCCCTGTGCATCTGCTTTAATGATTATATTTAATTCCTTATGTTTATTATCAATTGTGTTAAATAGGTCATCAATATTCTTAGGTTTTGCCTCTTCTAGTTCTTTAGCCTTGTTTCTTAATTTTCTTTCATTCGCGATTGCCTTTGCTTCTTGCTCACTACTGAAAACCATAAATTTATCGCCAGCTAACGGAACACTATCTAAACCTGTAATCATAACAGCTTCTGATGGATGAGCCTCATTATATCTTACATGTCTATCATCTTCCATAGTTCTAACTTTAGCAAATGTCTCACCACAAACAACTGCATCCCCAACTTTTAATGTACCATTTTGAACTAAGAAAGTAGCATATGGTCCTCTATTTTTATCTAATCCTGCCTCAATTACAGTACCCATTGCTAAACGATTTGGATTAGCTTTTAATTCTTTCATTTCAGCTAATAGCTGAATATTTTCTAGTAAATCCTTAACACCTGTTCCCTTTAAAGCAGAAATTGGAACAAAAATTGTGTCTCCACCCCAAGCCTCAGGAATTAAATTATAGTGAGATAATTCTTCCATAACACGATCAGGATTTGCGCTTGGCTTATCAATCTTATTTACCGCAACGATAATTGGACATTTTGCAGCTTTAGCATGTTCAATCGCTTCTTCTGTTTGAGGCATTACACCATCATCAGCAGCAACAACTAATACTACTATATCTGTAATTGAAGCACCACGTGCTCTCATTTGTGAGAATGCCGCATGTCCTGGAGTATCAATAAAAGTGATTAAAAAACCATCGTTATTTATTTGGTATGCACCAATATGTTGTGTAATTCCTCCTGCTTCCCCTAAAGCAACACGAGAATTTCTAATTGTATCTAGTAATGTTGTCTTACCATGATCAACATGCCCCATAATTGTTACAACAGGTGGACGAGGAACAAGACTACTTTCATCGTCATCAATTACTATTTCATCAAATCTTGCTGCATCTGTAATAACTTCATCTTGCAATTCATATCCATAATCCATAGCTATTAATTCGCAAGTCTCACGATCAATAACTTGTGTCTGATTAGCCATAATACCTGCGCCAACTAATTTCATAATTACCTGTGCAACTGGCTTAGCAAGTGCATTTGCTAAATCTAAAACTGTCATATTTGGCTTATAAACAACGATCTTTTCTCCTACCTCTGATTGCTTTTGAGGAATATTTGAAACACGTTTTTCATTCTTATTTTTTTTAGCCATATAATCACCTTACTTCCTTAAAATTTTTAAAAAATTACTACCTGTCCTCTTTAAACCTAAAACCTTTCGATTTTCCTTTCCAATAGCTTGTGATAATTCAAAACTATTATAGTCTAGACATACTTCTACATTATAGAATTTTGCTTTATCAGTTATTTTCTTCTTTGTGTTTGCAGATGCATCGTTTGCTAAAAATATATAACAAACTGTACCATTTTTTAATGCATCAACAACAGGGCTTTCGCCAATTACTAAATTACCGCTTCGCATACAAAGACCAAGATTATTGAGAATATTACTCATTTATTAACCCCAACATTTCTTCATATACATTATCTGGTACGCTAACTTCTAATTTTTTTTCAAGAACCTTACTCTTTTGAGCCTTCAAAATAATTTCTTTATCTTTTTTTAAGTATGCTCCTCTTCCATTAGCTTTTCCCTTCAAATCAAGAATAACATTACCCTCAGGAGTTCTAACTACTCTAAATAAATCTTTTTTCTCACATACTTCTTTAGAACAAACACAGGTTCTTAAAACTAATTTTTTTTCTTTATTCATTATAACTCAATTAGCCCTTCCTCAAAAGCATCCTTTAGTGATTTAATATCAATTTTCCAACCACAAGAAATAACTGCAAGACGAACGTTTTGACCTTGCTTACCAATTGCAAGAGAAAGTTGATCATCAGGAACAATTACAATAGAAGACTTTTCTTTTACATTAACGCTTAATACTTTTCTAACTGTTGCAGGTTGTAATGAATTAGCAATAAGCTCTTCAACATTATCGCTCCATTCATATAAATCAATCTTTTCACCATTTAAGGCTTCGACTATAGATTTTATACGCTCACCTTTTTCACCAACACATGAGCCGATTGCATCAACTTTAGGATCATTTGAATAAACAGCTATCTTAGTTCTATCACCTGGATCACGAGCAATTCCTTTAACTTCAATTATTCCAGATGCAATCTCAGGAATGTAATTTTCTAATAAACGATGAATTAGATTTCTATCGTTTCTAGCAACAATAATTTTTGGGTCTTTATTAGTTTGTTCAATTCTTCTAATAAAAACTTGTAGATAATCACCAATTTGTGGATTATCATTAGATAAAAGTTCACTTTTTGGTAAAGCTGCTGTAACATTTCTACCCATATCTAAAATTACATATTTTTCAACGATATCTACAACTTTAACCTTTACCATTTCTCCTTCTAATTGTTTAAAGTATTCATACGCTTTTTCACGTTCTAATGCCTTTATACTTTGATTATATATAGATTTAGCAGCACCAGCACCACTTCTACCTAAATCCTTAATACTAACAGGAGTTTCAATTATTTGACCTACTTTTACAGATGTTTTGCCTTTTAGTTTCTTTGCATCCTCTAATAAAATTTCTTCAATTTCATCTTCTGGTTCAGTTTCAGATAAACTCTCAACAACTCTTTGAACCTTGAATAGGTTTATCTCATTTTTTTCTGGGTTGATAACAACCTTGCATGAATTATTACCAAAATTCTTTTTATAAGCATTTTTAAATGCTTTTTGCATTATTTCATAAATATCTTCTTTTGCTAGTTCTCTTTGTTCAGCAATTTCATCAACTTGTTTAAAAAATTCCTTATTAATCATTTCCATATTCCTCTCATTTTATATTTTTACTGCTAAACGAATAAATTTAATTTTTTCCTTAGGAAGATTAATCTTTTTAATTCTTCCTTTTAGATTGATTTTTACAACAATCTCTTCCTTACTATTTGCTTCTAAATAGCCTTCATAAATTTCATTTTGAGTTTCTACATGTATGTATTTACCTACTGATTCAGAAATTTCATCTTCATTTCTTAATTCTTTTTCTGCCCCAGGCGAAGATACTTCAAGAAGATATTTATCTAAATCAATATCAATTGTATCTAATTTTTCAGATATTTCTTCATTTATAATTGCCAATTCATCAATATCTATTCCACCCTTTTTATCAACTAATATTTGTAAGATATCTTCTCCATATTCTTTGATAAATTTAATATCATAAAGAATTAAATTTCTTTTTTCTAAAAGTGGCAAAACTAGTTCTTTAATTTCTTTTATATTCATAAATACCTCCTTATACATTAAAAGAAGAGAGGCTGTTAACCTCTCTTGATTCTTCTATGAGAGATTATACCATAATATATACCAATAAGCAATAAAACATTATAATCTTATTATATTTTATCATTTTTTAGTTCTATGTGAAAGGTTTTGACTCAATTTAGCCTTAATTTCTTTAAAAAATGTTCTTCTTTTAAAAGAATTTGCTAATTCTATCGGTAACTTATTGTATAAATCTCTTCTATTAATTTGATAAATATTCAAATTTTCTTTAAATATCTTGTCATTATTAATGATTATTGCGTAGTGCAAAGGATAATTTTTTCTATATAAATCAGTCATATCATAGTCAAATAATCCATTAGACTTCACTAAATTTAAAAGCGATATACCTTCTTTATTTTTAAAATCAGTTATTGCTCCTAATTTTAATAATTTCTTTGCAATTTTATATTGTTTATTTTCTATTGCTATAAATAAAGGTGTTTCTAAAAAAGCATTCTTATAGTTCACATCTATACCTTCACTTATTAGAAAACTTACTAATTCCTCATTCCCATATATAACAGCTAAGTGTAATAATGTATTATCTATTTTATCCTTTACTAATAGTAATTCTTTATTGTAATACTTTTTGAATAAAGCTAAATTATTACTACGAATTAAGGCAAATAAATAATTTTCACCTTTTTCATTTACAAAGCTAAAGTCAGCGGCACCATATTCAATAAATAAGGATATTATTTCACTCCTACCTAATCTGCAAGCATGGAAAAAAGGTGTTTCTCCACTTGATAATAAATTTGGATTGGCATTATTTTTAAGTAGTGCATCAACTATCATAATCATATTCAAATGAACTGCTAAAAATAGTGGTGTCATTCCTTCTTTATTTACTTGATTAACAAATATGTGATTATCTATTAAATAATAGGTAATTTCAATTCTTTTATATAAAATAGCATAATGTAATAGCGTATTTTCTTCATCATCTAAAAAATTTATATCGTTATATTGAAGGTAATTTTTAAGTTCTGACAGGTTGTTTTCATAGATTATACTACGTAGTTTTTCCATATAAATAAAAAATAGGACATTGTCCTATTTTACTGCATCTTTCATAGCTTTTCCTGCTTTAAAAGCTGGGCTCTTTTGACCAGGAATAGTAATATCTTCCCCAGTACGTGGATTTCTACCTGTTCTTTCTACTCTATTTCTAACTTCAAAAGTACCAAAACCAGAAATAACAACCTTTTCACCTTGTCCAAGAGTTTCATAAATAACATCTAAAAAGCCGTCAAAAGTGCGTTCAGCTTCAATTTTTGTTATATCTAATCTTTCAGCCACTACTGAAACAAGTTCTGCTTTATTCATTATTAATTCCTCCACTAAAATTTTTATATTATTATAACTATTTTTGATTATTTTTTCAATATTACTCAGCTTTTAATTTACGAGAAAGTAAAATTTTAACTGCCTCATCGATAGTTATTCTTCCATTAATTAATTCATAAGCTGTATTTATTATAGGTAAATTTAATTTATATTTTTGTCCTATTTTATAAGCAGCCTCGATTGTTCTAATTCCTTCAACAGTTTGTTTTGAATTTGCTAGAGCCTCTGAAACACTTTGACCTTGGCCTATTCTTAAACCTGTTTGAAAATTTCTACTATTCATTGAAGAAGCTGTAACAATTAAATCTCCTAAACCAGAAAGGCCAAAAGCAGTTTCCTTTGATCCTCCTAATGCTTCAACTATTTGAACTGTTTCACGCATACCTCTACTAATCAACGCTGCCCTAGCATTTTCGCCAAGTCCCATTCCTGATGCAACACCTGATACAACTGCTATAGCATTTTTTATTGCACCGCCTGCTTCTACACCAATAACATCACTAGATGTATATACACGTAAATATTCTTCATTAGAAAATAAATGTTGTACAAATTTTGCATTTTCTTCATCTAAAGATGCACTAACTAATGATGTAAATTTTCTAAAAATCAATTCCTCAGCATGTGATGGACCTGATAAAACAACGTATCCTTTTAGCATTTCTTTTTTAATTGTTTCAGCAACTATTTCACTAACACGATAAGATGTTTCTGGCTCTATTCCTTTACTAACATTTATAAATAGTTTAGGACTAGTAAGTATATTGTTAATTTCTACTAATACACTTCGCATAACTTTAGTAGGAACACATAATACTAATACGTCACTAAAATTAATTACTTCTTCTAGAGAAGTAGTTGCTTTTATTAGGTATGGTATTGTCAAGTCAAATGATGGATGAACATGCATATTATTAATTTTTGAGACAAACTCTTCATTAATATCTCTAATTAATACTTCATTATTATTATCAGCAAGTGCTTGTGCTAAAGTTGTACCCCAAGCACCACCACCAATTATACTTACTTTCATTTTAATCCCTCTTTCTAAACTCGAACTTTATTGGAGTTCCAAAAAAATCAAAGTTTTTACGGATCTGATTTTCTAAATATCTCTTATATGAAAAATGAATAAAATTTTCATCATTTACGAAAAAAGCAAATGTTGGAGGTGTAATACCAACTTGTGAGGTATAGTAAAATTTAGCTTTACCACCATTAAATTCAGAAGGTGGATTCATTGCAACCGCATCAGTTATAACATCATTAAGTACTGATGTACTAATACGCTTTTTGTATGCTTCACTAGCCAATTTTATTTGAGGAAATAAAGTCTCAACACGCTTGTTTTGTAATGCAGATAGGAAAACAACAGGAGCAAAATCTAAATATTTAAATTTTTTTCTTACTTCTTCCGTAAACTCCTGCATTGTATTAGATTCCTTCTTTACTAAATCCCATTTATTAACAACTATGATACATGGCTTATTATACATCTCAATATATTCACCAATGTGTGTATCTTGCTCAATTATTCCTGTAGAAGCGTCAAGTACTAATAAAACAACATCACTTCTTATTATTGCATCAATACTTCTAATAGAACTATATTTATCAGTATTTTCATATATTTTGCCACGTTTCTTTAAACCAGCAGTATCAATAACTACATATTTTTCCTTATTGTAAGTAAAAGTACTATCAATGGCATCTCTTGTAGTACCAGCGATTGGAGATACAATTACCCTATTTTCTCTTAATAGTGTATTTGTTAATGAGGATTTACCTACATTAGGACGACCAACTAAAGAGAATTTTATACCTTCAACTTCCTTAGTCTCATCTTTCTTAGGAAAATGTTCTATAACTACGTCTAGTAAATTCCCTACTCCTATACCATGTAAGCTAGAAACAGGAATAGGATCACCAAATCCTAAACTATAAAAATCATAGATATTATCCTTAAATTTTTGATCATCAACCTTATTTACAGCTAAAATAACTGGTTTTTTAGTCTTATAAAGCATCTTAGCAATATAATTATCATCATCAGTCACTAAGCTTCTACAATCCACCACAAATATTATTACATCAGCCTCATTAGTAGCTACTTCAACTTGTGCTTTAATTTCAACTGAAAAAGGAGCATCTTTAATCTCGATGCCCCCAGTATCTATTATATAGAATTCTTTAGACAACCAAGAGCTCTTCGCATATATTCTATCCCTAGTTACTCCTGGTTTATCATCAGTGATGGATAAACGGCTACCAAGAATACGATTAAATAAGGATGATTTACCAACATTAGGTCTACCAACAATTGCTATTTTTGGCAACATTTTTATCCACTCCATTTCTTATTTCTTTAGTATATCCTTGAACATATCTCCTAAAGTAGCATTTCCTTCACTACTTTCCTCTTCGTTCATATACTTTTCATATTGTTTTCTTTCTTCTCTTTCTAAAACCTTACGAATGCTTAAACGCAAGCTCCATTCTCTAGGTTTTAACTCAGTAATTACAGCATTTACCTTATCTCCAACTGCATAAAAATCATCTGGCTTACCGTTTTGTTCTTGACTTAAGCATGCTGCTGCAGGAATAAAGCCATCTACTCCAAGTGTTGAAACCATCATTCCTTTTGCATCTACAGCAGTAACCTCACATTCAACTACATCACCAATTTTAGCATCTACACGGCTCCATGGATTATCAATTAATGCTTTACGTGATAAAGACACGCGTTCTTTTTCTACATTAATATCATTAATTGCAACTTCTACCTCATCGCCAATATTTACACAGTTATTAAAATTATCATTTGGATTCCAACTATATTCGTTTTGATGCAATAAACCACGAACATTTGGAGCTACCTCTAATAATAAACCATATGGCAATTTATTAACTACCTTACCAGAGATTTTATCACCTTTAGAATGAGATTCTGCAAATAATTCAAATGGAGTTTTAAGTAGTGCCTTACGTGATAAAGTTATTTTACCATTTTTAACACTTAAAACTTTAACCTCAACTTCATCATTTAACTTCAATTCATCTTCAATTTTCTCAATATAATTATGAGAAATTTCAGGTAAACGTAACATTCCTTGGTTGTAGTTAAATTGAACAAAACAAGCAAATGGAAGAATCTTTACAACTTTTCCTTTTAAAACGTCGCCTTCCTTAATATTGGCTAATTCTTGTTCTTTATTTGCTTCTCTTTCTTCTTCTAAAACTACACGAGCAGAAACAACAGCACTCTTTCTAGAAGGTTCAACTTGTAAAACCTCAACCTTTAATACATCACCAACTTTACATTCCTTAGGTGATTGGCTCTTTGGCATAAAGAAACGGAAACCAGCATAACTTACAAAGTAGCCTTTATCAGTTTCTTTTTCAACTTTTACTTCAATTTTTTCTTTAGATTCAACTAGATTTTCAATATCTTTAAATTTTTCTTCTTTTATAAGTTTTAAACGGCTGCATAAAATTGAAGCACTTAAATCTCCTTCTTCAACTTTAGTAATTTCTACAGTCATTTGATCACCTAAGTTTACTAATCCTTTAAATGATGTTACATTTTTATCTAATGTATAGTGATCAAGATAAATTTTTCCTTCAGTAAAGGCTTGAAGATCTAAATATACCTCACCATCTTCAATTTTAACAACTGTACCTGTAACAATTTGACCTTTACGTGGCTTTTTACCAAAATCAACATCGTCCATACTTAGAATTTCTTTTGCATCCTCATTCATAATTTTACCCACCTTATCTAAGACAATTTTATTTATTTGATTACAAACCTCATCAATTGTAAGGTTCGTAGTATCAACTAAAATAGCATCATCCGCTTGCTTAAGCGGAGCAATCTCTCGTGTGCTATCCTTATAATCACGAGCGATTATATCATTTAAAACTTGTTCAAATGTTAAATCATTACGACCTTTAATTTGCAACTCTAGAAGTCTACGCTTAGCTCTCTCTTCCTTTGAAGCAGTTAAGAAAAATTTAACATCTGCATTTGGCAAAACAACACTACCAATATCACGACCATCCATCACAATATACCCTACTGATGCTGCCTTGCGCTCTAAGATAGCCATTTTATCTCTAACTACCTTCATTTTACTTACTGTTGAAACATTTCTAGTAACTTCATCTGTTCTAATTTCTCTTGAAACATCAGTTCCATTCAAGTAAATTATATTATTTTGGTATGAAATAGAAATAGAATCTAAAAAGCTATATTGCGTCTCATCTTCTAAATCAATTTTATTTTGAAGGGCAAATAACGTAATTGCCCGAAACATTGCTCCCGTATCGATATGCGTAAAGCCTAACTTTTCGGCAACCTTCTTGCTAATAGTTGATTTACCTGAACCAGCAGGACCATCTATAGCAACCTGTATATTTCTCATCGTTTCAACTCCCTTATACTCTTTTAATTATATCATATTTAAAGCGATAATGTAAACACTATAAAGAATAAAGTTTTTTGATTTCATGTGGCTTTAAAGGGCGATATTCTCCTTCTTTTAATCCCTCAATTGTTATTCCTGCAAATGAAATTCTCTTTAATTTTTTTACAGGAAAACCGACAATTTCACACATCTTACGTACTTGCCTATTTCTACCTTCTGTTATAGTTAACCAAAATAATGTTGATGAATGCTCTCTATCAAAATTTACATTTTCAATTTTTGCTCTTTTAGTAAGTATTCCATCTATTTCAACGCCCTTCATTAATCTAGTAACAGCACCTTGAGTTAAAATACCTTCTACTCTTACTTGATATGTTTTTTCAACATTCTTGTTGCTTCTAGTTAAACGATAAGATAATTCACCATCATTTGTTATTAATAAAGCTCCTGAAGTATCATAATCTAAACGTCCGACTGGAAATACTCTTTTTTCCTTAGTTTCTGGTGATAATAAATCCATAACAATTCTACGATCTAAACTGTCCTTTACAGTAGTTAAATAGCCTGTCGGCTTATGAAGAATATAATAAACCTTTTCTTCTCTTAGTAATGGCTTACCATCAAGTTCAATTAAATCTTTTTTTGATACTTTGACGCCTAAAGTTGAAATTATCTCGCCATTAACCTTCACTCTTTTTGCTAAAATTATTTCTTCACAGGCACGTCTTGAGGCAACTCCACAAGCAGCCATGACCTTTTGCAATCTTTCTTGTTCCATAATTTATTCACCAATCCTTTAAACTCGTCTAATCATATCATATTTTTAAAGTAATAACAATATTTAATACCAATTAATATTTTCAGGTAAAATTCCTGCTAGTGAATTATCATAAAATTTAGTATTAGTTGATATAGAAATACTATTAATATTCGTATTATAAAATGCATAATCTCCAATTAAATATAACGAGCTTGGTAAAAATACCTCTTGTAAATTTGTACAATCAAAAAAAGCACTACCTTCAATTTTTTTCAATTTACTTTCCTCTTGAAAAATAACTTTATTTAACTTACTACATCCCATAAATGCAGCAATTTTAATTTCTTCAATACTATTAGAAAACTCAATGCTTTCTAATTCATTACATCCTAAAAAAGCCTGTTGATTAATGTATATTATTCCTTCAGGAATTACTATGCTTTTAAGCTTCGTCTTATTTTTAAATGCTTTGTAGCCTATTCCTACAACTTTTTTACCCTTATATTCATTTTTTATATCATAGGTTTTAGAATTTCCATATACTTCTACTATCTCATAGCCATCTAATTCCTCTACATAATCGTATTTTATTCTTGGGATTTCTAAAAATAAGATTAGTACTATGAAAAAAACAAAAAATAAAGAAATTTCTATACTATGAATAATTAAACTCTTATTGTTTTTCCATGTGTTTGTACTGAATTTCATACAAGTTATAATACATTCCTTTTTTCTTTAATAATTCTTGGTGAGTACCTTCTTCAACAATTTCACCTTTTTTTAGAACAATGATTTTATCAGCATGTTGTACTGTAGATAGTCGATGCGCGACTATAAGCATTGTACCTATATTCATCATTTTCTCTAGACTTGATTGGATAAGAACCTCAGTTTCTGTATCTATATTAGCTGTTGCTTCATCTAAAATCATAATATTTGGCTTATGAATAACAGTTCTTGCAAAAGAAATCAATTGTCTTTCACCAGCTGAAAAATTACTTCCACGCTCTAAAACTTTATGATCGTAACCATTAGGCAATTTAGATATAAAGCGATCAGCATTTACATATTTAACTGCGTCTATTACATCATCTCTTGTAAATCTTTCATCGCGCAATGTTATATTAGATTCAATAGACCCTGAAAACATAAATACATCTTGCAACATCTGACCTATATGTTTTCTTAATGATTCTATTTTTATATCCATAATATCAATATCATCTAAATAAATATGCCCTTTTTGTATATCATAATTTCTTACAATTAATGCCAAGATGGTAGTTTTGCCAGCTCCTGTTGCACCTACAAATGCTGCTGTTTGCTTAGGTAAAACTGTAAAAGAAACATCTTTTAAAATCCAATTATCAGAATTGTATGCAAACCACACATGATCAAAAACAATTTTACCAGAGAACTTATCTATTTCAATTGCTCCATCTTTATCTAATACTTGTTTTTGTGTATCAAGTATTCCAAGAATTTTTTCAGTAGATGCAAAAGCTTGTTGCATTTGATTAAATAATTCTGCTAATTGTTGAATAGGTGTAAAGAAGCTGTTTATATATCCATAAAACTTAACAAAATTCTTTGATAATAATTTATTTGCTGCAATTAGATTGACACCATTATATATTACAATAACCTCACATAGTACATACAAAACATATATTGTTGGTTGAAAAATTCCAAATACAAGTATCTCTTTTATTGAACTCTTCTTTAACTGATTATTTTTTTCTTTAAACTCTAAGTATTTTTTTTCTTCTTGATTAAAAATTTGTGTCACTTTCATCCCTGAGATGTTTTCAGACAAAAATGAATTAACTGCACTAACATCACGTCTTACATTTCTATATGCGTTTCTTGAATTTTTCCTGAAAATAAAGGTAACAATAACAAGGACAGGAAGTACACAAAGTAACATCAATGTTAATTTAATAGATATAATGAACATCACAATTAATACAAAAATTATCGTTAGAATATATTTTATAAAATTAACAAGTACATTACTAAAAAAATCATTTAATGTAGCAGTATCTGATGTAACTCTTGTCACTAATCTTCCAACAGGCAAAGCATTTATTTGCGCAATTGATAGTTCTTCAATATGACAGAATACATCATGCCTTATTTTTGATAAGATCTTTTGCCCAAGTTTTTGTAAAAGCATTGAATTATAATAATTTATAAAAGCTCCAATTAAGGCAATTACAACGAAAACGCCTATGTAAATTAATGATAAATTTAATTTTTCCTGATTTAATATTTCTTTATTATCCAATATTCCAACTATTTCACCTTGAATAAATGGTGGTATTAAATCGATAACAACCAAAATTATTGTCAAAAAAAGTGCTAAAACAAAACCAAATTTATAAGGTTTAGCAAAATGAGACAATCTTTTTATGATTGTACTATCTTTATACTTTCTTGTTTGTTCTTGTTCCATTTTACTTAACCTCCTCTTCTAGAGTTTGTAATTTTACCATTTCTTGATACAAAGATGATGTTTTTAGAAGTTCTTCGTGATTGCCAATTGCTACAACCTTACCACCATCTAATAAAATTATTTTATCTAAATCTTTGACTGTAGAAATTCTATGTGAAACCATTATTGTAGTTTTGCCTTTTCTTAGCTCATTAAGATTACTTAATATTTTTTCTTCTGTCTTAGTATCTACTGCAGAAACAGAATCATCAAAAATCATTATTGGTGGATTTTTTATTAAAGCCCTAGCAATAGAGACTCTTTGTTTTTGACCACCTGACAATGTTACTCCACGTTCACCAAGAACGGTTTGATATCCATGCTGAAATTCTACAATATTATCATGGACATCAGATAAGATAGCAGATTCTATTATTTGATCATCAGTTGCATCATCACATGCAAAAGCAATATTATTTCTAACTGTATCACTAAATAAAAAATTATCCTGAGGAACATAACCAATAGATTCTCTTACTTTTTTGAACGATATTTTCATTATATCAATTCCATCAAATAAAATACTATTTTCATTTACGTTGTACATTCTAAGTAATAAATCAACTAAAGTTGATTTTCCACTTCCAGTTTTGCCTAAAATACCGACCATTTCACCTTTTTCAATTGTAAAAGTTATATCATTTAATATATTTTCTGTGGCATCTGGATAACAAAAATTTAAATGATTAAAGGTTATTTTACCTTCTATTTTTGTTTCTACAACATTATTATCATTTATATCAGGAATTTCATCTAATAAAACACTAACGCGGCTCAAGGAAGCTTTTGCTTGACTTCTTAAATTAATCAGTTGACCAATCGCCATCATAGGCCAAGTTAAAGTATTAAAATATGATACGAAAGCTAATAAATCACCAGTAGAAAATTTATTTGGATCATCAATTACAAAATAAGCACCACCAGCAAATAAAACTGAAATTATAAGATTTAATACTAAAATCAAAATTACATTAAAAAGCATATAAAATTTTAAGAAACTCATATTTTTATTGTAATTATCATCATTTATGCGATTGAATTCCTTTGTTTCTTCTTTTTCTTTAACAAAGGCTTTAATTACACTTATACCACTAAAATTTTCTTGGGCAAAGTCAGAAAGATCCTCATATGCTTTTTGCCTAATTCTAAATTTTTCTTCCATTTTCTTACCAATTGAAACGAAAGAAATTCCAATTGCAATGGCTGGAATAAGAGAAATTAAAGTCAAAATAGTATTTAATCTAAACATTTTAAATAATGCCATTGATCCTAAAAAAACAAAATCAATTAACATTATCGTTCCCCTACCAAATGCCTCCCTAATGGTTTGTAAATCATTTGTATAAAGAGCCATTAAAGCACCTGTTTTATGTTTTTTATAATATGCGTAAGATAATTTTTCGCTATGCAAAAACATCATATCTCTCATGTCTGCTTCTATTCTAACACCGGCTCCAAATACGCAATAACGCCATGTAAAACGACCTACAAAAAGTATAACAGCAACCATACATATTTGGCCAATGTATTTATTTAATAAGCTTAAATCACTGAATAAAGATCCATCAGATATACCATCAATAATTTTTCCAAAAACTTCAGGTATTAACAACTGATAATAATTAACAATTATTAATGCAGCAATTCCAAAAAAGAAAAACCAAAAATATTTATAATAAAATTTATTAACATATTTCCCAAATAACATAATCTCACTCCAAAACTTTTTTCATATCAAATGGTAATAAACAATTTATTGTAATTTCTTCTTCTAAAAAAGGATGATAAAAAACAAAACGTGCCGAATGCAATGCAACACGCTTTATTTTTTTTATACTTCCCCCGTACAATTCATCACCTAATAATGGATATCCTAGGTATTTCATGTGTACTCTAATTTGATGTGTTCTTCCTGTTTCTAAAAGCATTTCAACTAATGAAAAATGCTTATAGTATTTTAAAACCTTATAATGAGTAATAGCATTTTGCCCTGTTTTAGAAACTCTCCTTCTTTGGTTGTGATGTCTATCTAAACCTATAGGAGCATCAATTGTTCCTTCATCAGGTTTTACTTCACCTGAACATATAGCTAAATAGTATCTCTTAAAACTATGTTGCATAAAATTATAATTCATATAACTTTCAGTAAGCATATCCTTTGCAAAAACTAAAATACCTGTAGTTTCTGTATCTAGTCTATGAACATAGCGAACATTAGTTGAAATATTTTTCTTTAAATAATAATACGCAACCATATTGGCTACAGTTTTATCCTTATTTTCCTCATCAGGATGAACCATAAAAAATGGAGGTTTATTAATAATTAACAAATAATCATCTTCATACAAAATTTCTAACTCATACTTATAAGGAATATAATTAATTTTTTCATCATAAATAATACTTAATACACTATTTTTAATTATTTTTGTGTTTTCAGTTGCTAGTTCACCATTAAGATAAATCCTTTTTTCTAAAAAAAGATTATATATTTTAGCTTTTGCTAAATGAAAACTCAATAAATATTCCCTAATTGTTTTTTGAATAAACTTATTATCAATCTTATAATTCATCTTCATTGACAACAGTTGTTGGTATTAAACCAACTATTCCCCTTTTCTTTATTATTGAGAAAGGCTCAGCCTTCACTATTAATGAATATTCCTCGCCCTTCTTCAAATTCATCATATAATTCGTAGCATCATAACAAAAGAAAAAATCATCTTTCTCTAAAAAATCCATATAATAAGCATAGCATTTTTCATTTTTTTGATTATAAACAATATAGAAATCTTGTTCCTTTTCACCATAGTAACAAACACTATCAAGATATGAATTAATATGAACAGGATTCAAATTTTCTACTTCAATATCTTTTTTAGCAATTTTTTTCTCATAATTATCAACATATGTATAATTGAACATATCGTTTTGCATAATAACAATATTAAGTTGACCAGCTAATTTAACTTTATTGCCACCATCAATCGAAATTACATTTTTATCAAAATCAAAAATAGGTATGTTACTAGGTATTTTAGTAGCATAATTAATAGTAGGAAAATGTCCTACTATTCTAATATATTCTGATGGTTTAGCCTTCAAATAGAAAGAATCATATTTTAATAATTCATAATTGTAAACAGGAATATCATTCAAATCATCTATTCCCCCATGAACTAAAATATATTTTTCATTCAAAATAACTAGATCATAAAAAGCATCTACA
This sequence comes from uncultured Acholeplasmatales bacterium, assembly GCA_944324805.1. GTDB lineage: Bacteria > Bacillota_I > Bacilli_A > Acholeplasmatales > Anaeroplasmataceae > CALUXS01. The sequence goes on along the minus strand of CALUXS010000001.1, from coordinate 134,309 downwards.
AAGTCATAGTATTTTTTGAATTCATTAGAAAAAAGATAACACAGCAAATCAACATTTGTTTCCTTAGAAATCTTTATATCCATTTTTTTGGCCATTTCGTTTATAATTGTATGCCCCTTGACAAGAGAATAATATAAGAATTCCTCCTTCTTTACAGGTGGCAAAATAAAACGTAAAACTTCATCACAATTTCCACTTAATAAATAGATGTTATAATCTTTCTTAAGTTCCATCAAATAATCTAACATAGCTAGATTTTGATCTCCCTTTTCAATTAAATCACCTAATAAAAATAATGCATCATCTTTAGAAAAATTAACTTTTGCTAATCCTTTTTTTAATAAATCTAAATCACCATGTATATCACTAATAAAAATACATCTTTGATTATTGTTCAAATTCAATCTCAAAACCGAAGTCTTTTTCTTCTTTTGCATCTGTATCACTCCAAAGTCGATATAAAAGCATAATGATAATAACTTTAGGATGAGTAGCAATCAAATCCATAATTAAGCTATCATCTAATTTATGATTTTTAAATAATTGATAAGCTATTTCATTCATTAAGACAAATCTATTAGAACGTGCTAAATAATCTCTACGCTTAGCAGCTGTCTTAATTTTTTTATATTCATCTAATAAATTTACTTCATCATCCTTAGAAATAGCAAAAATAGCATCTAATATTTTCATTTTTAGATCATCAGCTCTATAAACTTTTAAATGATCTATTCCAAAAAGTTCAGCAGCAACCTCTAAAGCTCGTAAATAATAATCTAATTCATTTAAACTTCTATATGTCTCTTTTTCTAGTATTTGGAACATATCACTTTCTTCTTCTGTCTTTACAAGAGATTTGATTTTACTTTTTCTAAAATTTTTCATTAAGATGGCCAATCTTAAAACATAATTCTTACATATATCTTTATCAATATTATTTTTATAAAACGTGTATCTAAAGCCTAAAAATTTTCCAAAGGTTTTCATACAATCGTTATAACCTAATTGTTTATTTTTAGCTATTATCTCCTCTTCAAACAAGAAAAAACCACCTAAATTCCAAGACGGATGGATATATGTTATGAATGGCTTATTTAAATATTCCTTATGTGTAAAATTATAATTTAAATCAACACATACGATCTCTGTTGCTCCTAAATCAAGTGCAAAATCAATCGGCATATTATCAAAGTAACCACCATCAATAAGATTTTTATCTCCTATTTTACAAACCGGAAACAAAGGAAAACATGAACAAGATGCCAAGACATAGGACCTAAGTTCCTCATCCTTTACTTCCTTCATATTTACAAGGATAGGTTTAAAAGATGGAAAATTAACTACAACTACACCAAATTCCATTTTTGATTCTTTAACCTTTTTAGGATCAATATATTTATCCATCATTTGCTTGAAAGGAGTTATATCAACTCCCTTTTGTTGCAAGTATGATTTAACAAAAGGAATCAAGTCTTCCATTTTCTTTAGTGTCATCTTCAAACTACTATCATCAATTTTAATAGGTTTTGTCATAATAGTGTCATTTCTAGTTTCATTCCATAATTTTAAACATTCTTCATATGCCCCTTGTACGAACATAACACCATTCAAAGCTCCAATTGAAGTTCCACAAACAATATCAAATTTCTCCTCATTTAGTTCTTTTAATGCTGTCCAAACTCCCATTTCATAAGCTCCTTTTGAGCCACCTCCGCAAAGTACTAGCGCACGTTTCATTCCTTTTGTCTCCTTTCCTCTAATGAATATTTACATCCACAATAATCTTGTCTATATAATCCATATTGTAATGATAGTTTTATACTATCTTTATATCCCTCTTCTTTTTTGAAGTTTGAATATAAATATGGCATATTGTATTTTTTTTCTAATTCATACCCTATCTTGTTTATCCATTCACTATTCTTATATGGGGAGATTGAAAGTGTTGTTGAAAAAAAATCAAAATTATTTTCTTTTGCATATTTACATGTTTTTTCTAATCTAAGTAAATAGCAATTATAACAACGTACACTTCTTTCTCCTAGATTTTCTTTACCAATAATTGCATCATCATAATCTTTGCTAACATATGGTGCAATTATTACCTTGATATTATCATCTATATTTTTAGCAAATTTAATTTGTTCTTTTGCACGCAAATCAAATTCTTCAAAAGGATAAATATTATCATTAGTATAGTAAATTGTAATATCAAAATATTCCTTTAACAATAAAATTGTGTGTGAGCTACAAGGGGCACAACAACTATGTAATAATAATTTAGGTTTATATTTCAGTTGTGATAAAAACTTTTTAAAATCTGTATAATTTTCAATCATATTTATGCCTCCTTGTTTTTTAACATTATATCATACTTTAACTAAAAAAAATCATTTAGCAAAAAAAAAGTTCTTAGACTTGACAGTCTAAGAACTTTTAATAATTACTACTTAACTGAATAAATTGATTTCTTACCAGCAAATACAGATACTTTTGCTTCACCACGTTTATTTAATTCATCTTCAATACGAATTAATTGGTTGTATTTTGCAATACGATCAGTACGTGATGCAGAACCAGTCTTAATTTGACCTGCATTAGTACCAACAACGATATCAGCAATTGTAGTATCTTCTGTTTCACCAGAACGATGAGAAACAACAGCTGTATAACCAGCACGTTTAGCCATTTCAATAGCTTCGAAAGTTTCTGTTAAAGTACCAATTTGGTTAACTTTGATAAGAATTGAGTTAGCAACACCCATTTCAATACCCTTAGCTAAACGCTTTGTATTAGTAACGAATAAGTCATCACCAACTAATTGAATCTTCTTACCTAATTTTTCTGTTAAATACTTCCAACCTTCCCAGTCATCTTCTGCAAGACCATCTTCAATAGTTAAGATTGGGAATTTTTCTGTTAGAGGTACATAATACTTATCAACCATCTCTTTAGAAGTGAATTCACCCTTATCAGCTTTTAAAGTATAGATACCTTTTTCAGCATCATAGAATTCAGAGGCAGCAACGTCGATACCTAAGCAAATATCTTTACCAGGAACATAACCAGCTGCTTCAATTGCTTCTACTACACGTTCGAATGCTTCAGTGTTAGAAGTTAATTTTGGAGCATAACCACCTTCATCACCAACTGCAGTATTGTAACCATTCTTCTTTAAAATAGTCTTTAAGTTATGGAATACTTCAGCACCCATACGAACTGCTTCCTTAACAGATGTAGCACCAACAGGTAAAATCATAATTTCTTGGAAATCAATACAAAAATCAGCATGTGCACCACCATTTAAAATATTCATCATTGGTAATGGCATTTGTTTTGCATTGAAACCACCAAAATAATTATATAATGGCATTCCATAATAATCTGCAGCAGCACGAGCACAAGCAATAGATACACCTAAAATAGCATTTGCACCTAATCTACCTTTGTTTTCAGTACCATCTAATTCAATCATTGTATGATCAATTAAAACTTGATCACGGCAGTCCATACCTAATAATTTTGGAGCAATAATTTCGTTAACATTAGCAACAGCCTTTAAAGTTCCTTTTCCCATGAAACGGCTCTTGTCACCATCACGTAATTCAACAGCTTCATGTTCACCTGTAGAAGCTCCACTTGGTACTAAAGCACGACCCCAAGCACCAGATTCAGTTGTAACCTCAACCTCAACAGTTGGATTACCACGAGAGTCAATGACTTCTCTTGCATAAACATCAGTAATAAATGGCATAATAAAATACATCTCCTATTCTTATTTTTTAACCATACATAATGCATATATATTATAACTTATCTTAATGCAAAATAATATAGTATAAATTATGAAAGCGTTTTAAAGATTTTTTCGTAAAAAAACTATTTCAGGCACTAAGCTGAAATAGTAAAAATAAATTATTTATTTTTATTACCAATCAAATCATAAACATTTTTTAATCTTTTATATACTAAAACCGTGAATAATCCAACAATAAAAGATAATAAAAAGTTAAAAGGTACAACTGCAAATAGTAAATATTTACTCATAAAATTATCAGCTGTAATCCCTGGAATTACAGAGCACATATTTGCTAAACTTTCTTTTGTTAAGCCCATAAGTTTAATATATAAAGGAATATTAACGAATACATTTGTAATAACACCAGCTAAAATCCACGATAAAATAATACTAGCTAAAAGTACAAAAATATTTTGACTTTTTTTATATACAAGTGCAACGATTATCAATACAATGAATGACATCAAGAGGTCAGCTAATTCACCAACATTCATTGTTGAAGAACCAACTATTGCATATTTTCCTAAAATTCTTAAAATTGCTACTATTGCTGCATCTTTCCAAGATAACATAAATAAGCATAGCAAAATTGGTAACATCGAAAAATTTAACTCTAGAAAGCTTGGAAAAATAAATGGTAATGGAAATTTAACGAAGCAATATAAAATAATTGTTAATGCTGCAAAAACTGCATCTAATACTAAACGTTTTGTTGTCATATTTTTTCTCCTCAAATTAAAAGAGTACCCTAAAAAATATCAGGGTACCCTAAAATAAATTAAACTTCTTCCATCCAGACTCTAACTGTCGGTATAGGAATTTCACCTATTCATGCCTTAGCTCGCGGACTTTACCGCCGATTGGGAATTTCACCCTACCCTGAAGTATATATTAAATTTTGGAAGAGATATACTTTGGTAATTGTTCAATTACTCATGAACAATCAAAGAACTTGAAGTCATTTCAGCAGGCTTTTCAACTTCTAGCAACTCTAGCAATGTTGGAGCTATGTCTGATAAAATACCATCACGAAGTTTAATATTCTTATCAGTAACAACAACAGGAACTAAATTTGTTGTATGCGCTGTAAATGGTTTACCTTCTGCATCTAACAATTGCTCAGCATTACCATGGTCAGCAGTAATTAAAGCTACTCCGTCTACTTTTTCTAAGGCGCTTACGCAGCGTCCTACACATTTATCTACAGTCTCAACTGCTTTGATAGCTGCAGGAATAACACCAGTATGTCCAACCATATCACAGTTTGCATAATTTAAAATAATACAATCATACTTTTCTGATTCAATAGCTGCAACTACCTTATCTGTAACTTCTAATGCACTCATTTCTGGTTGTAAATCATATGTAGCAACCTTAGGTGAATTTACTAAAATACGGTCTGCACCATCAATTTGACGATCTGCACCACCATCAAAGAAGAAAGTAACGTGCGCATATTTTTCAGTCTCAGCAATTCTTAATTGTTTTAAGTTATGTTGCGCTAAAACATCACCAAATAGATTGTCTAATTTTTGTAAACCAAATGCTAATGGTCCTTTTACAGAATCAGCATACTTCATCATAGAAACAAAGAATACATTTCTTGGTCCACCAATAGTATTTAAACGGTATGGTTTTTCAGGATTATAAACTATTCCATCAGGATTAGAAAGGGCAGTAGATATTTGAATAGCACGATCAGGACGGAAATTAGCAAATACAACACTATCATTTGACTCAATCATACCAGACTCGTCTGAAATAAATGGAACCATAAATTCATCAGTTACACCTTCGGCATATGATTCCTCGATACCTACAAATGGATCAGACACATGCTTACCAACATTCTTAGTCATTGCATCATATGCAACTTGGATACGATCATAATTTTTATCACGATCCATTCCATAATATCTTCCACCAACTGTTGCAACCTTAACATTTCCTTCGTCAACAATCTTCTTTAAATAAATTGCTGCTGATTTAGGAGCAACATCTCTACCATCAAGGAATGCATGATAATAAACATTTTCAATTCCCTTTTCATGAGCCAATTTGGCAAGTGCAATTATGTGTGATGTATGAGAGTGAACACCACCATCAGAGCAAAGTCCTAATATATGGAATTTAGAACCATGTTTTTTTGCATTTTCAATGGCAGCATTAATAGCCTCATTTTCATTAATTTCCCCAGTTTTAATCGCATTATTAATTCTTGATAATGATTGCCATACGATTCTTCCGGCACCGATATTCATGTGACCAACTTCTGAATTTCCCATTTGTCCTTCTGGTAATCCAACAGCTTCACCTGAAGCATCTAGATGCTTTGTATCATACATTGAAAAAATTTTGTCTAAGTTTGGCTTATTAGCTAAACTAACAGCATTACCGTTAGATGCTGCAGCAAGTCCAAAGCCATCCATAATTATTAACATTACTGGTCTATGTTTCATTTTTTTACACCTCAATCTATATTTTACTACATTTATTTAAAACTTACAAACAATTTAGCAAGAATATTTTTTTATATAATAAAAATTTTCTGCGCTTATTGCTCCCATCCATTTTATTTCGGCAACATCACCTTCAGGATATTTATTATTCCACTTTTTCTTATTTTCCCACATTCCAACAGGTAACAATTGATCTATTAATAAATTAATTGCTTCCTCTAAGATTTCCTTTTTAACATTAAAATAATTGCTAATTTCTAATGCATTGTTTAATGTTATAGATTTACTTATTCTTTCATCATAGTTATTATCTAATATATTTGCTTGCTTTAAGCCAATTGATAATATTGCTAAATCTACAACCTCATTTTCTTTAAAATTATATGCATCAATTAATGGTTTAAGTAAATTATACTTTTTTAAAGCCAACTTATAATAAGGACTAGTTGGTGATTGCAATAATAATGTTAGTCCAATTATTCCTGATGTTAATGCTAAAGACTCATTAGATGGATATGTAAAATCATCATGATGAGCAAAATTATTATTTGATGGTTCTGCTTTTACCCAAAAATTTTTTTCCTGATACGCTTTATGATATAAAAAAGTAAATGCCCTCTTAAGAAGCATATTTGTCATATCATCATCTAATCCATACATATAAACTATCTTTAATGCATAATACGTAGTATATGCCGTAGAAGCAGGATTATAATTATCAATGAATAGTCCTTGTCCAAATCCACCATCACTATTTACATATAACGTTAGTGCATCTACTACAAACTCTTTTTCTCCCCCATTAGATGCGTTAAACAAAGCAACATCGATATCTCTACCTTTATTAAAAATTCCTCTTTCTAAATCTGATATTTGATTTTCAGTTAAAGTTTTCAACGTAAACACCTCACTCGTATATTATATAAAAAGACTCTTTATTTTGCAAATTATAATTTTATTTCATTTGTATAATTATTGTATAAACTTTGAATCTTTTATAGTATAATCATTTAAAAGAGGTGTAATTATGCTTAATCCAATTCTTCTAAAAGTATATTTTAAAGACATATTAGCTAAAGTAGATTTAAAATTTTTAAATAATGAAATGCCAAATGATTATGAATTATTTCGAGTCATTAATATTTATGACTTAGAGAATTATAATAAGCTTTTTAACAAAAAAGACAATTTAAACATAACTTCTAATTTATTTAGTAATTTTTCAGAAACTACTACTTATATGATAAATCAAATACAAAAAGAAAACTTTCCGCGTGATAGAATTTTAATTTTCTATGCCTATCTTGCTTATTATGTTTTAATTTCTACTAATATAGATTTAAAGAAACTAGAAAACTCGCTTATAATCTACTTAAAGATTAACAAAGCTAAAGAATTAAAAAATTTTACAAAAGGATTTTATAAATTAACTATTCCTGAAGCAGATTTTATAGATTTAGTTGTTAGACACATTTGTCATTATCCAGGCATAAATGATTATTACGAAATTTCAGGGAAAAAAGCTTTTTTGTATAATTATTATTTAGCAACAAAACCGATATTTTTAAAAAAAATTATTTTCAATATTACAAATAAAAAAATGACTAGTACTGTAATTAATTTAGATTACAATACTGATTTAATGGAAATTTATTATAAATTAGTTAACGAAGCTAGCCTTATTATTGAAAAAGCGAATGATGATATATTTTTCAAAAAAAGTCATGATTTCATTAATCAAATTAATACATTCAGCAAAAAACTTGTTGATATAATAAAAATATAAGAAGTTCAGTTGAACTTCTTATATTTTTAATTGCGGAACATCCATATAGATTTTTTCGAACTCTAAACGTTCTCTTTCTTCTTTTGTGAAAACTGAAATAATAATATCATAGCAATCTATTAATACCCATTCAGTATCTTCACCTTCAACACTTCTAATCTTAAATGGTGTATCTAATATTAATTCCTCTATATATGATTTAACTGCTCCTGCTTGACGTAAAGATGAAACAGTAGCAAGAACAAAATAATCATAAAATGGAGATTTTTCTTTCATATCATATACAATGATATCACTAGCTTTGACTTTATCAAGTGCCTCTTTTATTTTATTTAGCAATTCCATAAACATCAACTCCTTGTATTGCTGTAAAACACTAACTTGCATTATAGCAGGTTTTTGACCCTTTGATTCAATAAAACTTATAGTATGTCTAGTTGATTCATAAATAGCTGTATAGAAAAAACCACGATTAACTAGTGATCTACAAAATATACAATTAGGATATTTTCTGTTTTCCTCTATATAATCACTAATTAAAATAATTTCTTCTAATTTTGTCATATTTAAATGTCCAAAAACATGATTTTTAATCGCTGAGAAAACTTCTTCATCATCATCTATTAGTTTTTTATAAGCCCGTGCTGAAGCATAAGAGTGATACAAAACATTACATTCTTCAGCCTCTTTTTTTTCTTCAGAAGTTAAAAGTATTTGCATTTCTTCTTTAGGTTCATATTTATAATAATCATGCATCAATCCAGCTATGTATGCTTTTTCTTCATTTACATTATACAAAGTAGCAAGTCTTTTTGCCATATCTGCCACACCTAGTATGTGCAAATATCTTTCCTTATGACAACTATCTTTATATTTTTCATCAATTAATTTTCTTGCTTTATTTATTTTGTTTTTTAAGGATATCTCCATATAATACCACTTCCGTATTTTTTGCATAATTGATGTCTACTTCGACATCACCTATTATCAAAGCAAATCCAAAACCAGAAAAAAACAATGTATTTCTACCCTTTAACTTGATTTTTTTACTATCAAAACCTTTTACATTAGAAACCGGTAAAATACTATTACCAACTCTAGATTTTATAGCTTCTTCTAATTTTTCGTTTTTTACCCTTGTAACTAATAGTTTATCATTTAAATAAAATACAATTGATACATTTTTTGCGTTAATAAAGGTTAAATAAGCAAGTCCACCAACAAAGTATGTATAAGAGCCAAATAACTGGTATGTAATTGGCCTAATTTCTTTTTTCGGTAAAACTTTGTCATAGTCATTTGAATCAATATATTCTAATATTGACTTATCATTTATTAAACCTGGAGTATCAATAAAAGCTTTATTATCATCAAAAAAAGGAATCACAATTTCTTTTAACGTAGTTCCTGGTATCATTGATGTGGCAATCACATCAGATGTTCTTGATGTAAATCGCTTCAACATAGCATTAATGAAAGAACTTTTTCCGACATTTGCCACGCCTAAAATATAGACTTCTCTACCTTTACGTACTAAATCAATTGTATTCATTAATTCATCTAGATAGTAACCTTTTGTAGCAGAAACTATGTGAATTGCTATGACCCTGAAAAATAACTTTTCGCATTCCTTGCTAACAAAATTTAAAATGTCATTTACGTTGATTGATTTTGGCAATAAATCAAACTTATTCACCACTAGTATTACATCATTATTACGCAACTTAGCAAGTATTTCCTTATTAAATGAAATTGAAAAAGAAAAAATATCTATAACCAAAACCATTAAGCCGTTCTTTTCTAATACATGATTAACGACTTTCAAATAATCTTCATTTTTAGCTAACACCTTAGGTAGTTCATTGTAATGCATCATTCTAAAGCAACGTTTACAATATGTAATTTCATCCTTAATTACAGGGGTGTAACCAGGCAAATTTGGGTCTGAGTTTTGTAATATCTCACCACAACCTATACATCTTCTTTGCATTCGACCTCACCTCTATAACCTAATATTCTTTCTTTATACAAGCTTTTCTTAAATATTTTTAGAAAAAAGCATACTATTCCTTCATAAACTCTATTTAATTTTGTAACAAAAAATTCTGTTTTTTTATCGATAGGGTCTACTAATATGCTAGTAAAATTCATTCTATTTGCTCCTAGTACATCAGTCATAATCTGATCACCTATTTCAACAATTTCCGTAATTTTGTACATCTTACTAGTTTTTTCCATCGCTTTTTTAAAACCAACCTTTAATGGTTTCTTAGCAAATTGAACGTAATTAATTCCAAAAAGATCTGCAAATTTCACAACTCTATACTTCTTAGAATTAGAAACTAACATAAGTTCAAAACCTTTTTCTTCTAATTCCTTTTTCCATAAGAAAAGTTTGTCAGTTGGTTCAGTCATTGCATATGTAATTAAAGTATTATCTAAATCTAAAAAAATCATTCTAATACCATCACTATATAATTTTTCATAATCAATGGTATAAATACTTTTAGCATGATATGTAGGGATAAATTTTTTTAACATAATATAACAATAAAACTAATAGGAAACCCTACTACTTAACATCCTTGATTAATACTTTTTGTTCTTTTCCTGCTTCAGTAGTAAATGTTACTACATCATTTGGTTTATGACCAATTAATGCTTTTCCTAGAGGTGAGTCATTTGATATACGTCCAGAAAATGGATCTGATTCAATTGTACCAACAATATCATATGTGAATGTTTTCTTTAACGCAACATATTCTAATGTAACAGTCTTACCAATATTGATTTTATTTGAATTATCACTTTCAATAATTTTTACATTCTTTAAAATATTTTCAATCTCAAAGATACGTCCTTCAATACGGCGTTGTTCTTCTCTTGCAGCATCATAATCTGCATTTTCAGATAAATCTCCTTGAGCTCGCGCTTCTTGAATTGCTTCTATATTTTTTGGTCTATCAACAGATTTTAAATGTTCTAATTCATTTTCTAATTCAATTTTTCCTTGTTCAGTTAATTCAAATACTTCCTTCATATGTATTCCTCCAATTTTTTTCTTTAATAATTATACACTTTTTTTTATTTTTTTCAATCTTATACATAATCTTTTTCTAAGTATAAGGCTAATTTTCGCATTTCTTTTTTATCTCTTGCTTGGTATGGATAGACACTTGCTAAATATCTATGAAATAATTGATTATGTGAAAAAACTAATAAATGTGTTAGTTCATGAAAGATTACTCCTTCTATAAATTTTTCATCATATTTAGCTAAATATCCTGATAATTCAATCTTATTGGTTTTCTTAAAGCATCTGCCTAAAAAACTTTTTGCATATGTGTAATTTAATTCTTTAACGAGTGTCGTAGCATATTTGTATTCTTCATTATTATTTAGCAATTCTTTTATGTTAATAAATTTTAAATCAGCTTTTTGCCTAAGTTCATTAATATATATTTTCTTAATAAATTTTTTTATATCTTTTTCAGATTTTGATGTCGATAAAATGTTTATAGTATCGGTTGTAAAATAATATGAGTTATGATTTGAAAAATAAACTTTTAAAGTATATTTTTTACCCCAAAAATGTAAATACAATGAATCATCATCATTTTCAGTTTCTACATTTAATTTATCTTGATAAAGATATAAATATTTTTTGATTTTTTCCTCTTTTAAAAAAACTGGGCTCGTAATAACTAAAAGTCTCGGCTTAAAATGAAGAATAATATTTTTTTGTTTCCTAATAGTAACAATCGCTGTAAGGTTTAAATTTTTTTCATAATATTGGTATTTCATAGTAATCTTAACATATCATATGGTTTTAATTCATAATCACAATAAAAATATATCTTTTGCAATGGATGACGCGCTGCATCAAGAAGATTGCCTTCTAAATCAAAAATATCACCAATTTTAATTTTAAAAGTTGAAGTAGGTGTAAAAACTTCTAAATATGAATTAGGTAAAAAATAATTTCTTTGTTCAATATAGGCAATTTTCTTTTCCTTATCATAATCATATACCAATCCAACAAATGTTTTAGTAGGAACTGACAAGTTTAAATCATATAATTGCTCTTTTGTAGTAACATTACCTCTTAAAAAGCCTGTACTAGTCAATCTATTTTCAGCCTTATTAATCATTTCCTCATAGATATCAAAATTCTTAATCATACCTGTTCTTTCATATTCATCAATGATTTTGCGATATGTATTTGTGATACTAGCTACATAATGTAAGCTTTTCATTCTTCCTTCTATCTTAAATGAATCAACACCAATAGAAATTAACTCTGGTATTTCATGTATTGCACATAAATCCTTACTGCTTAAAGAAAAAAAATCACCATCGGGATTAATCTTATTATTATCTTGGTATAAATTATAATTCCAACGACAGCTATGTGCACACCCACCTCGATTAGCATCTCTATTAGTCATGTTATTTGATAGCATACATCTACCACTATAGCTTGCACACATTCCACCATGAATGAATACTTCTAAATCAACTTTTGCTTTTTCTCTAATTTTCCTTATCTCTGAAAGATTTAATTCTCTACCTAAAACAACTCTATTAACTCCAAATTTTGTATAAAAATCTACAGCTTTAGAATTTAACGTAGATTCCTGAGTAGAAACATGAACCTCCATTTTTGTGTTTTCTAGCGCAAGCTTCATCATATATAATGATGATGTTATAATTGCGTCTACCCCTGAGGCCTCAAGTTCCTTTAGATATTCTAATAGTCCATCTAAGTCAATGTTATGCATTACAATGTTGCAAGTTACATGAACTTTAGCATTATGTAAATGAGCAAAATCACAAGCTTCTTTAATATCAGCAATAGTAAAATTTGAGGCTCTTGACCTTAAACTAAACTTTTCTCCTCCAATAAATACAGCATTAGCTCCATATAAAATAGCAACCTTTAATTTTTCTAAATCACCAGCAGGAGCAAGTAGTTCTACTTTTTTCATTAAAATTCCTCCTTTTGGTAAACACTATCTTTATACGTAAAACCTTCTTCAACATGAATATCTAGCTCTTTAAATTGTTCCATAGCAGCATTAATATTTAATTTATCATTTAAAACCATAACGTATAAGCTCACAATTTTATAATATTTTTCCCATGGAATCAGCATTGATTCTAAGTATAAATATTTAAAATTTGCATCCTTTAAATGTTCTAATAAATTTAATGCATAACTTCTATAAATATAACAACCTAATTCATCTTCAAAGCAAGGATAAATATCATTTCTAGTTTGCTCAATTAATGATAGATTCTTTTTAGGGAAAGATAAATTTGCATGTTCTTCATAAAGAGAAATTACCTTTCTCTTGCTAACAAACATTTGTCTATATCCAAAAAATTGGTAAAATCCTTTCATAGTATTCATTTTTAATACATCTCTAAAAGGAATTTCTGAGCTAATACCAACAGCATCAATCCCCATATCAGCGTAAATACCAAAATCTAGATAATTTGTAACCATTGTTAAAGAATCATATATAACATTTTCTTTTAAATTATTTTCAAGTAATAGTTCTACTAATCCTAAATCATTTACATAATATTTTACTTTATTGCTAAATCTATTAATAACATCTAAATAAATTGCTAAATCTTCATCAAAAAGCATATTATCTAATCTTAAAATAATAGTTTTATCTAATTCCAATAAATTATCTATTTCTTCTAACGAAAAGTTATTATGGTGCTTTGCAGAAATATTAGTAATTCCAATTAAAAATCCAATTTCAAAATCAAGTGATAATAGTTTTTTAGCCTCATCTATATTTCTTGGCGTAGTAATAAGCACTTTTGTTACCTCCTAAAAGCGGAAATTACCTTTTCCTTTTCCCTTACCTTTTTTAACTTTTGGTTGGGCTATTCCAGAATAATTGCCATTTTGAACTTGGCTTTGCATTCTTTCTATATCTTTCTCATCCATTCCTTTAAATTGTTTCATTGTCTTTTTCATTTGAGCTAAGGAATTTCTTAAATTATTAACTTCAGTTACGCTTCTTCCACTACCTTTAGCAATTCTTTCTCTTCTTTTTGCAGAATCTTCAATTAACTTTGGATTTTTTCTTTCTTGATCAGTCATTGAAAAAATTATTGCTTCCATATAATCAAAAGCTCTATCATCGACTTGACTTATTGCTTGTTTTATTTTTCCAAGTCCAGGTATAAATCCTAGTATTTTTGATAAAGAGCCCATTTTCTTGATCATTTTAAATTGTTTCAATAGGTCATTATAATTAAATGAGTCACTCATCATTCGTTCACTCATATTTTGCATTTCATCTTCATCAATATTTTCTTTTACGCTATCGATTAATGATAAAACATCACCCATTCCTAAAATACGATCAGCTAAACGATCTGGATAAAAAATTTCTAATGCATCTAATTTTTCACCTGTACTCATAAGCTTTATAGGAACGCCTGTCATTTGCTTAATTGAAAGGGCAGCACCACCACGAGCATCACCATCTAATTTTGTCAAAATAATTCCTGTAACATTAACTTTTTCATGGAAGGACAAAGCAACGTTAACAGCATCTTGACCAACCATCGCATCAACAGTTAATAAAATTTCATGAGGACGAGCAATTTCTTTTATATCCTTTAATTCATCCATTAACTCTTCATTAATTTGCAGACGTCCTGCAGTATCAATAATTACAAAATCACAACCTTGTTTAACCGCAGCAGCAATACCTTCTTTTACGATTTTTCTTGGATTAGCCTTAACGCCCATTTCAAAAACCGGAACATTAATTTGCTTGCCTAATGTAACTAATTGGTCAATTGCAGCAGGACGATAAATATCTGCAGCTATAAGCATAGGGTTCTTCTTTTCTTTTTTTCTAGCATACAATGCTAACTTGCCACAGGCAGTAGTTTTACCTGCACCTTGTAAACCAACTAGCATCATAACAGTTAAACCATTTTTATTAAAATTTAAGCTAGATGCCTCGCTTCCTAAGACATTTTGCAATTCCTGACGAACAATTTCAACAACTTGTTGTCCAGGATTTAGTCCTGTCATTATTTTTTCACCAATTGCCTTTTCCTTTACGTTAGCTAGGAATTTTTTAACAACTCTAAAATTAACATCAGCCTCTAATAATGACAATCTAACTTCTCTTAACATTTCATCAATGTCATTTTCTGTTAGTTTACCGCGACCTGTAATTTTTTTTAATGCCTTTTGTAATCTTTCACTTAATGATTCAAATGCCATTTTTTCACTCCTTTAATATGTCAACAATTGCATCTAGATACTCTGTGTTAGCTAGCAATTTAGTTATTTTTTCACTTTTGGCCCTAAAATGCAATTTTTCCTCATAATCATTCAATTTTTCTTCTACGTGCTTAATTTGATCAAATATTGCGTTTCTACTTAGATTAAATGAACTAGCAACTTCTGCTAAGGATAAATCCTCAAAATAATATGCCTCAAAATAGAGTCTTTGTTTTTCTGTAAGTAGATTGCTATATAAATCATATAATTCTACAATATAGTCATGCTTTAACATCGCTATTCCTCAAAGAAGTCAGCAAATAAACCATATAGATATTGCTCAATATCAAAAATTTCTAAATCCTCTAGGCCTTCTCCTAGACCAATATATTTAATAGGGATTCCTAATTCATGACGAATAGCTAAAACAATTCCACCTTTTGATGTTCCATCTAATTTTGTAAGGATTATACCAGTTACATCCGTAACATCTTTAAAGGCCTTGGCTTGAATCATTCCATTTTGTCCTGTTGTAGCATCTATTACTAGCAATGTTTCTTGTGGGGCATCAGGAAGTTTATTTTGCAAAACCCTTCGCATTTTTCCAAGTTCATTCATCAAATTGACTTTATTTTGTAATCTACCTGCAGTATCGCATAGTAAAATATCATATTTTTCAGAAATTGCTTTATCAACAGCTTCATACATAACGGATGATGGATCTGATCCCTCCGGTTTTGTAACAATTTGAATTCCAATTCTTTCAGCCCATATTTTTAATTGCTCTACTGCACCAGCTCTAAATGTATCTCCGGCTGCCAATAGTACTTTTTTACCTTGCTTCTTGTATTGGTATGCTATTTTAGCAATTGAGGTTGTTTTACCAACTCCATTAACTCCAACAAAAAGAATTACTGATAGACCATTTTTATTTAAATTCAAGTTAGCATTGACAATTTCATTATTAGTGTATAATTCAAACATCTTATCAATAATCATTTCTTCTAAGACATGAACATCTGTGATTTTCTTATGATATACTTCATCACGAAGTGAATCTATAAAATCAATTACTGTATCAACACCTATATCAGCAGTGATAAATACCTCTTCTAATGAATCAAACAATTCATCATCTATTTTTGTATTTTTACTTAATATTTCTTTTATATTCTTTAACGCGCCCTCACGTGTCTTGTGAAGACCCATTTTATATTTTTTACTTTTTTCCTTGTCTTTATCTTTTTTAAAGAAACTAAAAAAACCCATATAATCACTCCAATCTTTATAATTATATCATATTTCTTTTATTTTTCCAATCAAAGAAAAAAGGCTTTACGCCTTTTAATCCTCATAATTTGAACATTCTTTATTAGAACAAACCTCTTTATCTCCCTTTTTAACTAAATTAGCTCCACACAAAGGACAATTTTTTTCTAGAGGTTCATAGTTAAATATTGTTTTACATCTTGGAAAATTATCACATGAATAGAAAACATTACCTTTATTCTTACCTCTTGTTGCAACTCTCTTTATTATATGACCCTTATGACAATTTGGACATAAAATTGGTTTATAATCATCGCTTTCTTCACAATGATTAGAACAATATTTAGTACCATCTTCTTTAATTAGCATAATAGAATTACAATTTGGACATAATTCTTTTGTAGGTAAATCTGTAAATATTGTTTTACACTTCGGAAAATTATCACACGCATAAAATTTATTTCCCTTATTTCGGCCTTTTGTAGCGATTCTTTCTACGATATGACCTTCCTTACAGTTAGGACAAATTATTCCTGTATCAACAGCTTCTTCTTTTTCCTCTTGTTTTATATATTTGCAGCTAGGATAATTTGAACAAGCAACAAATTCACCATATCTACCTTTTCTAATAACAAGTGGTGCTCCACAAACTGGACACAATTCACCAGTTTCTACTGGCGCTAATTTTTCCATATTTACTTTAGCAGACTCATATATTGGCTCAAATAAGCTATAAAAATCATTTAGCTCATTTAATTTACTTTCTTCACCCTTTGCTATTTGATCAAGTTTTTCTTCCATAGAGGCAGTGTAAGAAACATTAAATATACTTGGGAAAAATTCATCTAGCTTCGAAGTTGTAAGCATACCTTGTTCAGTAGGAATCAATTTTTTATCTTCAATTCTAATATAATCCCGCTTAGTAAGAGTTTGCATAGTAATTGCATATGTTGAAGGTCTACCAATACCTTTTTCTTCCATATCTTTAATTAAAGTAGCTTCTGTATAACGTGACTTTGGTTTTGTTTCTAAATCCTTTATCACTACTTCATTAGCTTTATAAGCTTCACCAATTTTAAACATCGGTAAAATTTTATTTAGATCTTCTGAATCTTTACCTTCCATTATTAAATAACCATCAAACATTAATTGTTTACCAGATGTTTGCCAAGTTGAATTTGTGTTAGTAAAAATTATGGTTGTGTTTAAAAAAATTGCAGGTGACATTAAAGAAGAAAGAGTACGATTATAAATCAACTTATAAAGTTTATACTCATCAACTGTCAAAAAAGCTTTAATAGATTCAGGATTTCTTAAAACTGACGTAGGTCTAATAGCTTCATGGGCATTTTGAGCTAGTTTTTGCTCCTTTTCTTTAATTTTACCTAAATAATTATCTCCATATTGATTAATAATATAGTTTTTAGCATCTTTTACGAAAATTGTAGAAAGATGAGTAGAATCTGTACGCATATATGTTATTAAACCTACATGTTCTTTATTTACTAATTTTCCTTCATATAAAGCTTGAGCAATTGTCATAGTCTTTGTAGCACTAAATCCTAATCTACTTGATGCATCTTGTTGCAATGTAGATGTAGTATATGGAGGTTTACTTTCTTTCTTTGCTTCCTTTTGATTTATGCTATCAACTATGAATTCCTTTAAATCTAAAAGTAATTTTTCTAGGATACTTCTATCTAAAATTCTATCACTCTTACCATTTAATTTAGTTAAATTTAATTTAAAATTATCAAATATTGCTTCTGCTTCGTAATATTTTGTTGGTACAAATGCCTTTATTTCTTTCTCTAAATCACAAATTAACTTCAAGGCAACACTTTGAACTCTACCTGCACTTTTGCTCTTAATTTTACTTTGTAACAACTTAGAAACTTTAAAACCAATTATTCTATCTAAAATTCTTCTAGTTTCCTGAGAATCTACAAGATTTAAATCAATATTCCTAGGATTTAAAAAAGCTTCCTTAACAGCTGGCTCAGTTATTTCATGGAATAAAACACGCTTGGTATTATTTATATCTAATCCTAAATAATTTGCTAAATGGAAACTAATCGCTTCCCCCTCACGATCAGGGTCGGTTGCTAAATAAACATTAGCATCCTTACATTCCTTTTTTAAATCTTGAACTAACTTCTTTTTATCGGGATTTATTACATAATTTGGTTTAAATCCTGCTTCAATATCAATACCTAATCCATCTTTACCTGTTGTAGCTAAGTCACAAATATGACCACGTGAGGACAAAACTTTAAAATCAGCTCCCAAATATGATTCAATTGTTTTTGATTTAGTAGGAGACTCTACTATTAGTACATTCTTCAACCAACTCACCTCATTGTCTATTTTACATTTTATTAGTATACTTTGATTTTTCTTATTGTCAATAGCTTATTTTGTAACTTTTTATTTATATTTATATTAATAAATATAGTTTAAAAAAAGAAAAATCTATTTTTTAGATTCTTCTTCAAAATCAAATGAAAGTTGTCTTTCTTTTAAATAATATTTACTTACAGGATAATAAGTTTTTCTATGAATTGGACAAGGACCATATTTTTCTAATGCTTCCTTATGTAATTTTGTACAATATCCTTTATGACGCTTAAAACCATAATTTGGATATTTAAAATCCATTTTTTCCATATATTCATCTCTAGTAACTTTAGCGATAATGCTTGCTGCTGCAATAGATGCAGAACGAGCATCACCATGAATTAATGAATCATGCGGTAAAGTAAGCTCATTTAAAGGCATAGCATCTATCAAACAATATTCAGGTTCTACTTTAAGTTTAGATATTGCTTCTAGCATTCCTTTTTTTGTAGCTTGATAAATATTAAGTTCATCTATTTCCTTTTCATGTATCATTACTACAGATATAGCAAGGGCCTTCTTTTTAATTATTTTATATAGCTCACTTCTTTTTTTAGCACTTAGTTTTTTAGAATCATTTATTCCATCAATTCTTTCAAGAGCAGGCATAATAACTGCCGCAATTACAACAGGCCCTGCTAAAGGTCCTCTTCCGGCTTCATCTACACCACAAACTAAACTGATTCCATTATCAAATAATTCTTCTTCTATTTTATAAATATTATTCACTTGGTCGCTCATAGCTTATTGCTCCTAACTTGGCATTTTTTACATCCTGTAAAAATAATTTGTATACCTTATCTAAATCAATTTCTCCGCCACGTCTCAAGGCACCACGATTTTTACCTATTTCTTCAATTATTTGAAGAGGATCTCCTAAATTTGTCAAATTATATCTATCCTTCAACGCTTGAGGATAATACTCCTTCAAATAATTTATCCCGTAAATTGTTAAATCTTGAATTGGTAAAAGCTCATCCTTTATAGCTCCACAAAGAGCTAATTTAGCAGCTACATCTTCAGATTCAAATTTTGGCCATAAAATTCCTGGAGTATCTAAAAGTAGGTACTCATTAGTTATTTTAATCCATACATTTGTCGATTTAGTGACACCGGGTCTATTACCAACATTCAAAGAGCGCTTGCTAGCAAGTTTATTAATAAATGTAGATTTTCCAACATTTGGTATACCAACAACCATAATTTTTACTTCTTTATTAATTATTCCTTTTGCCACTCTTTTATTTATTATTTCACTAGCTGCCTTTGTAATATAGTTTTTTATTAGTGAGACATTTTTACCATTAACAAGATCAACATCTAAAGCTAAAATATTTTCCGAATTGAAATAATCAATAAACTTTTTCGTAATGTTTTGATCTGCCATTAATGATTTTGATAGAATTATAAGCCTTGGTTTATTACCAATCAATTCTTTTAAAAGTGGATTTTGGGAGGAAAAAGGAATTCTCGCATCTCTAAGTTCAATCACCAAATCTACCAATTTTAATTTTTGCATTAGTTCCTTTTTAGCCTTGGCCATATGTCCTGGAAACCAGTTGATTACACTTTTATGCAACCCCCCTTGTATTTCATTGTTCTTCATAAAAATTCTACTCCTTTCGCACTAAATTTTTAATTAAATCAAGTGTTTTTCCTTATATATTATACCACATTGTTTTTACTTTTTAGATACCTTTCTGCATTTTCATATTCGTCTTTATACCTAAATATTACATCTACACCTTTTTCATTATTAACAAATATATCTTTAATAAAACTATCTACAATATTTCTGTCTATCGTTTTTATTTTTCCTGTTTTTTTAAAGTTATTTATCCAATCCAAATTATAGGAATTAATTTTACTGATTTCTAAATTTTCTTTCTCCATATTTAATTTATTTATTTCATATAAATATTTTTGTTTAAAATCATCATAATCTTCTTGTGATATGAAGTCACATCGGTAGTCTTTTACCAATTCGTTTAGTAATACTTGATATTTTTCTAATTCTTTTTCTATTTCGCTTATTCTAATTTCTTTTAATTTAGCATTATACTCTACTCTTGAAACTGAAATAACATCTTCAATTTTATTACTAATATCACATACCAATTCTATGTGTTGATTTAAAATTTCTAAAACAACTTCATCCAGTTCTTTTTCTTGTATATAATGTTTATTACATTGTCTGGTATTATAATAAGTGCTACAGTAATAATATACTTTTTCCTTATTGTTTTTTATTTTAGTTTTCCTATATAGATTGGCACCACACTCTGAGCATTTTAAAAAACCAGTATATTTATAAAATTTTCCTTCTTTATTTACTCTGACATTTCTATTATATAAAATATCCTGTACTTGATTAAATATTTCTTCTTTAATAATAGCATTATGTCTTTTCTTTGAAACAACCCACTCATCTTCAGCAACTCTTACCATATTGTGTGTTTTATGACTTATTCTCGTTCTCTTACATTGAACAAGTGAGCCAATATATGTTTTATTTTGTAATATGGTATCTAACATTTTAGTATTCCATCTACGACTAATTCTACTAACTTTTATATTATACTTTTCTTTTAAATAAACACTTGGTGTCAAGATATTATTGTTAGTTAATTCTTCTACTATTTCCTGTTTGCTTCTACCTTTTAAAGCTAAATCAAATATTCTTTTTACTATATTTGCAGCGTCTTTATCTATAATGAGTTTATGTGGATCATCTGGATCTTTCAAGTATCCATAAGGAGCAATTTTTCCTATAAAATTACCTGACTTTTTACTGGCTTTTAATGCTGTTCTCATTTTCTTTGATGAATCTTTAGAATAACTTTCATTTAGAAGATTTTTAAATGGTATTTCTAATGACTGCATTATATTAGGATTTTTAATAGAATCGACATTATCATTTACTGAAATAAATCTCAAACTGTATTGTGGTACTATTTCATCAATAAAATTTCCGACTTCTATATAATTTCTTCCCAACCTTGATAAATCTTTTACTACTACACCATTTATTTTTCTATTTTTAATATCATTAAGCATTCTTTTATATCCCGGTCTATTAAAATCTGTTCCCGTATATCCATCATCAACGTAGTCTTTATATACAATTATATCATTTTTGTCAAGTAAATAATCATCTATAAGCCTTTTCTGATTAGCAACACTATTTGATTCTTCTTCATTTCTTTCATCAAATGAACGCCTGCGATAAATCCCTATTTTCCATTTCTTCATTGATTTTTGCTTCCTCCTCTTCTAAATAATTTATTAATCCTAAATATTCATCTTGATATTTGAATTTAATGTCTAGGCTACCATCTTTTCTAACATAGATAACTTCTATTAATTCATTTAAGACTTCTTTTGAAAGATTTTTAATTCTTCTATTTCTCTTATAATGACCTATCCAATAATCATTTTTTCTGATTTTCTTTATGTTTTCCCTATATGTTGATGTATATAATTCTATGTCCTCATTTAACTTGGCAATTTTAGATTCGATTTCTTCAGATAATTTAATAAATTCACTTTTTTCTAATTTATCAAATTTCCATTCCTCATAATATTTTCTCTTTTGCTCTTTTAAATTAGATATTTTTATTTCTGAAATTTTTACATTATTTTTATATTCATTTTCGATAGAACTCTGATTATTCTTAAAATACAGTTTAGACAAACTTTTTTCTAATTCAATTACTAATTTCACTTGTACTTGAATTGCCTCTAATACTGCAGTTTCTAAATTACTCGTTTTTATCTTATGTGATGAACAAGATTTACTTACTTGCAAATAACTCATACAAAAATAGTTTGAAAGTTGTCGTTTGCCTCTAAAATCTTCTTGTTTGGTCATTGCTCTGCCACAATCGGCACATTTCAGTATTCCCCTAAATATTGAGTAGTTTATTGGTGTATTATGTGTTTTCTTTTTATCATTTTGCTTTATTATGGTTTGAACTTTATAAAAATCTTCTTTGGGTATTATTCCCTCGTGAGTGTTTTCAGAGCGAACACATTCATCTTCATCTTTAGAAATAATTTTTTTACATCCAAAAGTAGCCCTTGTAGTTTTTAATTGTACTAGATTTCCGATATACACTTCATTATGAAGCATTCTACCAATTGTAGATGTACTCCATAAATATTGTGACTTTATTTCAAAAGGTTCTAATGTAAGTTTTCTTTTTTTCCTCCTTTGTAATTCTTTTCTGCACAAAATTCCATTATCATTAAGATACTGGCAAATCGTTGGTCGACCACTCCCTGATAAAGCCATATCAAATATTTTTTTTACTACATCTACTTCGTTGTGATCTGGTATTAAATGATGTTTATCTTCTGGGTCTAACATATATCCATAAGGTGGAGTTCCTGCAACAAATTGTCCACCCTTTGCCATAATTTCATAAGCACTAGAAACCTTTTTTGACAAATCCCTTGAATAATTTTCATTCATAAGATTTTTTACTGGTACTATCAAACTACTTATTGATTCTGGGTCTAAATACGAATCAACATTATCATTTACAGAGATAATTCTTATATCATATATTGGAAATATTTCTTCAATATATTTTCCAACCTCTTTATGATTTCTCCCTAACCTTGATAAGTCTTTTACAATAATTCCATTTATTTTACCGTTTAATACATCTTGTAACATTCTTTTAAATCCCGGTCTTTCAAAATTAGTACCAGTATATCCATCATCAATATAATAATCTTCAATTTCTACATTTGGCAGATTTTCTATAAAAGATTCTATTAATGCCTTTTGATTTTTAATAGTATAAGATTCACTATTTTCTCCATCATCAAATGATCTTCTTCCATATACACCTAGTAGCCATCTCTTATTTTCATCATTTTTTCTACTCTGCTTTTTATTTCCACGACCTGCCATTTTCACCTCCTCCTTTCAAATTATGAATAAATCATAATTCAAATTTGTTTTTTTTACGAAGGTGGAAATTTTAGTTTTGCAGACTTGACTATCTATATAAATTTTTTAGTACATTAGTCAAACAATCATCAGCAGTTTTTTCTGTATCAGAGAACCTTATCCTTACTAATTTACCTTTAACTTTAAAAATATAAGGATTTTTTACTTTATTTAAAAAATCAAGTATTCTTTCATTACTTGATTTTCTCTTATCTATTTTAATGTCTGTTATTTCATCAACGTCATTAAGACTTACATCATCTAATGACATACTCTTACATTTTTCTAATTTTCGTTCTAATGACTTAATATCATATTTATTCATTATATATATCTCCTCTTTCTTATCTTTCTAACTTTTAAATCAAACTCATCACTTGATTTAAAACCAAAAATATCGCATTTAAGCAACACATCTTCAACCATCTGCATTGCTTCCTTGCGATTACTTGCTTTAACTTGTATATCATCAACTCCACCATTGCATATCACACTGACTATAAAGTCTTTTCTTTTTTTTAACATATCTGTTCCCTTTCATTTATATTTATTAGTTATATCAAAAGCCTCTATCATTGCCTTATTTATCTCGTCAATTTTTTCTGGCTCTATTTTACAAAGATATTCTTGTAATCTCTGCTTATCAATTACTCTTATTTGTTCAATTAAAATAATCGAATCGTGAGTTATCTTTCCATTTTTCTTAATAATAACGTGTGTAGGTAAATTAGGCTTTGAATTAACTTTACTTGTAATAGGTGCTATAAGCACAGTAGGACTATATTTATTACCAATATTATTTTGGACAATTACCACCGGTCTATTGCCACTCTGTTCACTCCCTATTATCGGATTTAAAGAAGCATAATAAATATCGCCCTTTTTTATATCATCTGTCATATTTTTCAACTTTATAGATAATTCGTGGTGGCTCTTGAAATAAGTTTAATATATTTAACTTTTTATTTTTTAAATAATCAGTCAATACTCTATCTACATCCTGTTTGGCTTTAACCATACTTTCTTGTGAATGATCCATTGTAGTTTCAAATATCAGTTTAATTCTCACTTTATATCTTTTTCTTTTCATATACATTCTCCTCCTTTATGTATAAAAGCCAAAGTATGGGCATACTCTGGCTTAATTTATCTTTATTTTTATTTTGTTTTTATAACTGATATTTCTCCTCGAAACCCCTCAGCCTACGGGAAATCATCAAACGATTGACTGCTAGTCAATCTCACGGGAATTTCACCCTCTTGAGGTTCGCTCAAGACTGCCCCCATTGCGTGAGTCTGTGGCTAGGCAGGAGTATCTTTAACCCTGTTGTCTGTTATCGCAATATTAGGAGCAACCTAATTTTATAATCAAGTATTTAATCGCTCGCTCTTATATTTATAAAAGGTCTTGGCGTACTTATTAACGTGCTTATCCTCTCGGAATAACAACAGGAACGTATTTGATGAAATGTATATCAAATTTTCAAAGAACGTCCTGCCTCCACTAAAAAAGGAGAACAGGTGAAAGGGAATAACTTACCCTCTCACCTGTTTCCTAACTAAAACGTAAAATAACAGACACTAATTTTTATTTTTTTAATATTTTCTTCAAATTTTCTATTGCACGCTCTAAAATGATATGTACTGACTGTTGTGTAGCATTTTCTTCATCTGCTATTTCTTGCTCTGTTTTTTCTTGAAAATAATATTTTTTAATTCTTCTTTTTTGTACCTCTGGTAATTTTTCTATTGCACTTCTTAAATCTTCAAAAGTACATTTATTTATTACTTCATCTTCTAAACTCATTGGCTTGTCCATAGCACGGCTATTCAAGTTATTCTCATAGATTTCTGAATGTTCTATATGATTATCGTATTCATTCATTTGTGATAAATCATCAAGTTCAAATCTATCAAATGTTTTAAATATACTTTCGCTAACTTCTATTTTTTGTAATACACCATTTCCATCTTTAAACGAGATAGTATAAATATTTGTTTCCTCACAATAATTTAATGTATAAGGATTATCATTACTTTTTCTTCTTTTTGGGCGTTCTGCCATTTTTCTTTCCTCCTATCAATTTGAATTTTTAAAAACAAATTGATAAGGTGGATCACGGCAGCCTGTCCTCACTTTAAGAACATTAAAAAAAAGGTCAAACTCACCTTGTTTGTAGGTGAATCTGACCTTTTCAATAACTGCATTATGTTGTTTATTTTCCTTTTTCGGAGAGTAGTATCTTCTATCCATAGGCAATAAACCTCCATAAAATGAATGCTATTGCCTTTTAATTACACAAAAAGTTAAAAATACTACTAAACTTTTTTATATGTATAATTTTCCAAAATAAAATTAGCCAGTAATAAGGAAGCCTACCTAAATAGAAAAATACTACATACTACTAATTTTTTAATTAAAATTCTATTTATTTCATTACTAACACTTTTCCTTCTTTCTATATTACATAGCATAAGGCAATGCTATATTGCCCACATTATACGACATATTATTTGCAAAGTTTGTCAAAATTTGACGACTACTCTAAATTTGTAAAAAAAAATAAAACTATGACTATATTTGTCGTAGTTTTATTAACATAAATCATATATTTTTTTCAATTACAAGCGGACTTATTTCTGTTATCTTATATCCTAAATCTTCTATTTCACTCTGTAAAAACAACATTATTGTTTCAACATCAACACTATCATTATGTTCTGGCAACAATTCTTCTGTCCACTTTGCTGATAATTCTAATAATCCCTCCCTATTATCTGGATTTGTTATCAGATATTGTACTAATTTTTCTGCCATTGTTTTAGCAACTTTTGAGTGATTTTTAGTATTTTCTTCTTTACAATATTCACAATATTTTAATAGATGATCTTCAAGATGTTCTTCTTTTTTACAAAGAGTATATTCATTATTAAAATCAGGACAATACTCTTCAGGTAAAAAATGATATGTTCTTAATTCAATAGAAGTATATAGTATTGTAATTCTTTTGGAACTAAATCTCTGACAATTTCTCTATAAGGTTTATTGACAATAATTCTTTTATGATACATATTCACCATTTCATTTACTACTTTTTTTGCTTCGTCATCAAGCATTACTTCAAATTCTTTTAATAAATTATTCATTTTTTTTCTTTCCTTTCATTTTTATTTAAGATATATCTTAATAAGTTTTAGTGGTGTTAAATTATTATATCTTTATCTTTATAATTTATATATGAATAAGTTTTATCTTAACAACTTATACTAAAAAAAGAATGGAGGTGTCTGTTATGAAATCTATGGAATTAGTTGGTCTTAATACTAAATATTACAGATACCAACGTCATTTAACACAAGAAGAATATGCAAACAAGACAAAGTTCAAAATGGCTTACATTAGCACTATTGAAACCGGTGACGCAAATCTCACTTGTAAAAATATAGATTTTATTGCTGAATCTTTTGGTATAAAACCTGCTGCATTATTTAATGAAGAAACAGCAAAACTTGCTAAAAAACTACCACCAAGAGTTGATATGTATAGATAATCTATAATACTGTTTCTTTCAGTAAGTCATAGATATTCTTCCAATTATCTCCATTGTTACTATCAAAACTATAATTTTGTAAAATCGGATCAGAAAGTAATATATCTTTATTACTTATGGAACTATTAGCAAAGCAATATAATAGTTCCTTTTTTTGTTCTTCATTATCCATTTTATTTACTTTTTTCAATACCTTTAAACAGTCTTTTTGAAAATCAAATAAATGCGTAAATGTCAATTTTTTTAAATTTATATAGCACATTTCACTTAATGCCTTTTCACAATACGAATAAATCTCTGGTATCATTGGCACTCTTTTATATATTGCTTCTTTGTCATCAATATTTTTGATCATTGGTAATTCCATTTCATATATTAACTGCTTATCAGTAAGATTTTCATTATTCATAATTTCTTCTATATTGATTATTTCATTTTCAAGCAATGTTGTAACAATATGTACTCGTCTATATGACGGTGTAGCATTATAATCATAATTTTCAAATGCAAACAGTAATCCTTTTCCATCTAAAAAACTATAATCTATTATAAATAGAAAAGAATCAAAAAACTTTATCAAATTCTTTATTTGTTTATCATCTAATTTTTTCATTTTTTCTTTGGTAGATATATCTTTATTCATAGATTTAAAAATACTTTTTACATCATATTTATATAACACATAAAACTCATCAATATAACTTTCGATTTTTTCATTTAGTTCCATTTTTTTACATTCCTTTCTCAAAAGAAAAGCAGTACACAAAAAATTCTAATGTACTGCTATTGTCGTCTTTTGTATTCTATATATATCTTAATAATCTATATCTTAAATATGCAAAAAAAATTATAACACCTTGACGTCAAAAAGTCAACGGATATCCGTAAATAATTTGACAACAATTTTGTTAAAATTATATGTGATGATTGGAGGTGGGAAAATGCTATTTAGACAGGCCCTTTAATTCATCATTTACAATAACTTTAAATGGGTGATTTGGAAAGTCTTCAATTTCTGTTATTGGTATATCAATAACTTTTTCTAAATTAGCCGTTTGTCGTTCTTCTTCTGTTGTAAACAAGTCATCTAACTTTGCAAACGGCATTTTTGTTTCGTTCTTTGCCAATATCAACCACCTCCTTTGCAAATGAAGAATATGCCTCTGCCACTTTACTGTTTTTATCGTAAGTGAATATGCTCTTACCTCGTGAAGTTGATTCTGCTGTTTTTACTGCAAGTGGTATTTGTGTTTCAAAAAAATTGAACATACTTCCATAATTTTCTTGTAGTTGTGTTTTTACTTCTTTTGATAAATTTGTTCTTTTATCTACCAAAGTCAGTAATACACCATCTACTTTTAAATCTGGGTTAATCTGTCTTCTTACTTTGGAAATTGTTTTTAATAAATGCGTCATACCTTTTGCAGCAAGAAATTGTGATTGAACTGGAATAATAACACTATCTGCACTAGCAAGAGCATTTATTGTTACCATACCTAAACTTGGCATACAGTCCAATATAATATAATCATAATCTTTTTTGATTTCTGACAAACAATTTCTCATAGTGTACTCCCTACTCATTGCATTGACTAATGACATTTCCATTGCCGACAAATCCAAATTAGCAGGAATTAAGTCTACATTTTCTTTATGGTGTAATATTGCTTTTTTTACTTTTATTGGCTCGTCATTCATAGACTGTTCCATTAAATCTGCTAATGTTAAAGGCAATTTATCTTGTTCATACCAACCCATATAAGTCGTTAAATCACCTTGTGGATCAGCGTCCACTAAAAGAACTTTCTTACCCATTTGAGATAATGCAACTCCTGTACTAAAAGCCGTTGTTGTTTTACCAACTCCACCCTTTTGATTAGCAACTGCAATTACCTTACATTGTGACATCTTCATCTCCTCCTTTCTTTTATATTTAGCCACCTTATATAAATAAGATGGCTATGTACTGCCATTTCAAGGCACAAAAAAAGAACTGATATTTTATTACCAGTTCAAAATATGTTATATGTTATTTATTTTTTATCTACTAATCTTAATAATAATTCATCAATAGGAGATGTATCTTCTTTTTCTTTTAATAATTTATTTCTTAATTCAACTAATCCGTTCACAAGCATTCCGTATTCTATATTATCCACTTTTAATTTTATTTTTTTCATCTTTATCACACTCTCATTTCATATAAGTATAATACTATACTTTTTTAGCAAATGAAAATGTGTAACAACTATTTTCTTGTTGCAAGGACAATTTTTTATGGGGTTGCAATGACGTAATCACCATTCTAATTCCCATCATAAATATCATTAAATTTGCTATATTTTTATCTATTTTGAATGATTTTAGGCTTTTTTTATCAAAAATGTGCAAGATCAAAAATCAAGGAAAGCCTTTATTTATAAGGTTTTTGCTAGGGGTTGCAATAAATCGTAATCAACCAATTTAAATTTTGCATAACTTTTTCCTCCTTCATTATCTACTAAAGTAACCCAATCTTGTTGAAAGGGTAATATCTTATAATAACTTTACCTAAAATATCCTTTTCATCAATGAGACCAAAGCTTCTGCCATCGAAGCTTGCATCTCTATTATCTCCCATAATAAGATATTTATCTTCAGGTAAGATAAATTCTTTTTTCTCTTCATTAAAACCCGTAATATTATTCCATTCTTCTATAGTTAATTCATCCTCAATTAAATTATCATTACAATATAAAGAATAGTATTCTAATGATCTAGCATTTTTTTCAATTGTTAAAATATCATTTGGACTAGAAACTATTCTTTTTACGAAAAACTCTCCCTTATAACCAATACTTTCAGCATCAAAAATAATAATATCATCATTTTCTGGCTTATAACCATAATGCCATATTAATACTTTATCATCAGAATTTAAGGTGTTTTTCATCGAATTACCATCAATAGTAACTGGGGTAATAATGAACATAATTATAAAATTTATACTTACTAATATTGCCATTACAAAAGTAGTTAAATCATACATCTTAAATATACGATAAAGTTTTTTTGTTATATCACTTTTTAAAAAACAACGTAACAAATTTGCAATTAAAAACATAACAAACGTAATGATTACTAATATTAGCAAACAAACAAAATAATAATATGCAGGTGAGAAAATCACCTCATGATTAAAAATTGTATCTGCAGTTATAATAGCTAATTTAGAAATTTGTTCCTTATTTAGCAAAGAATAAACGAAAAATAATAACGCAAAACAAAAAGTAAAGAGTGAAGAAAACCTAAGTTCTCTAATGATAAGCAAACTATCACTGTATGACGTCTTATTTTTTTTTATTGCTATTTCTAAATATTTCCGTTTATACTTACGCATTAGTTATTCCTCTCTATCAAAGATTTTATTTAACCCTGCAATATCTACTAGAACCTCACGACTTTTAGTTCCACCAGGTTTAGGACCTATAATTCCCCTTTGTTCTAGTAAAGATACAATTCTAGAACTTCTATTAAAGCCATAATTAAATGTGTTTTGAATCAAATTAATTGAGCATGTGCCATTTTCTACACATAATCTTGCAACTTCGTATAAAACATTTTCTGGTTCTGATGGTATTTCTTTGTTTCCTACAATACTAACACCATTTCTTTCATTTTCAATTTGCTTTTCTAAATCTTCATGAGTAAAAATATAATCTGGTTCTGCTTGATTACGTATATAATCACATACTGCATTAATTTCATCATCAGAAATATAAGCACCTTGAACACGCTCAGGAATGTCACTATCCTTGATTAACATATCTCCTCGACCTAGTAAAGTTTCAGCACCTGCTTCATCTAGAATTGTGTTACTATCAGTGAAAGATGAAACTCTAAATGCAATTCTAGTAGGAATATTAGCCTTTATATTACCACTAATTACTTGTACTGAAGGACGTTGGGTAGCAACAATCAAGTGGATACCAGCTGCACGAGCCTTTTGTGTAATACGCTTTATTGAATCTTCAACATCGCTACTACAAGTCATCATTAAATCAGCTAACTCATCAATTACAATTACTATATATGGCAATTTTTTCATAGATAATTCATGGTTTTTAACTTTGCGATTATAATCTTCTAAATTACGAACTCTTGCTTTACTTAGAATGTCATATCTTCTTTCCATTTCATCTACAGCCCATTTAAGACCTAGGCTTGCCATAGTTGGGTCATTAATTACAGGAGTAACTAAATGAGGTATTTCCTCATAAAAGCTCATCTCTACCTTCTTAGGATCGATTAAAATTAATTTTAAATCATCAGGTTTGTTTTTACAAAGTAATGAAATAAGCATAGTATTCATACAAACTGATTTACCACTTTTAGTCGCACCAGCAACTAAACAATGTGGCATATCCTCAATGGCTCTTGTAATTACTCTACCATCAATATTTCTACCAAGAGATACCTCTAAAGGACTACCACTACTGATAAAATCAGGACTAATTATATCACCGAAGAATACAGTATCTACTTTATCATTAGGAACCTCTAAACCAATTGTCTTTTTGCCAGGGATTGGTGCTAATAAACGTAAGCTTTTAGCAGATAAAGCTAACTGAAAATTTTCATATAAACTAGTTATTTTATTTACCTTAACACCTGAATCTATCATAATTTCATATCGCGTAAAAGCTGGACCTTTTGTATAATTTACAACTTCTCCACCAATTCCAAAACTATTTAAGCATTGATTGATAGTTTCCTTTTTTTCTATTAGCCAAGCAGGAACTTCATCATTAGCTAATCCTGAGTGCTTAAAAATTGATAATGGTGGTAAACGATAATTATCATAATTACTTGTAAATTCTTCTTCAGCAGCTTCTTCATCTATCTTTTCAGGTTCACTAGGTCTAGAAGGCTTTTCATGAGAAACTTCTTCTTGTATTTTAGAAGTAAATACATTAGTAGTTTCAGGTGTAGAATCTTCTTCTTCATCAACCGAAAGATCTAAATGAAGCTTTGGCTTAAGTTCAAATTCATTATATAAATCATTATCTGTGTCATCTAAATTTACATCATCTAAAACTTTTTCTAAAGCATCATTTTCTTTAGTTGGTTCATTATTAGGTTCTTTCTTTTCTTCATAAGAAGTTCCTAATATTTCCTTTCTTTTTTCTTCATTTAAAATATTAAAATCATAGTACTTAGTACCATATTGAGCAATCAATTGTTCATCTGTTATATGTTTTTCATTTTTTGGTCTAAAAGAATCGTATGCTTTATCAACATTTATTTTCCCTTTAATGTCAGGAACAACTAATTTATCTTTAACTCTACTTCCAAAATATGGAGATGCTGCGATGGACTTTTCAAAGCCAGGCTTAGTTTTTTTTAGGCCCTCATATTTTTCATCAATTTGAGGAATCACAAATTTTTCTTTTAATATTACTTTTTTATTCTTCATAATATTCTCCTTCCTCTTGATTCTTCACAAAATTCGAATCTAATTCTGTTAAAATTTCTCCGTTTCCTGTATCAATGGTTAACTCTTCATTAAAAACTTTTTTAGAATATATCTTGTAAGTTTCCTCACCGACAATTCCTATGACAACTAAACACATTTGATTAATAATGATATTTATTGTACCATTCACAACAAGTTTTTTGGCCCACCAAAAAGGGTTTACTAAATTTATTACTTTTTGTGTAGCACGCCATGCCGACATAATTTTGTATTTTTTTGAAGCTTTTATTATAGCATTTTCTTCTACTTTACGCTTAACATCTGTCGCATTAACGATTGTTGAAACCTTGAGCTTTCGTAAAATTCTTAAGCCACGATGATCTAAAACCTCATCAACGCGTTTTTTTATATATTCGCTAAGAAGTAATATTTCATCTATTGATAGTTCTAGTAAAGGATAATTACTATTTGGAAAAAAGGAACTAGCCATATCATAAGTCAACTTTTTACAAAGGGTAGTAGCATAATTGATACTCTTACTTCCTTTTAGCTTCTTATTTTTAAATGCTTCCTTTGTCTTATTGATTCTATCAATCATTTCTTCATCTGATATTTCTACTTTTGTACTAACAATTTTCTTTTTACCACGCAAAGTTACAAGAACGAATAATAAATAAATGAGCACAGTTATAGATATACCAGCAAAAATACCGCCTAGGAAACCAAAAAGCATAGACCAATCAAATTTAACTTGTATTAAAATATTTGTCATACTTAATGCCTCCTTGTACTTTTATCATTATAGCATTTTTTAAGTGCTTTTCCTATATTTATATTAGAAAAAATCTTTATCTTTCTAAAAAACTATGATATATTTAAAAAAAGGAGGCGATAATGTGCATATAGTTTTTTTAGATTTACAAAATACAATTGCTCCAGGAATAACTAAGCTAAACCAAGAAGCAATTGATTTAATTAAAGAAATTCAAACAAAATATAAGTTTTGTTTATGTTCTACTGCATGCGCCTCTGACCTCAAGTTTTTCTTAGAACTAAACAATTTAGACTGGGATTATATTGCTGAAGGTGGAGCCCTAGTTCATACTAAAGAATTTGAAAAAGAAATCGAATTCAAATTACCACCACGAATTTTAATTAATTTCAAAAATGAGATTGAATTTTTATTTTATGAAAACTCTAATGTTTTTTATGTCTATAATTATATTCCTGGTTTGAAATCAAT
Source organism: uncultured Acholeplasmatales bacterium (assembly GCA_944324805.1). GTDB lineage: Bacteria > Bacillota_I > Bacilli_A > Acholeplasmatales > Anaeroplasmataceae > CALUXS01. The sequence continues at coordinate 100,123 of CALUXS010000001.1, read as the reverse complement.
TTATCCACAAAATCCATCTAAAACAGTAATAATAGATGACTTTATGAAAATTAAAAATCCATACTTTAAACAAATATTCATTTGCATAAATCAAAGTATTAGAAACCAATTTATTGAAACAATGAATAGAAAACATATCCGAGTAATATTAATTGCTGAGGATGCAAAAAGAGTAATTTTTAGACTAGTTTCAGAAATTGTTAATAAAGGATACTACTTCCATGAACTTTGTAATTATTACAATACTGAAAATAGTATTGCTATAGGAGATAGTATTGATGATCTTAAAATGTTTAAACAAGTAAAAATAAAAGTGGCAGTGCAAAATGCCGTGCCACTTGTTAAAGCTGAGGCTGATTACATTGTTGAAGATTTTTCAAAAAATGGAGCCTTCAAGTTTTTGTTAAATTATTCCCGAACTCTTTAAAAGGAAGATTGCGTTTGTTGAAACGGATTTTCCTTTTTTTATTTTGTAATCAAAAGATATCTTAGTATATAAATCATCATATAATTCACTAAAATGGTAATTATCAATATTATTTAAATCACAAAGTTCAAAATCATGTGTACTTACTAAAAAATCAGAATTAATAGTTTGTAATTTTTCAATTAATTTAGTAGCACCATAAATTCTATCTAATGTATTTGTTCCTTTGAAAATTTCGTCTATAAGACATAACTTTTTTAGGTTATCTGAATTTGAGCTTAACATTTCTCTTATTTTAGCAATTTCAGCGTAGAAAGTAGAAACTCCTTCACTCATTTCATCCTTTACTCTTAAAGAAGTGTAAACCTCATAATTTGGAGATGAAAATTCACTAGCACAAACACATCCACCAGCCATTTTTAAAATAATATTAATTGCAATAGTTCGCAAAAAGGTTGTTTTTCCACTCATATTTGAACCTGTCAATACTACACCATTTTGATAATTAAAACTATTAGGAACACAATTTTTAACCAAAGGATTAATCAAATTAACAAAATTAATTTTTTCACTATTTTTTGGTACACAAGCTTCATAATCTGCTACTACATTACTCAAACTAACCATATTTTCGAGATTACTAATAAGATTAAAAGTTTGATCTAATGAATAAACATCAACAATCATTTTATTATAAACTTGCTGGAATAATCCCTCAAAACAAAATAATGAATTTAATAATAATTTAAAAATTATATTATTCTTATATGACATAATTTGCCACAGTTTAACTAATCTAGTCAACTTCTTTCTTTCAGCATAGAAATAATCTTTTGTGTATTTTTCATCAATAAATGTCAAATCTTGCTTCGTTAAAATTCGAAGACAATTAGAATAACCAAAAAGTGAATTAGAAATTTTAGTTGAATTAACCTTATTTAAATCATCAGAAAATAGTGTCGAATAATATAGATTTAAAATAATTACTAATACTAAAGAATATAATGGTAACACTCCTATAATAGATAATACTATTATAAGTAAATCTAATAGATACAAACCTATTAATCCCCACTTTCTTTTTGGCTTTTCAGCAAATTTTCTAGTGATAGTTGCCAAATAATCTTTGTATTCCATATCAAATTCACAATTATTTTCCATTAATGCTGCTTCTAATTCAATTACTCTTTCATTATTTCCCAATTCATATATTTTTTGCGGCCACTCTTTTCTTTTATCTAAATAAGTTGTTTCAATCAAACTTTTTGCTAATTCTTCCCTGCCTAGCAAAGACTTTGCAGAACATATATTTTGATAAAGAGAGTTTTCTCCAAAAATATCTATATCTTCCATTAGATATTTAACTCTTAAACTAGATTTGGCTAAATTTCTTTTAAAGTCCAAGCCTTTATCAAAAAAACCTAGACTATTATTTATATTATTTTCTCTTCTATTTTTATGCTTATTAAAACATAAAATGACATTCTTCAAGTACTTTTCTTCGCTATAGTATTTAGATGTTAGAAATATAAAAACAAAAAATGCACCTATAAGTATTATTCCCACGATTAAAAAAGAAATACTATAATCTAATGTAAAAAAGCATATAAAACTTATTATAAAAGCTAAGGCTAAAATAACTCTTATTATTGTTATAGATAGTATCGTTTTTTTGTTTTTTTCTAATAGTTGTTGATACTTATTTTCTTCTTGTAAATTTAACATAAAAACCTCTTTCAAAAAAACCCCTCGAATGAGGGGTTTACATTATTTATTTTCATTTACAATTGTCTCTAAATGCCAAATATCTTCATTGTATTCTTTCATTGTTCTATCAGTTGTAAAGAATCCAGATTTAGCAACGTTTACAATTGACATATGAAGCCATTTTTGTTGATCCTTATATAATTCATTTATTTTTTCATGGGCCTTAACATAAGCATCAAAATCTTTTAAAACAAAATAATGGTCTTGGTATAATAAGTTGTCACGAATTATTCTAAATTCATTTTGATCAACCTTTTCAAAGAATCCATTTGTCAATTGATCAAGAACTTGATGAATACGTGGATCATTTTCATAATATGAATAAGGATTATATCCGCCATTTTGGTATAAATTATTTACTTCTTCTGAATTCATACCAAAAATAACAATATTATCATCACCAACAAGCTCTTTAATTTCCACATTAGCGCCATCTAAAGTTCCTAATGTTATACCGCCATTCATCATAAACTTCATATTTCCTGTTCCTGAAGCTTCTTTAGATGCAGTTGAAATTTGTTCAGAAACATTGCAAGCAGGCATAATTGTTTCTGCATAAGTTACATTATAGTTAACTACAAATACAACCTTTAAATACTTATTAGTTTCAGGATCATTATTTACTTTATCAGCAATAGTATTTATCAATTTAATTACTGCTTTAGCAAATACATATCCTGATGCAGATTTAGCACCAAAAATGAAAGATGTTGGATAGAAATTCTTACGGAATGCTTCATCAGTTTTTAATCTATTGTATAAATACATTACATGAAGTGCATTCATTAATTGACGCTTATACTCATGAAGACGTTTTACTTGAATATCAAAGATAGAATCAATATCAAGTGAAACTCCTTGAGAGTTATAAATCTTTTCAGCAAGAGCTTGCTTTCTAGCACGTTTCATTTTAGCAAATTCCTGTTGAACTTTAACATCATCTGCATATGGTAAAAGTTTCTCTAAGTTATTCATATTTTTTACCCAATCTTCACCACAATACTTAGTAATAATCTTTACTAATTCTGGATTTGATTGAACTAACCAACGACGATGAGTTATACCATTTGTTTTATTATTGAACTTACCAGGATAATAGTCATTATATACCTTCATTTCAATATTTTTAAGTATTTCAGTGTGAAGAGCAGCAACACCATTAACACTAAATGAACCTGCAATAGCTAATGCAGCCATATGAACAGTGCCATGCTTTATAATTGCCATTTCTTCAGCTTCATATGAATTCTCACCATACTTATTTGCGATTTCAATCAATAAACGACGATTAATTTCTTCACAAATACTATAAATACGTGGTAATAATGATTGGAATAAATCAACAGGCCATTTTTCAAGTGCTTCAGCCAAAATTGTATGGTTTGTATATGCACAACAATTTTTAACTATGCTCCATGCTTTTTCCCAAGCAACTCCCTCTTCATCGACTAATATTCTCATTAATTCAGGAATAATTAAAGCAGGGTGAGTATCATTAATATGGAAACATACCTTTTTGTCTAAATTATTAACTGTCTTAAAGATTTCTTTATGTCTTCTAACTGCAGATTTAACACCTGCTGATACGAAGAAATATTGTTGTTTCAAACGTAATGTTTTACCTTCATAAGTCTCATCATTTGGATATAAATATGAAGAAATTTCTCTTAACTTTCTATGATACTCAAAAGCATTATCAGGATATGTAGAAGCTGGCTCAGCACTCCATAAACGTAATGTGTTTACAATATGATTTCCATCACCAATAATAGGAACATCATAAGGTACTGCTTTAACATATTCAGCATTTTCATGTCTAACTGTAAGTTTGCCATTTTCTGAATCCATAACTATGTTACCATAAAAAGGAATCTCAACTGCTTCTGCATCTTTACGAATTTCCCAAACGTTAACATCCTTTAACCAACGATCTGGATGTTCAACTTGATAGCCGTTTTTAATACCTTGCTCGAAGAAACCATAACGATAACGAATACAATTACCATGAACAGGTAATCCTAGTGAAGCTACTGAATCCATAAAACATGCTGCTAATCTTCCTAAACCACCATTACCAAGACCAGCATCTGATTCTTGATGTTCAACCTCATTCAAATCAAGTCCTAATTCATCGAATGCTTTTTTAACGATTGGATATACTCCTGCATTCATTAAATTATTAGTAATCATACGACCCATTAAAAATTCCATTGAGAAATAATATACTTGACGAGCCTTTTTCTTCTTAGTGATTTCAATTGTATTGTGCCAATCCTTGGCAATATACATTCTTAGCATTTCACCTAATACAACAAATTGTTGATATGGTGTAGAATTTTCAAAATCAATTGCATATTTATTTTCAACATTGCTAACAAAAGCTTTTTTAAAAGTTTTAGCATCTTTAAATTCTAGATATTCCATTTTTATTCTCCTTGTTCTAAGTTCTAAAAATAACCATTACTATTATACATTATTTACTTCTTTTTGCAATATTTTTTAATTTTTTCATTTACAAGCAAAAACTTGCCTCACAAAAAAGGCAGTATAGAAACTGTCTTTTTTAATGACTACTAACCTTATTCAGCTTTTTTTAAAGACTTTTTTGGCTTTAAGATAACTATACCTAGAGGTGGAATAGTTAATTTAATACTACAAGGCTGATTATTTTGTTTTTCATCTAAAACAACTAACTCCTTAGAGTTTATTTGTCCTGAACCATAATAAACTTTTGCATCACTATTCATTATTTCTTTATATGCTTTTGTACCACCAGGAACACCAATTTGATAGTCATGATACGTATTTGGAGTACAATTCATAATTATAACTAAATGATCGCTTGGATTTTTAGCATATCTAATGAATGAATAAAGACTTTGATTACAATTATCAGCATCAATCCACTTGAATCCATCATACGAATAATCAACTGAATACAAAGATTTTTCCTTTGAATATAACTTATTCAAATCGGTTATGTATTTATTAGCACCACGATGAGATTCATAATCTAGCAAGTTCCAATCTAACTCTTTTTGGAATCCCCATTCACTAAAAGGTGCTAATTCATTTCCCATGAAAGAAAGCTTCTTACCAGGATGAGTCATCATATATCCCATCATTAATCTAAAGTTTGCAAACTTTTGCCAATAATCACCAGGCATTTTATTAAGTAAAGATCCCTTCATATGCACTACTTCATCATGTGAAAAAGGCAATAAAAACTGTTCATTATAGAAATAAGCCATACTAAATGTAAGTTGATTATGATGATATTTTCTATAGATAGGGTCTAGTTTAAAGTACTTTAATGTATCATTCATCCAACCCATATCCCACTTGTAGTTAAATCCTAAACCGCCCATATCAGCTGGTTTTGTTACACCAGGATAATCTGATGAATCTTCAGCAATTAATAAGACTCTATCATCTTCCTTAAATAAGTTTCTTGATAATTCTCTTAAAAAATCACAAGCTCCTCTATTCTCGCCTCTATTTTTATTTCCTAAATAATAAATAATATTACTTACAGCATCTACTCTAAATCCATCCGCGTGATAATAGCGCATATAGAATAAGGCATTTGAATATAAGAAACTTCTAGTAGTACCACGTCCTAAATCCAAATTAGCAGTTCCCCACTCATAATTTTCACGATCTTGTTCATTTGGATATTCATATAAAGGATAGCCATCAAACATATATAGGCCGTGAGCATCCTTGCATATATGACCAGGAACCCAATCAAAAATAACACCAATATTATTCTTGTGTAGTGTATCAACAAAATGCATTAAATCTTGTGGCTTTCCAAATCTTGAAGTTGCAGAATAATATCCTGTCCCTTGATAACCCCATGATGCGTCAAGTGGATGCTCATAAATTGGCATTAATTCAACATGGGTATAATGATGTTCCTTTAAATATGGAACTAACATTTCTTCAATTTCACCATAAGTATAAAAGTCATTCGCGCCAACGCCCTTACGACGCCATGAACCAAAATGAAGTTCATAAATAAGCATAGGTTGATCATAAGTTTTCTTATGTTTTAAACGCCAATTCAAATCCTCCCATTTGTAACCTTCTAAATCATATACAATCGAATCTTTATTTGGTCTTAACCCAGAATAAAAAGCATAAGGGTCAGCTTTATAAAGAATTGAACCATTATTAGAATGAATAACATATTTGTATCTCATATTATTTAAATTTCCTTCAATATATAGATACCATATTCCATAATTGTCAATTTTTTCCATTTTATGCTCAGTTTGATTAAAATAATTCCATTCTCCCATTACATAAACTTCATGAGCGTTAGGAGCAAATAAAACAAATTCACATCCGACATAATTTCCTTCATCATCTTTAACTTGATGAGCTCCCATTATCTCATATAGATTAAGTGACTTACCTTGATCAAAATAGTACAAAAAGCCACTATCAATCTTATTTTTAACCATATCTTTTTCCTCCCTATTTTATAGTCATATATATTATAACAAAAATATTTATTTTTTATAGTATCAAGTATTAAAAAAATAAAAAACCAAATTCAATGTGAATTTGGTTCTTACTCGTTATATATTTTATCTAAAACAATATTAATTGTTTTAAAATCATATCCCTTGTTTAAAAGATATGATGTAAGTTTTTGTTTTTGTTTAAAAATAGGATACTTTTGATAATTTCTATTTTGCTTCAAGGCTAAATTATAAACGAATTGCTCATCTACGTTATATTTATCTAATAAATCATTGATTATATCAAAACCAATTCCCCTATTTAATAGATTTTTTTCAATATAAGACCTACCATATCCTCTTTTTATTAAAGAAGAAAATATTGAGTTAGCGTATAAATTATCATCCAAAATTTTTTCGTTTTTTAATCTAGTAACTAGATAATAAGTATCATCTATACTTAAATTTGGTTCTTTTACCTTAAGTAATGTAAGAAATTGTTTTTCACTTTTAGGAAATTTAAACAAATAATTTTTATACTTATTGTAATAAATAATTTTTAAATCATATTCTAATATCTTTTCTATTGAATCTACACATTTATCTTTTACTAATCGAAAATGTAAAATCGTATCTTCATTTAAATCATATGATTCATTTGCAATAGTTACCCTATATTTTTTGTTTTTTAAAGCCTCTAACTTAGTTACCCTTACTTTGTTTTCCAACATCTTGCTTTGGATTTCTTGCATAATCACCAACAACCTCTTTTGTTTTTGTAAAGAAGGTAAATGCATCAGCATCTACACTCTTTATTAGTTCTCCTAACTTGTAACTTTCATTTTTATCAAGTACGGTAATAAGCATTGTTTTATCCTGATTTGTATATCCTCCTCTAACATCGCATTCAGTACATCCACGACCAATTTCCTTAAAAATAAGTTGTTTTACTTCCTCAGGACATGAAGTGATAATATATGCAGTACGACGTGTTTTAGCATTTAAAGTAATCATATCAATAATATATGCTACTAGATATACACAAGCTAAACCAAATAAAACGTATTCTAAATTATAGTTAAATCCATTTGAAAAAGACATACCACCAATTAATATGATAATCCAATCGGTAGAGTACATAGCTATCGAATATGGGACATGAAGGTATTTAGATAAACTTTTTTGAATAACATCCATTCCACCAGTAGATCCATTATTTCTCAGGCATATTCCTATACCTGCCCCTGACAATGCACCTCCACATATTGTTGCAACTATAAGCTTATTAGTTACATTACTCATAATTACATCCTGAGCTACTAATTGCTCAAAAATAAAAACAAAGGTAGGCGCTAATATTGAAGCTAGTATTGTTTTTAAAAAAAAGTCCTTACCCAATAATATCAAGCCTAAAAGTAAACAAATACCTTCAATTATATATAAAAATATAGACTGTGGCATATTAATTGTTTCTAAAAAGGGCTTTACAATTATAGAAATACCAGTTACACCACCTGGTACTAAATTAGTTGGACTAAAGAAAAAATAATAGCCAATATCCATTAAAAGAACTCCAATGGCAATAAAGAAGTATTGCTTTAGATGGTGTAAAATTACTGTTTTAGACATTATTTGCTCCTTTCTCATACTTTAAATAAGCAAGCATGAATGCCTCAATATCTCCATCCATTACGGCATTAACATTTGTAGTCTCTTCATTAGTTCTATGATCTTTAACCAGCGTATATGGACAAAAAACATAAGAACGAATTTGGGACCCAAAATTTATTCCCATCTGTTCTCCCTTTAATTTTTTTAATTCTTCTTGTTTGGCCAAAATTTCTCTTTCTAAAAGCTTGGACTTTAGTATTTTTAGAGCAACCTCTCGATTTTTGATTTGGCTACGCTCATTTTGACATGTTACAACTAAACCAGTTGGCAAATGAGTTATACGAACAGCAGAATCTGTTGTATTAACACTCTGACCACCTGCACCACTACTATGAAACACGTCAATTCTTAATTCTTCTTCTTTTATTGAAACCATATTAGTTTCTTCTATTTCTGGTGAAACATCGCAAGAACAAAATGAAGTATGTCTTCTTGCACCGCTATCAAAAGGAGAAATTCTAACTAATCGATGGACTCCTCTCTCACTTTTTAGTAATCCATATGCAAATTTTCCTCTAACTGAAAAAGTAACAGATTTTATCCCTGCTTCATCACCAGCTTGGTAATCTAAAACTTCAAACTTGAATCCCTTTTTTTGACAAAAGCGAGAGTACATACGATAAAGCATTAAAGCCCAATCCATACTTTCTGTTCCTCCTGCTCCTGGGTGAAGTTCAACAATAGCATTTAAGCTATCATATTCATCAGAAAGTAATGCTGTTTCCTCAGCTTTATCTAACTCCTTAATATAAGTTAGAATTTCCTCATCTAGCATATCATTTAAACTAGAGTCTTCTTTAGCCAATTCATCTAATTCTAGCAATTCATCAAAACCAGTTTTAATTTTGTTATAAAGACTAATATCATCACGTAAAATATTTGCCTCGCTGATTACCTTATTAGCTTGTTTTTGATCATTCCAAAAATTAGGGCTAGATATCTCTTGATCTAAAATATCTAGCCTTTCTTTTTTCTTTTCGATTTGTAAGGCTTCAAATAGATCACCAACTTTTATTTTAAATTTTTCTAAATATTTATTTATCTCATAGCGATCCATTTTAATACCTCCTTTTAGTCCTTTTCATTTGCTCCATGACAATATTTATATTTTTTTCCACTTCCACAAGGACATAAATCATTTCTTCCAACTTTTGGGATTTTAGTTGTTTTAGGTTTAGCCTTTAATGCAGTATCAGGATCTTGGTTAGTGCTTAAATTTTTAGTATTATCCTCACGCTCAATATTTTGACGAATTTGAACGCGCATTAAATAACGTAATACTTCTAGTCTAATTTTATCCATCATAGCCTCAAATTTACGGAATCCCTCTTGTTGATAAATTTGTAGAGGATTTTGTTGAGCATATGATTGTAATCCAACTCCTTGGCGCAAGCCATCCATTTCATCAATATGATGTGTCCAATTGTTATCTAGTACCCTTAATATAATTGCCTTTAATATTTCTTGGAAAACTGCCTCAGGACAACTAGCACGTTTTTCATCTAATATCTTCATTGCAATATCATATAAGTAATCTACAATTTGAACCTCATCTAATGTTTTAATTACATTTATATCTACACGATTTGGGCCAAAATATTCGGTGTTAAAGGCATTGCAAATAGCTGCATCATCAATATCATATTTATTTCCTGAAACCAATTTAATATGCTGATTTACAACAGTACTTATACCTTCTTTAATCATTTTTAATGCTTGTGGTTCAATTGAATCTTCTGATATTACTTCTGTTCTTTGATTATAGAAAATTTCTCTTTGACGTCTAATAACATCATCATACTTTAAGACATTCTTACGGGCATCAAAGTTATTTCCTTCAATTCTTTGCTGAGCACTTGTAACGACGTTAGTAAACAATTTTGATTCTAGTGGTAGATCTGTATCACCATTATTATATGTTTTTAAAACCCAACTGATACGATTCTTAAGTGAATCTCCACCAAATCTAACAAGTAAATCATCTTCAACTGATATGAAGAAACGTGAATATCCAGGATCTCCTTGACGACCAGAACGTCCTCTTAACTGATTATCAATACGACGTGATTCATGGCGTTCAGTTCCTAGAACAGCTAGACCACCTAATTCCTTAACTCCATCACCAAGCTTAATATCAGTACCACGACCAGCCATATTAGTAGAAATAGTAATAGCACCTTTTTGACCGGCTAAAGCAACAATTTCTGCTTCTCTTGCATTATTTTTAGCATTCAAAACTTCATGTGGTAAATTAATTTTATTAAGCATATTACTTACTAACTCTGATGTTTCAACATCTGCTGTACCAACTAGGATTGGTTGTCCTTTTTCATGACGTTCCTTTATTTCATTTATTAATGCCTTAAATTTTGCTTCTTTAGTTAAGAATAATAAATCAGGTTTGTCTTCACGAATAACAGGTCTATTCGTAGGAATTTCTACAACATACATATTATAAATATCTCGGAATTCCTCTTCTTCAGTTTTTGCCGTACCTGTCATACCTGATAATTTTTTATACATTCTGAAATAATTTTGATATGTAATAGTAGCAACAGTTGTTGTTTCCTTCTTTATTTCAACATTTTCCTTTGCTTCAATAGCTTGATGCAAACCTTCACTATATTGACGCCCCTTCAAAATACGTCCTGTGAATGAGTCTACAATATTTACCTCACCATTCTGTACAACGTATTCTACACCTGAATGGAAAATATAGTTAGCCTTTAAGGCATTATTAATATGATGAACTAAAGTTACATACTTAATATCATATAAATTGTCTACACCAAAAAATCTTTCTGCTTTATTGATACCACTAGGTGTTAAAACAATTGTTTTAGTTTCTAAATCTAATTCGTAATCTTCATCCTTTAAACGTTTTGCAAAAGTATCAGCTTGAATATATGCCATAGATTTATCTGTAGCTCCACCACTGATAATAAGTGGTGTACGTGCCTCATCAATCAAAATAGAGTCAACCTCATCAATAATTGCATAATTTAGAGGTCTTTGAACCATTTGATTCTTATAGGCTACCATATGATCACGTAAATAATCAAATCCTAATTCACTATTTGTAGAATATAAAATATCACACTCATATGCTGCTCTTTTTTCTTCTCTAGTTATCTCACGTAGATTTAATCCAACTGTTAAACCTAAGTAACGATAAATTTCCCCAATTTCACCAGTTGTCTCTCTTTGAGCTAGGTACTCATTAACTGTAACAATATGAACACCATCTCCAGTTAAAGCATTCAAGTATGCAGGGAAAACAGCTGTTAATGTTTTACCTTCACCTGTTTTCATTTCTGCAATGTTTCCACCATGAATTGCAATAGCACCAATAATTTGTACTCTAAAGGCTTTCATTCCTGTTACTCTAAATGCTGCCTCACGACATACCGCATATGCCTCAACTAATATATCATCTAAAGTCTTACCTTGTTTTAATAAGTCTTTGAAATATGTAGTCTTCGCCTTTAATTCCTCATCACTTAATTTTTCTATAGTTTCTTCAAGTGCTAAAACCTTATCTGCAATCTTAGCACATCTTTTTAATTCTTTACGACCTGAGTCAAATAATTTTTTAAACATTTTTAACCTCCGAAAATGTAAGATACATCTTTGTTATTATACTCTATTAGCATCATTTTTTCAATAAATTACAAAAATAAAAGACAGCACATCGTGCTGTCCTTATTAAAAGATCTATCATCTTACTTTGTTTTAGTCTCAATTACGGCATAATCGCCATCGTCACGTAAGTAAATAACATTTGTTTTATGTGTATTTTTATCTAAATATACAAAGAAATCGTGACCTAGTAATTCCATTTGATCTAATGCCTCTTCCTTAGTCATTGGTTCTAGTTCAATTTGCTTATCACGAACGAAGCGTGGGGTTACTTCCTCTTTCTCTTCATATAAAGCGGCAACCTCTTTTATTCCATCTTTATTAGAATTATCTTTAAATTTAGTCTTATACTTACGAACTTGTTTCATCAACTTGTCAATTGAGCAATCGATAGCTGCATAAATGTCCTTTTCCATAACCTCTGATCTCAATAAGACATTCTTGGTTGGAACTGTAATCTCTACTTTATGATATGTAGGATATACCTTACAAACAACACGTGCTTGTAATTCGCCTTCATCCTCAAAATATTGTTCTAATTTAGATAATTTTTTTACTGCATACTCCTTATTAGAATTAGAAGGCTCAAAACCATTTTTGCCAACAACTTCAACTTTTAACATAATCGTTCACTCCTTAAATAAATGTAGTTTAAATTTAGGTAAAACCTAACTACAAGTTGAGAAACTAGCCTTAAAAAGAATATAATGAGAAAAACTCATGCGAGGCAAATATTTAATTCAAGACTAGCATCTCTTCTAGCTATATTATAGCATTAAAATAAAACGTTTTCAATAAAAAGTGTTATATTAGAAATCAAAGAAATTATAAACAAGTAAAATTATATCTCTAGCATTTATAACAGCTATTTTTTCATATAATTTTAAATTATTAAAAGAAAAATAATCTTCAACAATAATGAATCCTAGATTTACAATTTTTTCATAGACTTTACTATATACACTAAATAAATAGGGAATAATATTTTTCTTTATAGTATTTTTAAAAAGACTGATTACAATGAGTCTATACCCATTTTCTAGAGGTACAACTATATTTTCTATATTCAATTGATATTTTTCCTTACATTTTAGACAAAAATAACTATGTTTTTTCTTAAACAACTCTAGAAAATCTCTTTCCTCGACAAAAAATGAATTACAATCTTTACAATACATAAAAAAACTCCTTTTTTATATAAATAGTTAATAGAGGAGTTTTTTTAAAATATTTATTAAATTTCTAGGTTCATAATTTAAAGGATAATTTGGAAATATATTTATCATTCTATAAATATATAGTCCAAAAATTATACCAATAGAAAACGCCCAAAAAATCTTACTATGCATTAAAGTTTTACCTAATTTTGTAGGAGAAAAGAAAATTACTAGTACAATTAAGATAACTACAGGCCAAGAAGGATTATAAAAGAAACTTGCCTTAAAATCAAAATGTAGGATACTTAGAAAAGCACGTGTTAAACCACAACCAGGGCAAGGAAAACCAGTTACCATTTTAAACAAGCAATTTGTATATTCATCAATCCATAATAATGAAATTAAAACATAAATAGAGCATACTAAAATAAAAGGCCAAAATATTTTTATTTGCTGCTTAAATAGTTTCCACAACTTCATACTAAGTCTCCTTATTTTATTTAGAAAAAAAGTAGAGATTATTCTCTACTTAAAAATTAATTTCTACGTCGCTTCGCTTTGACTCTTCTGCTTCAAAGTAATCACGCTTAGTAAATCTAGTTCCTGCAACAATGCTACTTGGGAAAACTTGAATAGCTTTATTATAATTAGCAACATTAGCATTATAGTTGCTTCTAGCAGCTTGTAAATTTTCCTCAATTTCTGAAATTTCTTTTTGTAAATTTGCAAATAGAGTATCAGCTTTTAAGTTTGGATATTGCTCAACAACAACATTCAATTGTTTTGTTGCTTGAGTTAACAAACTATCAAACTCAGCCTTCTCTTTCATTGAAGCTTTTGAACCAGGATTACGCATTTCAATAATTTTTGCTAATGTTTCATTTTCATGTTTTGTATATCCTTTAACAGTTGATACCATTTTTGTTAAATCATCAAAACGTTTTGTTAAATAAACATCTATACGTGATTCTGAATTATTAATATCTTCTGTCATACGTATGAAACGATTTCTTGTAGAAATATACCATCCAATTACTGATATCACAGCAATAACAATAATTGCAAGTATAACTAAACCAACAATTAAACCAAAACTCATTTCAAGAATCATATATTAATGCCCTCCATATCTTTTATATCAGTATAACATAATTAATCTTATGAATCAATTACTTTAAAAGTTCTTTAAGTTCTTCAACCTTATCAGTTCTTTCCCATGTAAAATCGGCATCGTCTCTACCAAAGTGACCATAGCATGCAGTCTTTTTGTAAATAGGACGTTTTAAATTTAAATGATCAATTATACCCTTTGGTGTAAGTGGGAAAATCTTTTCAACTGCCTTTTCAATCTTTCTTTCATCAACTTTACTTGTACCAAATGTTTCTACATTTACTGATGTAGGCTTTGCAATACCTATAGCATAAGAAAGTTGAACTTGACACTTTGTACATAAACCAGCTGCTACAATATTTTTAGCAATATAACGCGCCATATATGATGCACTTCTATCAACCTTTGAAGGATCCTTACCGCTAAATGCACCACCACCGTGACATGCAGCACCACCATATGTATCTACAATAATTTTACGACCAGTCAAACCACTATCACCTGCAGGACCTCCGACAACGAAACGTCCTGTTGGATTGAATAAAAATTTTGTTTTTTCATCGATTAAATCTGATGGGATAACCTTTAAAACAACTTCACGTTTTAAGTCAGCGGCTAATGTATCCATATTTACATTTGGATCATGTTGAGATGAAATTAGTACAGTATCAACTCTTTTAATTTTATCATTGTCATCATATTCAACTGTAACTTGAGTTTTTCCATCAGGTCTTAAATAACTTAACGTACCATTTTTTCTTACCTCAGTTAAACGCATTGCTAACTTTTGAGCTAAAGTTATCGCCATAGGCATCAATTCTTTAGTCTCATCGCATGCATAACCAAACATAATTCCTTGATCACCAGCACCTTGTTCATGAGTATCACTTTCGTCAACACCCATTGCAATATCAGGTGATTGAGGATCAATTGCAACTAGCACTGCTAAATTATCCGCATCAAAACCAAATTTACCACGTGTATACCCAATATTTCTAACAGTTTCACGCACAATATTTTGCACGTCAACATAGTGATTAGTAGTGATTTCTCCACAAACAAATACCATTCCTGTTGTACAAACAGTCTCACATGCTACTCTACCATTTTTATCAGCTGCTAGAACATCATCTAATACAGCATCACTAATTTGATCAGCTATTTTATCAGGATGTCCTTCAGTAACTGCTTCAGATGTAAAAAATTTTGCCATTTTATAGTACCTCCTTAATTGCTTTTACTAATTGATCTGCGCATGATGTAGTTTTAGCACCACATGTATTTCCAGCTAAAATATTCACTAAGGTAGTTAACTCCATTCCTTCTGCTAGCTTACTAATTGCCTTTAGATTTCCTGGACAACCCCCTGTGAAGTTTAAATTATACAATTTTCCGTTCTCATAGTCAAATTCAATCTTTCTAGAGCAAACGCCACTAGGATAATAAATCTTGTGTTCCATCTAAATTCTCCTTAAAGTTATCATATAGTTTTTCAAAATCATCTTGAAATCGTATAAAACGATCAAAAATTTGTGGATCAAAATAAATTCGATATGTATCTTTTAAATAATTAATTGCTGTATTGTGATTTAAAGCTCTCTTATAACTTCTAATGCTTCTTAAAGTAATATATAAATCAGAAATCATAATTATTTGAGATTTTTCATCATTTTGAATCTTACACATTCTTTCAGTAAAAGCATCATCATTTGAGCCATCCATATGTGCTCTAATTATATCCTCTGTTTTTCTTTCTAATTGCAGTCTAGAAATTACGATACTACCTAACTTAGTTTCTTCCTTTAATTTTAAAAATTTTTCTTCCTCATCTTTTATATCACTTAAATAAAAGTCAAAGTGACTAACAATATGAATATTTGCATATTTCTCTACCTCATCACAAAACTTGGCATCTCTACCTAACAAGCTACTTAATTTTTTACTCATCTCACAAAGTAATTTACTTTGATTAATTTCCTCATCACTTCTTGTTTTTTGTGTAAGAGTAGTTTCAAATATTTTTGTTACAACCTTAGTGTAATCATCTTCAACCTCACGGCGCTTCTTAAGTTCTTTTTTTCTTTCTTCTTGCATATAATTGCTCATAGAAACACTTATATAAAGAACAAGCATAAAAATAATAAGAATTATAGTTCGTAATAAAATATCCTTAAATTCATATGATGTAAAAAATGTTTTGAAAAAATTTGTTCCTTCTAAAGCATTATCGCCAAAAACAATATTATAAGTTAACGAAAAATGAATTACAGTAATAATAACTAAACTCCAACCATATACTTGTTTTAGCATTTTTTTATCTTGGTAGAATGAACATATTACTAATGAATAGTAAAATAAGATATATCCAACCTCACCTAAATAATTAGCTGAGACGCCTGTCTTTAATTTTGTATAAATAAGTATTGCTGAAAGAAACATATAAAAACAGCACATATACATAGCAATTTGCTGCTTTAAAAGATTCTCTTTATCCCTATTTATCATCTTATTTAAAGTGTGGTTCACTAAAAATGTTATAGGAAAGCATATTATTGTCAACAACCAATTTGAAGGCTCACCTATAGAAGCTATAGAAAATATAAATGTATAAATCAAGTTTGAAATAAATATAATATTTTTTATAACTACATTTTTTCTAAATAAAACCTGAGTATCATTAGTAATATCAATATTACTCTCAAAACCAAACATATTATTGTAAATACTAGTCTCTTTAAGTTTATGAAAGTTCATGACATCACCACCGTTTATTTATTATAGCATAAAATTAAATAATTACATCATCTTCTGCAAATATTCTTTGACCATTTAAAAAGTTTTTAATTGGCATAGTTTTTTTACCTTGTGGTTTTATCAAAATTATACTAATTGCACCATCACTTGTTTTAATTTTAAATTCATTTTTTAAACTTAAAATTGTTCCTGGGATTTTATCAGTACTATCATTTACAATTTTTGTCTCATAAATCTTAAATGTTTGATTTTTATAAATAAATGAAGCTCCTGGATTTGTAGCTAATCCTCTTACCTGATTAAATATTTCACGACTTTTCTTATTGAAATTTATTATTTCTTCTTGTTTAGTTAAATTATATGAATAAGTTGCCTTAGACTCATCTTGCATAATTCCTTGATTCTTACCTGACAAAATATCCGGAAGGGTTCTAAATAATAATTCGCTTCCTAAGACTGAAAGCTTTGAAAATATAGAATCACTATTATCACTATCTAAAATTGGTAACTCCTCTTGACTATACATTCTACCTGCATCCATTTTAGCAATCATTTCCATGATTGTAACCCCTGTTTTTAAATCGCCATTAATAATTGACCTTTGAATAGGAGCTCCACCACGATGCTTAGGAAGTAGTGAGCCATGTACATTTAAGGCAAATTTAAAGCTTTTAAGTAATTTTGTGGGAATAAATTGACCATATGCGGCTGTAATCATAATATCAGCATTTTTATCTAAAATATACTGATAATCTTCTTTAATACTAACCGGTTGGAATACATCTAGTCCTAGCTCTTTTGCCTTTGTTTTGACAGGTGGTTCAGTCAATTTATTATGTTTACCCGGTTTATCAGGTTGAGTAACAACTAATACAACATCATAATTCTTATTTAACATTTCTAGTGTAGGAATAGCAAATTCTGGTGTACCTAAAAATACTACTTTCATCTTATACATCTCCTATTCTAATTTGAACTAATGGATCTTTGTTTTCTTCATATATATTATATAAATCTTCAATATCGGAATAACTTACATATTTAATATAAATTGTGTAACTATAAATATTATTAACTTTGAATAATAATGATTCTGTTGGCCCTAATATGGTTATTTTTGAGTTTTTGTTTAGCTTTGTATGAAATATTTTTGCTAAGGCTAATGCTTTTAGTCTATCCTCACTTTTAAACGTTATTTCTTTTATATTCACAAATGGTGGATTAAATGAACGTTTTCTTCTAATAATTTCACTTTGATAAAAAGATAAATAATCATGATTTGCCGCATATTTAATTACATCATTATTAGGCATATATGTTTGCATAATAACTTGACCTTTTTTATGTCTTCCAGCTCTACCTGAAACTTGCTCTAAAAGAGAAAATGCAACCTCATTAGCATCATATGAAGGATAAAACAATGCCATATCCGCATTTATAATACCTACTAATGTCACATCTTTAAAATCTAAGCCCTTAGCAAGCATTTGAGTACCAATCAAAATATCTGCTTTATGGTTAGAGAAATCTTCAAAAATATTTGTATATGCATCCTTATTGCTAACTGTATCTCTATCCATTCTTATTATCTTTGCTTCTTTAAAAACACTAGCTAAATATTCTTCAATTTTTTCAGTTCCTAAACCAACATATCTTATTTTGTCACTACCGCATTTTGGACAAACACTAGGCGATGAAATTAAATATCCACAATAATGACATTTAAGGCTATTATTGAAATGATGATAGGTTAGAGGCATATCACAGTTTGGACATTTTATTACTTCGCCACAGCTTCTACACATTACTGATGTAGAAAAACCTCGTCTATTCAAAAATAAAATTGCCTGTTCTTTTTTCTCTAAACAACATTTTAGTGCATTATACAATTCATTTGATAAAACCGTTTTATTACCATTTCTAAGTTCAAGCTTCATATCAACAATTGTTGTTTTAGGTATTTCTAAATTTGTGGCTCTATTTTCAAGCTTAAGCAATGTATATTCATCATTTAATGCTGCATAGTAATCAGTTATAGATGGGGTTGCAGAACCTAAAATTATTGGAATATTATGATAATCAGCACGTATTTTAGCAATATCTTTAGCATTATACGCAGGCATATTATCTTGAGCATATGAATTTTCATGTTCTTCATCAATTATAATAATACCTAAATTTTCTAAAGGAGCAAAAATAGCACTTCTTGCACCAACTACAACCTTTGCCTTTCCTTCTTTAATTCTACGCCATTCGTCAAATCTTTCCCTTATTGTCAATCTAGAATGCAAAACAGCAACAATATTAGGAAAACGCGCCTCAAATCTACTAGTTAATTGTGGTGTTAAACTTATTTCAGGAACTAGTAAAATAGCAGTTTTATTTTCTTTTAATACATGTTCAATGGCCTTTAAATATACTTCTGTCTTACCTGATCCCGTGACACCATAAAGTAAATATATACTATTTTCATAATAATTTATTTTGTCTAATGCTATTCTTTGTTCTTCAGTTAAAGTAACATTTTTATCTTCATAGATTATTGTTTTAGGCTTTGTGTATATAGTTTCTGTGATTTCTTCTAGAGCACCTTCATCTAATAATTTTTTTATTATTGCTGTTGAATAACCTAAGTCTTTAACAATGACTTCTTTACTAACTTTATTATTTATTTCTAATAAATATTTTAATAATTCTTTAGCTTTTTTACTCTTAGATTTTGTCTCTGTTTTATATTTATAGTAAACCTTTTCTTTTTCTTTTAAACCTTTTTTTATTAAGGTATTAAGAATTAAATTTCCTTCTTTTATTTCTTTACTAATTATCGGTAAAAAAATATCAAATTCTTTATTTAGTATAAATCTTTTTTTGTTTTTTAATATTTCTTTTAATTCTAAAGGCAAGTTCTCACTTGATACTATTTGTATTTCTTTTTGATAGGATACTCTAAGGGCAGATGGTATCATTTGATTTAGGCAAACTACTAAACTAGTGTAATAGCGTTTTTCCATTCTTTTAGCTAAATAAACTAATTCTTCATCTAATAATGGATACAAATCAATTAACCCTTCTATGCTTTTTAAATCTAAAAAATCACTTTTTTCCTTTAATTCAATTACATACCCCATTATTTTTCTACTACCAAAAGGAACTTCAACACGAGAACCAACCTTTATTAAGTCATAGTAGCATTCTGGAACTAAATAATCGAATGGTTTATTAACATTTTTATTTGTTACATCAACTATTACTGATGCTACCATTTTTTCATCCCTTTTCTTTATTTTTGAAGTTCAAGCCAATTTTCTAGCATTTTAAACCATGTTGAAACATAAGGAATAATATCATTTTCATCACGAGCAGTCTCTTTAGTAGCTAAGCCTAATCCATGATGGCCCATTGGGAAAATATGGCATTCATATTTGATATTATACTTTTGATATGCTTCTAATAGTAATAAGGAATTTTGAGCAGGAACTGCATTATCAGTTGCTGTAGTCCATAAAAACAAATTAGGAGCTTTTTCGTTAACCTCTAATTCCTCACTAAGACGCGTACGTAATTCTTTTGAGTCGTTAGGTCCTAACAAATTAGCAAATGAACCCTCGTGTAATATTCCAGGTTTTGAACTAACAACAGGGTATCCTAATATTAAACCTTTTATTGAACCTATTTTATATAAATCCTGATGCAAAGCTAGTTCTAATGCTAAATGTCCGCCTGCAGAATATCCATGTAAAAAGACATTAGCTATATTTTTTTCTTTACGTAAAGATTCAATTTCCTTAGAAATTTTAGTATAAATTTCTGGATAAAAATCTAGCTTTTCACGGTAATGAAAAACCACGACATTATATCCGATAGCATTAAATTTTAGTGCTATTGGCTCAGCCTCTCTTGGAGATGTATGATTATATCCTCCACCTGGGAACATAATTATCAAATCTCTTTTTTCATCATCTATATACATTTTTGTGTAATAGTTTGCTTCATCATACAATACTTTATCCATTTTTCTTTCCCCCAATATATATTCTAATTCTATAATTTCTTCAGGAAGTGTAGTTTGTCTTTTACTATTATTATAAGCATTTCTCTTAATGTTTAATATTTTTTTATAATGTTTCATGAATAGATTACTTTTTTCTAACCTCAATATCGGACCATAATTTAAATCTAACCATGAATAATTTGATTGACCTGGATTAGCAACTATGATCTCATAATATTTATTATTCTCTTCTAGTGTGTACTCACTTGTTATATTAAAGTTATTTAACATTAACCACATTCTTACCAAATAGTTATCGCTTTGTGGCTCTAGTATCAAACATTTGCCTTTAAATTTATCTTTGCTTGCTTCTAAAATGCTACTAATTAATCTTCCACCCATTCCACTAATTATCGCAACATCAAAGAATTCATTAAAACTCTTAAGCCCATCACTCAAGAAAAAAGAAACCTTTTCTAAAAGCTCAGCTTCTTTTAAGGTCTGCTTGGCTTTTTCTAAAGGTTTCTCATTAACTTCTAAAGCATAAGCATATTTAACAGCTTGCTTTTCTAAAGCTTCTTTAATTGTATAACCATGATCACAACCAATATCAACTAAAGTGTTAAAGCCCTTCGTCAAGCTTGCTAAAAATGAAATACGCTTTTTATTCATGTACCATAAAGTCCTTTAATTTACGACTTCTAGATGGGTGTTTTAATTTTCTTAATGCTTTCGCTTCTATTTGACGTATACGCTCTCTTGTTACACCAAATTCTTTACCAACCTCTTCTAGAGTTCTAGGACGTCCATCAACTAGACCAAAACGCAATCTAAGCACTCTTTCCTCACGGTCTGTAAGCATTGTAAGAACTTGGTCAATTTCTTCTTTTAACTTCATTTTAGCTGAATAGTCATATGGATCTAACGCAGTTGGATCAGAGATGAAATCTCCTAATGAAGAATCCTCTTCTTCACCTACTGGTGATTCTAAAGAAATTGGATCTTGAGCTATTTTTTGAATTTGTTGTACTTTTTCAACATCAATTCCCATTTCTTTAGCTACCTCCTCAGGAGATGGCTCACGTGATAATTTTTGTACTAATTGACGTTGAACACGAACTAATTTATTAATTGTTTCAACCATATGAACAGGAATTCTAATTGTTCTAGCTTGATCAGCTACAGCTCTTGTTATAGCTTGACGAATCCACCAAGTAGCATATGTTGAAAATTTAAAACCTTTATTGTAATCAAACTTATCAACAGCTTTGATTAATCCCATGTTACCTTCTTGAATTAAATCTAAGAATTGTAATCCACGTCCAATATACTTTTTAGCAATACTAACTACCAAACGTAAATTGGCATTTACTAATCTTTCTTTAGCTTGTTTTGCAAGTTCTACCTTTTTAATAAGCTCTTCTACATCATATCCTTCTAGATTGCCAGAATCTAAAATTGCTTGAGCTTCATTACCAGCTACTACCTGCTTAGCTAAAATAGTCTCTGTTTCAGCATCAATCAAACTAATTTGACCTATATCCTTTAAATACATTCTGACAGGGTCATCAACCTTGACACTTGGAGGTAAATCATCAAATTTTTCAACATCAATCGGTTCTTCATCAAGTATCATTGGCGTTTCAATATCATCAATCGAACCATCGCCAGTAGGTACTATTTCAATACCTTTAGCCAATAATTCCTTTTCAAAACGATCATATTCCTCAGAATCAGGTTGACAATATTTGCTTATATCATCAATAGTAACCCAACCATCATTCTTCTTGGATAATTCAACCAATTCATTTAATGCTTGTTCAAATTCCATAATCTTTCCTCCTAATTATTTTTTTGTTTTTTATTTTTATTTCTTACAAACTCAAATTTTTGTCGCTCAGCAACACTCTTCAAAAGAAGTTCTTTTTTCAAATCGCTATTTATTTCTTGTGAATTTTTTATATTCTCTACAATTTTGCCAATCCTTTTAGCTATTGCATTTTCCTTTAACATCTTTAAGCAAGCTTGTAAATCTATGTCACCATATTTATTAAAAGAACCATTCTTTAAAGAAAGAGCATTATTATAGTAACAATCAAAAAGGTTATGTTTTTCTAATAATTCAATAAATTTTTGTTCATTATAATCTTCATTTTTCTTATAAAAATCATTAATCATTAAAATCCATATTTCTTGATTTTTACTATCTAAAGCATAAAATGCATCATTTTCTTCAAGAAATCTATCAATTTCTAGGGCATTTCTCTTACTAATTTTAGCGTATTCAAAAATTCTAAGTTCAAAGATTCTACTTATAATAATTTTTTTTACTTTTAAATCAAAATCGGTTCTTGGCTTACGAGGAACATTTTTGTTTGTAAAACCAGTAATACGATCATAATCTAAGTATAATGATGATGTACTAACATGTAATAAGTCTGCTAACGATCCAATATATTTTTCTAATAAGCTTTGACTTTGCTTATTTTTCAAAATAGAAAATAATGTTTTTTTTACTTCTTCAACTTTGTCAGTATCATTAATATCTAAATTTTCAGTTAAACTTTGGTATAAATATGCTATTCCTTCTTGTTGATGGGAATTAAAATATTCTACATATTTATCCGTACCAAATTTATGAACAAATTCATCACTATCTTTAGCATCTACCAGTCTAACAATCTTTACTTTTAGGCCTGCTTTTTCAAACATATCTAATGCGCGATATGTAGCTAATATACCAGCCTTATCTCCATCGTAGCATAAAATAACATTATTAGTATACTTTTTTATAATCTTTATTTGGTTTTGAGTAAGCTGTGTTCCCATTGAACAAACAGCTTCCTTAATTCCACTTCTATATGTAGCTATAACATCCATAAAACCTTCATGCAAAACGATGCGATCATTTTGCACGATACCAGATATTGCCCTTTCAAGGTTATAAAGTATGTTATTCTTTTTAAATATTGGTGTTTCTGATGTGTTCATATATTTAGCAGTCTGCTTATCAGAATCATTAAATATACGACCAGAAAAGCCTAATATTTTTCCTCTTTCATCAGTAATAGGGAAAATAATTCTATTTGTAAAGACATCAAAATAACGATCACCACTACTTCTTACTAGTCCTACATCAACCATATCTAATTCTAAAAAATTAGATTCTTTTAAGACTTGATATAGGGTATCACTTTCAGAAGGAGCTAAACCAATTTTAAATTCTTCAATTAATTCCTTTGATAATCCTCTAGCATATAAATATTCTAAGGCTTTTTCACCATTTTTGGTATGCCATAAATTTCTTGTATATAGATTAAGTGCAAGCTCATTAATTTCATAATATTTTTTATATTGCTCTTCTAATGGATTAGGAGGTGCAATGTCTAATTCCATGTTGTTTATTTTAGATAATTCTCGCACAGCTTCTATAAAGCTTATATGCTTAATATCCATTAAAAACTGGATAGGATTTCCACCTTTACCGCACCCAAAGCACTTGGCCATATGTTTATCTTGAGATACAGAAAATGATGGTGTTTTTTCGCTATGAAATGGACAAAGCCCTTTATATCCTGATCCACTTTTTATAAGCTTAACATAAGGACTTACCAAGGCTGCCATATCAGTGGCTTCAATTAATTTTTGTATATCATCTTTTGACACCATGGTAAGGCCTCCTTTGCCTTAGATATTTATAATTTTATACGACTTTCAATGTATTCTTTAAGATCATTTACGTTAACAGTCTCTTGAAGCATTGTGTCACGATTTCTTACTGTTACTGTTCCATTATTAATTGTGTTGTCATCAACAGTAATTGCAAATGGAGTACCAATAGCATCACTACGACGATAACGTTTACCAATATTTCCTGCTTCATCGTATGTAACAGCAAAATCACTAGAAAGCATATCAAATATTTCATTTGCTTTTTCACCATGTGTTTTCTTAATTAGTGGTAAAACTACACACTTATAAGGAGCAAGAGCTGGATGTAATTTTAATACAACTCTTTCATCTTTTTCTGTTTTTTCAACATTATAAGCGCTAAATAAAATAGCTAGCATCATACGTTCAACACCAACACTTGGCTCAACAACATATGGAATATATTTTTGATTTGTTTCAGGATCTAAATATTCTAAACTAGTTTTAGAATGATTCATGTGAGCCTTTAAGTCATAATCAGTACGACTAGCAATGCCCCAAAGTTCGCCAAATCCCCAAGGGAAATTAAACTCAATATCAGTAGTAGCATTACTATAGAAACTTAATTCTTCTTTTTCGTGATCTCTAAAACGAAGATTTTCTCTTTCTACACCTAAATTAACCAAGAAATCCATACAAAATTGACGCCAGTATGTAAACCATTCTAATTCTGTACCAGGTTTTGTAAAGAATTCTAATTCCATTTGCTCAAATTCACGTGTACGGAAAATAAAGTTTCCTGGTGTAATTTCATTTCTGAAGCTTTTACCTATTTGGCCAATTCCAAATGGTAATTTTTTTCTTGCTGTTCTTTGAACATTTTTGAAATTCACAAAAATACCTTGTGCTGTCTCAGGGCGAAGATAAACCTCACTTTTTGATTCTTCTATTACACCTTGGTGTGTCTTAAACATCAAATTAAACTTTCTAACATCAGTGTAATCAAGTTCACCACAAACAGGGCATTTAATTTGATGTTCATTTATATATGCAATTAGTTCATCATTAGTCATACCATCGCCATTAACTTCACCCTTAGTAAAGTCTTCAATTAATTTATCGGCTCTAAAACGACTATGACATTTTTTACAATCTATTAAAGGATCAGAGAAATTAGACAAATGTCCACTTGCAACCCAAACCTCTTTATTCATTAAGATGGCACTATCTAATCCAACATTATATTTATTATGACGAATGAATTTTTGCCACCATGCTTCTTTAACATTTTTCTTTAGTTCAACACCTAGTGGACCATAGTCCCATGCATTAGCTAGTCCACCATATATTTCACTACCTTGAAATACAAAACCTTGTTCCTTTAAAAAAGCAACAAGCTCTTCTAAACTTATTTTTGTCACGTAAACTCACCTTTTTCTTATACAGTATAACACTTTACAATAATATCCTATTTTCGTCAAAAAGTCAATAAAAAAAGCCCCTTATCATACGATAAGAGTACTTTTAAAATCTTTTTTCCATTAAAAATTAAAAATAAAGCTTTTTTATAAATAATTAGATATCTTTTCTCTAACCAAATTAATTCCCTCGTTATTTTCTGAAGATGTGACTATGAAGGAATCTTCGGCAGATAAATTCAAAGTTTCTTTTATTTTTTCTTTATTTTTCTTTCTATCCATATTTTTAACTTTATCTGACTTTGTTGCAATAACAGTAACAGGTAAATTATAGTATTTTAAAAAATTATACATTAATATATCATCTTCGGTTGGCTTGTGCCTAAAGTCAACAAGTAAAAATGTCATTTTTAATTCTTCACGCTTAGTTACATATTCTTCAATCATTTTACCAAACTTTTCTTTAATACTCTTAGAAACACGTGCATATCCGTAACCAGGAACATCAACTAAATAAAAACTATCATTACACAAAAAAATGTTAAGAGTTTGTGTTTTACCAGGATTTTGACTTGTTCTTGCTAAATTTTTTTGTCTAACAAGAGCATTTATAAAAGAAGATTTACCAACATTACTTCTTCCACAAAACATAAACTCAGGTAAGTGGTCTTCATTAGGAATACCATCATTGCTTACTGCAGATGTGACAAAAACTGCTTTTGTTATTTCCATTTTAATTCCTCCTCATCATAACCAATAGAAAATGCGATTGGTTTAAATTCTTCTTTAGTCAAACAAGAAGTTCCAATATTAGAATGACTTAAATCACCATGACAGTCACTACCGGCAGATATTAGTATTTTATGTTGTTTAGCTAGATTAGCAAAGTATTCAAAATCACCAGTTCCATTTTTAGGATATCTCGCTTCAATAGCATCAAATAGTGATAAATCAAGCATCTCTAATGTCTCTTTTTTTAAAAGTACAGGATGAGCTAAAATCGTAAAGCAATTATTACGTTTTAAAAAATCGATTCCATCATTTGGAAGCATCTTAGACATTGGAATATATGCTTTTGATTTATTTGATATGTACAATTGAGCTTCTTGAAGTGTAAGTTCATTGCACTTCATTAAATTTCTAAGCATATTGCCCCTAGTAACAGCTGTTTTATCTGCACTTTTTAATAAATCATCTAAATCAACATTTAATCCATATATTTCTTTTATTTTATTCATCATTTGGATTGCACGTTCTTTACGCTTAGCTAAAAAGTCCTTAGAAAATTTAATCATTTCATCAGGAATTACCCCATCTTTAAATAATCCAACAATATGTACTGATTCACCATTTAAATACGTAGATAATTCAATACCTGGTAAAATAGTATTTTTCAAGTTTTCAGGTATATTTAATGCTCCAATAACGCTATCATGATCAGTAAGAGCAAATACTGATACACCTGCTAACTTAGCTTTTTTAGCTAGTCCATCAATTGAGTCAACCCCATCTGAATAATATGAATGATTGTGTAAATCTACTTTCATTTTTCTACCTCGTATAAATCACAAAATTTATCTTTTAAATATGTAATATAATAATTAAAGTTAAAATCTTCACCTGTTATTTTCTTTATTAATTCCCTTGTTGAATAATATGCACCATTTTTATGAATATTTTTTGCAAGCCAATCTAAAATAGGTTTTAAATCTCCACTTTCAAGTAACTTGTCAAAATCTAATTCCTTTTTTAGGTAAAATAACAATTGAGCACCAATAGCACTTCCTAGTGCATATGTAGGAAAATACCCAAAATCACTAGACCAGTGTACATCTTGATAACATCCTTCTTTTTTATTATTTGGTCTAATTCCTAAGTATTCTTGCATAAGATCTGCAAATCTATCACTAATACCATCTACATTAAGTTTATTACTAAATAATTCTTTTTCAATTTTATATCTAATCAATATATGAACAGGGTATGTCAACTCATCAGCATCAACTCTAATTAAATTTGCTTCGACTTTATTGACAAATCTATAAAAATCATCTAATGATATATTCTTATATTCTACAAATAACTCATCAATTTGTGGTTTTATATATTTTAAAAATTTTTTATCTCTACCAATATAATTTTCAATAAATCTTGATTGTGATTCATCAAAAGCCATAGATGGTGATTGGTTTAAAATTGTATTCTTATATTTATTATCTATGTTAAGTTGATATAAAGCATGTCCTATTTCATGCATAACGCTATAAAGATTTGAAAATATATTTTTTTCATCATAATTAGTAGTAATTCTAACATCATTTTCACCAATATTTATTGTATAAGGATGCATTGTTTCTCTAATCGTTCCTCTGTTATTATCATACCCTAAAATATTTCTAACAATTTCTGTTAATTCTTTTTGTTTAGAAATTGGATATATTTTATCAGATATAATAGTTTTTTTAGGATTTTCTAGAATTTTTTTTATTAAAGGAATAATTTCTTTTTCGATAGCATCAAACAACAAATCATAATCCTCTTCTTTAAATTCTTCTTCAAAAATGCTAAGCAAAACATCATATCCTTTTAAATCCTCAGTTTCATTTTGCTTAATAAAAAATTTATAATATTCTAGTAATTCTTTTAGTTCATTTTCAAAAGCAAAAAAATCCCCAGATTCTCTACCATTTTCCCAAGTAAGGTAAGCTCTACTTGTATTTTCTAGATGCTTTTTATAAATTTCACTCGGTATCTTAGAAATTCTATTTAATTCTTTTATTTCTTTTTCAATTGCCTTTGCATAAATACTTGTTAAATTTTCATCTAATGCCAAATCTTGTATCAATTTTTTATACTCTATACTTTGATTTAAATCATATATTTCTTTATTCAATTCATCTTGAATTATAAAAGAGTTTTCTTTGCTAAGTTTAGGACAATCTGTTGAAGCATCGTAATATAATACATTACAAATGTACGACAATTTGTTTATTTTCTTCTTGAATTCAATATAATCTTTTATATCAGCCATAAAGTCACTCCTTCTTATTTAAACATTATGTTTAATTTTTACTACTTTAATATTTAATTCTATAAATGTTTGCTCTTTATTATATCATATAATTTATTTTTTTTGTAAAAAACAGAATTATTACTTTTTATGTTATTAAATTTGATTGAAAAGCTATCTAAAATACTATAGAATTAAATATGGTGATACAATGAAAAAAATTGTTCTTAAACTCATTAATTGGTATCAAACAAAAATATCTCCAAATACACCGCCTAAATGTCGTTTTATACCTACTTGCAGTGAATATGCTAAAGAATGTTTTATTAGATTTAATTTTTTTAAAGCATCTTTTTTAACAATAAAGAGATTATTAAAGTGCAATCCATTTCATAAAATGGCTTATGATCCTGTACCAGAAAAAAAGCAAAAGAAAAAAGATAATCCTAACAAGTGACTAGGATTATCTTTTTTTATTAGTTATTTTCTTTAAATGATGCTTGGCTAAGTTCTGGAGCTAAATTTTCAGATGCTGTACCCTCTTTTGAAATTTGAGGCTCTAAATTCGCATTAGAAATACCACCATCATCCTTATAATTCTTAAATCCTAATTTTAACAAAATAGGACACGCAATGCTTGAAAAAATAATTAAACATATTGTGGCAATCATAGGATCAATTCCAAGTACTTCACCAGCTTCATTTGTATAGATTAAACTTTTACCAGCTGCATATACAGCTAAAGCAACCTCGCCACGGGCAACCATACCTGCTCCAACAATATAGCTTTGATTTAAGTTATGCTTTGTAACTCTAGCTGCAAAACCGCAACCAATAATTTTTCCCACTATACCAGCCAAAACAAAAACCGCAGCAAATATTAAATCGCTAGGATGGAATGTAGAAAAATCAGCTGAAATTCCTATATAAGCAAAGAAAATTGGTGAGAAAATTAAATATCCTGAAGAAATTATCTTTTTGTTTATATATTCAGTATCTTCAAGTCCTGAAAGCATTAAGCCAGCCATATAAGCACCTGTAATGGCAGCTACTCCAAACACTTGTTCAGCAACAAAAGCAAAAACAAAACAAACAGAAATAGCATATATTCCACTTCTTCTATGATGTGGGTAATGTTTTGACAACCAACGGAAAATAAAACGCATTAAAAGACCAACGCCAATTGCAAAAACAAAGAACAAAACAACCTTTAAAAAAGTAACCCACATCGGAACATCTCCACCTTTAAGGCTAGTAACAACACTTAATACTAGTATTCCTAATACATCATCAATTATTGCGCTACTTAAAATTATTGTTCCAATTTTAGTATTAAGTTTTCCTAATTCACGAAGTGTTTCTACTGTAATACCAACTGATGTTGCAGTTAAGATTGTTCCTACAAATAATGCATTAAATACCGCGTGTGAGTTATTTATACTACTAAATCCTCCTGGCATAAAAAACATCGTCACAACAAAACCTAATATAAGAGGAACTAATACACCCATTAAAGCAACAAATGTTGATACAAGCCCAGCTTGCTTCATTTCTTTAAAATTAGTATCAAGTCCACTTGAAAACAAAATGAATAAAACACCAATTTGTGAAAAGACGTGGAGCATATCCATTTCTTCTTGATTAGGATTTAAAATTCCATGGAATGAACCTGTATTAAAAAAGAATGCAGGACCAACTAATAAACCAGCTACGCACATTCCAACTACCTGTGGTAAGCCCAAGCGTCTAGCCAAAATTCCTAATGATTTAGCTGCGAACAAAATAACCGCTAAACAAAAAATAACATACATAAAAGATTCAGGTTCAGTATAAAACCATGACATAAACATAAAAAAACACCACCCATTCTTACTTAATTATAGACCCCATTTATAAAAAGTCAATCGAATTTAGTTAATTTTGACAAAACAATATTGAACATTTATATTTATGGATATATAATAAAAAAATTGAGGTAATATGTTATGAATAATGTTCGTTTTTCTAATCAAGAACTTAAAAAATTAATAATCCCGCTAGTAATAGAACAAACACTTTCTGTACTTGTTGGTATGTTAGATGTGCTTATGGTTTCAAGCGTCGGAGAAGCAGCTGTATCTGGCGTCTCACTTACTGATATGATTAATGTTTTATTGATAAACATATTTGCTGCTCTAGCGACAGGTGGAGCAATTGTAACAAGCCATGCAATTGGAAAATCTGATTTTGAAGATGGTAGGAAAGGTGCAAATCAATTACTACTTATTTCTATCGTTGTTGGCTTTGTTTTGATGATGATTTCTATTTTTCTAAATCAAAGTATCTTAAAACTACTTTATGGTAACGTAGAATATGATGTTATGGAAGCAGCAAAAACATATTTTTTTTGGTCAGCCCTATCTTTTCCTTTCCTTGCAATTTATAATTCATCTGCAGCCCTATTTAGAAGTATGGGTAACTCTAAAATCTCTATGTTTACAAGTGCATTAATGAATGTTATTAACGTAATAGGTAATTCTATTTGCATTTTCGGTCTTAAGATGGGGGTTGAGGGTGTAGCAATACCCAGCTTGGTATCAAGGGGAGTAGCAGCTTTTTTAATTACTGGTTTGCTATTGAATAAAAACCTTCCAATTCATATAAATATTAAAGATATATTTATTCCTAAGCTACAGGTCATTAAAAAAATTTTAATGTATGGAATTCCTAGTTCAATTGAAAATGGTCTATTTCAATTAGGAAGAATTTTAGTTGTTTCATTAATAGCCCTATACCCTACTTATCAAGTTGCAGCTAATTCGGTTGCAAATACATTTGATTCATTAGGATGCATACCAGGCTCAGCAATGAATTTAGCAATGATAACTGTTATTGGTCAATTAATTGGAGCTAAAGACTACGAAGGCGCAAGAATATATACAAAAAAACTAATAAAGATTACTTATCTTTTTACAATTGGATTAAATACTATTATTTGTGCAACAATTCCATTTGCTGTCGAACTATATAACATAAGCGATGAAGCAAAAAAATTAACTATATATCTTGTTCTTCTCCATGATGGCTTTGCAATGTTGCTATGGCCAACTGCATTTACACTTCCAAATGCTCTTAGAGCTTCAGGTGACGTAAATTTTACAATGATTGTTTCTGTACTTTCAATGTGGATATTTAGAATTGGTTTTTCATATATATTCCATTTCACCCTAGCTTTAGGTGCTTTAGGAGTATGGATAGCTATGCTTTTCGATTGGCTAGCAAAAGCAATCGTATTTTTAATTAGATACAAGACAAAAAGACTCGAATATCCTAAAAAGCAACTAAAAGCTTCATAATAGATATCATCACATTAATAAAAAAAACTTAAGGTAAAAACATAATCTTATGATTCTACCTTAAGTTTTTTATTTTATAAACTAATTCATATCCGTTACTTCTATTTCAGAAACCCTTGCCCTCAATACACGAGGAAATACAAATGAAAATAAGATGCTTGAACATACTGCAGCAGCAATATCTGTTATCATCTCAGCATAAAAACATCCTATACTACCCATAAAAATAGGAAGTACCCATGTCAATATTATCACTAAAGTCTTTCTAAATAATGAACCAAATGCAGCAGCCTTAGGCTGTGCTAAAGCAGTTAAACAATCTATAAAACTATATTGGAATGCAAGAGGAATAACTCCCCACATAAAAATTCTTATCATCTTACTTGTTTCAGCAATTATACTTTGATCTTTAGTAAATAAATAAGTAAATGGTTTACTAATAACAAATGATAAAATAAAGAATATGACGTTAAAACTTAGAGCAAGAATAAATATCTTTTTTTCACTTTCTTTGACTCTATCAATTTGTCTAGCTCCATAATTATAACTTATAACTGCTTGCGTTCCACCCGTAATACCCAATAAAGGCATAGTTATTAATTGAAAAAAGCTTGTAGTAATCGTTGCAACTGTTAAATAAAAATCAGCATTATTTCCACTATGAAGTTTCAATGCACTATTTAATGAAATATTTACTATGCTATCTGTCGCTAAAATTATAAATGGAGAAAGTCCCATTAGTAGTATTTTACGCATTAAAGCAAAGTTGTAATTACCAAAACTAATTTTTACAAATGTTTTCTTTCCAAATAAGAAAAGCAATGTATAACAGCATGAAGCAATTTGAGCAATAACTGTAGCAATTGCTGCACCAAGTACATCTAAGTTAAAAACAAAAATAAATATAGGATCTAATATTATATTAATAATTGCCCCAACAAGCATTGTTTTCATTCCAACGCTTCCGAAGCCTTGACAAGTAATAAATTGGTTTAATCCTAATGCCATAATTGCGAAAGGAGCTCCAATTAAATAAACTTGTAAGTATGTTTTTGCATATTCAAAGTTCGCATCAGTAGCTCCAAAAAGTCTCAAAAATGGATTAATAAAAATCAAGGTAATAATTGTTATAAATAATGCTAGCACAATCATCATTATAAAACTATTAGCTAATATTTTTTTGGCCTTATCTTCTTTCTTTTCTCCTAATGCCATCGATAATAACGGAGCTCCTCCTACACCAACTAAATAGCTAAATGAAGTTAATAAAGTTGTTACAGGGGCACATATTCCTACTCCTGCCAATGCCAAATCTCCAATATTAGGAATATTACCTATATAAATACGATCAATAATTCCATATAAAACATTCACAAATTGCCCTAACATCGCAGGAAGTGCTAATCTAAACACAATTTTTGTAATATTATCTTTTCCCAAATCAAAAGTTTTCATGCTATCTTCTCCTCAAAACTCTCAATTTAGCACTATGAGATCTATGATTTTCATCAAGCTCACATTCACTTGGCAAAATTGGTTTTCTTGTTACCATTTCATATGGTGCAAGTGGTACATTCGCAATTGGCAATCCAATTGGAATATCAACTGTTGAGCGTTCTTTAAAAATGTGCTTAACTATTTTATCTTCTAATGGTTGAAAAGTTATGACAGCACAATATCCATCACTATTCAAAAGATCTAAGGCATCGTTTAAACTCTTTTCTAATACACCAAGTTCATCATTAACTGCAATTCTTAATGCCTGAAATGTTAGCTTCGCTGGATGTCCCTTTTGCTTCAAAATTTTTTGTGGTAATGCACCTTTAATAACGTCAACTAATTCTAGTGTAGTATTTATTGGACTAATTTCTCTTCTTTTTACTATTGCATCAGCAATTTTTCTTGCATTAGGCTCTTCACCATATTTATATAAAATTTTTTGTATCTCTTCTTTAGAATAATTATTTACAATATCCTTAGCAGTTAATTTTGAATTATTATCCATTCGCATATCTAAAGGTGCATCTTCACGATAAGAAAATCCTCTTTCGACCATATCAAGTTGAAAACTAGAAACGCCTAAATCGTAAATAATACCATCTATTTTTTCAACACCAAGCAAATTTAATTTTTCCTTTATATCTGCGAAATTAGCCTTAATTAAAGTGAAATTTTCGCCTATTATTTCTAATCTTTTTTTACTGCGTTCTAAAGCATAATCATCTTGGTCAAAGCAATAAAGGTGTCCAGTCGTTATCTTTTCTAAAATCTTTGAGCTATGCCCTGCCCCACCAGTAGTTGCATCAACATAAATTCCATTTTCCTTTATATTTAAAGCTTCAATTGATTCATTTAAAAGCACACTATAATGTTTATATTCCATATTTTCCTCCATAAATAGAAAATAGATGCCTCTAGCATCTATTTCTATCCGACTATTTCGCAATTATTCTGCGCTTTCCTTCTTTTCAACATTTACTACTTGTTTTCCTTTGTAGTAACCACAATTAGAACATACTCTATGAGCTAATGTTAATTCACCACAATTTGGGCAAGTAATCATTCCAGGAACGCTTAATGCTTGATGAGAACGTCTCATTCCCTTCTTCATCTTAGATACTCTACGAAAAGGTACAGCCATAATTACACCTCCTACAATAGATCTTTGAGAGATTCAAATGCTGGATTTATTTTTTCTTCTGGTTCATCATCACCAAAGCTATCATCTTCATCAACAAAATACTCACCATCAGCATAAACCTTCATAGGTTTATTGATTAAAATATTAGTGATAACAGCTTCTTTCGTGTCAAGAGTTTGTCCTTCAATTGGAAAAGTATCATCACTTTCTTCAGGAGAAAAAATTTCCGTGAAGGTCGTATTAATTTCATATGGCACTTCCTTCAAGGAAACAGCACATTCTAAAATTAATTTTGTATGAAGTTTAAATCTAATTTGATAATTTGATTTATCAATATGATAGACCTCTCCTTCAACATTACAAAATATGACATCAAGAATACCTTCTAAGCCAACTAAATCAGACTTTAAGTCCATTGATTCAGTAAAGCGATAAGGCATAGGTAACTTCAGTAACTGAGCTAAAGAAAACCGCATACAAATCACCTCAGCTTTTTAATTATATCGTTTTAAGCTCTCTAAAGCAAGTATTTTTTTTCTAAATTACAAATTTTCTAAAAAGTTTAGACTATTTTGAGCATCTTCCTTTGCAGATGCCTTATAATTTGTATAAATAACCTCCAAATTTTCATCCAAAATGAAGGTTGCTCGTAATGTTCCCATGTATGTTTTACCATACAATTTTTTTTCTTTCCATAAATCAAAATATTTAATCATATTCAATTCTGGGTCTGAAAGTAAAATGAAAGGTAATTCATTTTTTTCAATGAACTTTTTATGTGATTTTGGTAAATCTTTTGAGATACCAATGACTATCGTATTATTATCAATAAAGCGCTGATAATTATCTCTATAGTTACAAGCTTCCATAGTACATCCGCTAGTCATATCTTTTGGATAAAAATATAATAAAATTTTTTTACCTTTAAAATCAGTTAATTTTGTTTCTTTTCCATCTTGGTTTAATAAAGTAAAATCCGGGATTCTATCACCAATATTAATCATTTTCTAATACCATCCTTATTCTTTTTTGCCAATCTTCTAATAAACTATCACGCATAGAGTTTGTAATGCTTGCCTTAAAAATATCACTTTTCTTGTTTGCGCTAGCTATTTTTATTTCTTCTATGCTATTATACAACTTCAACTCTAAGGCTACCAAATAAAATGCACCTAGAGCTGTAATTTCAATATTTTTAGGCCTAATAATTGCAGTATCTAAAATATCTGCTGTAAATTGCATCAAAAAATTATTTTTTGAGGCACCACCATCAGCATATATTTGAGATATTTTCATTTGATTTTCATTTTCCATTTGTCTTATTATGTCATTTACTCGATAAGAAATTGACTCTAAGGCTGCTCTAATAATATGCTTTTTAGTAACATCAGGACCAAGACCAAAAATAACACCTTTAGCTCCATTCATCCAATGAGGTGCACCCATTCCAATAAAAGATGGAATAACATAAACGCCTTTCGAATTTTCAATTTCAAAAGCTATTTTTTCACTTTCATCCTCAGTACTTAAAATATTTAAGTCTTCCTTCAACCATTTTATTAAAGATCCTGCATAAAAGACACTTCCTTCTACGATGTAATGGAAATTATTATCATACATAGCCCCTACTGAAGTGATTAATTTACTTTTCTCTACAATTTTAGGTGAATTAATATTTGCTAATAAAAAACAACCTTCACCAAAGGTAATCTTTGCATCTCCTTGATTTAGACACAAATGTCCGAACAATGATGCTTGTTGATCACCAATGACTCCTAAAATAGGAATCTCTTTTTTAAAAATAGAAGATTTACTTGTTTTACCATAAAAATGCCTTGATGGGCAAACCTCGGCAAGCATTTCTTTTTGAACATCAAAAATTTTACATAATTCATTATCCCAAGCTTTAGTGTATATATTATATAGCATTGTACGTGAAGCATTAGTCACATCAGTTTTAAATATTTTACCAGCCGACAAATAATACAATAAATATGTGTCCATAGTCCCAAAAAATATTTCTTTTCTCAATGCCTTATCAAATGCTTTATGAACATTATGTAAAAGCCAATATATTTTAGAAGCAGAAAAACATGGGTCTAGTTTTAGACCAGTTTTTTTATAGATTTTTTCCTCTAATCCTGCTGATTTTAGTTGATTACATAAAGTTGTAGTTCTTCTATCTTGCCAGGAAATGACATTATAGAGTTGTTTTGCATCCTTACCAAAAAGAACCGTACTCTCCCTTTGATTAGCAATTCCGAGCGCAATTATTTCAGTTCCAAGCGTATTAATAATTTCTAATATTGACTCTTCAACCGTTCTAATAACATCGGCTAAATCCTGTTCTACGTACAATTCTTTAGGAAACAACTGCTTAAATTCTTTCTTGCTCATGCATATTTGATTTCCTTTCAAATCATAAGCAATTGCTCTTGTACTAGTAGTTCCTTGATCGATAATTAATACATATTCCATAACATCACCTCACTAACCAATAATTCTATCTATAATTGTTATAAAAATTTAAATAAAATTGCTCTGCTAATGATCCAGATGCAATTTTATCTTTAGCATCATCATAGGTAAACCACTCAAAACTATCGACTTCATAATTTTTTAATACGTTTTGAGAATAGACTTCAACTAAGCAATTTATCATAAGGACATTAGTCTTACTAAAATAACTAGTTTTTAAAATTTTAATATTTTTAGCCTCTAGGTTTACTTCTTCCTTTAATTCTCTTTTGCAAGCATCTTCCGCACTTTCACCCTTCGAAATATAACCAGCAACTAATATATATCTATCCTTACCATACTGTTTAATTAGTAGTGTCTTCCCCTCACATATAACTATCATACTTACTGCTGTAGAAAAAGGTGGAAAATGAAATGTATTACAATTAGGACAATATGGAATATTCCCCTCATGCTCTAATTCTTTTATTATCAACTTAGCACCGCATTTACTACAAAAAATTTCATCATTATTCATAAAAATTTACCGCTTCTTCATATACATTTAAATGATCAACTTCGTTTAGTATTTCATGTCTCATACCTTGAAAAACTTGTCTGCTTATATCTTTAAATCCAGCCTTAACTAGAGTTCTAGCTGATGAATTTAACCCCTTATTTCCACCTGTGCATGGATCATCTTCACCTGCCATAAATAAAATCTTTAAGTTATGATTAACATTTTTAAAATTTCTAACTTTATGCATTTTAATTAATAACTTAAATAAATTCTTATAACCATTGTTTGTAAAAGTAAAAGAACATAGCTTGTCATCGTTATATTTTTTTACATTAGCTTCATTATAGCTTATCCAATCATTTTGTGTTTTTGGGTTATCAACCTTTTTATTAAATTTACCTAAAGATAAACTAGTTAATAGCTTAGAACGCTTTTTATCACCTTTGAATAAAATAACCAAATTTGCAATAAATAGTCCTAGAGGCGCCAATGCTTGATAATTAGGTGCTCCTGATAAAATAACTTTATCTACTAATTGACTATGCTCCTGTAAAAAACACCTTGTAATAATTGAGCCCATTGAATGAGCAAAAATATAAAATTCGCAATTTGGATTTTGTAATTTAATAAAATTTACTATGGTTGACAAATCATTAATCATCGCTTTAGCGCCATCTTTTTTAGAAAAATAGCCAAGCTCACTTTCATCTTTTATACTTCTTCCGTGACCACGATGATCATATGTATATACTAAATAGCCATATTTAGCCAAATAAGTAGCAAAGGAATTATATCGCAATTGATGCTCACACATCCCATGTATAATTAATATTACTTTATTAAAATTTTCTGGTCTATATTCAATAGTTTGTAATTCTAATCCATCAAAATTTGATTTTATCTTATATTCATTTATTTTCATAAACTCAGCTCCTTTGTAATATTATAGCATTATTTATTATTTTTATCTATTTTTATTGAATTTTTTTAAAATAAGCATATAATTATTTTGGAATTTTTAGGGGGTATAATTATGAATTTGTTGAAAGGTTATATAATTCCATTTTGCAAAAAAAATTTTGTTCTTGTAATTGCAATTATTTTAGCTATAATAACATGTTTTTTTGTTCCTTTTGATAAAGAATATTTAGGTTATTTTGATTTAAAAACATTAGCTTGCTTATTTTGTACTTTAGCGGTTGTAAGTGCATTTAGAAATATTCGTTTCTTTTCTTGGCTAGCAGATATTATAATTAGAAAATTCAAAAATACCAGAAATGCTATTGCGGCTTTGATATTCATAACCTATTTTGGATCTATGATTATGGCAAATGATATGGCACTTATAACATTCTTGCCATTAGGATATTTTGTGCTATCTAGTTGCAATAAAAAGGAATATTATGCATTCACTTTTATAATGCAAAATATAGCAGCCAATTTAGGTGGTATGCTGACTCCTTTTGGTAATCCACAAAATTTGTATATATATTCTTTTTTCAACATTCAATTTCTTGAATTTATAAAAATAATGGTAGTACCTTTCGCTGTTGCACTTTTACTCATTATATGCTCTTGTTTTTTTGTCAAAAAAGAACCTATAAGCGTTGAATATTCTACAATAAATGAGCCTAAACCATGGCGAGTAGTTGCTTATTCTATTCTATTTATTTGTTCAATACTGATTGTATTTGGTGTCTTTCCATACTATTACGGGTTAATAATTGTAATTTTAGGACTTCTTTTAACTGATTATAAATCTTTTTTTGGTGTTGATTATTGCTTACTTTTAACTTTTACAGCCTTTTTTATTTTCTCTGGGAATATGGCAAGAATAGACGCGGTAAAAAATTTATTTGAGACATTACTAAGTAAATCAGTTTTAGTTTTTAGTACGATATCTTGTCAATTTATAAGCAATGTTCCCTCAGCAATTTTATTATCTCGCTTTACTGATGACTATGCAAATCTACTAGTTGGAGTAAATATTGGTGGATTAGGCACGCCAATTGCTTCACTAGCTAGTTTAATAACCTTAAATTTTTATAGAAAAGTTAATCCTGGTCATACTGCTAAATACCTAGGATTATTTTTAGGAATAAATTATTTATTTTTAATTATTCTACTAATCGTTTCTATATTCGTTATATAAAAAAGTCACAAACCTATATTTATGGTTTGTGACTTTTTCTCTTTTTATAGATAATCAATATCAACTAGTTCTTTACTTTCAACTTTGAAAATAAAAGTTTTGTCTAAATTATTTAAAATTATTTTCTTTCCACCCTTATCTCCGATTAATGATAATAATTCTTCTTCGTAATCTCTAGAAAAAATACATGGGTTACCCAAATTATTTTCATCATCTGATAATGTTGCAAGTTTATACGTAGATTTTTCAAACTCTCTTACATACTTTTCTAGGGTGTTTAGTTTTAAATATGGTTCATCACTAACTAAAAACATCATATAGTTATTAGTAGCTTTTACGCCAAGATGAATAGATTCAGAAATTCCTTTTTGATATTCTAAATTTAAGATATATTTATAATTATATTTTTTTGCTAATTCATATATTTCATCATAGCACGAAACTACTACTAATTCAGAAATAAAATCTGGCAATTTCTTTTTAAGCATATTACCGAGTTTTAATGTTCTTTCAATCATGCTAACACCAGATATTTTGTAAAAGAGTTTATTTTTTTTACCAAATCTTTTAGACATACCTGATGCTAGAACTATTATATCAATCTTCATTCTTTTTCAATCCAAAATATACTTTTTCAGGTGTAATAGGTAATTCTCTTATTCTAACCTTAGTTGCATTATAAATCGCATTGGCTATTGCAGGAGCAGGTGTATTAATAACAATTTCTCCAATTGATTTAGCTCCAAATGGCCCTGTTGGCTCATATGAACTTCTAAAATCGACCTCAATATTACCAATATCTTGACGAGTTGGTATCTTATATTGCATGAAAGAATTATTTCTAACCATACCTAAATCATTATAGCTTACATCCTCAAAAAGTGTCATGCCAATTCCTTGTACTAATCCACCTTCTGTTTGAACACGAGCTAAATTAGGATTAATGACAGTACCACAATCTACAACTGCTTTATAATTAATCAATTCAACTTTTCCTGTTTCTAAATCGACTTCTACTTCGGCCATACCAACCATAAATGGTGGTGGAGAAACAGGCGATGAATGTGATTCTGTAGCAAATAATGCATTATTATTGTTACATTGAGAGCAGTTAGCTAAATTTTTAAGTGTAATTTCTTTAGTCTTGTCTAAAGTTGTAATTTTCTTACCATCAAAAGTCAACTCATCAACTGAAACATTTAAAATCTCTGCTGCATAATGTTTAATTTTAGCTATTAATTTCTCTGCGGTTTTAACAACTGCCATACCTGTCAAATAAGTTGTAGATGAGGCATATGAACCAGAATCATAAGGAGATGTGTCAGTGTTAACGCCTGATACTATTATGTCATCAACATCACAAAGTAAACAATCAGCGGCCATTTGAGCTAAAATAGTATCACACCCTGTTCCCATATCTGAAGCACCAATCATTAAACTATAAAATCCATCATCATTTACCTTTAATGCTACTGAGGCAACGTCAAGATTAGATATTGATGAGCCCTGCATAGCTAAGGCCATACCAACACCACGTACTTTGTTCTTACTAACTACTTTAGCAGGATACTTACTATCCCAATCCATCATCTCTTTACATCTATTTAAGCATTTATCTAATGCGCAACTTCTAGCAGTTTCATTATAATAAGCCGGCATTTTGTCGCCTTCTCTAGTCATGTTAATTTCTCTAATAGTAATTGGATCAATACCAAGTTTCAATGCTAATTCGTCAATAATAGATTCCATAGCAAATATACCCTGTGTAGCACCATATCCGCGGTAAGCACCAGCAGACATAACATTTGTATATACAACATCATAAGAGAAACGATGAGCAGGAATCTTGCTATATAATGGAATAGATTTATGTCCAGATAATCCTACTGTTGTAGGTCCATGCTCACCATATGCTCCTGTATTAGACAAAGTATATAAATCAATTGCTTTTATATGCCCATCTTTCATAGCACCAATTTTAATAGTTATTTCCATCTCATGACGTGGTGAAGAGGCAATCTGATTTTCTTCTCTTGTAAAAACTATTTTAGCAGGTCTACCTGTTTTTAATGTTACAAATGCTGGATAAACTTCACAAATTGCAGTTTGCTTAGCTCCGAATCCACCACCAATTCTAGGTTTAATAACATTTATTTGAGATTTTTCTATTCCAAGGGCATTTGCAAGAATTCTTCTAACATGAAATGTAATTTGTGTAGAAGATACAACATTTAATCTTCCATATATATCTAAATAGGAAAATGCTCTAAAAGTTTCCATTGTTGCTTGCTGATTGGCCTTTGTATGATAAGTACGTTCTATTATGACATCACTTTCTCTAAATTCTTTTTCTACATCACCATCGCTTGAAGAACCACTAGCACAAAGATTTCTTTTATTATCAGCTCCAACTTCGCATAGTGCCTTCCACGAATCTTCAGGATGTATTAATAGCTCATTATCTTTTGCTTTTCTAAAATCAAGCAATGCATCTAAAACTTTATATTTTACTTTTATTAATTTTAAAGCCTTATCACATGCCTCTTCAGATTCACCAGCAACAATTGCCACAATATCTCCAACATGGCGTACATGACTATCTAAAATTAAACGATCGTATGGGCTTGGTTCAGGATAAGTTTGCCCTGCAAATGTAAATCTATTTTGCGGAACATCTTTATGTGTATAAACTGCAACTATTCCAGGAACCTTGCAAGCTATATTAACATTAATATCTTCTA
Source organism: uncultured Acholeplasmatales bacterium (assembly GCA_944324805.1). GTDB lineage: Bacteria > Bacillota_I > Bacilli_A > Acholeplasmatales > Anaeroplasmataceae > CALUXS01. The sequence continues at coordinate 57,212 of CALUXS010000001.1, read as the reverse complement.
TTATTGCATTAGCATGAGGACTTCTTAGCAATTTTACTATCAAACAATCTTTAGGAGCAATATCATCCGCATATACTGGTTTTCCAGTAACTAAAGACATAGAATCTTTTTTTCTAATACCTTTATTAACAAATTTTTCTTGCATATACTATTTTCCTCCTTGCTTATAATCGAGAAAAGCCTTAATTGCTCTTAGTTGTCCCATATATCCTGTACAACGGCATAAATTTCCTTGCAAGTATTCTAAAATTTCTTCTTCAGTAGGATTTTTTAATTCATTAACCATCGCTAGTACATTCATAATAAATCCTGTGTTACAAAAACCACACTGATCAGCACCTTGATCAGCTAAAAAACCACCAAACTCCTTTGCCTCTAATTGTAGACCCTCTAATGTTGTTATATGTTTATTGTTAGCTCTTTGCAAAGGATATGTACAAGATAATATTGGTTTACCATCAATCCAAACGGTACAAAGTCCACAATTTGAGGTTTCACATCCTCTTTTAACACTATAACATCCTTTACTTCTTAAATATTCAAGCATTGGAGTATTAACAGGAACATCTTCATCATATAATTTGTTATTAATCCATAATTTTATTCTCATGTCTTATTCTCCCAATTTTTCTTTATTTCTCTTTATCAAAACCTCTGCTAAATGTAATCTATACTCTTTAGATGCACGCATATTAGAAGAATATTTAAACATATTAGCTAGTTTTTTATAATCACTTATCTGATCGTTTTCAATAATAATTACTTGGGCTTTTTCCGGTCTAGCACCTATAACTAAACGATACTTATCATTTACCTTACTTAATGCACAAGTCAAAACGGGGAAATCTGTAGCTTGATTCCTAAATGCCTCATAAGAAACATTTATCTTTTCTTTTTTAACAATTATATTTATTAAAATGTCATTGTCATAATTATAGTTTACAAACTCTGATAATGGAACAATTCCTTTATTATATAGTTCAACATATGTATCAAGTGCTAAAAATAGAGTTAACGGATCAGAAAATCCAAAACGTCCCCACAATGATCCTCCTATTGTGACAGTATTACGAAACTGTGTACCAACAATTGATTTTAAAGAATCTTTAAGTGCATTATTCGTATATCTATTCAAACTTATATTTTTTTCTAACTCGCGTAAAGTTACCATTGCTCCGATTTTATATTGGTTATCATCTTCAACTATTTGATCTAATCCTAAATTTGATAAATCAATAAGAGTATCTTTTTGATTGTTTGAAAGCTTCAACCAGCCATTACCAGCAATAATTTTATTATTCTTTTTTTGATTTAAATTATATGCTTCCTCCAATGATGAAGCTAGAACATAATTCTTATAATAAAACATTTTTATCCCTTCCTTCTAAAAAAGATTCTTTAATAATTTTGCCATAAATATATTCAAATGTAGTGGAAATCTTATCATAATTTTCTAAATTATTCTCATAAATTCCTAGCATTTTTCCAGTATCAATAAACAATAAATAATCTGCATATTTTAGAGCCAGATTTGGATTATGAATAGATAAAATTACACTTTTATTTTTTCCTAGAGTGATTGTTTTTAATTTATCTAAAAATTCATGCTCTCTTTTATAGTCTAAGCTTGCAGTTGGTTCATCAAGAATTAGCCATTTAGCATCCTGGACTAAAGCTTTAGCTAAATAACACAACTTTAGTTCTCCCATTGAAAGCTGTAAAATAGACTTATTTTCATATTTTTTTAGACCTAGTTCAATAAGAACACTTTCAACAATCCTGTAATTTTCACTAGTTCTTCTTGTCAATCCTAATGACACAAATTCTTTAACTGAAAAATTATAACTAACATCTAAACTTTGTGGTACGTAGGAGATTAAATTCGCTATTTCATTTGTTTTAATTTCTTTAACATTTCTCTCATCGTAAAAAATATTCCCACTTTTGATTTTTAATGTTCCAATTAGACCTTTAATCAAAGTTGATTTACCAGCTCCATTCAATCCAACTATAGCAACAATTTTGTTATCTGGTATAAGAACAGAAAATGAATCAATAATTTTTTTATTATTATAATATAAATTTAGATTTTCAATTCTAATAGGCACTATTTATCAGCTCCCTTAATCATAATAACTCCTAATGTAACTGCACCAATTAACGAAGTAAAAATACTAATAGGAACTTCTGTTTCACTAATACTTCTTGCTATAGTATCTGCGATAAGTAAAACTATAGCTCCAAGTAACAGTGACATAATCATATTAAATTTAAAGGTTCCTCTAAAAATTCTTTTTGCAATATGAGGAATTATTAATCCAATCCATGAAACGATTCCTACTGTAGAAATAACTGTTGAAACTAATATTGTAGATAAAACTATTATAATAATTCTAAACACATTTACATTAACTCCAAGAGTCTTAGCTTCAGCATCTGATAAAGTTAATATTCTTATTTTTCTTTCCCAAATAATAAGTAATATTAATGAAGGGATAGCTAATGTACTAGTTATAATAACATCCTGCCAATCAATATTATGAAAACTTCCCATAAGCCAATAATCAATTGTTTGCAATTCTCTTTCAGGATCTGCAACATATTTAAAAAACATTATTAATGCATTTGCCAACGCACTAATAATTATACCAGCAATCACTAGATTATACATCTTATTTCCCCGCATTGTTTTTGCTAGAAATAATGAAAATAAAACTGTTAGAATACTAGCAATAAAAGCAAATAATTGAATTAAATAAGCATTAGAATTAGCAAATAAAATAGCAATTATAGCTCCACAAGCTCCTCCTGTCGAAACACCTAATAAATCAGGTGAAGCCAAATTATTTTTAAAAATTGTTTGATAAATAAAACCTGCTAATGATAAAGACATACCAGCAATAACAACATAAATAATTCTAGGTAAACGAATATTCAAAACAACACCTTGCATTATTTTATCATTATTTTGGCCTAAAAAAACTTTAATAACATCAATAAATGATAAGTTATACCTACCTATAAATATAGAACAAAAACATATTATTAATAATAATAGAATTGTAAATATTAGCTTTAATTTCAAGAAGAAACCTCCTTATTAAAATTCCAACATCTCTCTATTTATTTCTAAATCATAAAATTTTAAATAAAATTCTTGTGCTTTTTCAAAAACATATTCTAATGTGAATAAATCCGGATGCAAAGTAGCTGCCATCCATAACGCACCTAAAGCATATGAAGAATTATTAGCATCCCAATTTTCAAGCTTAGAAGGAACTTGATATAAATTTTTTTCTAAACACTCTAAACTATTTATTTTAGAATCAGCTAAAATATTTTCATTACTATAAGTAGCATCAGCAACATAGAAAAAATACTCAGGATTCCACTCTAATAATTGTTCAGGAGATACTTCATCTCCTACAACTTCCTTAGAAACGCTTATTCCACCAGCAATTGATATTAATTTATGTTGTAAATATCCTTTTGAAAAAGTATTTAAATAATTACTAGTTGAAGAAATATAAACTTTAGGTAAATCAGTAATTTTAGAAGTTTTTGAATTAATCTCATCTATTAATTCATCGTTAAAATCGGTATAGTCATTAGCTTTTTGTAATGTTCCTGTTGCCATCCCAATAAAGCTAATAGCTTCTTTAATACTCTCTCTTGTCTCAGGATTCACTACAATTACATTAATTCCCACATCCTCAAATTTTTTTGCTTCGTCCTTTAGTGTTAAAGGTAAAATTACTAAATCTGGATTACAATTTAATGTTTCTTCAAAATTAATACCTTTTTTTGTACTTACGCCAGGTAGTTCTAACAATTCAGGAGCAGCTTGTTTATATAAATTTCTTGTATCAGCTTTTTGTTCAATAGCAACCAAATTATCTTTAAGTCCTAAAGTTAGGCAAAGTGTAGTAGAACTATAATAGCCAGAAACTATTCTTTTTGCTGGTTCAGAAATTGCAACTGTTCTACCGGCATGATCTACAAATGTTACTCCCGTAAAATTCTCATCCTTACAACTAAATAATCCTAAACTAAATATAAAGATTAATACAAAACTAATTATTCTTTTCATCAATAAATTTCTCCTCATAATTATTTAAACTTATTTCTATCTCACTCTTAACAATATTATAATCTAAAACATCTAAATCATAAATATAAACATCATTTCTTTTTTTTATTTCATTTATAAAAGGAATATCTTCCTTCTTTAAAACGCCTAAAACAAATTTATTTGAATCTAATATTTTATTAAGTAAAGCAATATATGCTTCATTATTTTTTTCAATTCTACCGATTTCATCTAAAACCACAACTTTTTTATCACAAAGCAATATTCTTTCTAATGTTGGTATTCCCAAAGTGTCAAAAGTAGCAAAGACAGGTGTTGTTTCTACCATGATTGGTAAATCATTTAGTAGGTCTTCGCATAAAAAAACAGGTAAAAGAGCATGATAATAAAAACCTGTTCGAGTTCCATTATTATCATAATTAGCAAGAGTAACAAAGCCACAAATATCTAAAGAATTTTCTTTACATACTTGCTTAATAAGACTGCTCTTACCGATTTGTCTTTTACCTGTAATAAGAAAATTAGTTATCAATCTTCTTATCTTCTTCTATATTTTTTTCTTCAACATCTTCTTTTGACTTTGGAAATACTAAATTGCAAACAGTAGCAATAACAAAAACCATTATAATACCATTTTGGGCAAAAACAGTACCAACCCAATCAGGTAATTGATCTAGGACACTAGGAACGTTTCCTATACCAATTCCTAAACCTAATGATAATGCAATTATAAGCGAATTACGTGCATTCAACTCTACTTTTAATAGTGATTGTAAACCGCTAACAAAAATCATTGCAAACATTATTACGGCAGCACCACCTAAAACTGATTGAGGCATTGCTGTAAAAATGGCACTTACTTTTGGAAAAAAGCCCATTAATAAAAGGAAAATAGCTCCCATCAATACAACAAATTTATTAACTACTTTTGTAGTAGTAACTAGACCAACATTTTGACTAAAACTTGTGTTAGGTAAAACACCAAAGCATGAAGCAATTAATGAACCAGCTCCATCTGCAAGAACTGAACCAGTTAACTCTTTATTAGTTGCCTCACGACCTAAACCACCATTTGTAATACCTGAAGTATCACCAATTGTTTCAACTGTAGTGGCAATAAACATAATACACATAGGTAATATTGCTTCCCATTTGAACTCAAATCCCATAATAAAAGGTCTTGGTAATGCAAACCAACTAGCATCTGCAACAGGACTAAAATCAACCATTCCTAAGCAAATTGCCAAAATATATCCTACAACAATTCCAATTAAAATTGATGCAACGTTTATAAAGCCTTTAAATTGTTTTAAGACAATAATAGTTAAAATAACAACAGAGCCTACTAACAAATGCTTCCATGAACCAAAATCAGCGGCTCCTGAACCACCACCAAAATATTGAATTCCAACTGGCAGTAAAGATAAACCAATTGATATAATAACTAAACTAGTTACAATAGGTGGGAATAATTTTCTTAAAGGCTTAATGAAAAAGCCCATTATTATTTCAAAAATTGAACCAATTAAGCTAGCACCCATAATAGTTGCATATCCATATTGATTGGCAATAGCTTTCGCAGTTCCAATAAAACCTGAGCTTGTCCCCATTACAATTGGTAAACCAGCACCGACTTTCCATATCGGATAAAGCTGGATTAAAGTAACAAGTGCTGCTACAAACATTGAGTTTTGAATTAAAATTGTTCTTGTTCCCATATCTATTCCTGGTAATAAGCCAAAGATTATTAATAATGGGGAAATGTTACCTAAAAACATCGCCAAGATATGCTGTATTCCTAAAGGAATTGCATCTTGTAAAGGCACTAATCCTTCTAGACAATAAATATTATCTCTAGAAGCATTGCTAAAAAAGTTCTTCTTTTGCATAGTTACTCTCCTTAAAATATTATGATAAAAAGTAATTGAAGCCTCACTACACAAAAAAATAAATTCAATTTGAATTCGTAGTGCTATAGATAGGCCATAGCGTAGAGACTTTCCCACCATTTTAGGGCAATTATACGAATTACTTTTCACAAGGGCGATTATATCATATATATAAGATTAAAACAATTATTATTTTAATCTTATATAATAAAAAAAGTACTAGGATAAATTATAAATAAGTTAACCTAGTACTTTTAATATGAACACGAACAAAATAATTTGTCCGTTTTAGACGACTGGAGGCCCCGAACAGATTCGAACTGATGATCGGGCAGTTGCAGTGCCGCGCCTTACCACTTGGCTACAGGGCCACATCGCTCATTTATTATAACAAATACAAACTTTTAAGTCAAGAAATATTTTCTTTTTTACTTTTTTGGCACTCTACTATTGACAGTGCCAATTTAAAGAGTATAATATAAGTGTAGTTGATAAAAGGCTACAAAAAGGAGGATTATTATGCAACAAGAAAACAATTATGCAAATGATCAAAATGTATTAGAAAAATTTGGACGTAACGTTGTAGAATTAGCTCGTAATGGTAAAATCGATCCTGTAATAGGACGTGACGAAGAAATTAGACGTATTATAAAAATCTTAACACGTAAAACTAAAAATAACCCTGTTTTAATAGGTGAACCAGGTGTCGGTAAAACTGCAATTATTGAAGGTTTAGCAAGACGTATTGTAGCTAACGATGTCCCTGTTTCATTAAAAGACAAGGAGATTTACGAATTAGATATGGGTGCGCTAGTTGCTGGTGCAAAATACCGTGGTGAATTTGAGGAACGTTTAAAAGCAGTTTTAAACAAAATTAAAGAATCAGACGGAAAAATCATCATGTTCATTGATGAAATCCATCTAATTGTTGGTGCTGGTAAGGCTGATGGTGCCCTAGACGCAGGTAATATGCTAAAACCTATGCTTGCCCGTGGCGAATTACATTGTATCGGTGCTACTACTCTTAAAGAATATAGAGAATATATTGAAAAAGACTCTGCACTTGAAAGACGTTTCCAAAAAGTCTTAGTTCAAGAACCATCTGTAGAAGATACTATCAGTATTTTACGTGGTATCAAAGAGCGTTTTGAAATGCATCATGGGGTTCATATAACTGATAATGCTATAGTTGCTGCTGCTACTCTATCTAATAGATATATCACTGATCGTTTTTTACCTGATAAAGCAATTGACCTTATCGATGAAGCTTGTGCTTCTTTGAGAATGGAAATAGATTCAAAACCAACCGAGCTAGATGATATTGAACGTAAAATTGCTCAACTTAAAATCGAACAAATGGCTCTTAAAAAAGAATCAGATCCTGTATCTAAGGATAGACTTATAACTATAGAAAAAGAATTACAAGATTCAAATCAAAAACAAAAGGAACTAACTGAAGAATGGCAAAAAGAAATTAAAGAATTAAGTAATTACAAGGAACAAAAGAAAAATCTTGACCAAAAGAAATTTGAACTTGATCAAGCATTTAATAATGGAGATTATAAACGTGCCTCTGAGCTTCAATATAAAATAATTCCTGAATTAGAAAAAGAAATTAATGAATTTCAACAACAAAATAAGGAAAATCGAATGATATCAGATACTGTTTATGAAAGTGACATTGCTTCTATCGTTTCTAAATGGACTAATATTCCTATTACTAAGTTAATGCAAGGAGAAAGAGAAAAAATCCTAAATCTTGCTGAAACATTACGTGAAAGGGTAATTGGCCAAGATAATGCTGTTGAATTAGTTAGCGATGCAATCTTACGTCAAAGAGCTGGTATCAAGGATGAAAATAAACCTATTGGTTCTTTCCTATTCCTAGGTCCTACTGGTGTCGGTAAAACTGAATTAGCCAAGTCGCTTGCAGATGCTCTTTTCGATGATGAGCATCACATAGTTAGACTAGATATGTCAGAATATATGGAACAATATAGCGTTTCAAAATTAATAGGTAGCGCACCTGGTTATGTTGGATATGAGGAAGGCGGACAATTGACTGAAAAAGTTAGAAGAAATCCATATTCTATTGTCTTATTCGATGAAATTGAAAAGGCACATCATGATGTATTTAATATTCTCTTACAAATACTTGATGATGGTAGATTGACTGATTCACAAGGTAGAACCGTTGATTTTAAAAACACTTTGATTATAATGACTTCTAACATAGGTAGCGATTTATTATTAGAAAATAAATCTGAAAATGAGGTTATGAATTTGTTGAAGCAATACTTCAAGCCTGAATTCTTAAACAGAATTGATGAAATAATTACATTTAAACCACTAAATCGTGATGTACAATTAAAGATTGTTACTAAAATGCTACATGAATTAGATGTTAGACTTTTAGAGCAAAATATTAATATAACATTCACAGATAATTTAAAAGAATGGATTTTAAATCAATCATTCGATATTACCTATGGTGCTAGACCAATCAAACGTTTTATTACAAAACACATTGAAACATTTATTGCAACAAAAATCATAAAAGGTGAAATAATTCCAAATAAACCATACGTCCTTGATATTCTAAGAAACGAATTGACTTTGCTAAATAAATAAAATATAAGATGTTTGTAAATGCTAATTGTTTTAGTATCTACAAACATCTTTTTTATTGTTCTAGGTTAAAAGATAAAGTCAATGAAATTTATAAACTAGACATTGATAATATATAAAAGCCTAGTGTTTTTTCACTAGGCTTTTATAAAATATGTTATTCATAAGAATTAAAAATTAATATATTTTTTAAATAACAAAATTACCATTTTCGAAAATTTGTACTTCTTCACCATTTTCTTTTGTACCAACAATATTCATATCACTAGAACCAAACATAAAATCAACATGTGTATGACTAAAATTAGCACCTCTAGCAACCAATTCTTCTTTTGTTAATTTTGTACCATTTTTAGTATTCATAGAATAAGCTTGACCCAAAGCTAAATGGCATGAGGCATTTTCATCAAATAAAGTATTATAGAATAATATGTTCATGTTAGATATTGGAGAATTATGGCTAATTAAAGCAACCTCACCAATATATTTACTTCCCTCATCAAATTCTATCAATGATTTAAGTAAATCTTGTCCTTTTTTGGCTCCATATTCAACGACCATACCATTCTTGAAAATTAAATAAAAATCTTCTATCAAACCACCTTGATAATTTAATGGTTTAGTTGCAACAACCTTTCCATTTACTTTAGTCTTGTATGGCATACCAAAAACTTCTTCAGTAGGGATATTAGGAGAAAAACGAACTCCAGATGGTGTATATTCATCTCCCCCTGCAAAGACATTTTCTTTTGCTAAATATATTTCTAAATCCGTGCCTATACTATTTTTAAAATGTAGCTTTTCAAAATTAAATTCATTTAATAGTTTTGCATGATTTAAAATACTATCCCCATGCTTTTCCCATTCATTAATCGTATCAACAAGACCAACATGACATGCTTTTAAAATTGCATCCCATAGTAAGTCAACATTATTTTGAACATTAGGAAAAACTTTATCTGCCCAAATTTGTGAACTGACAGCTGCTACTGTCCATTGTCCATCATTGTTCATTGTATAATTACGTAAAAAGCTTAGCTTTTCACCAGCTGCAAGAGAAGCCTCTTGTACTTTTTTAGGATCTACTCCCTTTAAAGCCTCAGAATTTGGACTTGTTAAAGAAATATGACAAGCTCTATTATCAACTATATAATGAGCCCTAGAAATTTTATACTCAGGAACTTCTTTTAACTTGTCTATTTCTTGATACAAATAAGCGTTTCTATTATTTTCTGTATCAATATAATCAACGATAACTTCTCCTGCACCAGCTTTATATGCTTCTTCTACAACAATTCGTACAAATTGGTATACCTCAATAGGTGCTTTAATAACTGTCAATTGATTTTTTTGAACATTAGCTCCCTTTTTCACAATTAATTTAGCATATTCTCTTAGTAATCTCTCATCCATCTTTTAATCTTCCTTATTTTCCTCTAACTTAAACTTTAATTTACGTTCAGCAAATGTTTTAATAGCATCAACACTTTCTTGAATTCCTATATCAGATGTCAAACATAAATCATAGCTATCTGCCTTAGCCCAATCCTTATCAGAGTAAAAATTGTAATAATTCTTACGCTTTTTATCCATTCTCAAAACTGTATCTTTGGCCTTTTTTGGATCTACACCGTAATATTTGATAGCTCTTTCCATTCTAGATTCTAATGGAGCATGAACAAATACAGATACTACATTAGGCAAATCACGAAGTACATAATCAGCGCAACGACCAACAATTACACATGATTCTTGTTGAGCAATTTTTCTAATAGTATCAAATTGAGCTAAAAATACCTTTTGTCCCATAGACATATCGAAACCATAACTAGTAGGGATGATACCACTAAAAAAGCCATCCTTCTTTTCATCATAGTTTTCAAAGATAGATTTACTCATACCTGATTCTTCAGCAGCTTTAGCCAATAACTCATTATCATAAAAATTTATTCCTAGACGCTTTGCCAACTCACGCCCAATAAAACGACCACCACTACCATATTGTCGACTAATTGTAATAATATATTTCATTAAAATCACCAACCTTCAATTAAATTATAACACTATCCATCAACTAATAAAAGAAAAGATGGAAAATTTTATTCCATCTTTTCACTATTTACATTATTATTTTCATTATTTTTGTCGAAAAAGGCCACTATTTTCTTATTAAATATCAAACAAAGCACACCAATCAATGCAAATGTTCCCATTAAAATTAGTCCCAAATTGAAATCTCCAGTCATTAAGGAATTTCCTAAAACTGCAGATATAATAGTTGCAGGAGCTCTAGCAAATAGATTTACTAAAACAAATTTCCAAATTTTTATAGATGTAAAAGGAACTAAAAAAACAACAAAATCTTTTGGTAACCCAGGAATAATAAGAAAACCAAATAACAAAATAAGACATCTCTTTTCATCCCTTAAAAAAGCTAATTTTTTGCTATCCTCTAGATTAACAAATAAGCTAGCAAATCCTTTTCCAAAAGCTCTTACTAAAATTATTACAACAATACATCCTAATGTTGAACCAACTAATGATATAATACTACCTAGCCATGGTCCATAAAATAAACCTGCTATCATTTCAAAGGCTCCATTAGGTATAATTGCAAAAATAACTTGTATCATTAAGCATAAAATTAATAAAAGCCATGCCCATTTCCCCTTAGATTCTAAGATTTGAATAAGTTCATTTCGAACCTCTTCATCATCTCTAAGTAATCCTATAAGATATGGCCAAAATTTAACAATTAAAAAAATCATTACGCCAATAAATATACACAATACTACACTTGTTATAATTATTCTTTTTTTATCTATCCTCTTTTTTACTTGTTCATCCATACATTAATCACTCTTTATCATAAATTCTTTTAATTCATTTGTGTAAGGATCTACATAGCTTAAAAAAACACTAGTCAAACACATATGAGAATATGGTTGACCACCATATAATGAATCTCCAACAATAGGGTGGCCAATAGAAGCTAAGTGGACCCTAATTTGATGTGTTCTACCAGTTTCAAGGGTCAATGATAACTTAGTTCGTTCTTCATTATAGCATAATACTTTAAAATGTGTTATAGCACTTTTCCCATTTTCACAAATCTTTCGCATCTTTGAATCATCGCATTTTCCAATTGGACTATCAATTGTTCCGTCATTTGTTATTGTACCTTCAACTAAAGCTTCATATTTTCTTATAATATGTTCTTTTACAGGCTGTAATAGAGATGCACTATATCTATCTTTAGCAATTAAAACTAATCCAGAGGTCTCCTTGTCTAATCGATTTAATAATGAAATATGTGCAAACTTGTCATTTAAGTGCGTTAAAACCTGCTGATATAAGCTTACTGGTTCTGATTTTGTTGGAATAGAAAGAATATTATGTTCCTTATTAACGACTAAATAATGTTCATCTTCATACAATATTTCTAATGGTACTTCTACAAAATCCCAATTAGACTCTTTGTAATCATCATAAATGATATGAATAACATCTCCAACTTCAACTTTTTTATAATATTCCCTTTCTTCATCATTAACTAGGACAATTGCATTTTTACCCTTTAAATTTCTATAAAATTTTCTAGTTAGCTTTTCTTTTAAAAAAAGGCTTAAACTTTCTTCTTTTTCAACTTTAAAATATATATCTTGTTTCATATTTATTATGATACCATAATTTTTTTAAAAAAATCACTAAAACGCTTTCTATTTTCTTATTTTTTTGTTATCATAATATCATTATGAGGAGGGGAAATTATGACTGATGTCATTGAAGAGGCAAAGCGTTGCTTAAAGTGTAAAAAGCCTTTATGTAAAGAAGGATGTCCTGTTCATACACCAATAAACGAAATAATGCAAATGTTTCTTGATGGTAAAATGGACGAGGCAGGGGAAATGTTATTTGAAAATAATCCATTATCAGCAATTTGTTCACTCATTTGCCCACATGAGAAAAATTGTACTGGGCATTGTGTTCTAAATCGTAAGGGTAATCCAATTAAATTCTATGAAGTTGAAAATTATATTTCTAGCTTTTATTTAGAAAAAGCTCATTTAAAACGTGATAATTTAAACAAATATCATGTGGGAATAATTGGTGCAGGTCCTGCTGGACTTACACTTGCAATAATTCTAGCCCAAAAAGGTTTCAATATAACAATAATTGATTCTAAAGATAAAATTGGCGGTGTTCTTCGTTATGGCATTCCTGAGTTTAGACTTCCAAAAGCTCTTCTAGATAAATTACTAGAGCGTATGTATGAATTAGGAATAAAATTTAGACCTAACACTCTTATTGGTCCTGGTATAACAATTGATGATATGTTCTCAGATGGTTATGATGCTATATTTATTGGTACAGGTGTATGGCGTCCTAATAGATTAAGAATACCTGGAGAATCACTAGGACATGTTCATTTTGCTATTGATTATTTAAAAAATCCTGATTCATATCAAAATTTAGGCGATAAAGTTGTTATTATTGGTGCAGGAAATGTAGCTATGGATGCTGCAAGAACAATTTTAAGAAAAACACATGCATCAGTAGACGTGATATTCTTCCGAGGCGAAAATGAAGTTACTGCAAGTAGAGAGGAACTTGATTTAGCCATTATTGATGGTATAAAAATGAACTATTATTTAAATACTATAAAAATTGAAGAGGATGGTATAATTGTTGAACCTGTGAAGGAAAATACTGACGAAAGTGGAAATAAAGTTTATGTAAACGATCATGAAAACGCATATAAATTTCCTGCTACTTCTGTAATTATCGCTATTGGTCAAGGTCCACAATCTAATATAGTGTCAACCTCTAAAGAAATAGATACAAATCAACGTGGTTTGATACAAACAACTTCAAACGGAGAAACCACTAGACCTGGAGTGTTTGCAGCCGGTGATGTTGTTTATGGTGCAAAAACCGTTGTTGAAGCTGTCGCAGTTACCAAAATGGTTGCAAAAGAAATTGAAGATTATTGTATTAACAAAAATAAATAAATAAAAAAAACTACTTGTTTAACAAGTAGCTTTTTTTTAAAATTTTTTTAACACACCAACTCCAATAGGATATGGTCCTGTATGAACTGCTATTGTTGCTCCAATTTGACTGAATACTATTTGATATCCTGGAACAGCCTTTGCAATTAAATCCTTAAATTTAGTAGCTTCTTCTATATCGTAGCCATAACCTACTGCAATTATATATGACTCTGGTGTTGCATGGACTTCATCTAAATAGCGCAGTAAATGTTCTTTTATTTTCAAAAGTGAACGTCCTCTCGAGATGGCAATCCCATTAGAAAAAATTTCACCATCACGCAAGCAAATTAAAGGAGTAATCTTTAAAAAATCGCCTATTATTGAAGATAATTTTCCAATTCTACCACCATGTTGTAAATATGAAAGACCTTTAACTGTAAAGAAAATTCTTCCTGTTTCTTTATTTTTATTAATAGCACTTACAACCTCTTCATAGCTTGCTCCATTTTCTTTCAACTTGGCTGCTTCTCTAACTACTAATCCTTGTAAAACTGTATTAACCATTGTATCAATTATTGTTATTTTTCGTTCAGGATAATCTTCTTCTAAAATTTGCTTTGCATTTAAAGCTGAATTATATGATCCACTAAATTTAGTTGTGATACATAAACAAATAATATCTTTTCCGGCTTCTAAATACTTTTCAAAAGAATTGACATAATCTTGTGGTGAAGGCAATGATGACTTAGGAAAATTCCCTGGATTATCAACCATCAGTTTATAAAAGTCTCTTACCTTAATGTCTACTCCTTCCTTCAAATGCTTGTCTGATAAAAATTCTACATAGAAAGGAACAATTTCTATATTTAATGCTTGAGCTTCTTCTTGTGTCAAATCACATGAGCCATCGCTAATTATTACATAATCGGTCATTGTAATACCACCTTTCAAGTGTATTTTACACTTTTTTTACTTATTTAACAAGTTGTGCTATAATATTTACGAGGTGAAATTATGAAAATATTGACAATTTTAAACGATGGCTTCGAAGATTTAGAGGCAAATGGCACCATTATTATCTTAAAACGTGCAGGATATGATGTTACAGTCATTTCAGATAAATCATTTGTTAAAAGTAAATACACAACTTACACAAACTTAAAAACATTTGATGATATTTCATTTTCAAATTTTGATATGTTATTTTTACCTGGTGGTGGCTATGTTCCAAGCGAAAAAACCAATGAAGCTATAAGATATTTTGCTGATAATAATAAATATATAGCAGCTATTTGTAGTGCTCCTTCATACCTTGGTCGACTTGGCTATTTGAAGAATAAAAAATATGTTTGTTTTCCAACCTTCAATGATGACTTTGGTGGTTATTACCAAAAAGATAGTTACGTAGTTAGAGATGGAAAATTCTTTACTGCTAGAAGTGTTTCTGCTGCAATGAAATTGCCTTTTGCAATTATTGAAGCTCTTGAAGGTATTGATGGCGTAAAAAGAGTAAAAAAACAAATGGTATATCCTGAAAATGACATATAAGAATAAAGCGAACTATTTTTATAGTTCGCTTTTATTTTGACTACATTCTTTTATTCATTTCTATAGTAAATTCTTTTTCAAATTCTATTTCTTCTTTACTTCCTAATTTATAGATATTTAACATTTGTTGTTTAAAACCTGATAAATATATTGCATTACACAAATACTGACACTTTATAGCATCATCTAAGCTTGCTACAGGTTTTTTACCTAAAGTAATTACATCATAAAAATTTTTTATTATATTTTTATATGCTTCTTCCTTATTTATTTTAAACTCTTTTCTAAAAAACTTACTTTGCGGTTGTTTAAAATTAGCATAATCTTTCTTTCTATATTCTTCTTCATAAAGTTCATTTTCATATATTTGTATCTCATTTTTTAATACAACCACTAAGGCTTTAGAAAATGAAATTTCTAGCCTATTTACTCCCGGAGTTTCTCCTGTAGAAGCGATGAATATTCCTGTAAAATTTTCCCATTCTAAATAGCTAGTTGATTCATCTTCTACTTCAATATCATGGTATTTACCATTTTTATTAAATGACATTACCATTTTAGGTAATCCAAAAAGATGGCATAGTAAATCTAGATTGTGAGGACACTGATTTAAAATAGTTCCACCACCATCACTTTTATATGTAGAACGCCAAATACTTTTTTTATAATAATCATTAGGACGATACCAATCGGTCACAATATAATTAATTCTTTTAATATCTCCATACTTTTTTTCTTTTACAATATCAAATAAATATTTATCAATATTGTATTCACGATGTTGATATATATATGCTATGTTTGTCCTTGAATTTTCAAATTCTAATAGTCTTCTACCATCTTCTAAAAAAACCCCTAATGGCTTATCACATAGCACATATAGATTTCTTTTTAGAGCCTCTCTTGTCGCAATTACATGATTATAATGTGGGGTAGCAATTAGTATAGCATCTACTAATAATTCTTTTTTATCTATTGCTTTAAAAAGTTCTGAATCTGATTGATATATTTTAAAACTAGATATCAATTTATCCTTTATTTTATCATATCTAAAATCTTTTACTCTAGTACTTGCAACTAACAAAAAACCTAAATCATTATTTAATATCATCTCGGCATATTTTATTCCCATATCTCCCATACCAATTATTGCTATTTTTTTCACTTCTATCCCTCCTCTATATTTAATTTATTTCTTCTAAATATTTTAGTTATAAAATAATAAACATAACTTAGAAATAAGCCTATTAGGAAAAACCAAATCCATGCAAAACCTGCTTCAAAAAAAGGAATTTTATTCAATAAACTTGAAAATCCACCCATATCAATTTTCATGTTGTCTATTGCATAAAAAATAGAAATAATACCTGTCAAATAAATTGTAAAAGGATAAATATAACGATTTTTATGATGTAATTTATTCGTAAGTCCAAGTATAATTAAAACAATTGCCATTGGGTATATTGCATTTAAAATAGGAATTGAAATACTAAGAATCATATTAAGTCCTAAATTACAAATCAAAAATGATACGATTGTAATTAAAAATACTATTTTTTTGTATGAAACTACATCTTGTAGTGAAGAAAAGTATTGCGAAATTGAAGTTATTAATCCTACACAAGTTGTAAGACATGCTAATGTGAATATACTAGCTAAAAAAACAGCCCCAAATTCGCCAAATATATTATAAACTACTATTCTTAATAATGCTGCACCATTTTCAACTTGTCCAACAACACCACTAAATGTTCCTATTACAGTTAGCATAATGTAAATTGTCATCAAGATAGTTCCTGCGAAAATACCAGTTATGATAGTATAGTTAATAACCTTTTTTTCTTCTTTTATACCAAAATTCTTTATAGCCAGGGAAATTACTAATCCAAAATTCAAAGCTGCTATTGTATCCATAGTCTGATACCCATCTATAAAACCTTGCATAAAACCATTAGATGCATAATTTCCTTGAACTATACTTATACTACCTCTTCCTAAAAAAATAAAACTAAAGAAAAGAACACATATCAATAATAATAGTAATGGTGTTAGAAAATGTCCAATTCTACTTACAAGTTTTTTAGGCGTTAATGATAGCCAAAGTGCAATTGCAAAAAATACGAATGAATATAGAACCATAAAAATAGTTTTATTAGATTCATTGGTCATATATGGAGCAATAGCCATTTCAAAAGGAACTGAAGCAGCTCTAGGTATTCCTAAACCTGGTCCTATTGATAAGTATATAAGCAATATAAAAATAAAAGAAAAATGCTTTCCAACCTTTGCGGCCAAATCCTTTAAGCCATTAAATTTTGCCACTACTATTACTCCTAAAACTGGCAAAATGACACTAGTAATTAAAAAACCAATCAAGGCTATAATACTTTTATCCCCAGCGTTATATCCAAGAAAAGGGGGAAAAATTAAATTACCAGCACCAAAAAACAATGAAAAAAGCATAAAACTGACTAATAAAATTTGTTTCTTTTCAAGTTTCACTACTACCAACTCCTTATAGTATGTCCTTTTATAATACCATCATTAAACTAGAATAACAATAAAAAAAGGCTAAATTTTAGCCTTTTAGTCATTTTTCTTAAATTTTACTCTAGGTAAGCCTAATTCAAAATAATATGATAGAAATCTAATCGTTAAAACTAGTAATACTGTAGATATTACTGCGAATGCATAAGATAAGCCTATAGATTCAATCAAATAAAAATAAATCGCACCTATTATAGCAGCAAGAGCATAAATATGCTTTCTAAATATAGCTGGTATTTTATTTACTATTATATCTCTTATTAAACCACCACCAACAGCAGTTAAAACACCATAAAAACATATTGCAAACATGCTATCAGCTCCGCTATTTAAACTTATATTTGCACCAACAACAACAAAAGCTCCTAGACCTATACTATCTATTATCGTAAAAATTGTTTTATAAATTTTTGAATCAATCCAACTTAAATTTTTCAAAAAATACATTGCTATAAATACTAGCAAACTTACTATAGCAGATAAAGTTATAAAAAACGGATCTTCAAAAATCCCCATTTTTGTGTGAAGCATAATATCTCTTAATATACCACCTCCACAAGCAGTTAATGCTCCTAGCATTATTACACCTAATATATCTAATTTACATTCAATAGCAATAAGTGCTCCTGAAATTGAAAATGCAATAGTTCCTATTACACTTGCCCAAAAAATCAAAGCATCTATATTCATAATAGTTCTTCCATTGCCTTTCTTAGTTCATTAGTATCTTTGTACAATCTAACATTTTTTTCAGCCATTTCTATAACATTACCAAAACCATAACTTACAAATAAACCCATACAGTTAGCATTATAGGTTGTCTCAATGTCAACAATGCTATCACCTACATAAATTATTTCTGATAATTCAACATTCAAATCATTGCATATTTTTATTAAACCATCTATCTCAGGTTTTTTCCTCAATCCTTCTTGATCACCTAAAACTTGGTCAAAAAGATTAGGAAAATAGAAATCAACTATTTTTTCAAGCGCAAATTGAGCTTTATTAGATAAAATACCAAGTTTAAACCTTTTATTTTTTAATTCATTTAGTAATTTTGTAATTCCTGGGTATGGTTTTGTAAAAACATTGCAATTTTCTTTATAATATTTTTTAAATTCTATAAAAACCTCAGGAAATTTCTCTAATTTTCCTTTCAAACTTCTTTCTATTAGTTTTGCTATTCCATTACCAATAAAATTTTTTGTTTCCGTAAGTGAAATTTCTTCATATCCATATTTTTTTAAGGCATAGTTACATGCAGCATTTAAATCTTCTAAAGTATTTAGTAATGTTCCATCTAAATCAAAAATGATAGCTTTATACATTTAGTAAAACTCCCTCTATATTTTGTTTCAAAAAATCTTCTTTTGAAATAATTTTATTAATGAAAAGATAGATTACAATCGTAACATCCTCATCAGAATTAATTTTTTTATTTGTAACAAATAATATTAAATCAAATTTATTTAAAAATTTATTACTCATAAGGATAGAAATTATATAAAACATTAAAATAATTACTTCAAAAATCGTAACTGCAATTGCAGAATTTGCTTTATAGTCCGACCATGCAAAAATAATGTTCAAAATTGTTGAAAGGCATGCAAGTATATTAAAAACTTTATAAGAAAGCCTTATTTTATTAGTAGGTTGGTAAAAGCATAAATTTGAAAATTCATAATTTCTCATACTTTTAGTATAGAAATGTTCTTTCTTCATTTTATTATTTTCTAATTTATTAAAATATATCAGCATTTTTACAACAAAAATTAACCATATATTTTCTAAAAAAGTAAAAGTTGAATAAAATTTAAATGTTAGACTTGTAATTAATGTTGATAAAAGCCCAAAAATTAACGTCAATGATAAAAGTAAAATGATTTTTTCTTTTCCATCAGCAAACTTTTTTTCTGACCCTATCCAAAAGGCTTGTTTTTTACCATTTAGTATAAAATTAGTAACTGCATATTTATCATTTTGAACAGTCTTTTTAAAATCTAATGCTTCTATTTTTTCTTCAATATTATCTAATCTTTCGATTATACTTCTATTATCTTCACTCATTTTATCCTCTTTTATTAATCCTTACGAATAAGTGTACAAATTGTCTCAATATGAAGACTTCTAGGAAATAAATCAACAGGAACTGCTTCAACTAACTTATAAGTATCACTTAAATGCAATATATCCCTTGCACATGTTGCAATATTACAAGAAATATAAACAATCTTTCTTATTTTTGATTTTTTTATAACATCTAAAAAGCTTTTTTCACAGCCCTTGCGTGGCGGGTCAAACACAATTGCAGAGAATGGTTTTTTATTAATTAAATCCATTATTATGTCTTCGCATTTACCACAAATGAAATTTGCATTGTTTATATTATTAATTTTCTTATTATTATTAGCATCCTTAATAGCTTCTTCGACAATTTCAATCCCATATACTTCTTTTACGAATGGAGCAATACTTAAAGTTATACTTCCCATACCACAATATGCATCAATCACATAATCATCCTTTGAAGGATTTAACATTTCTATAGCTTTAGTATATAATTTTTCTGTTTGTCTATGATTAATTTGTAGAAATGTCTTAGGAGATACCATAAAATCATGATTTAAAATTGTTTCTTTAATCGTATCTTTTCCTGATACTAAAATGTCTTTATCACCAAGAACTACATTTGTTTTTTTATCATTAATATTTATATAAATAGAATTAATATTATACTTTTTAATTAATAAATCGACTAGCTCTTTTAAATTTGTAAATTTAGTCAAAACAAAAACCAACATAAGTTCTTCTCTACTAGTTTTTCTAAGCATTATAGCTCTAAATATTCCGTTATTTGTTAATTCATCATATATCGTGATATTATTTTCAGTCAAGAATTTTTTAATGTCTTCTAGAATAGAAGATAAAATTTTTGGTTCTATTAAACAAGAAGTAAAATCGATTATTTCATGACTCTTTTTTTGATACATTCCACAAACAATCTTACCATTTTTAACTCCAAAAGGTATGATTGCCTTATTTCTATAATGCCATATTTCATCAGCAAAAATTATTGGTTTTACCTTTGGATTACTTTCCTTTGCAATGAACTTCAAGGCATTTTTGACTTTATTTTCTTTTATTTCTTTTTCTAAATCATATGTCATATGTTGCATATCACAACCACCACATAAATTATAATATGGGCAATCAGGAACTATGCGCGATTTTGAATAATCTATGTAATTAATTACTTTAGCAAAAGCACAATTACTAATAACATTAGTTATTTCAATTGTACATTTTTCATTTGTTAGGGCTCCTTCAATAAATACAATCGTTTTATCTATATGACAAAAACCTTTTCCATCTTTATCCATTCCTTCGATTAAAACTTCGAACTTATCATTAACACGCATTTTTATCACCATTATTATAATGTTTTGCTAAACCACCTTGAGATGTCTCTCTAAATTCTCGTGGCAAAGATTGTCCGGTTTCTAACATTGTTGAAACAACTAAATCAAAGGAAATTTTAGCGTCCTTACTATCTAAATAAAGAGCTAATTTAGCAGCATCTAGAGCTGACAATGCCGCAACAGCATTTCTTTCAA
The DNA here is from genome assembly GCA_944324805.1 of uncultured Acholeplasmatales bacterium. Lineage (GTDB taxonomy): Bacteria > Bacillota_I > Bacilli_A > Acholeplasmatales > Anaeroplasmataceae > CALUXS01. Next base: position 35,899 of record CALUXS010000001.1, on the reverse strand, counting down.
TACATGGAATTTGTACATATCCATCTACAGGATCACATGTTAATCCTAAATGATGCTCTAGCGCAATTTCAGCAGCTCTTTCTATCTTTTTAATATCTCCACCAAAAATATATGCTGCATAGGCAGCTGCCATTGAAGATGCTGTACCAACTTCTGCTTGACATCCTGCTTCAGCCCCACTTATTGACGCATTTTGTTTAACTAAATTTCCAATTAGACCAGCTATTTTTAAACCTGAACGCATAATATCTTTAGGAGTCTTATAAATATCTGCCAAATAGAACATTACTGCAGGCAAGACTCCTGATGCACCACATGTTGGAGTTGTTACAACCACACCACCTGATGCATTTTCTTCGCTAATAGCATATGCATATGCCATTAAACGCTTGCTATCTTGTTCTAACAATATTGAATCATTTATTTTACTTTCAAATAATTCCTTAGCCTTTCTCTTTAATCCCAATCTTCCTGGTATGACTTCTGTCTTTGTCAATCCATCTTGTAGGCATTTATTCATTGTATCAATTACTTTGTCTAAATATTCGTTAAAGTTATTATCTTCATGAATATCAATATATGTAGGAATATCAATTTTTTTATCTAAACAATATTTAGCCACATCCATAAAGCTTTTTTCTTCATAAATATCAGGTACAAGAACCTCTTTGTCACCATCTACTAAAATAGCACCGCCACCAATACTATATACTGTCATATTAGCTACAAATTTATCGTTCAAAAAACCTTCTATCTCTAACGTATTAGGATGCTTCATTTTATCATTTAAATTAAAAATGATTTTTACATTTTTTAATGTCTTTCTTATAATATAATCTGTTAAATGACCTTTCCCTGTTAAAGCTAGAGAGCCATATAAAGTGACAGTATAATTATCACAATTTGGATACCTATTTAAAAATAACTCACATGCTTTTTTAGGTCCCATAGTATGACTAGACGAAGGTCCGTTACCTATTTTGTATAAATCACGCAAAGACTTCATATTATTCCCCTTTTAACTCCATAATTGCATCACGAACTTGAGCAGCCATTTCGAAATTCAAATCTTTTGCATATTGCATCATTTCTTCTTGAAGTTGTTCAATTAATTGTTCCTTAGCAAGCTTTGACATCTTTTTCTTATTATTTTTCTTACTTTCTTCTACAATTGCTTTTACTTGTACTTTATTTGGAATTGCCTTAATAATAGTTCTTGGAACAATGTTATGAGCTTCATTATATTCCATTTGAATTTCTCGTCTACGCATTGTTTCGTTTATTGCCAATTCCATTGCCTCACTAATATTATCCGCATACATTATTACCATACCGTTACTATTACGTGCTGCACGTCCTATTGTTTGAATTAAACTTCGTTCACTACGCAAGAATCCTTGTTTATCAGCATCTAATATACATACTAAACTTACCTCAGGTAAATCTAATCCTTCACGCAATAAATTTATTCCAACTAAAACATCATATTTGCCTAAACGTAAATCACGTAAAATTTCTAGTCTTTCTAGACTTTTTATTTCTGAATGAAGATATGCAACCTTTAAACCTAGTTTTTTTAAGTATGCAGTTAAGTCTTCACTCATTTTAATAGTAAGAGTAGTAATTAGAACTCTTTCATTTAATTCAATTCTCTTTTTAATTTCTGCATATATATCATCAACTTGACCAAGTGTTGGTCTAACTTCAATTAATGGATCTAATAATCCTGTTGGTCTAATAATTTGTTCAACAATAGGAAATTCTTTTTCATAATCACCTGGTGTAGCTGATAAATATATAGTTTTACCTATTTTCTTCTCGAACTCATCAAATTTTAATGGTCTATTATCTAAAGCACTAGGGAGTCTAAAACCATAGTCTACTAGTGTTTGTTTACGGCTTCTATCTCCATTATACATTCCACGTACCTGAGGCAATGTAACGTGTGATTCATCTACAATTAATAAAAAATCTTTTGGAAAGAAATCTAATAATGTAGCTGGTGTCTCGCCTTCTTTCCTTAATGATAGGTGTCTTGAGTAATTTTCTACACCTGAACAAGTTCCCATTTGTTCTAACATTTCGATATCATACTTAGTTCTTTGTTCTATTCTTTCTGCCTCTAATGGTTTGTTTTCATTTAAAAATTTTCGATGTTGAATACTTAATTCTGCCTTAATTCTTTTAATTGCCTCTGCTAATTTCTCTTTACTAGTCATAAAATGTGTGGCAGCAAAAATATTTATAAAATTCACTGATTCTAGAGCTTCACCAGTCGTAATATCAAAAAGTCTAATTCTTTCTATCTCATCATCAAAAAATTCAATTCTAACTCCTTCTTTATGCTCAGAAGGTTGAATAATTTCTAATACATCGCCTCTAGCTCTAAATGAGCCACGTTGAAAATCAATTTCATTGCGAATGTATTGCATTTCAACTAATCGAGATAGCAAATCTTTTCTATTATATGTTTCACCAACTCTTAAGCAAAGCATAGACTTTTTATATTCCTCAGGATCACCTATACCATAAATACATGAAACTGAAGCAACAACTATTACATCATCATAGTCCATTAATGCAGCAGTAGCGCTATGACGCATTTCATCAATTTCATCATTTATCTTAGCATCTTTTTCTATATAAGTATCACTTGCTGCAACATATGCTTCTGGTTGATAATAATCATAATAGGAAATAAAAAATTCAACATGATTATGAGGAAAAAAGCTTTTAATTTCTGTATATAATTGTCCAGCTAAAGTTTTGTTGTGAGCTAGAACTAATGTATTTTTACCATACTCTTTTATAATATTACAAATAGTAAATGTTTTACCTGTTCCTGTTGCACCTAATAATACCTGTCTATCAACACCATTATTTAGATTTTCAACAATCTTTTTTATTGCTTCGGGTTGATCTCCTGTAGGTTTAAATTCACTAACTAATTCAAAAGCCATTTTATCCCCTCTTTCCGTTTTTTAATTATACAATAAAAAGCCTATTTTTTAAAGAAAAAAGGCGTTTTTATACGCCTTTAATTTTCTTATTCAACTTGAGTAGCTCTATTTTTTGACAAAACTGTATCAGCAACGTTTTTGCAATGATCACCAATACGTTCTAGATTAGATAAAAGCTCTACATAATAATCTGAATTCATATAAGAACATGCACCACTTGACATACGGTGATTATGTCTCTCATGGAATACTTCTTGCATACTATCGACTTTTGATTCAGTTTCTTCTACAACTAACGCTGCTTCATTGTTCCATTCAGTTATAGATTTAACTGAATTTTCAACCATCAAATTAACAGTTTCAAACATTTGTTCTAAGTCTTGTATTGAATCAAGAGATAATTCTAATTTTCTTTCATATCTATCTTTAAAGAATCCCATTATATTTGAGCAATGATCACCAATACGCTCATAATCTTTTATTGTATCTAAATATTTTGATACTAAATGAGTTTCATTAGGATGTAAATTTGATAATGTCAAGTTTATTAAATAATCATGAATTCTCTTATCGAACAAATCGATAGAATCTTCAAGTTTTTCTGCCTTTTCAACAGAATCTTCATTGTTCTCAAAAGCATAATTTCTTGCTAATGTGAAATATTCGTTAACAATACTTCCCATATGGGCCATACAATTATCAATAAACTTTAAAGCTAAGCTAGATGATTTTTCAATCAAAGTATAATCTAACAATTCATCAAGCATTTTCTTTTCTTCCTCTTCAACAGATAGTTTATCTTTAACAATCTTACAAGCAACAAATACCATTTGTTTTACAAAGAAGAATAAAATAAATGTAGTAGTGAAATTAAAAATCATATGCGCTATAGCAATAGTCATCTTTGAATTAGGGCCAAATGCATCCATTGTTCCAAGCCAATCATTAATAACCGTCATGAGAGGTACAAACGCCCACCTCAAAAGAATCATAAATATAACAGCACCTATAATATTAAACATTGCATGAACAACTGCTGTTCTTTTAGCTTCAACGCCACCGCCAATTGAAGCAATAATTGCTGTAACTGTTGTACCAATATTACATCCAATAAGAATAGGTAAAGCACCTAATAACTCAATCTTTCCTGTATTGAATAAAGATTGAAGAATACCAATTGTTGCAGAAGATGATTGAACAATTGCTGTAACAACTGTACCAACAACAACACCAACAATAGGTAATTTACTAAATGTTGCAAATAGTGCATTAACTTGTTCTTCATAAGTTACAATAATATAATCAAGTCCTGATTCCATTAGTTGTAATCCAAAAAACAATAAACCAAAGCCTAATATTACTTTTCCTAAATCTTTAATGAAGCGTTTATTGATAAAGAATATCAAAATCGCACCTATTCCAACAAAAACAAGAGAAAATTCTTGTATTTTTAAACCAATAATGAATGAAGTAACTGTTGTACCGATATTAGCACCCATTATAATACCAATTGCTTGTGGTAATGTCATTAGTCCCGCTCTAACTAAACCAACTGTTAAAGCAGTTGTACCACTTGAAGATTGAATAATAGCTGTCAAACCAGCACCAACAAGTATACCTTTTAGTGGAGTATTTGTAGATTTCTCAATAATAATCTTTAGTTTATTACCTGCTAAATCTTTTAATGAGTCACCCATTAAATTAATTCCATAAAGGAATATTCCTAATCCACCAAAAACAAACAAAAAACTTTCCCATAAATTACTCGAGCTCAGAGCATAAATCATTATAATGTCCCTTTCCTTTACATAATTTCAAAACAATTTTACAACATATTTACAATTATGACAAGGAAAAATTTACTTTATTCCAAGAGCTTCTTTCGCAAGTTTGTCTGCAATGTCATTGTATTTATTATTTGTATGACTTTTTATCTTAACAAACTCGACTTCTATTTTATCCTTTACTTGAGTTAAAAAATTTACATATTCCGTTGCTATTTTAGAATTAGCCTTCCATTCCCCGGTATACCATTTTTCAATTCCTAAATAATCGTAACAAATAATTAATTTTTTTATACCATTTTTAATCGAATAATTTATTATGTAACTAGCTCCCTTTATCTCACCAGCTACATTACGATAAACACTATATTCGTCTGCTTGAAAAGCCTTTTTGAAAAATAGTTCCTTACCATTTATAAGTAAAATACCACCAAAGGAATATCTTCCTGTAGTTTTATCAAAACTACCATCTACATAACAAGTTGGGAAATTATATTCTTGATTATCTTCTTTTTCTTCTATGAAGTTATTAGCATCTATGAGTGAAGAAAATGACTTAAAAACCGCGCCATTAAAACCCTTTATTTGTTCCTCACATTCTTTCCAATTTTCATAAACGCCAATTTTTCTCCCCTTTTTAACTGCATAGTATTTCATAATCTTTTTACACACTCTAAACATATCTCAGCAGAGCGATTAGACATTTCTTCTTCAAACTCTGTATAATTTTCTATTTGACTTTCTTCCCCAATAACATCAGAAATAAAACGTAATACCAAAAAAGGAACTCTAAAATGCTTACATATTTGAACAATTGCTGTACTTTCCATCTCAGTGCACATTATTCTAGAACTTATCTTTACTTGTTCTATAGATGTAATAAATGAATCTGATGTTAAGCAAAGTCCTTCGTAATAGTTAATATTAAGTTCATCTAATATATTTTTTATACTACTTAAAACCGTTTCATCTATCTTAAATTCTGCCTCTTCACCTGGAATTTGTCCATATTTATATCCAAATGCTCTAACATCAACATCACCATAACTAAATTTAGTACCTACAACTAAATTTTTAGTAGTAAGAGGCGCTAGACCACCAGCAATGCCTGTACTTATAACTAAATCACATTTAAAAGATAATAATAAAATTGTCGCTACTGAACTAGCATTTACCTTGCCAATACCTGCTTTTGCAATTACTACATCTTTTTTTTCTATTTTTCCTTTATAAAAGCTGAAATTTGCTATTAGAAATTCTTCTTTTTCAGCAAGATTACTAATAAGCAAATCAATCTCATGTTGCATAGCACCTATAATTCCAATCATTTTTTAACCTCTTATAATCTCATTTATTTTAGCCAATAATATTCCTAAGGCAACATCATGTTTAGTATCATTAGGAATTATGATATCAGCATAGCGTTTTGTCTTTGCAATATATGCTTCGTGCATTGGTTTAACAGTTTCAAGATATTGCTTTATTACAAACTCTATACTACGACCACGAGTTGTTATATCTCTTTTCAAACGACGTATAAAGCGAATATCATCATCACTTTCAACATAAATCTTTATATCAGCTAAAGAACGAATTCTTTCATCATATAAAGCTAAAATTCCTTCTAAGATTATTACCTTTTTAGGAGTTACTTCAATGTATTCATCGTGTTTTCTATTATGAGTGCAAAAATCGTAAACTGGTTCTTTAATGGTTTTACCAACTAAAACATCTTTTAGTTGACTATAAAGTAAATCAACATCAAAAGAGTCTGGATGATCATAATTAGTTTTTTCTCTTTCTTCCATAGAAAGATTAGTCTGATCATTATAATAGTTATCTTCACATATTACAGCAACGTCATTAGGATTTAACGATGCCATAAGTTTACTTACTACTGTAGTTTTTCCACTTGCACTTCCACCGGCAACAATAATTAAAATACTATTCATTTTATCCTCCTATTATTAATCACTTGGTTTTTTTAATTCAACTACTAAATTACCACTTTTTGTTTTTCCTTTTATTTCGCCAATAAATAAGCGACCATGATGTCTCACACTTAATAAATCATTACTTTTTAAATTTTCCGAAGGATTTAGGCACTCTAAATGATTAACTTTAACCGCACCATCAGAAATAATTTCTAGTGCTTGCTTTCTTGAAAGATTGTAAAAAGCAGCAAGTACTACATCAAGCCTCATACTTGTAAGAAAACAGGTTTTTATATCAAACTTTTGTTCATATGAAAGTTCTTCATTTTCAATCACTAGCAAAACAGGTACATTTCCTATATATCGCAAATTTTCTAATATAAAGTTTTCCATTTGTTTGGTGACAAAAAAATAAAAATTACCTTTATCACAAATTATATCACCAACCACTTCTCTTTTTAAACCTAATCCTAGAATACTACCTAAAATTGAGCGATGATTAATATCACCATTTTTCTTCGAATACTCAATTTTAATTGCTACAATCTGAAAGTCTTCCCTTTTAGGAATTTCATTTGAAAATATATAGCGCTTATATTCGGCTGTGTGATATCCGCCATATGAATATGGCTTTAATTCTTCGTTATGCTTAAAGGAGTTTTCAATTTCTTTAGCAACCATAGTATCTACAAATGTAGTTAGTATAAATTTACCTTGATATGCTTGTTCTTTAAGAGAATTTATTCTCTTTCGTAGACGATCTAAATCTGATGTCATTATAAAATATACCTCCTAAAAGTTTTCCTTATGTATTATAACAAAAACTTTATAGAATGTGAACAAAAAATAAGCACTTAGAACTATCGTCTAAGTGCTTTTATTATTAATTATCATTATTCATAAAAATCAATATCAACAATCTCAAAATTTCAACATAGATATATAATATACTTACAGTTAAACCTAAAGAAACATTCCATTCAGCATCTTTAGTACAACCTGATTCAACAACATAAGTAGCTTCGTCAAAATTAAATATTAATGTAACTACACCATAAATAAGGAAGAATGCCTCTAGGCCAATCATCAATGGTAGATTACTATATATACTTGGCATAAATAATCCGAATATAGATGTGAAGATTAATAATATCATAGCTCCAAATGTCATACCATAAGCCATTTTCCTAAAGAAATTACCTTTTCTTAAAACTCCAACAGCATATAATACTAACATTGTTCCAAATATTATTAAAGTACTAAAAATTGCTAAACTTCCAATGCCCTCAAAATATGCCTCAGCTATTGCAGTTAATGTACCTAAGAATAAACCTTGGCAGGCACTATAAATAACCCCCGCATATTTAGATGCTCTTGAAGATAATCTACCTACAAGTATTGCAATAAAACCTACAATAGATGAAACTACTAAAGCTACATACAAGCCTGCAGGATTATTAGCAAGTATTGTTGGCAATAAATATGCAGTAATTATACCAACTAATACTGTAACTCCTAATAATAAAGCTGTTTTAATAGTAATACCTTTATAGCTAGCTGCATCAACATCTTGATAATGAGTTGTTCCAACTTCAATTTTAGAAAAAACTGGATTTTGATTCTTAATCATTAATATTACCTCCGATTATGTGTATATTATATCATTTAGTATTGATACTTTCTATAGTAAAATATATTTTACATAATTTCACATAAATCTAAGCAAATAATCCATAAACTTCTTCTTTGTCTTCATCAGGCAAATTACCAAATACATGCATTAATTCAAATTCCTGGAATAATGTTTGATTAAGTCTTGTACGATTTAATACATCCTTTTTTGAACTAAATGGTCTTTCATTTCTTTTAGCAACAATATCTAGGGCTACCGCTTCTCCTAAACCATCTACCGCTGAAAAAGGAATTCTTAAACCATCCTTTTCAACTAAAAATGTTTTAGAATCAGATTTTTCTATATCAATAGGTAAAAATTTTATTCCTCTAACAACCATTTCTAGAGCAACATATAAAGCATTTATTAAATCATCATCCTTAGCTGTTTTTCCTTGTTTATTATTTAATTCATCTATCATAGCTTTTATAGCTAATTTACCACCTAAAAATGCTTTAACTGAATATGCTTTTGCACGTGCAGTAAACCAAGCACTATAAAATAATTTTGGTGAATATACCTTAAACCAAGCAATTCTTAAAGCCATAAGAACATAAGCTGTCGCATGGGCCTTAGGGAACATATATTCAATTTGCTCACAAGACCAAATATACCATTCAGGAACTTTCATTTCATGCATATAAGCTTTATATTTTTCCCATTTTTCTGGATTTTTCTTAGTTTTTCCCTTACGAACAAATTCCATTATTTCGAATGCCTTTAAAGGTTCTAGATTTTGATACAGCAAATACACCATAATATCATCACGACATCCAATTACATCGCTAAAAGGAATTTTCCCAAATTCAGTCTTATCCAAAACTAAATCCTGTGAATTTCCAGCCCAAACACCAGTACCATGTGATAAACCTGAAATTTTTACCAATTCAGCAAATGTTTTTGGCATGGTATCTGCCAAAAGTTTTCTAACGAAAGTAGTACCAAATTCAGGGACAGCAAAAGAGGCAACTGTTGATGAAATATCCTCTGGTTTTACTCCAATAACATCCGTTCCTGAGAATAAACGATATACGTTTTTATCATCAATTGGAATATCTTGAGGATTATCAAATGGGAATTCTTCTTGATGCTCATGAACATAATCCATTAAATATTTGATTATTGTCGGATCATCGTGTCCTAATATATCTAGTTTTAAGAGGTTATTTTCAAAACTATGGTAATCAAAATGTGTAGTTCTCCATTCATTTTCAGTATTATCTGCCGGATACTGAACAGGAGTAACATCATATATATCTATATACTCAGGAACAACTATTATTCCGCCTGGATGTTGTCCTGTAGAACGTCTAACACCAACTAGCTTTGTAGCTATTCTATCCATCTCACAACTTCTTAAATTTATATTTTTTCTTTCACAATATCCCTTTACATATCCAAAGGCATTTTTATCTGCCAATGTTCCTACTGTTCCACTTCTAAAGGCATGTTCGTACCCCATAAATGTACGAACAAACTCATGTGCTGTAGGTTGATAATCGCCAGAAAAGTTTAAATCAATATCAGGAACTTTATCTCCGTTAAATCCTAAGAATGTCTCAAATGGTATATCATGCCCATCTTTTGTCAATTTTTCTCCACAAATCGGACATATTGCATCTGGCAAATCGTAACCTGATTCTACTGAAGCTAAAACATCTTGAAAAGCTTCCTCTTCTGGTTTTATTCCATACTCCTTCTTTTCATCATCATTCATCTTAAAAGCTTGAAATTTACATTTCTTACAACGATAATGTGGAGCTAATGGGTTAATTTCTGTAATTTTCATCATAGTAGCAACTAAAGATGAACCTACTGAACCACGTGATCCTACTAAGTATCCATCAGCTAAAGATTTAGTTACCATTAAGTGACTCATATAATAAACTGATGAGTAACCATTAGAAATAATAGAATGAAGTTCTCTATCTAAACGTTTTGTAACAATTGGATGCGGATTATCTCCATAAAGATTTGTTTCATTTTCCTTAACAATTCGTTTTAATTCCTCAATTATACTTGGAACTCCTAATGAATCTTTAAATTGATCATCACGAGGAGCAAACATTTCTTTATGGAATGCTTCAACAAAATCTATAGAGTCAGCAATCAAATTTGAATTTGTAACTACAATTTCATAAGCTAATTCCTCACCTAAAAATGAAAATTCATTTAGCATTTCTTCAGTTGTTCTTAAATGCATATCAGGTGTTTCATCATATCTATTTAAAGGATGGTACAATCCGCCTAACTGAGGAGATGCAATTAAGATATCACGATATTTTTTCTCTGTTTTTTTGATATAGTGAGCATCACTAGTTGCAACAACTATCTTACCAACCTCTTTAGCAGCTTTTATAATCGAACTAATTGTATCCTTTACAACTTGTTCACCATTTTCCATATCAGTATATAATTGCTTATAAGCTAATGGAGGCTGTACTTCAATAAAATCATAATATTTTAGTTTTTCCTTCATTGTATCGTAAGAACCAATCAATGCCTCTTGGAAAACTTCACCATTTACACAACCACTACTAACTAAAATTCCATCTCGATATTTTTCTAAGACACTTTTTAATAATCTTGCCTCACCATAACAATGATATGTCAAAGCATCTGATAAAAGTTTGTACATATTTTTTAAACCAGCCTGAGTTTTAACAAGAATATTCAAGTGATTAGGAATTAATGCTTTGTAAAATTCTTCTTTATCAATCAAATTATTAATATCATTGTAATTAGTTATACCCTTCGCAAATATTTCTTGTAACATTAGAATAAAACATTCCGCCGTTACTCTAGTATCATCAATAGCTCTATGGTGATGTTCTTGCTTTACTTTATAAAATTTTGCAAATTCTTTTAAGTTAAATCGTTTCAAATCCTTAAAATGCAATGCTCTTAAACCATTAAGAGTATCTATTACAGGGAAATTCTTATCCTCATACCCTAACTCTTTCATTTTAGCTTTAGTCATTCCAACGTCAAAAGAAGCATTATGAGCAACTAAAATGGCATCACCAATAAATTCTAAAAATTTAGGCATTATTTCTTCTAATGTAGGTGCATCTGCTACCATTTCATCAGTAATAGATGTAATTTCGGTGATTTTAGCCGGAATAGGTCTTTTTGGATTCACAAAAGTTTCAAAACTATCCATCTCTCCTTGTAATGAATATTTTGTAGCAGCTATTTCAATTATTGTATCTCTTTCACTACTTAATCCTGTAGTTTCTAAGTCAAAAATAACATATGTTGCATTCTTAAGATCAATATCCGCATTAGTAAATGCAATTTTATAATTAGAATCATCAATGTAATTTAGTTCTACGCCATAAATAGGTTTTACATCTGGAAAATCACCTAAAGCATGATAAATATCTGGAATACTATAAACACCATTATGATCAGTTATTGCAATAGCTTTATGTCCCCACTTTGCTGCAGTTTTCATATAATCTAATGGTTCAACCAAACCATCTAGAGCACTCATTTTACTATGTGCGTGAAGTTCAACACGCTTAACCTTAGCATTATCAATTATTTCTTCTTCTTGCTTATGACCTAATAATTCTATACTTTGGGCCATAATTACCACATTTTTAGCAAATGGATCATATTCAGCCCTACCTGTTACCTTCAAGCAATCCCCATTTTTTAAGTTATTATAAACACCTATTTCTTGCTCTCCTCTTAACCATTTTTTGACAACTATAGAATCTGTTTCATCAGTAATTTTTATAGTTGCTAAAGTTGAATTAGTAAAAGATTTTACTTCAGAAGCAAATATCTCACCCTCAATCAAAAAAACAGGCATTCCAACTGTATTAGTATAAACAGACAAATCATTTGAGGTAGTAGGAATGTCTTTAATAGGAGACTTTTCTTTAACTTCAAATTTGCGATAATTTTTAGCTTCTCGCATGGCTTTTGCATTCTTTTGAAGCGCCATAGCCTCATCATTCATTTGTTTTAATGTTTGTTGTTGTTCGATATCCATTTTTCTAATTTCTGCTTCTATACTTTTATTAGGATCTTGTTCTAAATAAATTGAAATGTGAAGTCCATATGCTAAAAATGCATGCTCAACTTCTACAGCTAATGTTCCTAATCCATGTGCATCATGTTCAACCGTGAAGGTAAAACTATGATCATCATATTTAGGTTTTGTTGAAAGTAGAGCCTTAAAACGTGGTGAAGCTAATATTAAATCATTAAGTATTTTATCTAAATATTTTTTAAATTCTTCTTCAGATAATGTTTCATTTTCATAGTTAAACTCATATGAAATTAATAGTTGATCATTCTTAAAAAAGTCATCAAAACAATTAACAAAGCTAAGATATTCATCAAGTGTTAAAGCTTTAGAAAAAGAAATCTTAATAAAAAGATTTCTTTTATTCTTTGAAAATGATGCTTTTAAAATAGAATAAGGATTATTATCAAAATCAATTATACATTTTTCTAAAAATTCTAATTTCATTTTCACACTTCCCTTTATTTTATTTTAACAATATTACGCATTGCTAAAAAATAATAAATATATGGTATCACTAATGCTAAATAATAAAGTAAACCAAAATTAAATACTAAGTAAAACCAATATAAAAAGCAGTAAGAAACAAATACATTTAGTATCAATCTAAATCTAAATATGCCTTTTACATTAGGATTTATTGAATTACCAAATAAATACATTAGAGTAAATAAGATTAATATCATAAATGCAAAATCAAAAATTATTGATATTGAATTTGCAAAACCTAATAGAGGAAGTAATGGATCAAATCCTACTCTAATCAAAGATAACATACCTAATTTATCACTAGTACTTATTCCATCAGAAAAATTAAAACTAGAAAAATTATAATTAGAATATGATTCTTTACCTACTCTTACCTGATAAAAGTATGTTTCATATCCATCAGCGCTAAAAACTATTGCGAGAGGACTATTAACAGAAGGATTATATTCATCTAAAAAGACTATTTCAACCCCATCAACGTAAAAATGTTTACTATTACCTTCAAGTTTCCCTGCACTAAAAGAATAGTTAGATTCTGAATCATTTAATATAGCTTCCATTATCTTACTTTCATCGGATGGAGAAAGTGTTGTTTCATGGTAAACAACGGCAAAAATAGTTGCGACATTTATAAAAATCAAAACCAAAAGAAAAACTAAACTCTTCCAAGTTTTTTCAACCACATATCGTCCTATCAATTTGGGATGAAATAAACAAATCGAAATTTTTTCAATCATCAAAAATCACCTCTTATAATGGCCAATTATTATCAATTAGTAACTGTTTTGTTGAAAAATATGCATAATGCAAATCTTCAGCCAACTCAGGTAATACTATTGACATTAATACTAACAGCTCTAAAGCCATCTTCTTTGTAAGCTGCTTACCGTTCACCTTATTAATAAAATCTTTTATATTCGAAATATACTCCTTAAAATTATATGAAACCAAACAATCATATAATTTGTTTTTAAACTGATAAAAGCCAAATTCTAAATCTAAATTATTTGAAGAGAAACCTAGGCTATATATATTTTTTATACTAAGCAAAAATTGTTTATACATAAATAGTTTTTCTTTACTAAAATAAAATTGTTTTTCAAAAATTGAATCTAAATAATATAATCTAATTGCATCAGAACCATAAACATCTATCATTTCATCAATTCGCAAGCAATTATTAAATTCTTTTCTAATTTCATTTCCGTATGCATCATAAACATTATCAAAGAGAATAATCTCAAAAGGTAGTTCTAACTCAAAGTTTTCTTCTTCTTCAAGTAAAGAAATCATTACTATTGGCATAAACAAATCATATACTAAATTATGCTTATTTATAACAAAGACACTTTGTTTTAGCCATTCCTTTAATTCATTCAAAATACTATTATTAATTACATCTTCTATTTCTATATTTTTTTCTAATAATAAACTAGCAAGAGGGTAAATACCATTACAAAATAATGAGTTAATGCTACCTGAAAATAATTGATATTCAGAGGAAATTTCTTCTTCTTTAGGAATCAATATTCTAAATTTATTAGAAAATGTTAGAGGTAGATGATCTTCAAGTGTAATTATGTCATTGTTTCCTAACATTAAAGGATAAGGACAACCTAAAACATCTAATGACGAGATTAATATTTCTTTTTTATTATACTCATTTTTTACGTAACCTAATTCTTCTTCAACAAAAACCTCAATTATTTTATTATGTGCTTGTTCAAGTGACATTCCATTTAAAAAATCACTATTAATTAACACATTATCTTCAATAATATTTATAGGTTCTAATTCTAACTCCGATATATATATTAAATCTGTTGGTCTATGCGAAAATAAAGGTTTTATTGGATTATCAAAAGCATATGAAATAAAAATAGGAACTGTACTACCTGTTAAAGGATTTATAAAATCATTACCACTATAAATATACTTATTATTTTTTGTTTCTAAAAAATTTTCAATAGCAAAAATCTCTTCAGGTGCAATATAGTCAAGTATATCCATTTTACTAGGATTTAAAACAATAGCTGTAAGACTACCAAGTATTTCAGGTTCTTCTAAAAACAACTTCATTTCGTGATTATTTCTTGTGTAAACTGATAAAACTAAATTTTCTTTAATTCCTAACTTCGCAATTAATTCTAATTTTATTTCTTCTGGTATGGCTAAACTAGAAATATTTTTTACAATTTTAGGGATTGCCTTTTCAATATCAAGAACAAAAACATTTCGGCTAGATTTGTAATTTTTATAATTTGTTTCTATACCATCGTATATCTTTTTTTTATTAACATCTTCTAGCACTTCTTTTTGTTTATACTTAATAAGTCCCTTATTATAAAAATACAAAAAAAATTTTTGAATAAATAATAAAGTTTCCCTATCTAA
This sequence comes from uncultured Acholeplasmatales bacterium, assembly GCA_944324805.1. GTDB lineage: Bacteria > Bacillota_I > Bacilli_A > Acholeplasmatales > Anaeroplasmataceae > CALUXS01. The sequence continues at coordinate 20,627 of CALUXS010000001.1, read as the reverse complement.
ACAATTTACAGCCTTATTATTTGGAAAACCTATATTCAATTTTACTAATTCTTCTAGATATTTATCATATAATTTCATGTTCAGTTCATTACTCTCTACCTTAGACTCAATGAACGATGAATATGATAAAGTATCAAACCCCGGAGCATACATTACATTATCTCCTCGATATCTAAAATATCTAGCTAAAGAATCAGAAAATAAAAATTCTCTAAAACTACCATTAATAAAACCATCTTGATTTACTTTTATATAAGGAGTAAAAATAAATTTTTTGTTCTTTAGCATATTATTTTCAACATTAAATATGTGATTCTCCTGCCATACTTTATACCAATTCATTTAAACCCCTCCTTCCAAGAGAAAAAATACTGTGAAAAATCACAGTATTTAATCACACTATTTTTGAGATTTTTCAATGTAGTCTACTAAATCTTGAACTGTTTTAATATTTTCTGTTGCTTCATCAGCAATTGAAATATTAAAGCGATCTTCTAAATCCATAATAATTTCAACAGCATCTAAGCTATCTGCTCCTAAATCATCAGCTAAATTTGCTGTCAAAGTTACTTTTTCTTTATCAATACTTAAGTTCTTAGCAATAATTGCTTGAACATCTTCAAAAACTGCCATAATCTTTCCTCCATATTTTTTTATTCTATTTTAACAAAAAAATAGTTAAATGTAAATCATATTTAACGTTTTACTTCAATACTTTTAATGTCAGTTTCGACTTCACCATCTTGTTGCATAATATGCCATCCTTGTGGAGTAGCAATAAAATGTTTACCTTTAATAAAAGTAACATACTTATGGGCAATTGTGTGCTTACCAATAAATATTAAAGGAAAAATACATAAAAGCCTTCTAAAACCAACACTATGAACAATACATAACTCTAGTTCATCATCTTCACGTAACGAAAGTGGAGATATTTTCATGCCACCACCAAAATATTTTCCGTTTTGAATAACAAAGAACCAAACCTTATTAAAATTGTATTCTTTACCATCTACAATAATATTTAAATCAAATGGTTTGAAAGTCTTAAATGCATTAAAAGCAATTTTAAAATAAGATTCTTTCTTTCCCGAATAAAAATTGTCCATTTGCACCTTACATGTAAGAGCATCAATTCCCATTCCAACCCCATTAATAAAATAGCTTTTTTTATCTGCATAAATAATTTGTGGTAAAGATTTAATTTCCTTAGTTATTTCAAAAAATTTTCCTTTATGGCCCCTACAAAAATCATTTCCTCTTCCACTTCGATACATAAATACTCTATTATTTAATTCATTAAACAAATGATGATTTACAAGTCTATGTAAAGTACCATCACCACCAGCAATGACAAGTATATCTTCTTCTTTAATACTTTCCTTTACCTTATTAATCTCTTTTAATTCAAGTAAATTTATCTTAAAGGTAGAATGACCTTTTTTATGTAATTCTTTTTCTAACTTCAAAATGCTTTTTGCTGTTTTTCCAGCATTTGACATCGGATTATATAACAAATAATACATTTCCACTCACCATTGCTGATTATAACATCTTTTAATTTAAATTAAAACACTTTAGTTTCTAATAATAATAAATGTCAAATAACATACATAAAGTAAAACCATAACAATTCCTTGCCATCTATTAACTCTATATGTTTTGAAGGCAAATAGGAATACTAAAATGGCAGCGATAGCCATAACAATAAAATCTATATATGAATTATCAGTAAGATTTATTTCTCTAATCATACCTGATATGCTTATAATACCAACTATATTAAATAGACATGAACCTATTGCATTCCCAACTGCAATATCATTTTCTCCCTTTTTACACGCAACAAGGCTAGTAACAAGTTCAGGTAATGAAGTACCAACAGCAACTATAGTTAATCCAACTAGCAATTGACTCATTCCAAGTTTAGTAGCTAATTTTGCCGCATTATCAACTACCAAATCACCACCAAATATAATTCCCACTAATCCTACAACAATCAAAATTAAATTTAGCCACATTGGTTTTCTTTTATATTCAGCGTTTTCTTCAGAATCTTGATCTGGATGTTTAATACCACGGTATATTGTGAAAGCTAAATAACCAATAAAAATTGCAAATAATATTCCTGCTTCCCAACGCTCTAATACAAATGGTGAAATTCCATAGGCAAATATAGCAATTATAATCATAATGGCAAAGTAAATCGGAATATCAAACTTTATTATGCTCTTTGAAACAACCATTGGTAATATAGTAGAACAAAGTCCTATTACAACTAAAACATTAAATATATTTGAACCAACGACATTTCCAAAACTCAAGTCTGAATTATTAGAAATTGCAGATGCAACACTAACGGACGTTTCTGGCAAAGAGGTTCCTATTGAAACTAAAGTCAATCCGATTATTAATGAAGGCACTTTTAAAGCCTTAGCTACCTGACTTGCACCTTCAACAAAAAAATCTGCACCTTTTATTAAAAGAATCATACCAACAATTAGTAATAAAATTGCTAAAAATATTTCCATAAAACTTTCTCCTTTTTTAATGCGTAAAAGAGAAACTCCTAAGAATTTCTCTTTTACAATTTCTTATTAATTTTTATTTCTTAATCTTCTAATTAATTTATAAATCTCCATTATGATTACAATAGAGAATGATAATCCAAATACAATTAATAATTCCCACCAATTTAAGGCAACTAATTTAAAAATATCATTCAATCCAGGAATATATAATACGGCAAATTGTAAAGCCATACCAATTATAAATGCTCCATTTAAGAATTTATTTTTAAATGTTTCTTTTCTGAATACTGAATGGTCAGATTTAACATTATATGCATGGAATAACTCTGCAGTTGCTAATGTCATAAATGCCATTGTATGACCAGCATTATCATCATGTAAGAAGAAATGACCTATAAAATATGCACATACAGTTAATAAACCAATTACTACACCCTCAAATGCAATATTTCTTCCTAAATGACCAGCAAAGAAACTTTCTTTTTTGCTTCTTGGCTTATCCTTCATTACATCATCTTCTGGTTCTTCCATACCAATTGCAAAAGCTGGTAATGAGTCTGTTATTAAATTAATCCATAATAAATGCATTGCTAATAATGGTTCTCCTAGAGAATCACCACTAAATAATGTTACAAAAATACCAATTAATGAAACAACAAATATAGTAATTACTTCGCCTATATTACTTGATAATAAGAAACGAATACATTTTTTTATATTAGCATAAATTCCTCGACCTTGCTTAACTGATTCAACAATTGTAGAGAAATTATCATCAGTTAAAATCATATCAGCAGCTTGTTTAGATACATCTGTACCTGTAATACCCATTGCACAGCCAATATCTGCTCTTTTTAATGATGGAGCATCATTAACACCATCTCCTGTCATGGCTACAACTGCATCATTCTTTTGCCAAGCATCAACTATACGAACCTTATCCTTAGGTGCAACCCTAGCAAATACACGATAATCATCAATTGTTCTAACTAATTCTTCATCAGAAATTTTGTCAAGCTCAACCGAAGTAATTGCTTTTTTACCTTCTTCTAGTATTCCTAATTCTTTAGCAATTGCTTTTGCAGTTGTTATGTGATCACCTGTAATCATAACTGTCTTAATATGTGCACCTTTTGCAATTCTAATTGCATCCTTAACTTCAGGACGAGCAGGGTCAATCATACCGACTAATCCAATAAATACCATATCTTTTTCTAATTCTTCCTTAGTAGGTATTTTATCAAATTCTTTCACAGCTAAAGCTAAAACACGTAGTGCATTTTGACTCATTTCTTCATTAGCCTTGCGCGCTAAATCTAAATCCTTAGCATAATTAGTTGTTAAGTTAATTACGATATCAGGAGCACCTTTAGTTATTGCAATAAATTTACCATTTTCTTCAATAACAGTTGTCATCATCTTTCTTTCTGAATCAAATGGCATATCTAATACACGCTTAACATTCTTAATATCTAAGCCATTAGAATTATTCACATCTAACAAGGCTAACTCAGTTGGATCACCAACTCTTTTTCCATCTTCTTCAATTGAAGCATCACAGCAAATAGCAAAATATGATAACATTTTTCTTTCTGCATCAGTTAAATTGTTTACCTCTTTTACTGCTGTAGAATATAATTTTACAACTGTCATCTTATTTTGAGTTAACGTTCCTGTTTTATCAGAACAAATTACATTAGTAGAACCTAAAGTTTCAACAGCTGGTAATTTTTTCACTATTGCATTGTGCTTAACCATTTTTTGTACACCAATTGATAATACAACTGTAACAACAGCAGCTAACCCTTCAGGAATTGCTGCAACAGCAAGCGCAATTGCTTGTTTAAACGCGTCTAACCAAATGCTAAAATTATGCTCAATATTTGGATTTGTATATCCAGCAATGATTTCCAATGCAAAAACAACTGCACAAATACCTAAACATAAAATACCAATCATTTTTCCTACTTGAGCTAATTTATGTTGTAATGGTGTAAGTTCCTTAGTTTCTGTTGTAAGCATTGAAGCAATTTTACCAATCTCTGTAGCCATACCTGTTTTAACAACAACAGCCTTTGCTTTTCCATTTGTAACATATGTAGAAGAGAAAAGCATGTTTTTTTGATCACCTAGAGGGATTTCCCCTTCTGGTAATTCTAAATTATTCTTAGAAACAGGTAATGATTCTCCTGTTAAACTACTTTCATCGACCTTCAACTCAGTAGATTCTATTACCCTTGCATCAGCAGGAATAAAATCACCTGCTTCAACTACTACAATATCACCAACAACTATCTCGCTTGATGGTATAACAGTTAATGAACCATCTCTAATAACTTTACAATTAGGCTGACTCATCTTCTTAAGTGCTTCTAAAGACTTTTCAGCCTTATTTTCTTGGAACACACCTAATATTGCATTCAAAATAACAACAATGAAAATAATCAATGATTCATACCATTCACTTGGTTCAATCACTAAAGATATAATAGCTGCTATAATTAAAATGATAATTAAAACATCAGTAAATTGTTGTAAAAACTTAACAATAAGTGGTGTTTTTTTGCCTTCTTTTAATTCATTGTAGCCAAATTCTTCTCTTTTTTTAAGAACTTGTTCAGCAGTTAAACCTTTTGAAGCATCAGTTCCTAATTCTTTAATAACTTCTTTTAGTTCCATTTCTATTCCTCCTTAATTTCGTAAAAAAGACCTCTATTCTTAAAAGATAAGAATAAAGGTCTTGCAATCATTACGACGTTATATCCGGATTAAAAATCGGGATGGCGAATATAACTACTTTATAAAAAGTATGCTACTCCCCTTTAAAAATAAAGGTTTTTTATACGAAAAATATTATACAAAAAATTTTCTTTTTTGACAAGAACTATTTTTTCTTAAAATTTTTAACAGGAAGCATATATGCATACACCAAATCAGAATCATTTTTCTCAATAAGTGTATTTACACAACTTAGATAAATTGAAACTGTAGGATTTAGTCGAGCTTTAGACTTAAATTTTAGAAATGTATCATAAAATAACGGATGACTCATATCGCATAAATAATCTTTGATACTATATAAATCATTATTCTTTCTTAAAAACCTATACATCGACTTAACTAGTGTACCATACGAATGAATATACTTATCAAAAAATGGTTTCCCAGCCAAAAGCGTATATGTTTTTTCCAATTCCATATAGATTATGTCATTTTTCAATTCTTCAATTAACTCATCATTACTATTAAAATCATAATTTATTATTTTCTTAATTAATTCATAACGCCAAATAAAACGATCTTGTTTTTTTGTAGCATCAGGATATTTTAGTAAGTAATCATTATATAAACTATCAAGCTTACTTAGATAATCATTATTAGGAAATGCTCTTAAAACTTTTTCCATTAGTTCAAATAATCTTTCATTAGCAATCCCTGAATTAGAAATATTAAATAGTACCTTTAGTAACGCATTCGCTTCAATATAGTAAGATTTTATCAAACTTACTAAATCAACTTTTCTTTCTTCTATCTTTCTATCACTACAAATAAAATATGTAAACTCTTTAGTAGATAGTTTTTCTTTTTGCAAAATACAATAAGCATTACCTTGTGTCCTTATATTTCTATTAGCCGGATGACCAACAACATCGTTTCTTATATGCTTCAGTTCGCGCATATCTGCATTTTGGTTAATATTTATAAACTTTTTACTACCACTTAGTTCGTACGCCAATGCATAAAGACCATCAACTGATACGAATAATGCCTGTAACATTCCATATAAATGCATGAGCATTTCATCTTCAGTTTGTGGTATATCAATATTTTTTACAAAGTTTTTTTGAACTTCATTAGTAATTTCTAATGCCGCGATAGCTCCAACTACTGCAAAGTTTTTTGCTTCTAAATAAGCTTTTACATTAAAACGTTCAATTAAATCTTCATTTTTTTTAACTAATTCATCTAAAACCATTATTAAATGATGTGTAATTTGAACATATCTGTACCATAATCACCAACAGCTGAACCACCAGTAATAATTACACGATCTCCTTCTTTTACTAAACCTGTTTCTTTTGCCTTTTGAATAGCATAAGTAAATAACTCATCAGTAGTTTTCTTTTCTTCTGCGTAAACAGGATGAACATTCCAAGCTAAATTTAATTGACGACATGCTTTATCATTTACACAAATTGCAATAATAGGGCAAGAAGGACGATAAGCAGCCAAATTAAATGCAGTAATACCATTTATAGTAACACAAATTATAGCGCTAGCTTGAATTTGATAAGCAGCATTAACAGCACTATTACAAATAGCACTATTAAAGTCATTACCTAAATCTAATGCATTTCTATGAAATCTTTCTTCCCAATTTATATTAGCTTCAGTTGCTAGGGCAATATCCTTCATCGCTCTAACTGATTCAATAGGATATTTACCAGCTGCACTTTCACCACTAAGCATAATAGCTGTAGTACGATCATATATTGCATTAGCAACGTCACTAACTTCAGCACGAGTAGGACGAGGATTTAATTGCATTGAATCTAGCATTTGAGTTGCAGTAACAACAATTTTTCCGCTTCGATAGCATTTTGAAATAATGTCCTTTTGGATTCCTGGTAAAAGCTTAAATGGAACCTCTACCCCCATATCTCCACGAGCTACCATAACTCCATCAGAAGCGGCTATAATTTCATCCATTTTACTAATTCCTTCAGTATTTTCAATTTTTGAAATTATTTTTATTTTTTTTGATGTATCGTATTGTTCTAATAATTTTCTTAATTCAAAAACATCTTCTTTTCTTCTAACAAAAGATGCTGCTATATAATCTACACACTCTTGTATACCAAAAATAATATCACTTCTATCAACTTCTGATATATAAGGCATATCTACAATAACATTAGGAATATTAATACTCTTGTGATTTGATAAGTCACCATCATTTAAAACTTCACAAACAATATTTCTTCCTTCGACTTCTACTACCTTAAAAGCAATTTTTCCATCATCTGCCAAGATAGTATCACCAGCCTTAACATAATCAGCCAAATTAGGATATGTTAAACCAACAATAGTTTCATCACCAATTAAATTAAAATCAGGAGAAAAAGTAAATTTGTTACCGGCTTTTAAACTAACCTTTTTGTTTGCAAAGTCTCTAACTCTAATTTCAGGACCTTTTGTATCAAGTAAAATTGGAAGTGGAATTCCTAATTCCTCTCTAATTCTTTTTACTCTATCCATTCTAACTTTTTGTTCCTCATGAGTTCCATGAGAAAAATTCAAACGTGCACAGTCCAAACCATTTAATATCATTTCTTTGAGTTTTTCATCTGTATCAATAGCTGGGCCAAGTGTACAAATAATTTTTGTTTTACGCATAAAATATTCACCTCTATAAAATGATATCATAAAAGCGATTTAATCTCTAGAGTTAGCTTTAAAAATATTAAAAATTTTTGTCTTGATTTTTTATTTTATTTTTGTTATAATCACTACGCATGGAGGTTTAGCTCAGTTGGGAGAGCATCTGCCTTACAAGCAGAGGGTCAGCGGTTCGAGCCCGTTAACCTCCACCATTAATTTAATAAGTGCCGAAATAGCTCAATTGGTAGAGCAACTGACTTGTAATCAGTAGGTTGAGGGTTCGATTCCTTTTTTCGGCACCATTTTTTGGGAATGATATTCTCCCTTGTATTTTTATACAAAACCGCAATTAAGCTGATGATATCTACACTTTTGTGTAGTCATCAGCTTTTTTTTATGAAAGGAAGAAAAAAATATGATTTTTAGTTTTGGATTAATTTTATTAATAGGGTTTTTAGTTGGTTTTTTATTAAACAAGATAAAAATACCTGGTCTTGTTGGAATGATTGTAATTGGTTTAATATTTGGACCCTATTGTCTTAACCTAATTGATAGTAAAATTCTCGAAATATCAAGTGAATTAAGACAAATAGCTTTAATAATTATTTTAACTAGATCAGGTTTAAATCTAGATTTGAATAAATTAAAGCAAATTGGAAGGCCAGCAATATTGATGTGCTTTTTACCAGCAACATTTGAGATTATAGGTGTTGCTTTAGCATCATACTTTTTACTAGATTTAACAATAACCGAAAGTTTATTACTAGGTTCAGTTTTAGGTGCTGTATCTCCTGCAGTTGTAAGTCCAAGAATGATAAAATATATTGATACAGTTAAAAATGAACATAACGTTCCAGAAATAGTGCTAGCTGGTTCTTCAGCTGATGATATATATACTATTATTTTATTTTATGCTTTTTTAGGACTAGCAAAGACGAACAACTTTGATTATATGTCAATTTTAAACATACCTAGTTCAATATTTTTAGGAATATTATTTGGAATAATAGTTGGTTTATTATTGGCATATATAATTAAAAAAACAAATTTAAAAACAATTTATTATGTACTAATCATTTTAAGCATCTCATTTTTAATGATTGGTGTAGAAAACTTTTTAAAGCCTTACATTCAAGTATCATCATTGTTAGGAATAATGGTCATTGGAATGATTATTTTAACTATAAACAAAGATAAAGCTAAAGAAATTAGTAATAATTATAATTCTATTTGGACATTTTTCGAAATACTATTATTTGTATTAGTAGGTGCTACAATCGATTTTTCTTACGCAATAGAAAATAGTTTAATGTCAGTAATTGTCATTATAATCGGGTTATCGTTTAGAACTATTGGGGTTTTATTATGCTTATTCAAAACTAATCTCAATTTTAAAGAACAAATCTTTGCTGTTATATCTTATTTACCAAAAGCAACAGTTCAAGCTTCTATAGGTGGAATAGCGTTATCTGAAGGATTAAGTTGTGGAAGTATAGTTTTAACAGTATCAGTTTTAGCAATTTTAATTACAGCTCCTTTAGGTGCAATCTTAATTGATAATCTAGGGAAAAAACTTTTAACTTCTTCACAATTATAAAAAAAAAGAACTTGGTTTTTCCAAGTTCTTTTTATATTTTTTTACTTTCTGAATTATTATTTTCATCTTTTTTCTTTAATTCAGCAATTTTAGCTTTTGCAAGTTCTTCTACTTTTGCCATTTTAGCTCTAACCTTCATCATAACCCTTAAAGCTACAAATATTGAAAGAGAGATAACTAAGAAGTTTACTATAACTTGAATAAAATTACCATAATTCAAAGTTACCGCCTTTTTTATTACTGCTCCACTTTCGTCTAAAACTTCAGGAACTAAAATTACTTTTAAGCTTGCTATATCACTTTTAACAATCGCACTAAAAAGTGGCATTATTATATCATTGACTAAACTTTGTACAATAGCATTAAACGCAGCTCCTATTATTAGACCTATAGCCAAATCTATTATGTTTCCCTTTGAAATAAATTTTCCAAAATCCTTTAAAAATTGTTTCATTAATATTACAACTCCTTCTAACGTATTATACTATATTTTTATAAAATTAACTAGGTTGAAAAAGATACAAACAAGTGCTATAATTTGCTAAACGCCGTAATAGCACAGCTGGTAGTGCAACGCTCTCGTAAAGCGTAGGTCGTAGGTTCGAATCCTATTTACGGCACCATATAGATTAATTAGCCTAATACATTTGTATTAGACTTTTTTCTTGTTGAAATTTAAATATTACTTATCAAATATATATGAGGTGAAAAAATGGATATTTCATTCAAAACTACAGAAGGTAAATTTAATTATCGTGTATGTGCAATTATAATAGATAACAATAAAATATTAGCAATGAAGGATAATCGTTCTCCATATTATTACTTACCTGGGGGACGTGTGAAAATGAATGAGACTGCTGAACATGCAATTATAAGAGAAATAAACGAAGAATTAAAAATTAAACCAAATATTATTAGGCCACTCTGGCTTAATCAAGCTTTTTTCAAGGAAGATGTTAGTAACGAAGGTTTTCACGAATTATGTCTATACTTTCTAATAGATGTTGAAAAAACAGATCTAAAATCTAGGGGAGAAATATTATCTATAGAAGAAAATAATAATAAACATATTTTTGAATGGATTACTTTTGATAGTTTAAAAAATAAATATTTTTATCCATTGTTTTTAAAGAAAGAGATTTATAATTTACCTTCTAACTTTACTATTAGATCAGAGTGGGAATAAATTCATATTTTCACGGCTTTTGTAATTTATGCTTTACATTTATATCATTTTTCGATATAATTAGGCGAATACAGGAGGTATAGTATGCAAATTGTAATAGACAGCTGCTCAGATCTTGAGTATAACGAAGCTAATGATTTAAAGATTAATTATGTCCCTATGACATTGCTTATGAATGAAAAAGAATATTTAGATGGTATAGAAATTAGCAAGGATAATTTCTACACTATGCTTGTTGAGCAAAATGTATTCCCAAAAACATCTCAACCATCCCCACAAGTTTTTATAGAAATTTTCCAAAAGGCTAAAGATAATAACGAAGATGTAATTTGTCTTTTAATCTCCTCAAAACTAAGTGGTACAATTCGAAGTGCAATGATGGCTAAAGATATTGTAGATTATGAAAAAATATACATAATAGATAGTTTATCTGTATCTGCAGGAATACGAATACTCCTAGATGAACTTTTGAAATTAAAAGGTACTTCTTCTACTTTAGAAATTGTTAAAAAGTTAGAAGAATTAAAAAGTAGGATAACTATTTTAGCAGGATTAGACACATTAGAATATCTACATAAAGGTGGACGTCTTTCAAAAGGAAAACTAATACTAGGAAGTATCTTAAATATGAAACCTGTAATAACTGTAGAAAATGGTGAAGTAGAACCGATTGGAAAAGCTATAGGAATTACAAGAGCATTTGATTCAATTAAAAAATATATTAAGAACAATCCTATTGACTATAATTACAATGTGTATTTTGGGTACACTATGAATAAAGAAAGGATGCTTTCACTAAAATCTAAACTAGAAATTGAAGGAAATGAAATTCACGTTGGAACAGCTATCGGAACGCATGTAGGTCCAAATTGCTATGCTATTTTTTATATAAAAGAACAAGTTTAATCACTTGTTCTTTTTTCTTTTCTTAGCATGATAAAATTATTTATTGAATCAAAAATAGCACTTAAAAAAAATGCAACAAATCCTGCACAAAAACCATTATTATATAGATCAAATCCGCCTTGAAAATCAAGTAGTAAAGGAATAATCATCAAATGTAAAAATCCTGCTAAAAAACCCGCAATTATGCTATACTTTCCTGTAATTGGTGAAAGACAACTCACAAAGAAAAACGACATAACTATGGAAATACTATTAAACATATTGTTTGATATTGCCATATAAACAATTGCTCCTAACCACACCGGAATCAAATTTCTCAATTGTAATCCATAAGAACTAAAACCCAAACTTGCAATGATAGTTCCAAATATTATTCCATCCATAGGAATAGTTGGTATAAAAAAAACTAATCCTGTTGCTAACAATGCTAAGGTTCCAAAATTAAACATTACTAAATTTGCTCCATATTTGTCTAAAAAATCACTGCCAAGTGTTCCCTCTTCTTTTAGTAGCATATTATATTTTTTAAATAAACTTGGTTCAGCAATAATTGATCCAACTATATAAACTAAAGAAATAGTTAGCAATAATGCTATTAAAAAATTTTTATGAGTGTTATCTAATACTAGATTAGTATTTACTTCTAAGTTCAATAATCTAAAAATGCTATAAAAAAATACTGATATTATTCCTAAGGCAAAGCCAGTATTGTATAAATTGCAAGCACCACTAAAATTCTTAGTTTTATCTAGTAAACTAGGCAATATAAGCCCAGCAACAATTCCTGAAACAATTCCAAAGGGAATACTAATATAATATTCTAAATTTGTTCCAAACATTGCATAACTGACTAGAGGTGAAATCCCTGAAGAAAATAACAACACTGAAATATATTTTTCAACCTTTTCTTTTTTAAATAACAAATAAAGATATACTCCAATATAAATTGGTATTGTATTTATTATATTTTTCCCAAAAAAAGAAAAGCCTGTAATTATTAATATACCAGCATATATTGATCCTGTAAATTTAACTTTCATAAATTTTAGCAACAATAAATTAAATAACATTATTGTAGCGGCATTTAAAAGTGTCCCACCTATGCCACCAACAGCAAAATAATCTGTTAATAGAATTGATGGATGTAACATAATTTTTACATATCCTGATAAAACATCATTGATACTTTCAAAAAGAAAACTTAAAACAAACAATGTAAAGCAAATCATTGGTAAATATAATAACTCGTGATTCTTTTTCATTGCTCTTAAAATTAGATTCATCCTTGCTTCACCTATTTTCCTATTTTTTTCATAAAAAAAGCACTTCTAAATATAAGCAAAATAATTATTGTCTATAACAATTTATTATTTGTTTATAATAGAAGCGCATTTTAATAAATTAATTACTTTAAAAGATTTAAAATATTAGCTTTTGGTTGGTATCCAACAGTTTGTTTAACAAGTTTACCATTCTCAAACACTAAAATAGTAGGTATACTTTGAACACCGAATCTTGCTGCTAAGTCTCCTTCTTCATCAACATTTACCTTAGCAACTACAGCATTTTTAACCTCTTCAGCAACTTCTTCAATAACTGGTCCTAACATGCGACATGGTCCACACCAAGGTGCCCAAAAATCTACTAATACCTTACCATTTTCATTAACAACTTTATCAAAATCTTTACTAGTTAAATGTAATACACTCATTTCAATATCCTCCTTGTGTCCTTATTATAGCATAATCAGTTCAAAAACATTAGAGATTTGCTTAAATTTTTAAACACCCTGAGAAATCATTGCATCAACAACCTTTAAAAATGCTGCGGTATTTGCTCCAGACACATAGTTTTTACCGAGATTATATTCTTGACAAGCATTTTCTATTTGAATAAATATATTTTCCATAATAGTTTTCAAACGCTCATCTACTTCTTCTTTTGTCCAACTCAATCTAAGGCTATTTTGAGACATTTCTAACGCACTTGTAGCAACTCCACCTGCGTTTGCAGCCTTACCAGGTATGAATAATACATTGTTTTCCTGCAAATACTTAGTAGCCTCTAAACTAGTTGGCATATTCGCACCCTCACAAACTGCAAGACAACCATTTGCAACTAACATTTTAGCATCATCAAGTAGTAGTTCATTTTGTGTGGCACAAGGTAATGCAATATCACATTTTACGCTCCAAACGCCTTTTCCTTCATGATATACTGAATTTTCTCTAATCTTTGCATATTCAGTTAGGCGTGCTCTTTTTACTTCTTTTACATTTTTAAGTAATTCTAAATCAATCCCATCAGGATCATATATCCATCCTGTTGAATCAGAACATGTTACAACTTTTGCTCCCAATTCAATTGCCTTTTCAATAGCATAGATAGCTACATTTCCTGCTCCACTAACACAAATTGTCTTATCTTTTAATGATAGTCCATTTGATTTCAACATTTTATCAGTTATATACAATAATCCATAACCTGTAGCCTCTTTACGAATCAAAGAACCTCCATATGTTAATCCTTTTCCTGTTAGAACACCTTCGTATGAATTAGTAATTCTTTTATATTGTCCGTACAAATATCCAATTTCACGTGCCCCAACTCCTATGTCACCAGCAGGAACATCAACATTTGGTCCAATATATTTATAAAGTTCTAGCATAAAACTTTGACAAAATGCCATTATCTCACGATCGCTTTTTCCTTTTGGTTCAAAATCACTTCCTCCTTTTCCACCACCTATAGGAAGACCAGTTAAGGAATTCTTAAAAGTTTGCTCGAATGCCAAAAATTTTAATATGCTTTGATTAACAGTAGGATGTAATCGTAAACCACCCTTGTAAGGACCAATTGCATTGTTCCACTGAATCCTATATCCCATATTTATATTTAAATTACCACAATCATCATACCAAGGAACTCTAAAACTTATAATTCTATCTGGACTTACCAATCGTTCTAAAATAGCATTTTTTCTATATAATTCTTCGTTTTTTGAAATAACATCCTTTAATGAAGCAAGAACCTCTTTAACAGCCTGTAGAAATTCAGGTTCATTAGCGTATTTAGTTTGTAATTTTTCCAAAATATCTTCAATATAATTCATAATAATTCCTCCTGTATAAAATATTATTCCATTCAGTAAAAAAAAGCAATATTTTTTTTATTTTTTTAAACAAATACTCTTGACAGCGCTTACATATGTGCTATAATGAAGGTGAACAAAGGGTATTACATAGAAAGTTAATCTGAAAGTTATAAAAGAGGAAATAAAAATTGACTCCAAAAAAAGACAAATTAACAATTTTTCGAAGCTTGAATATTAGTTGAGAAATTATAAAGAGTAAAGGAGGATTGAACTTAGTCAAATAAATAACGATTAGGATTAAAGCTATGTAAGTATATAAAAGGAAGTTATCTTAGATAAGTTGTTTAGTTAATTTTTCAATGTTATGCTTATCAAAGAGGTAACTAAAAGATTCAGTAAGATAAAATTTGGGTAGTATAAAATTTTTAGTTGGAAAAAAGCTGCATGATTATTTGTTTTGTTATCTTCTGAATCGATTCCGAAAAAGAGGCTCTAGGTGAGTAAACCTAAAGCCTCTTTTTTATAACTTATTTAATATTGCTTCTACTTTATCTTTAGAAACAACTTCATATTTTTCATCATCTAAATAGTTGTAAGAAACACCATTATTAGTACTAGTAGTATCTTTTTTAAAACCCTTACAAGAACTATGAATTTGGTATATACCGGTAGCTAAAATATCATTCACATTATTTTCGTTCACTCCGCTTGCAGCTACAATTTCAATTGAAGCACCAAATTTTTTATATAATGATGCTAAAACATCTAAACCTTCTACTGCCTTGTTCGCCATGCCACTTGTCAAAATTCTATCAACTCCAAGTCTACAAAGCATTTCAACGCTACTATAATAATCACTAACCACATCAATAGCTCGATGAAAAACTGCCTTTTTGCCATAAGAATGAATTAAATCAACCATTTTTTTAGTATTTTCCGAATCAATTTCACTATTCTTTGTTAAAAAGCCAAAAGCGATAGCATCTGTACCTGAATCTAAAAGATTTTTTGCCACCTCAAACATTTCTATAATTTCTGCTTCTGTATAGCAAAAACCTGTTCCTCTTGGTCTAACCATTGAGACAATATTTAAGTTTGTTTTTTCTTTTAATAGTTTAACTATTGCACCATTAGGTGATAAGCCTCCTAAATATAAGGCACTATTAAGTTCAATTCTTTTTGCACCTGCCTTATATGCTTCTAATGCATCCTCATATGAACCACAACATACTTCTAGCATATTCATACGATTTGGATTATGTTTATAATAATATTTACAAAGTTTATCAGTATCTTTATACGGAGCATCACAAAAATAAGAAAATCCATTTCTTTTTATTACTCTTTCACTCCTAGAGTTTTCTACAAAGTGACTAACAGTTATAAAATCCAATTTTAATTCAGTGAATAAATATTCTATTACTCTTGAAACAGCCTCACTCATTAATCCTTTATGCCAATAATCATAGCTTAGAACATACCCGATTTCTCTAACTCTTTTTCTTGAAAATTGTTTATAAATTTCTAGTGGATATTCCTCAATACCTAATGAACCAATGACCTTATTATTATTTTTGTATACAAGGGCAAATTGGTTTTTATTCATAATAAATTCTTCTAGGATTATTTTTGTAATCTCGATATTTTTATGATGTGGCCAGCCTGCCATTTCTCCTACACCAGGAACACTTGCATACTCATAAAAATCATTAAGATCTTCTTGTTTAAAAGGTCTTAAAATTAAATTAGGAGTTTCTAAAATTACATTAGAAATATCAACTTTAACGTTCATTTTGCACCTCATATTTTTCAATCTAAATCAAATATACATTTTTCAAAATCTTTTACATAATATTTAAGTTTCTTTTTTCCTTTAGTATAAACAATGTGTCCTTCTAATTCTAATTGCCTTTTTTGCAATAAAATAGACTCCGGAAATTTTTCATTCAATTCGCCATTTGTTTTTAGCACGCGCCAAAAAGGAGTAATATTATCAGTTCTCTCATAACTAGCCCACGCAACTATATTTATAAAAATTCCACATGTCAAAGGACAAGTTATATCTGCGTTATATTTTTTAGCTATACTTTTTATAATTAAATCTATAGTAATTATTTTTCCTTTTGGTATTTTTTTTATAATTTCGTCATAATCTAATGGGGGAGCAATGACCATTTTACTTCCACCCCATTTTCTAGATGCTTGCTGGTCTAAAGTAACTATTTTTGGCATATCTTTATTATTCATCAATTTTTCATTGAACTTTTTTCCTTTATTTTTATCCATTTTTCTTCCCTTTTCGCTTGAATTTTAATAGACTATAAAACATAATTATTCACTTGCTATATTTACTAACAATTATATAACATAAAATTAGCTAAATGTCTATTTAAAAACTAATTATTTCTAATTACCATTTATTTTTAATTTAATTTTTTATACAAAAAAAGACGCTAGACTCAAATTCATAAAAATTCAAGTATAGCGTCATTTTTCTTTATTTCAAGTATTTTCTTACCCAGAAAAAACACAAAATCAAAACTGGCTAGAAAGACCCATTGTGATGCCCTTGCGACCCCTATTTACGAGATGCAACCCTTATACCAACTTTGCACCCCCCCGTCAATCACGGATATAAAATGTACATAAATTGACCATGATTTTGTACAAAATTAATCCGTGATTGACAAATGTAGAGTCTAATTGATCTATTAATTTATGAAGAGACTTATCTTGTAATCGTTCATGAGCCTCATAAGTAGCATAAATTCTAAAAGCATAAGTGGTAGTTTCGTGGCTATTTAATTGCTGAACTCTTTTTTCTACATTATCAGCATAGCCAATTTTAACCCAACCTTCTAAACTAGGATTGTACAAAATTAAATATAACCTGTTTTTTCTTCCGTAATCTAAACTTCTTCCCGTATCTAATAGTCACTTTTCTAAATCAATTTTGTGATTTTCTTCAACGATAATGATTACTAGAGTCTTGATTCAATTTCTTTAAGTAATTTTTGAATTTGAATGCTATTAAATATCCCACCAAAATTAAGTTCATCTCTTAATAAGTCTTGTCTAGAAAATTGACCATTTTGAGAAATGAAAACTAATAACTCATTGGCGTATGTTACTTGTTCATCATTAAATCCTAGTTCCTTAAGGTGATTTAAGAATTCATTTTTAGCTTCTGGATTGAATGGTACACTTTTTCTAATAAACACCACTAATGAATTGTCCTCTGAAAAGACTGAATTATATTCATCAGCTGATTTAGCGATTTTAATAACTTCATTTTTAAACTTATTAATTGCGTCTTCAGTAGGTTTAACCATCATAACTACTTCTTTAACAAGTGGCTCTTCGGGATGATTTTCTATGTAAAACTTCACTTTTTCTTCTAAAGTTTTGAAATCATCTATTGAGATAGTTAAATCTACAGGGGTTTCATCCGCATCATCAAAAGAACTAATCTTGTCTTTGAAATCAGTAATAAGAGGGTCAAATGCTGTAGGGTCAATAAATCTAATTAATTCTCTAATTTCTTCTCTAACTTCATCTACTCTAGTTATAGTTGAGTTATTCATAAAGTCTTCACTTGTTATGTATTCAAGAGTTGGCTTATGTTGAGATACTTCATGAATATGACCTTTGATATTAATCAAGTAAAAACCAATCTTATATATTGTTTGAGCGACTTTCTTAAAGTCATTACTTGAATAGAATCTAGTAGATGCAAAGCGATAACATAAATAATCGAAAGTTCTAGCACTCTCTAAATCAATCTCTCCACTAATGTTAGGAGCTAGATACTTTTTAACTTCAGCAAACTCAGTTTGAGTAAAGTTAGCCCAATTAGATAACTTAGAATATTTATGAACGTACTTTAAGGCTTTTTGAACTCCGATATAATTTTGGTTCATACCTTTGACTTCAGCCATTAAAGAGTCTCTAAGTTCTTCAAAATACTTCTTATCCTCAATAGCGAGTTTTCCATAATTACTTAGCATAACTCTATATAAAGCCACCTTTTCAACAAATATCTTTTGGTATAAAGAAAGTGAAGCATCTGCTCTATCAGTTCTTCCCTCAGGATTTTGTTTAAAGTATGGGAATACATTACAAATATCAAAGATTAAGAATCCCTGTTTACTATTATAAAGTTGCCTTTCTTTGTCATTTGTCACTCTTTCAAAGTAAGACTTAGATGGAGATATAACTTTTAGATTGTCACAAAGTCTAGTTCCTCTACCTATCATTTGCCAGAACTTAATCTTTGATAAGACTTTCTTAAAGAAAACGAGATTCACAACTTCAGGAATATCAACACCTGTATCCATCATATCTACTGATACAACAATTCTTATCTTTTGCTTTTCTTTAAACTCTCTTTGTAAATGTTCGTTATATTTAATTTTATTATCAATAACTACAATGTAATCAACACCATTTTGACCAGTCGGACTACATAAGTTTGGATATAAATTTCTAAACTCTTCTTGAATCATTAAAGCGTGGTTATGATCTCTAGCAAAAATGATAGTTTTACCTAACTCATCGCCATTATTAACTTTTAGACCTTCTTCCATTAAATCTTGAAGAACTGTACGAATAGTATCTTTATTAGTAATAATGCTATAAAATTTTTTACCTTCTATCTTTTCAGGAATATTACCTTCATCATCTGCAAATTTATCTTCATATTCTTCTTGTTCTTCTGGACTTAAATCTGCATAAGTTACACCATCTTTTAAAATGTCAGGCGTTCTATCTAAAGCTCTATAATAAGTTAAATAGCCATCTTTAACGCCCTTAACTAGATCATATTCATAGTTAGGCATTTCACTATCTAAATTAAAGACTTTGTAAGTAGATTTATGAATATCATTACGAGGAGTAGCAGTTAAGCCAATCATTAAAGCATCAAAGTACTCAAATATTTCAGCATATTTATTAAATAAACTTCTATGAGCTTCATCTACGATAATTAAATCAAAGTGACCAATTCCATAAGGACAAGTTGAAGTATCTTTTATAATTGAAAGCATAGATTGGTAAGTCGAAAACACTATTCTAGCTTTACTTTCATCACCTTCTTTTTGTCCTTCTACTATTACCATCATTGAAGTATCAGGTAAGAACTTCTCAAAGGTCTCCTCTTTAGCTTGCTTAACTAGATTCTTTCTATCGGCTAAAAATAAAATTCTCTTAACATAGTTATTTCTTAAGAAAATGTCGCTAATTGCACATGAAACTCTAGTTTTTCCAGTTCCTGTAGCCAAGACAATAAGAGATCTAGAGTGACGAGTTTTAAAATGTTTAATTACTTCCTCAATTGCATCTTTTTGGTAGTATCTATCACATATTTCTGCTCTAGGACAAGTATCATCAAGTTTAAAATTACGTTTTTGAATTATATATTCCAATTCATCCTTTTTATGAAAACCAAAGACAGTTCTAGGAGGATATAGACCATCTATAATTTTAATTTCATAGCCATTTGTATAATAGATTACAGGTCTTACACCATATTTCTTTTCTAAACAATCAGCATATAAACATGCTTGAACTTTACCTTGTTCTTCATTAACTACTGACTTTTTAGCTTCAATTAACGCTAGTGGTTTACCATCATCACCAAAAAGGACATAATCAACAAAGCCATTACCAGTTAAGTTTTCAGTTGTCTTAGGCATTCCAACTACTGGAGTTTCAATGCATGCCTTACTTTTTTCGATTATATTTTTATCAGTTAAAACATCCCACCCTGCTCTTCTTAGTTTAGGGTCTATGAGTTTTAATCTAGTTTCTTTCTCACTCATTGGCATAATCTATTCCTCCTTCCTTAGCCAAAATACTCATCCATTTTCTTATCTAAAAGTTCTTGATAGAGTTTTATACGTTGTTGACAGTTAAATTTCAATTTATCGA